>NZ_JBIVGX010000008.1:0-190863 GCF_044748905.1 Paenarthrobacter sp. NPDC089714
CACCCGGGAGGGTGTGGGAGAGTAGGACACCGCCGGACAACACTTAACAGGAGCCCCGACCACGACGGTCGGGGCTCCACACCTTTAACACACCAAGAACACGCACCACAAACCCCACAACAAGCAACCCAGCACGGATGCCCGGCACGGGAGTCCGCGCACTGCCATACTGCGGATGGCCCCCACAACAAGAAGCCCGGCACGGGAGTCCGCGCACTGCCATACTGCGGATGGCCCCCACAACAAGAAGCCCGGCACGGGAGCCCGTGCGCGGCTAAACCGCGGATGGCCCCCACAACAAGAAGCCCAGCGAGGGAGCCCGGCACGGAGTCCGCGAGCGGCCAAACCGCGGATGGCCCCCACAACGGGACCCTGGAATCGTGGAGCCGCCTGGGTAACCTACCCGGAGAAGAACTCTGACAGCTCCGCGATCAGCTTGTCCGGAGCCTTGTTGGGCCCGTCGTGGCCGAAGCCCGGCAGGATGGTGTAACTCGAGCCGGAGAGAACGTCGTGGATCTGTCCGCAGGCCACGCCGAAGTATGCGGGGCTCTTTTCGCCCACCACAATCAGAGTCTCAAGAGGCAGCGCCAGGAACGGCTCGGCCGGCATGTCAGCGGCGATCACGGCCTTGATCTCCCGGACGCCGCACGTCATGAGCTCACGCATCTGCTTGCCCAGGGGCGTGCCGGCCGTGAGCTTCGTGGCAAGGGTAAGCATGGAGAGCGGCATGCGCGCGAAAGCGCCGCCTGTCTCGACCCCCTTGATCAGGACAGCGAGTCCGCGATCGTAGTCTCCCGCCGCCGTCGCGCGTTCGTATTCGTCCGTCCAGTCCGCCTTGACGCTCTGGTTGACGGAAACGGCGGGGTCGTACACGGCAAGGCGCTCGACGGGCAGCGTGCGTGCCGCGTGCAGTGCGACCGCGCCGCCAAAGCTGTGTCCGAACACATCGGTGCTGGAGGTGTGCTTCATGACAGCATCGAGGTCGCGGATATCGGCCTCCAGTGAGTAGTCCTCGGCCTGCGGTGAGGAGTCACCGCGTCCGCGACGGTTGAAGGTGTGAACGGGGCGGCCCAGCGCTTCACTGAGTTTCTGCGCGAAACGGGTGTAGTCGGATGCTGTCACCATGGAGGCAGGCACGACGACGACGCCGGAACCTGCGTCCTTCCGGTCACCTCCCGTAGTGAGTACCTCGAGGTGTCCGCCGTCAGCTGTGGTGATGATCTCGCGCGTCATGACTTGAGCCTAGCCGAGCCACCTGAACGACGGCCGGATACGTCGGGGATCAGCGCTTGAAGTAGTCCGAAATGTCATGGACCAGCTCTTTGACAGCTGCCGGAACGGAGCCATGGAATCCCCGCGGAGAGACTTCGAGGGTGCTGCCGGCAACCGCACGGTTCAGCCGTGCAGCAGTGACCTTGTAGAACTGGGGGCTTCTCTTCCCCACCATGAAGTGCGTGGTGGATGGCAGCACGGAAAAGTCCCTGGGCGTGGCATCGGCCTCGAAGGCGGCTTTCAGCTCGCCCACGCCGGAAGGCAGCAGTTCACGGAAGAGCTTGTTGACCTTGGTCCGCGAAACAACCGCCATGAGCCCTGCCAGGATCGGCTCGGGAACGCGTGCCAGCGCTGTTCCGGGCTGCATGCCACGCTTCATCCTTGCCATCGCCCGGCTCACGTCACCTGCGTCCACAGCGTCGGCAAATCCCGCCAGCCAGTCGGTGCTCATGCTGCCGTCGATGTTGACGGCAGCATCATAGACAGCCAGCTTGGCAGGCTCGTGGTGGGTTCCGGCGAAGGCCATTGCAGCGTTGAGGGCTACGGATCCACCCAGGCTGTGGCCAAGGATGTTCCGTCCGTCCGTGGCATCCATGATGGTGCGCACGTCCGCTATCTCGGTAGCCATGGAGTAGTTGTGCGGCTGGTCGGTGGACTTGCCGCGTCCCCGCCGATCGTAGACATCCACGGCCCAGCCGTCTCCGAGGCCCTTCGCCAGCGCAATCGAGAACGGACGGTAGATCAAGGCGGTCAGGAAGGCTCCGCCGATGACCATGACCCGGCGTTCCCCGGGAGCGTCTTCGTCGCCGTACGTATACAAGGCGAGTTTGCCGCCGTCGTGCGTCTTGATGTCGCGTTCCCTCACCGGATCATCCTAGGTGCCGACGGCCGCGTTAACGTGGTCACCGGACAGGAAACGGGCGATTCGCGTCGCGAGGCGCTTTCCGGGACGCAGGGGACCCTCGTGGAATTGCAACGGCACAATGGCGAAGTCGATGGCCGGTACAGCGCCCGCGAGGATGCGGCCGGTTTCGGCAAAGTAGGACGGACTCCAGCCGCCGCTGAGCATAAGGGTGGGCGTTTGCAGGGCAATGAAATCGTGCAGCGTGGCATCGGCGGCAAGGACTGCCCGCATCTCGGTGACAGCCGTGGGCAACAGGGAACGCATCTCCAAACCCAGCCGGGTCTGGGCGGAGATGATGCTCAGCACGCGCAAGGCGCCCATGGGCAGGTAGGAGATGGGTCCCGCTGTTCCCAGCCCTTGGACCAGGTGGGCCCAAGCGTGATCGAGTTGGCCTGCCGTGACCGCTTCTTCCAGCTCCGGACGCCAGCGGCCGTGGAGGCTCCCGGACAGGGAAACCGCGGCGTCGTAGGTCACCAGCCGCTTGATCCTGGTGCTTCGCGCGGCGTTGAGGGCGACGAAGCCGCCATAGCTGTGGGCCACGACGTCGGCCGAGCCGGTTTTTCGCAGCACTGCGGCGAGGTCCGCTACTTCCGTTTCAACCGAATAGCCCGGGGGCTGGGGGGCCGACTGTCCGCGGCCACGGCGGTTGTAGCAGTGGACGGGCCGCCCCAGCATGTGGCTGAGGTTCCGGGCGAAGGGCCAGTACAGCGAATCGGTCACCAGAGTGCCATGCACCATGACGACGCCGGCTGGTTCGGCAGGTGCCTTCGGGCCTGGAAGGGAGGCTGCTGAGAGCGGACGGAAGGTATGCACCTCCAGCTGCCCGCCGGCGTCGTCCGTTTCAACAGTCCACGTCTCCACAGCCCGAGTCTATGACCGGAAGTAGCGGTCCGTAATCGGCGGTAAACTTAAGGATTGTGACTTCCGCAAACACCTCCGCCCCGAACACCTCCGCCGAGCCTGTCGACGCCAGCGAGCAGATGCGCATCCGCATGGACAAGCGTGCCAAGCTGATCGAGCGCGGTGCGGAGGCCTATCCGGTGGGCGTTGAGCGGACGCATTCGCTGGGCGAAATCCGCGAGAAGTACGCACACCTTGAAGCTGACCAGACCACTGGCGACGTGGTGGGCGTTACGGGTCGCGTCGTGTTTGTGCGCAACACGGGCAAGCTCTGCTTCGCCACCCTGCAGGAAGGCGGCGTGGACGGCAAGGGCGTCCGGCTGCAGGCAATGCTGAGCCTGGCCAACGTCGGCGACGAAGCGCTTGCCGAATGGAAGGCACTGGTGGACCTCGGCGACCACGTGTTCATCAAGGGCGAGGTTATTTCCTCCCGCCGCGGTGAGCTGTCCGTCATGGCCGATTCGTGGTCCATGGCCTCCAAGGCCCTGCGCCCGCTCCCCGTTCTCCACGCTGAGCTCAACGAGGAAACCCGCGTCCGCCAGCGGTACGTGGACCTCATGGTCCGCGATGAAGCCCGCGAAATGGTGTACAAGCGCGCTGCCATCACCCGTTCGGTCCGCGATACCTTGGACCGCCACGGCTACGTGGAGGTGGAAACACCCATCCTGCAACTGGTGCACGGCGGCGCGACGGCCCGTCCGTTCGAGACCCACATGAACGCCTTTGACCAGAAGATGACCCTGCGCATTGCCACCGAACTCTTCCTCAAGCGGGCAGTGGTGGGCGGAATCGACCGCGTTTACGATATGGGCCGGGTGTTCCGCAATGAGGGCGTCGACTCCACCCACAGCCCCGAATTCACCACGCTTGAATGCTACGAGGCGTGGGCGGACCAGTTCGTTATGGCCGAGCGCATGAAGGAAATCATCCTGAATGTGGCTGACGTTGTGGGCACGCGCACCATCCAAACGGATGCGGGCGAGATTAACCTCGACGGCGAATGGGCGTGGATTGCGGTATATCCGGGACTTTCCGAAGCCGTGGGCGTTGAAATTACTCCGGACACCACGGTGGACGAATTGCTGGCCATTGCCGCCAAGCACGAGGTCAAAGTGGATCCCAAGTGGGACGCCGAGAAGCTGGTTGTGGAATTGTTCGGCGAGATTGTGGAACCCACGTTGCTTAACCCCACGTTCGTCTACGACTACCCGCCGTCCGCACAGCCGCTGGCCCGCCCGCACCGCGAGGACGGCCGGCTGATTGAGGCCTGGGACCTGATCATTGGCGGTATGGAGCGTGGGACGGCGTTCTCCGAGCTGATTGACCCCGTGATCCAGAGGGAACGGCTGACGGAACAGTCCCGCCGTTCCGCAGCCGGCGATGACGAGGCCATGCAGTTGGACGAGGACTTCCTCCGTGCCTTGGAATACGGCGCGCCGCCCATGGGTGGTATTGGATTGGGCATTGACCGTCTTGTCATGCTCTTTACCGGTGCCGGTATCCGCGAAACCATTCTCTTCCCACTACTCAAGCCAGAAGGTCACTGATCATGGAGTACATCGCCGTCCTGGCGCCGTCAGTAGTTGTTGGTTTGATCTTCTGGTTTGCCATGAAGGCCATATTCAATGCGGACAAATCCGAGCGCCAGGCGGAAGCCCGTGCGCAGGCTGAGGCGAATCTGCGCAATTCAGGTCCCGAAGCGGACGGGCCCGCCGCTAAATAGCCCGGAAATTGGCGGTCCAAAGCAGTAATCCACATATGCCTTTGACGTGTGTGCGTGCCGTGAACGATAATCAGGAATAGCAACATGGGGATTTCTGAATATCAACCCTCCAAAAGAGAGGCTACTCATGGCACAAAAAGTAAAAATCATCCTGGTTGACGACTTGGATGAAGGGGCAGCCGATGAAACTGTCCGTTTTGGCCTTGACGGTGTGAGCTACGAGATGGACTTGTCCACCGCAAACGCAGCTTCCCTGCGTCAGGCACTTGAGCCTTACGTCGCCAAAGCCCGGAAGACTTCCTCTTCCGGCCGTGCCACCCGGGGCCGCGCTACGGCTGCGCGGAGCCAGGATTCGGCTCAGATCCGCCAGTGGGCACGGGATAACGGTTACACGGTCAACAGCCGTGGACGTATTCAAGCTGAAATTCAGGAAGCGTACCAGAAGGCGAATTCCTGATTCACCGCCTCTAAGCCCCGGCCTCAGTGCCGGGGCTTTGGTGTTTAAACCTAATAGGCATACGGCGTGCCACCTTTTTACCGGGCAGCAATATTCCGGAGTCCTCCGGTGGCGCTTCAACCCGGGATCATTTGGGTACGTGGAATGCGGGGGGCAGAACACCAAGCACCCGGATTGGTCCGATGGCCCGTGTGCAGGGCGGCGCCTGCTGCTCCGGGGCAGGGCGGGTTGGGGAACCGGGCAGGCACGATGATATTTATTCCGCAAGTACGTCATGTTTCCCCTGTGGCGAACACGCTCCAAAAGTCCCGCCCCGGCACGTAGCATCAAAGTACGTCGTAGCTAGGAGTGTGGCGAAATGTTTGAGAGATTTACGGACCGTGCCCGTCGCGTGGTCGTCCTTGCCCAAGAAGAGGCACGGATGCTCAATCACAACTACATCGGTACAGAACACATCCTCTTGGGTCTGATCCATGAGGGTGAAGGCGTTGCCGCCAAGGCTCTTGAGTCTCTGAGCATCTCGCTCGACGGCGTCCGCGAACAGGTTCAGGAGATCATCGGCCAGGGCCAGCAGGCTCCTTCCGGTCACATCCCCTTTACCCCGCGCGCCAAGAAGGTACTTGAGCTTTCCCTTCGCGAGGCTCTTCAGCTCGGCCATAACTACATCGGCACCGAGCACATCCTCCTCGGCCTCATTCGTGAGGGCGAGGGCGTTGCTGCCCAGGTCCTGGTGAAGCTTGGCGCCGACCTCAACCGGGTCCGCCAGCAGGTCATCCAGTTGCTGTCCGGCTACCAGGGCAAGGAAACCGCAGGATCGGGTTCCGGCCAGGGCCAGCAGGAAGGAACCCCCGCCGGTTCCGTGGTGCTGGACCAGTTCGGCCGCAACCTCACCCAGGCTGCCCGCGAAAACAAGCTCGATCCTGTGATCGGGCGCGAGCAGGAGATGGAACGCGTCATGCAGGTCCTCTCCCGCCGTACCAAGAACAACCCCGTGCTCATCGGTGAGCCCGGCGTCGGTAAGACAGCCGTCGTCGAAGGCCTCGCCCAGGCGATCGTTCGCGGCGATGTCCCGGAGACCATCAAGGACAAGCAGCTGTACACGCTTGACCTTGGCTCGCTGGTTGCCGGCTCCCGCTACCGTGGTGACTTCGAAGAGCGCCTGAAGAAGGTCCTCAAGGAAATCCGCACCCGTGGGGACATCATCCTCTTCATTGATGAGATCCACACCCTGGTAGGTGCAGGTGCTGCCGAAGGTGCCATCGACGCCGCGTCGATCCTGAAGCCGATGCTGGCCCGTGGCGAGCTCCAGACCATTGGTGCCACCACGCTGGACGAGTACCGCAAGCACATCGAGAAGGACGCCGCCCTTGAGCGCCGCTTCCAGCCGATCCAGGTCAAGGAACCCTCGGTTGCCCACGCGATCGAGATCCTGAAGGGCCTGCGGGACCGTTACGAGGCACACCACCGCGTGACGATTACCGACGGCGCCCTCGCCTCAGCCGCGCAGCTGGCAGAACGCTACATCTCGGACCGCTTCCTGCCGGACAAGGCGATCGACCTCATCGATGAAGCCGGTGCCCGCCTGCGCATCCGCCGCATGACCGCTCCGCCGGAGCTCAAGGCCATGGACGAGCGCATCGCTGACGTGAAGCTGGAGAAGGAATCGGCGATTGACGCCCAGGACTTTGAAGGTGCCGCTTCGCTGCGCGACAAGGAGCAGAAGCTCATTGCCGAGCGCGCAGAGAAGGAACGCAACTGGAAGTCCGGGGGCATGGATGACATCTCCGAGGTTGACGAGGACCTGATTGCAGAAGTCCTCGCGAACTCCACGGGCATCCCGGTCTTCAAGCTCACCGAAGAAGAGTCCTCCCGCCTGCTCAAGATGGAAGAGGAACTCCACAAGCGCGTGGTCGGCCAGGACGAGGCCATCAAGGCCCTTTCGCAGGCCATCCGCCGTACGCGTGCCGGCCTGAAGGACCCCAAGCGTCCGGGTGGCTCGTTCATCTTCGCCGGCCCCACCGGCGTCGGAAAGACCGAGCTCGCCAAGGCCCTGGCCGAGTTCCTGTTCGGTGAAGAGGACGCCCTCATCACGCTGGATATGTCCGAGTACTCCGAGAAGCACACGGTTTCGCGTCTCTTCGGTGCCCCTCCGGGCTACGTCGGCTACGAAGAAGGCGGGCAGCTGACCGAGAAGGTTCGCCGCCGTCCGTTCTCCGTGGTCCTGTTCGACGAAGTCGAGAAGGCGCACGCCGATCTCTTCAACTCGCTGCTGCAGATCCTGGAAGACGGCCGTCTGACCGACTCCCAGGGCCGCGTGGTGGACTTCAAGAACACCGTGATCATCATGACTACCAACCTGGGTACCCGCGACATCTCCAAGAGTGTCGCTACCGGCTTCCAGTCCGGCACGGACACCCAGACCGGCTACAACCGGATGCGTGCCCGGGTGACGGAAGAGCTCAAGCAGCACTTCCGCCCCGAGTTCCTCAACCGTGTTGACGACGTCGTGGTGTTCCCGCAGCTGACGCAGGACGAGATCATCGAGATCGTGGATCTCTTTGTGACCCGCCTGGAGCGCCGCCTGAAGGACAAGGACATGGGCATCGAGCTCACCAAGGCCGCCAAGGTCCTGCTCGCCACCCGTGGTTACGACCCCGCCATGGGTGCCCGGCCGCTGCGCCGCACCATCCAGCGCGAGATCGAGGACCAGCTGTCCGAGAAGATCCTGTTCGGCGACATCCACACCGGCGACATCGTTGTGGTTGACGTCGAGGGTGAAGGTGACGAAGCCAAGTTCACGTTCGAAGGCAACGCCAAGCCGCGGATCCCGGAGATTGCTCCCACCGCGTAAGGCAGAGGCCTCATCAGCAGAGTGCCCCGCACATTCTCCTAGGAGTGTGCGGGGCATTCGTGTTTCCGGAAGCGAGGATTGAATGCGGATTTTGATGGTGGCTCCTGGTACGCGCGGAGACGTGGCGCCCATGGCTGGGCTGGGATCGGCACTGCAGGAACACGGTTTTGAGGTGGCCATAGCTGCGAACCCTGCCTATGGCCCGCTTGTTGTGTCGGCCGGCTGTGAATACAGGGCGCTCCCTGGGGACCTCACCCGCATCATCCAACGAACCGAATCGGCGGAGAGGCCCTCATTCAGGGATGTCCGGCACTCGTGGCAGGCGCTTGGCGGCTACATGGAACAGGCGGCGAGGGGAACACTGGCCGCAGCCGAGGCAGGGGCGGACGTTATCTTGGCGAATTCGGTGGCACCCTTTGCCTACGACATCGCCGAAGCACTGGAACTTCCTGCCATCGGCGCCCACCTGCAACCCGTGGAGCCGAGCGGAGCATATCCGCCTGTGCTGCTCGGTTCCGGCCGTGACCTCGGCGCCGTGGGCAACAAAGTGATCGGCAGGAGGGTTCTCGCCGGACCAGCTCCTTACGACGCTCCGGGTGCCAGGCTTCGCCGCGGGCTGGGCTTGCCCACGCTGTCCCGCCAAGCTGCCGACCGCCGTCGTCGGCGTAATAAGGCGACCACCCTCCATGGCATCAGTCCCACGGTGCTGCCCCGTCCGAAGGACTGGCACGCGGGGCTTGTCATGGCGGGATACTGGTGGCCGCCGGGGGAACGCAACTGGCAGCCCGACCGGGCGTTGGCGGATTTCCTGGCGGCTGGTCCGGCCCCGGTCTTCATTGGTTTTGGCAGCGGCGCGGCAGTCGATGTGGAGCTCGCCGTGGCGGCGGCGCGGATTGCCGGTGTTCGTGCCGTCATCCAGGGCGGACGCATTCACAGTGACGATGCAATCGGCATCGGTGAGGTCCCGCACGAGTGGCTCTTTCCCCGGATGGCTGCCGTGGTACATCACGCCGGTTCAGGAACGACGGCGGCCGGCCTCCGTGCTGGGGTGCCTGCGGTATGCGTTCCCGTCTTCACGGACCAGCCTTTGTGGGCATCCCGCGTGGAGGCGCTGGGAGCCGGGCCGGAACCGGTTCCTTACAAGCAACTCACCGCGGCGCGGTTGGGGCAGGCCATTAAGGCGGCGGTCAGCACGCCGTCCTATGCTGCCCGGGCGAAAGCTGTGGCAGCAGCGATCGCCGGTGAGGACGGCGTGGCCCCCGTGCTCCAAACCCTCCGCAACATCCCAACCAGGTCGCATTAGTGCGCGTTTAGAGGCCTCAAAACGCGCACTAATGCGACCTAGTTGGGGGGATGTGAAAGTAGTGTTTCACTCTTAGTGAACCACCCTGTGATCGACGGCACATTCCGTGTTGAATCGGACCATGGATTCGACTGGCTCGCATACCCCGCAACCCGAAACTCCCTTCCACGATCTTGACCACTACCTGGCCATCCCACGGGTCAGTGGACTCACCCTCAGCCCAGACGGCACACGACTGGTCACCACTGTCTCCACCTTGAACAGCAAGGGCACAGAGTTCATGACGGCCCTGTGGGAGCTGGACCCCACGGGCCGGGAACAGGCCCGCCGGATCACCCGGAGTGCCAAGGGCGAGTCCGGTGCCGTGTTCGCCGCCGATGGCAACCTCTACTTCACCTCGGCGCGGCCGGACCCGGAAAAGCCCGACGAGGATCCCGTCAGCGCGTTGTGGGTGCTTCCTGCCAATGGCGGAGAGGCCCGCATTGCGCACTCCCGCGCAGGTGGCGTTGGTTCCGTCCTGGCTGCCACGGATGCCCGGGCAACCTTCCTGGTGGCCGACGTCCTGGCCGGGTCCACCGGCGAGGAGAACGATGAAGAGCGACGCAAAGCCCGCAAGGACAACAAGGTCTCTGCCATCCTGCACAGTGGCTACCCGGTCAGGTTTTGGGATGCGGATCTTGGTCCCTCGGAGCCCCGCATCTTCGCGGTCGAAGCCGGGCCGGCCGACGAGCCTGGCAGGCCGGCCACTGTTGACGCGGAACCGCCGGTCTCGCTGCGAAACCTGACTCCCGGCGTCGGAGGTTCGCTGCGGGAAGCCAAAACCGTGGTGAGCCCCGACGGCAAGACCATCTATACGAGCCTCAGCAAGGCGCTAGCGAAGGCCGACAGCCGGGAGGTGCTCGCCGCCGTCGACGTTGCTACCGGCGCTGTCAAAGTTCTGCTGGACCACGAAGGCATGAGCTACTTCCCCGGCCCCGTGAGCCCGGACAACCGCACGCTGGTGGTGCAGAGCGAAAGCGACACCACACCCACCCAGGCGCCGCTGGTCAAGCTGCACCTGCTGGATGTTTCGGGCGGGGAAGCCGCCGGGCTTGTGCCGCTGGCCCACGAGTGGGACCGCTGGGCGACGCCGGTTGCCTGGCTTCCGGACGGCAGCGGCCTTTTGGTCACAGCGGACGACGACGGCGCGTCGCCGGTTTTCCGGGTGGACGTCGCTGACGGTGGGGTCACGAGGGTGACGAAGGACGCAGCGGTGTACACCGACGTCGTGGTTGCGGGGGACGGGCGCACAGCGTACGCCCTGCGGAGTTCGTATGAGTTCCCTTCGGAGGCAGTGCGCATCGATTTGTCGACGGGAGACGTGGTGCGGCTCCCGGCGCCGGCCGAGCGTCCCGTGTACAGCGGGCGCTTGGAGCGGGTGGAAACGAAGACTGCCGATGGGGTGCGCGTACCGGCGTACCTGGCGCTTCCTTCCGGAGCGTCCGCCGAGGCACCTGCCCCGCTCCTGCTCTGGATCCATGGCGGACCCCTCGGCTCGTGGAACGCCTGGACGTGGCGTTGGAACCCGTGGCTGTTGGTTGCCAAGGGCTATGCCGTCCTGCTGCCGGACCCTGCACTCTCAACGGGCTACGGCCAGGAGTTCATCCAGCGCGGATGGGGTGAGTGGGGCAAGAAGCCGTTCTCGGATCTGATGGCCGTGACCGACGCCGTGGTTGCGCGCGCCGATATCGACGAAACCCGGACCGCCGCGATGGGCGGCTCCTTCGGCGGATACATGGCCAACTGGGTGGCCGGCCAGACCGACCGGTTCAAGGCGATCGTCACGCACGCCAGCCTGTGGGCGCTGGACCAGTTCGGCCCGACGACGGACGCCGCGCAGTATTGGCTGAAGGAAATGACGGCGGAGATGGCCATGGAAAACTCGCCGCACCTCAACGTGGGCAACATCAAGACACCCATGCTGGTGATCCACGGAGACAAGGACTACCGAGTGCCCATCGGCGAGGGATTGCGGCTCTGGTACGAGCTGTTGTCTTCCTCGGGGCTTCCAGCGGATGAGAGCGGACAGAGCCCGCACCGATTCCTCTACTTCCCGGACGAGAACCATTGGGTACTCCAGCCGCAGCACGCGAAGATCTGGTACGGGGTGGTGGAGCACTTCCTGGCGAAGCAGGTTCTGGGGAAGGATGTGGAACTGCCGGAGGAGCTGGGGGTTTAGCCTGCAGACATTCGGCGGATGCCAGCGGCGTAGGCGTCCAGGACATCAAGGATGCCGCGGTGCTGCCACACGCGTTTGCGGTCTCGGCCTGTGGATTCACTCAGCACGCCGCGCTCGGTCAGAGCATCGAGCGCGCGCAGTGCTGCCATCTCGCCAAGCCCAAGCTGGGCCATGAGGTATCTCGTGTTCACCGCAGGCTGTCCGATCAAGGTGGGAAGAAGGCGCCACGCCGCGGCATCCGCGCGAAGCCCTGCCAACTTCCCCCGGGACTCCTCAAGCTGTTCGACGAGGTCGTCCACGAGCCGTGACCCGGTGGTCGAGGCGATCCTGCTCGCCATGGCGAACTCCCGGACAATCGGTCCGGCGTCGCCCTCACGGAAGGAGCCCAAGGCTGCGAAGTAGCGATCCGTGTGGACGAGGAGCCCTGCGGAGATCGGCACCGCGGTGGAGCCGACGAGTCCCTTGTTGCGAAGGATGGACTGAGCCAGGGCGCGCCCGGTCCGGCCATTCCCGTCGGGGAACGGGTGGATGGTCTCGAACTGCGCATGGCTGACCGCTACCTGGACGAGGACGGAGACGTCGTGCCGGCCTACGAAGGTAACCAGATCGCCTATCGCGTCGCGAATGCGGTGGTGGTGCGGTGCGACGAACTCAGCCATCCGTGGTCCCGCTTGACCAGGCCCTATCCACACCTGCTCATTCCGAAATTGCCCGGCACCGGCAGGGTCCAACCCGCGCTGGTGAAGCATCAATGCTCTGTGCATGGCCAAGATGGAGTCTTCATTGATTTCGTCTGCGAGCCGAAGCGCTGCCTCCATGGCGCGGACATTGCCGACGACGGTCAGTGCGTTTGCTTTGTCGCCCTCATGGATCTCGGCGAGGGCGAGCTGCTTTGCTGACGTGGTCAGCTGTTCGATCTGCGAACTGGAAGCCGACTCTGTCCGCAGCAGGATTGCCGTCATCGGTCCGAGCGCTGGATTGTTGGTTCCCAATCTGCGCTGGGCGTGTTTGTCGAATGCGACCAGTTGGCGGGTGGCATCCTCGACGTCGGCGGAGTCTTCGCCTGAGACCTCGGGTGTCCACTCTGCGATGGGGGCTGTAATGCTGGCCTGGTAGGGCCCGGTTTGCCTGTTCACCTCGGCTCGTGAGTACATCTCAGGTGCGCGGGGCTGCCAGTCGAGGGTCTCGAATGAGATTGGTTCGATGGGAATGCGGGCATCGGGAGGTGTTGGCACGAACTCCAGTTTACTGACACTTAGCACCATAAGTGTAACCTACTACTGCTGCTTACCAACATTTAGCCGCATAAGTGTTGGTAAGGCTCGGATTGTCCCGCAGTTGAGGTCGTTACCGGGAGCGCTCCAGGGCGTCGAGGATCAGCTCGAGTCCGTGGCTGAACTCGTTGCCGTAGTCGTATCCGGGCTGCATGACGAGTTCCGTGGCGACCTCCACCATGTGCGGGTACTCGCCGGTGGCAAATCGTTCCATGATGGGCGAGGCGACGTCTGCCATGGGCTCTCCTCCCGCGATGGGGAGCGCGGCTTCCTGGAGGGCGAATCCATAGATGTAGCTGTCCAGCAGGGAGTAGGCGCGGGCCGTCTGCTGCACGGTAAACCCGGCGGCCCTTAGCGTAGCCAGGGTTGCCTCGTGGTGTTTCAGCGTCGCCGGGCCGGGTGCCTTCCGTGATTCCAGGAGCCCGATCGCCCAAGGGTGGTGCCGGAGCACCTCGCGGGCCGAATGGGCGCGCGTGCGCATCTGCTCCTTCCACTCGCCACCGGCCTCCGGAGTGTGGATTTCGTCGAAGACCAGGTCCACGAGTCCGTCCAGGATCTCGTCTTTGTTGGCTACGTAGTAGTACAGGGACATGGGCTTGGTGCCCATGCTCTGGGCGAGCGAGCGGATGGACAACGCGGCGATGCCTTCGTTGTCCGCCAGTTCGAGGGCCTTCTGGAGCACCTTGCCGCGGCTGAGTTCAGGCCGCTTGGCGGTGTTTACGGCTGCGGCCATGAGGTTCCTCCAGGTTGGCTCTTTCGGTTTCGTACAGTGTACTGTAACGTCAGTTTCGTACAGCGTACGAATCGTGTTTGGAGGAAGGCCCGGCCATGAAAGCCCAGCAGCGCGCACATCCCGAGGCCCAGCCGTTCGGCGGCATGCGGGCTGTGGTCCGGGAAACGTATGGCGGTCCTGACGTCCTGGGGGAGAGGCGCCTCCCGAGGCCGGAAGCCGGGGCCAAGGA
This sequence comes from Paenarthrobacter sp. NPDC089714, assembly GCF_044748905.1. Taxonomy (NCBI): domain Bacteria; kingdom Bacillati; phylum Actinomycetota; class Actinomycetes; order Micrococcales; family Micrococcaceae; genus Paenarthrobacter; species Paenarthrobacter sp. NPDC089714. The sequence goes on from NZ_JBIVGX010000008.1 coordinate 13,865, forward strand.
AGTGCTGGTCAGGGTCCGCGCGGCCGGAGTGGACCGCGGCGCCTGGCACGTGATGACTGGCCTGCCGTACTTGGGGCGGATTGCCTTCGGTATCGGCAAACCGCGGGATCCGGGCCTGGGCATGGATCTCGCCGGCATTGTGGAGGCGGTTGGGCCTGGCGTCACCACGTTCAGCGTGGGTGATGCGGTGTTCGGGTCCGGGCGCGGGGCGTTCGCCGAATATGCCGTGGCCCCGGAGGCGAAGTTGGCTTCCAAGCCCGCGGGTATCACCTTCGAGCAGGCTGCGATTGTGCCGGTCTCAGCAGTCACGGCACTCCAGGGCTTGCGTGCCGGGCGGGTGAAGGCCGGCCAGAAAGTCCTCATTACCGGCGCATCCGGCGGCGTCGGAAGCTACGCGGTCCAGTTGGCCAAGGCCTTTGGCGCCGAGGTTGTGGGGACATGCAGCTCCGGCAAAATGGATTTTGTGCGCAGCCTGGGCGCGGACCGGGTAATTGATTACGCCAGTGAGGACTTCGTGGATTCGGGTCCCTTCCACCTCATCCTCGATATCGCAGGCAATCCCAGGATCCGCCGCATGCGCCGGGCCCTGACCGCCACGGGAACGGCCGTGATTACGGGCGGTGAAGGTGGCGGATCCTTCGCTGGCGGGCTGGAACGGCAGGTGGGTGCCATCATGCTCTCGCCCTTCATCAAGCAGCGGCTGACGATGTTCTTCGGGGTGGTCCGTGCTGGAGAGTTGCGCGAACTCGCGGAGCTGATCGAAGCCGGCAAGATCACCCCGCCCCTGGACCGCACGTTCAAGCTCAACCAAGCGGCTGACGCGCTGCGCTATCTGGAAGACGGCCACGCCCGCGGGAAGATCGCGCTCACCGCCTGATAGGGATGGCCCGTCTGATAGGGGTGGCCGGCAGTCACGAAGACGGAACCGCACCCGCGGCTGGCTAGGATGGGGGAGTGGATTCTGCCTTCAGCCTTCGCCCTGCCCGCACCAGCGACGTTGCGGCGATCAAGAGGCTGGTGGCGCGCCTGGCCGACGAGCGGATCCTGATTTCCAAGGAAACCGTCGCCTACTACGAGAGCCTGCAGGAATTCCAGATCGCCGAATCCTCCGAGGGGGAGGTCATTGGCTGCGGCGCCCTCCACGTCATGTGGGAGGACCTTGCCGAAATCCGCACGCTTGCTGCCGCCGACTCCTGGCGCGGTAAAGGGGTGGGCCACAAGCTGGTGGAGAGCCTCATTGACAAAGCCCGCGAGGTGGGTGTCAGCAGGGTTTTCTGCCTGACCTTCGAAGTGGACTTCTTTGTCCGCCACGGCTTCGAAGTGATGGCGGACCAAAGCGCCGTGGATCCCGAGGTCTACTCGGAACTCCTGCGCTCGCATGACGAAGGTGTTGCCGAATTCCTGGATTTGGCCCGCGTCAAGCCCAACACCTTGGGCAACACCCGCATGATCAAGCACCTCTAGCCACATCTGCAACAGTCCAGTCAAAAGTCCAGGAATTATGCGTGATTTAAACACCCTTCTTTTATCTAAAGTTGATGGATAAACTGGTTGAGGCTTGCTGGGGAGCTTCCGCCACATCGGTCATATCGAGAGAAGATCATGCAGTCCCACGCGTCCTTTTCAGGCATTTCAAGCATTTCAGAACTACAGCTCAGCGTGCGCGGTCCAGTGTTCACACCCGCTGACCCAGGCTTCGCAGACGAAGTCGCCGCATTCAACCTTTCCACCCAACACCAGCCGGATGTCGCCTTCGGCGCCCTCGATGCAGAGGACGTCTCGGCGGCAGTGAAATGGGCTGCTGAGCGCGGCATGCCAGTGGCCGTCCAGTCCACCGGCCACGGCGCCACCAACGCCGTTGAAGGCGGCCTGCTCATCAGTACCCGCCGCATGCTGGAACTCAGCATCGACCCCGTCGAAAAGACCGCCCGGGTAGGGGCCGGCGTTCGCTGGAAGGCGGTGGTGGAGCTCGCATCGACCTTCGGCCTCATGGGTCTCTGCGGTTCCACCACCGACGTAGGCGTCGTGGGCTACACCCTTGGCGGCGGACTGCCGATCATGGGCCGCAAGTACGGTTTCGCTTCGGACCACGTGATCGCCTTCGAGTTGGTCACTGCCGATGGCACGCAAAGGCGGGTCACTAAAGACGAAGACCCCGAACTCTTTTTCCTCCTCCGTGGAGGTAAAGGCAATCTCGGCATTGTCACAGCCATGGAATTCCACCTTTTCCCAAACCAGGATATTTTTGCCGGCGGGCTTTACTTCGCCGGCGTCCACGCAGCCACCGTGCTCCAGCAGTTCAGCGAATGGGTGCCGTCGCTCCCCACTGAAGCATCGGCGTCGTTGGCTTTCCTGCGTTTGCCGGACATGGACATCATTCCCGAACCGCTGCGCGGTAAGTTCGTGGTCCACCTGCGCTACGCCTACCAAGGTGACGCCGACGTGGCCACGCGCCTGCTGGAGCCCATGCGCCGGAGTGCGCCGTTCATGATGGACGCCACCGGGCCGCTGGAGTCGACGCAGTTCGACACCATCCACCAGGATCCGGATCAGCCCGTTCCGGTCCGCGAGCGTGGGTTCCTGTTGGACCGCCTCGACGATCCCGCGAAGGAAGCCATTCTGCGGCACTTCGGTCACGGCGTCGAAAGTCCTGTCCTGCTCGCCGAACTCCGCCTGCTGGGCGGGGCGCTGGCAACGTGCGCCGACGGTGAGGACAGCGTGGGCGGCCGCGATGCGGCCTTCAGCTTCTTCATGGCGGGGATGGCAGTCCCGCCTCTCGCTGAGCTGCTGCCCGTGGTGTACGACGCCGTTCGCGAGGACCTGCGCGACGCCTCCAATGGCGGGACGTTCGTGAACCTGCATGGCCACTTCGTGGACGCCGAGGACAGGGAGCGGCCCTGGACTCCGACCGTCCGCGAACGGCTGCGGAAGGCCAAGGCGGAGCTGGATCCGAAGAACATGTTCAGCTTCGGCCACGTGGTTGGCTTGCCGGTGATCGACCAGACCGTGCTGCTCGAAGACGTTGTCACTGCCGGCGGCGACGCCGTGCTGAACAACTAGGAACCCGCCATGTTTCCGGACTTCTCGGCGTTCCAGATTGATATCCCGCATGGCTCCTGGCCGCACGATACTGAGTGGTCCGGGGCCGGACACCCGCACCACGAGATTTCCGGCGACTTCTGGCCGGACGTCCAGGTGAGCCATGAGGCGCCGGCGAAAGCGGCGGGCGACGGCGGATAGCCGAAGGCTGCCAACGGGGGATACTCCGGGCCTACCGTGGTCCCTGCCGCCGGTAGTAGGGTCAGAGCACCACACCACTGCAGGCTCAGGAGCATCCCATGAAAAAGCTCATCAATGATCCACGTGCGGTGGTGGACGAATCCGTCGAGGGTTTCGGCATGGCACATGCCGACCTCGTGGACGTCCACCCCGACCCGAAATTCGTCGTCCGCAAAGGTGCGCCGGTGGCGGGCAAGGTTGCCTTGGTTTCCGGCGGTGGCAGCGGCCACGAACCACTCCACGCAGGATTCGTGGGGCTTGGCATGCTGGATGCTGCTGTTCCCGGCGCCGTCTTCACCTCGCCCACACCGGACCAGATCATTCCCGCCACCACGGCAGTGGACTCGGGTGCCGGCGTCGTACATATCGTGAAGAACTACACCGGTGACGTCCTGAACTTCGAAACTGCCGCAGAGATGGCCCAAGCCGAAGGCGTGGCTGTCCGTTCGGTACTCGTGAACGACGATGTCGCCGTGGAGGACTCGCTGTACACGGCCGGCCGGCGCGGGGTGGGCGGCACCGTCCTTGTGGAGAAGATCGCGGGCGCCGCTGCTGAGCGGGGTGACGATCTTGACGCCGTGGCCGGCATCGCCGAGCGCGTGGTGGCCAACGTGCGGACCATGGGCGTCGCGCTCTCCGGCTGCACCGTGCCGCACGCCGGAACTCCGAGCTTTGAACTGGCCGACGACGAGATCGAGATTGGCATCGGCATCCACGGTGAACCCGGGCGGCACCGGATCCCCATGGAAGGTGCCGATGGGATTACCGACCGCCTCCTGGAACCGGTCCTTGAGGACCTGTCCATCGGCTCCGGGGACAAAGTGTTGCTGTTCGTCAACGGCATGGGCGGCACTCCGCTGAGTGAGTTGTACATCGTCTACCGCCGGGCCGCGAACGTGCTGGCAGAACGCGGTGCCACGGTGGAGCGTTCCCTGGTGGGAAACTACGTGACGTCCTTGGAGATGCAGGGCTGTTCCGTGTCGGTGCTGCGACTGGACGATGAGATGACCACGCTGTGGGACGCTCCCGTCCACACTGCGGCCCTTCGTTGGGGAGTGTGAGCATGGGATTGGGCGTTGACTGGGCCGTGGGCTGGCTGAAACTCTCGGCAGAGGCCATGGCGGAACACCGCACTGAACTCATCGAACTGGACCGCGCAATCGGCGATTCCGATCACGGCGAGAACATGGACCGTGGCTTCCAGGCCGTACTCCAGAAGCTCGACGAATCGCCACCGGAAACACCCGGCGCGGCACTGAAGGCCGCCGCCATGGCGCTCATGTCCAAGGTTGGCGGAGCGGCGGGGCCCCTTTATGGAACGGCGTACCTCCGGGCGGCAACTTCCCTGGGTGATGCCACGGACCTTGATGCCGCAGCCGTGCTGTCCGCCCTGGTTGCGGCGCGCGACGGCGTTGTGGCCCGCGGTAAAGCCGAACCCGGGGACAAGACCATGATTGATGCGTGGACCCCTGCGGTGGAGGCGGCGCAAAAGGTGGCCGACGACGGCGGCGACGCGCTCGCAGCCCTGGAGGCCGCCGCGGAAGCCGCTGAGTCCGGAGCCGTCGCCACCGAACCCCTTGTTGCCCGCAAGGGCCGTGCCAGTTACCTGGGCGAACGGAGTGCCGGCCACCGCGATCCCGGCGCGCAGTCCACGGCACTGCTCCTTCGGGCTGCTGCGGTTGCGGCCGCTGCTTCCGGGGGCACCGCCGCATGACGGTTGGGATCGTGGTGGTCTCGCACAGCAGCAAGATCGCTGAAGGGGCCGTGGAACTCGCCGCCCAGATGGCGCCCGACGTCGGACTCGTCGCCGCAGGGGGAACCGACGACGGGCGGATCGGCACCAGCCTCGAAAAGGTGCTGGCCGCCGTCGAGCAGTCCCTTGCGGACGCCGGCGGCGACGGGGTGGTGGTGCTGACGGACCTGGGCTCGGCCGTGATGACGGCGGAATCCGCCGTGGAGTTCGCCAGTGATCCCGACGCTGTCCAGTTGGCCGATGCGCCCTTGGTGGAGGGGTTGGTGGCCGCGGCCGTCGCCGCCCAAGGAGGGGCCGCCGTCGTGGACGTACGCCAAGCTGCCGAAGCCGCGGGAGGTGTGGCGCCGGATGCCGGTCCCGCGGTACGGGGTGAGCCGGACGCCACGGCCGAATTCGAGCTCATCAACCCCATGGGTATCCACGCCCGGCCGGCAGCCAAGATTGCCGGTGGCCTCTCTGGCCTGGACGCTGAGGTGACGATCAACGGCGTCGACGGGGCGTCCATGATGGAACTGATGGCGCTCGCCGCTGGCCAGGGAACGAACCTGCACGTGGAGGCCCACGGTGCCGATGCGCAGAAGGCCGTGGATTACGTGGGCAGGCTGGTGGAGGAGGGCTTCGGGGAGCTCTGAGTTCAATCGTTTTCACCCAAAATATTGATAAGTATCCTGATTAGTGATGTTGTAGAGGTACAGGTTCACAACGAAAGAGGTGCAACATGGGTGCAGACGACAAAGCACAGAATGCCGGCGAAAAGATTGCAGGCAAGGCTAAGGAAGCGGCTGGAAAGCTGACTGACAACGAGCGCCTCGAAGCCGAAGGCAAGGGCGAGCAGTCCAAGGCCGACCTCAAGAACGCCGGCGAGAAGGTGAAGGACGCCTTCAAGAAGGACTAGGAATCGGGCAGGGCCGCTGGTTGCAGCGGCCCTGCCTTGTTGTTGGTAGTGATGGTCATCGATGTGAAACGGGGCAACCGTGAACTTACTGGTGAAACTGTTCGGCCTGGCCGTGAGCGTCGGAGCCGGCGCGTTGGCAAACAAGACCCTTGAGGGGCTCTGGGAAAAGAAGACAGGAAAGCCCGCTCCGAAAGACGGCACCGACTTGGATGATTCGTTGCCCGGCGTGCTGGTGTTCGCCGTAGTCTCTGCCGCGGTTGGTGCCGTGGTGCACGTCCTGACCCAGCGCGGAACGAAGAGCGCCCTGGCCCGCATGAAGAAAACTGCAGACGAGGTGTAGCGAATGGCCATTGCGAAGTACCCCAGCGTCGTTATCGACTGTCCGGATGCCCGCGCCCTGGCGGCCTTCTACGGAGAACTTCTCGGCTGGGAGGTCACCCGCGACGACGGCGACTGGGCGGATGTACGCCCCGCCGATGGCAGCAACTGCATCTCCTTCCAGCAAGTGGACGTCTACCAAGCGCCCGTGTGGCCCGGGCAGACAGTTCCGCAGCAAATGCACTTCGACGTGATCGTCGAGGACCTGGATGAGGCCGAGAAGGCCGTCCTGGCCATCGGCGCCACGAAGCACGACCACCAGCCGGGTGAGACCTTCCGGGTGTTCCTGGACCCTGCAGGGCATCCGTTCTGTTTGTGCGTTTCCTAGCTGGTTACGCGGAGGGCCCGGTACTGCATTCGGCAGTACCGGGCCCTTTTTTGGTCTTGTTGTTTAGCCTTGATTCGCGGCCCATTCCTCGACGCGGCGGTTGCTTTCCTCTTCGGACAAGTCCTCGACGCGCGTCATGATGGACCAGCGCACGCCGAAGGGATCGCGGATGCTGGCGTAGCGGTCGCCTGAAACGAACGTGCTGAGCGGTTCGCGCACGGTGGCGCCGGCTTGCTCCGCGCGCTGGACCAAGCCGTCAGCGTCCGCGCAATAGAGTCCCATGGAATAGCAGTCGTCCTCGCCTTCCGGCGCGGGGACAAGGTGGTAATCGGGGCTCGGCTCCCCGAGCTGCAGGTGGCCGTTGCCGAAGTCGAGTTCGGCATGGACCACCACGCCACCCATCTCCGTGGTGCCCACGACGCGCGCGCCGAACACGTCTTTGTAGAAGTCGATGGCCGCCTTCGCGTTCCTGACTGCGAGGAACGGGGTGAGGCTGGTGAGGCCCTTGGGAACTCCATGGACGGTGTGCTCCCCGTGGGCGGCCGTGGTTGATTCGGTGCTTGTAGTATCGGTCATGTCTTTGACGCTACGCCTTTGCGCGTTGGCATCGCTTGGAGATTTGCGACAACTCTTGTTCGAGGGTGGGTATGGATCATTCATTCAAAGGAGTCCTGTATCCCGCCCGCTTGCCCACGTTCCACCGGCTCCCCGCACCTTCCGCGGTGGAGCACCTGGTCCAGTGGTTCTGGATTCCGGAGTGGGACATCGAGCCCGGCCGTACTTCACGGCAGCACGTGATCGCCTACCCTGCCTGCAACCTTGTGGTGGGACTTGAGCGCGTGGATTTCGCCGGCCCGACCACTCGTGCCGGCTATCAAGACCTCTCCGGGCGTGGATGGGCGGTAGGTGCGCTGCTGCGGCCCGCTGCCGTCCCGCATTTCACGGCCGACCCGCGTGGAGTCCGCGACGCGGAAGTGGACTTTGCCGCCGTCGAACTTCACCGTACTGTCACGGCGGCGATGTCGCCTTCGCCTTCGGATGCCGACGACGGCGGCGCTCGCCGGGAGCGCGCGGTGGACGCGTTTGTTCACTGGTTGGCCTTGTTTGCCGGGTCCGGGGTGTCCGAGGAGGCGCTGCTCGCCAACCGGATGATGGATCTCTTGGCTTCCGATCCGTCTGTTCTCCGTTTGGAGGACGCAGCTGCGGAGCTGGCCGTTTCGCCACGGACGTTGCAGCGGGTGGCGCGGAAGTACATCGGACTGAGCCCGGCGGCGCTGATCCGGCGACGTCGTTTGCAGGACGCAGCCGAGCGGGCACGGTTGGACGCTTCAGCGGATCTGGCCGCGATCGCTGCTGAGCTTGGCTACGCCGACCATGCCCATCTCACGAATGACTTCCGGAAGTACCTGGGATTCACGCCGAGTGGGTACCGGCGGGCTGTTGGCGGGGGTTAGGTGTTGGTAGCCGGGCGCCCGTTCGCGACAGTCGCAGATTGAAGCCGTTGCTGAGGAACTGCTGCGCCGACTCGTGGGCGAGGAGTGTCAGGTTGAACTCTAAGACTCCCACCAAGTGCTGCCCAGAAAGTCGCTTCGGCACCCTAACCTGACGGCTTTTGGGGGTGGGGACTGACGTCAGGTTGGGGTGTGGTTCAGCTCGACACAAAAGCTCCGGTAGTTTTGTCAGTTCGTCCTGGCTTGCGCCGTTCTACTCAACGATCCCTCCGGCGAAATGCTCGTTTCCAGGGGTAGCTCGTATCGGCCGCATTGTCTTACACGACCCTCGGTTAGTCATCGAGGGTAAGTAATGCTGCTCCGATTGAGCGCCTATTGGGGGCCTCCTGCCGCTTTTGACGAGTGCTGTTGGCGTATCAGACCGAACGGGACTGCCGGATGCGAACGGACTATGTAGTCACCCGGGCCGGTTCTGGTGATCAGGATCCCTGTATTGTGACGCGTGGCGGCAGTTTTGATCGTCTCGACTGCCTGGTCCAAGGCAGCGTCGAGCTGGGATGGATCATTGATCCTAACCTCGACCATTTCCGGTGACGAGTACGTTGGGGTCTCTGCTGGCATCTGATGTTCCTTTTATCCGGCATGGCGTAGGATCCGGAGGTCGTGTAGGCCGCCGCGGAATGGGCAGCGATTATGTATGGGACTTCGGCCAAAGGAAGCTGGATCCCAAGAGGTGGCGTTCAGTCACAATCGGCAAGTCCTAGAGTCCAGAATGAGTTGTTCGATTCAGCCCCCCCTTTTTACATGGTTTCAATGCTTGAAATGTGGGCTTCGTGAGTTTCGAATGTCACGATTCCGTGTCAAGAACGTGTGAGACTACTTCGTTTATGAAGGCAGTTTGGATGGTTGGGGAACCACCACGTAGATAGGCGTATCGGTTGATTCGTCTCTGAAAACTTCGTATGTACTCGTAACTTCGGGGCCATCGAAACCCTACCGGGGTAGTCCTCTGACCAGGTCTTTCGTCTGGGTACGGCGATAGCTCTGACAAGCGGCGCCAAGGAGGCTGTCCTAAGCCTGTCGAAGACGATGTGGGGTGCGCTGCCAAGTACATCGGCAAGCTCAGCAGCAGTTGCCTCCGATCTCACGTCCTCCAGTCGGTACGCGACGATTGCTCGTATTGCCGGCTTGCAGCAGAAGACTTCGACTGAGGCTATGTATCGACACTTTTGGAAGTTTCTCGCAGCCAAGGATGTCGCTGACGCACCCGCCACGTCCTGTGGCACAGCATGGCGACTCGGGGTTTGATTCGTTCAGGACATCATCAGTGCCTTTGGCGCCGCCGACGTTTCTATGGCCCGGTCGACTCGGGCGGTCCAGCGTTGGTGGAGGTACTCGACCTTGATCGGGTGTTTGAAGGCCGCGCTGACGTTCTCTGTGGTGATGACCTCGGAGGCCTGGCCGGCTGCGACCGTCTGTCCCTCTGCTATGAGTATTGCGTGCGTGGTTGTGGTCGGCAGTTCTTCCAAGTGGTGGGTGACGAGGACAGACGCCATCTGCGGGTGGGTTAGGGCGAGGGAATCGATGATTTCTAGGAGCTGTTCACGGGCAGCGATGTCCAGTCCAGTGCAAGGTTCGTCAAGCAGTAGCAGTTGCGGTTCAGATATGAGGGCCCTGGCTATGAGCGCCCGCCCGCGTTCGCCCTGGGATAGGGTAGGCCAAGGGGATGACGCCTTGCCTGCTAGCCCAAGGTGTTCGATCAAGTTGTCAGCCCTGGCGTATTCAGCTGCCGCTGGTTCCCACCGGACAGGCAGTTCGTTGCCGCCGGTCAGACCGGTGAGCACAATTTGGCGAATATTCAACGGACTCAGAATCATGTGTCTGGGGTTGACGTGTCCGATCGACTTCCGCAATGCCTGCAGCTCAGTCCTTCCCAGGCGTTTGCCCAAGACCGACACTGTTCCTGTTGTGGGGTGGTGGATTGCTCCACAGAGTCCCATTAAGGTGCTCTTTCCAGCCCCGTTCCCTCCCAGCAATGCCCAATGTTCTCCCGAACGCACGGACAAGGAGATGTTGCTGATGATGTGCCTGTTGTTTCGACGGAATGAAACATGTTCGAGGTCCAATACGCATTCGCTGGGCGCTTGGCTGGTCATGAAACTCCTAAGGAATAAATGAGAAGGGCATCCTCGGCCTATCAGGAGCCTGGCAGTTGCCAAGGGAAGGCCGTGACCGCGCGGCTCCGTCGCGCGAAGCAAGTTTTGGGCGCGCGGATTCCTTTCAGATTTGCCGCGCGCCCGGGGGCACTAGTGGATGCTGCGCAGCATTTGGGTGAATCCAGCTCCTATGAGCGCCAGAACCGCGGCGCACAGGTACAGAGAGGTGTAGTTCCCGCTGCCGGGTGTGGCGGCGATGGTCAGCAACATTGGGGCGATGATCGGTGCGATGGTCTGCGGAATGGTACTGGAGAGGTTGAACACGCCCATGCCCTTTGCGGCTTCCGAGCCAACGTTCGGGAGGACTTGGGCGACAAGTGCGTAGTCGACGCCGAGGTACAGGCCGTTCGCCAAACCGGCGATCGCAATTCCCAGGATGAACATTTCGACGGTGGTGGAGAATGCAACGATGGTCATGGCTACGACGAAAAGGAGTGCAGCGGTTACGACGAAGGGCTTGCGGCGGTTTAGCTTGTCCGAAAGCCAGCCCCCGGGGATGCTCGAGGCGGCAATACATACAGCCAGGACAAACATGGCGATGGTCAGTATAGGGGCGACGTTACTGGTGTTGTATCCAAGGTGATCGATGAGGAAGTAGGTCTTGTACGTTGTCAGCAGGTACAGGGCTATCCATACGAAGAATCGTCCGATCCAGGCCAAGGCGAAATCCCGGTTCTTTAACGGGTTGATCCAGAAAGCGGCGAAGATCGTCAGGATGGATGTGCGGGGTACTTCATTCTTCGTCTTGGGGACTTCGCGAAGGGTCAGTGCGAAGGGAAGGACCAGCAGCACTCCGACGACCGCCGGGGCGATGAACATGGCGGCGCCCTGGGTTCCCAGAAGCTGGCTCATGAATACTCCACCGACCACGCCAACCTGGGTTGTCATTCCCATGAAGCCGGACACTCTCCCACGGAGCTTGCTTGGCACTCGTTCGGGGAGTATCGCGATCGTCGCGGCGATGGCAGCGTTGAAGGCCGTTTGGGCGATGGCCCACATGACGGCGACCAGCCAGATGTTTGGGGCGAATCCCACCCCGATTACGGCGAGAGCGCCCACGCTGACGCCTCCGAGGATGAACGGTCGGCGTTGACCGAATCGGGAGGTAGATCGGTCGCTGAGGGCGCCAAAGATCGGATTGGCGAAAAGCGATGCTGCTGCTCCGACACTTGCCACGAGCGCCAGAGAGGTCGCTTTTCCTGCTGGGTCGATTTGACCGACGCGGATGGCAATGGTTACTGACAAGGGAGTGAGCAGTGCCAGCCAGATGCCGATGAGAGAGGCGATGTAGCGGGTGACGAAAAGGCCGCCCACTTTCTGCCCGGTCTGTTCCATTTGCAGGATGGCGGTTTCGGTGTGGGGTTTGTGCAGTGATTGAAGCTCGTGAGTCATCTTTGTCTCCTATGTGATGGTGTCATGGGGCTGATCCAGATTGGAACCCCTATGTGGGAGTCCAGTCAGGACAGCCGGATACGGTTTGTCCCGACTTGGAGCGCACTGAAGGGGCCGGCTACCGTGTTGCCGGATCGAATCTCGCCTGTGACGTCGTGGACGAACGTGAGGGGGCTTCCATCACGGGACTCAAAGTCGAGGCCAGCGAATCTGACCGGTGGCAGTTCGTAAGATTCCAGGGCTCGGGTCGATGTTGCGAACTCGGGTGGCACGTCAATTTCCATGAACAGCTGACCGTAGTCTTCGTCGATCTGGGCCGTCACGGGGTTAGTAAGGGTTACGGCACCATGTTCGTGCGCGTAACCCTTGGCGCCATTGGCATAGACGTTGTCCCTGATGTAGACCGCTTGCGGGACGCCGATGAAGCGTTTGTGGGTACCCGGTGGGCGTTGGTCGATGAGCTCCATGTATTCGTCGAACGAGGCTGGGTGGTGATCGAATACGTCGGTTCCGAGCCACGTCCGGCCAAATGCCTCGCATTCCTCCGCCCACCCCTCCAGCTCATTTGAGCCGAGGAACATGTTCGCGATAAAGCGGTCATCGCCACCGTAGATGACGGCAAAGCCAGCGACTTCGGTACTGTGCGGCCGATGGTATGGTGTCGCGCGGTCCATGTCTGAAGCGAATCGGATCGCGCCGGCGAACAGATTGTGGATGAATGCGCCGCCTTGGCTCATGATTTCCATTGATGCTGGTGAGGCGAAGACGTTGTTATCGACGACGTAGGGACCGTGGCTTACTTCGATGAAGATGTCCCGGCGGTTGTGGTGGTAGATGTTACGGCTGACTCGGGTGCCTTGGACCTCCCAGTCGAGCCAGGTGCCAAGGACACAGTGGTGTATGCGGTTGCCCACGAGAGTGACGTCGATGGGGGCGTGCATCTTGATTCCGGCTATCTCGTAGCCGTAGAACTCGTGCTTTGTTCCGATGTTGTAGATGTGGTTTTCGGCGATCGTCGAGAACGCACCTCCGAGGTGTCCAACGACACCGTTCTGTCCGCAATCGAAGATCGTGTTACGGCGAACGATGTGGGAGCCGATGCGCTCACGGTCCCACCCGATAGCGCGCGCAGAGAACACGGATTCGATTTGGTACTGGTAGCCCGGCCGGTCCCCGCGGTCGGTCATGTAGTTGTGGCCGCTGGAGATTTCCTTGCCCAGGGAGACCGCTGAGCACTTCGCGTCGTGAATGAAGTTGTCTTCGATGATCCATCCCTTTGACCAGTTCGGGCCGATGAGTCCGGGCTGGTCGGCAGTTGGCGGGGTCCACGGCGTGGCAGCCTGCGCGAGCTCGAATCCCCGCACCGTGATGTAGTCGATGCCGTGGCGATCAGGGAAAAAGACGGACGGCCGGACGTTGATTTCAGTGATTTCAATATTGGGATCCTGGCCGTGGAAGTTCGCCCAGATGGTCGTTTCCTCTGCGCCGACGGCGGCCGTCCAAACAAATGTGGACCAGTCGGGGTCGTAGAACGTCTTGGTGATTCCGGTCCAAGCATCGCGTGCTGTTTCGCGGCGCGCGGGTTCGGTCACGTGCCCAATAGTCGGGACTTCGAACAAGCTCCTGCCGTTGAGGTACACCTCGCCGAGGTGCTTCTTCGGGGCGTCCTTCTCGTAGACGATCCAGTCGCCGTTGAGTTCAACGGCGAACGGATTGAATGCGCCGAAGATCGAATTCGGCACCGTCACCTGCCAGACGCCTGAGCCCACAGGATGCCATGACGTGAGACGCTCTGACCCCTTGATGACCGGACGTTCGCCGTCGGCAGCAACATAGGTGATTCGTCGGGAATCACTGAGTCCTCCACGTCGAGGGCGCACCCATTCGCGGTACTCGCCGGCGTGGACGATGACCAAGTCCCCTGGCATCGCCTGATCCGAGGCCCGACTGATCGTAAGGAACGGATGTCCAGCATCTCCGCTAGCGGCATCTGATCCATGGGGTGATACGTGATATTCAAACATTTTTGGCTCACTCTTCATTGAGAAACAATTTCGTTAAAAGAAACTATTGCATAGCTCACATCAATCCACCAGTACTTTCTTGCCCCTTCGCGGCGCCAAGGCGTCACACGGAGGTTGGGAGTGCCATGTGAGAAAAAATTTCGGGATCGTTATACTTGGTGCCCATGGAGAAAGTAAAGGTCCGGCCGCGTCGTATCACGATGAAGGATGTTGCCCGTCGGGCGGGAGTTTCTGTACCTACGGTTTCGAAGGTCCTCCATGAGCAGGAGAACGTAAAAGCTGAGACTGTTATGCGGGTGCGCGAGGCTTTTCAGGAACTCGGCTACGTTCCCGTGGGCCGTCCCGAGGCGCCTTCACTGACGTCGATAATTATGGCTTTCGACACTTTCGGTCACGATTACGGAAGTACGGTCCTGACAGGGGCCCTTGACGAAGCGTCCAGCCTTGGGCTTCGCACTGTTCTCGACTATGCCCCAGGACTGGCACGCGCGGAGAGTGCCGCCGAGTGGGTCGAACGACAGGTCGCGCTGGGCAGCCGCGCCGCCGTGCTCATCGCCACGCGGGTTACACACGAGCTCGTTGAGGCAGCCCGAATGCAGGGGCTGGCGTTGGTGGCTATCGATCCTAAAAACGCGCCGGATGTCGGAGTCGTCACAGTTGGATCAACCAGTTGGGCAGGCGTGACAGTGGCGACGAATCATCTCCTGGAACTCGGACACCAGAGGATCGCCTTCGCTGGCTACGACGACTCAGTCGAGTATTCGGTGGAACGTTTCTCGGCCTACCGGAGCGCCATGGAACGTGCCGGGTTATCGGTTCGCCCTGAGTATGTGGGCCAAAGTGACGTGTCGTCCTTGGAGAAGTTCGAGGACAGTCGGAAGCTCGGCATTAAACTTGCCAGGCTGGATGAACCCCCGACGGCTGTCGTCTGCTTTTGCGATGCGGTCGCCTTCGGTGTCATTGAAGGGGCTCGCGGCGAGGGGCTCAACACGCCAAAGGATCTTTCCGTCGTTGGATTCGACGACATTCCGGCTGCTCGACGCTTCTCTCCACAGCTCACCACGGTCCGACAGCCGTTGGTGGAAATGGGGGCGCAAGCCGTCCGAACGGCCATCAACATGGTTGATGGCCAACCCCCGGCGACTGCCCATCTCCAATTGTCGACGACCTTTGAAATGCGCGGCTCCACGGCCTCACCTGGCTAAGACTGCCCCTTGACTCCGAGGGCGGGGTCCGAGCGCCGGGAACATCAGTCTCTTGATAAGTGTCCCTGCCGCAGACAGTCGATGCATCCGGTCCGGACGGCCCTCATGCTGCCTTGCTTCCGGGCGTTCGAAGGGACGTCATGACCCTGATCAGGGACGCAACACACGCGACAACCACCAACCCCAAGCCGATGGTATAAGAAATCACGGTCAGCGAAGCCGCGAGCAGCGTTGGCAACAAGAAGCCCAAGTATGTCAGGGAATAGTAGATGCCGGTCATCCCGGCGAGATCACGCGGTGTCGCAATCGACTGGGCAACGATTAGGCCGGAAACTACGCAAACTCCGTAGGAGGCGCCGAGGATCACCGCCACGATGATCGCGAGCCATGGGCTTCCCACAGCAGACGCCACGACGGCGGACCCCATCCCGATGGACATGCCTGCGAGGCCAACGATAAGTGCCCGACCTCTTGTAATCCTGTTCAAGAAGACGACGGTTGTCTGTGCGAGCACTCCCACTCCCAGCGTCACAACGGTCAGCACTGTTGCGTAGAGGGTCGAGAAATCGCCCAGCCGCGATTGAACCACCGCCGGCATGATCGCATAAGCGACACCTGCCGCAGCAAACACCCAAGGAGCCGCCGGGACGACAACCCCCCAGAACGTCCGATGACCTGCCGACGGAACGACCAGGTCTCGCCACAACGGGCCAACGGCGCGGGCCGCCAGAGGCAAGCTCTCCGGGGCCCTTAGCAATGCCACGAAAGCCATAACGCAAAGGGCGAGGTGCACAAGGTACGGCAACTGCCCGGGCGCCGGCGCCCATTGGGCGAGAGCGCCCGTTATGCCGGCGCCAACTCCAAAGCCCAGGGTTAGGGTCATACTCGACCGTCGGGCGCCGGAGGTTTGTTGGGTGCTGGGTTCGCGACTGCGGTCCGAGAGTTCCTTGATCCAACTGGAGCCCACGGACATGCCGACTCCCACACCGACACCAGCCAGCGTCCGGCCAACACAAAGAAGTATGAACGATGTCATCCCGAAGGCAAGCAGAAGGCTCGCTGCAGCAGCTGCCCCTATTCCCACCAGCGCTACAGGCTTGCGGCCGAGGCGATCCGCCAGAGCGGCGGCAAGCAGGAGTCCGGGGATGAGTCCGACAACATACATTCCCAGAAGGAGGTTTGCTTGCCACGCGTCGTAGCCGCCCAGCGTCTCGTACATATGAAGCAGCGGCGTAAAGTGATTGCCTCCCCAGGCGAGGACAAAAACCGACGGCGCCACAGACATCCAGGGGCTGCGCCGAGAAGCATCGCTCATTTCGCCACCGCATATCGGGCATGCCCCAGCGACAAGTGGCGGCCAATGAGGTGACGAAATGCTTGGTCGTCACCGCCTCGAACTGCGTCGGCGAGGGCGACGTGCTCGGCATAGAGGGCTTTCAGCTCTCCCGCTAATGAGTCAACAGCGAGAAAAGTTAACCTGTACAACCGAGGGCCAAGTTCTTTAGCGATCCCGTCGACAATGCTGTTCTGGCTGTTTGCAATGATCCGCAGATGAAACTCGTAGTCAAGAAGCGCAAAGTCTGCAGGTGAATTAATGCTCTGCCGCTGCGCGCGGAGGTTGACGTCTAAAGCCTCAAGCAGCTGGCGCCTGCGATCTTCGTCCTCGATATCGGCAGACACCGCGTTGACCTCAAGCATGGATCGCACGGCCAGAAGCTCTCGCCGCTCCCGCGCGCTGGGGTTCGTAACGATTGCTCCCTTTTTGGGCACAAGCTGAACTAGTCCCCATCTCTCAAGGCGAAGCATTGCCTCGCGAGCGGGCGTTCTACTAGCACCATTCGCCGCGGCGAGTTCCACTTCCGTGAGCAAGCACCCAGCCTCTATCTCACCCTCAACGACGGCGCGTGCAGTGCTAGCCGCGATCTGGCTGGCGACGGAAGTGCTTTGCTCAACCGTCCACGGCAAGCCGGAAATCTCATTCATGAACATTATTCTAATGCATGCATCAATGAATGCATCAATTGGAAGTCAAAGGTGAGGCGCTGCGGCCGCAGATGCCGAGCGGGGGCAGGGTGTCAGCTTCTCTGGCGAGCAATCCGGAGTTCGCGCTCGTCATCCGCAGCCTTAGGGCCGGTTGCTTCCGCGGCTCTCGCAACGCCATTGACCACAAGCATGTCTAATTATATAGTTCAGATTAAAAACTAATTGGAATGCTTCCTCCCACGCCTCCACCCATGCTTTGCAAAGGAGCAAGAATGACCCCGCAGCCAACCCCGCAGGACCGCTTCACTTTCGGCCTCTGGACCGTCGGATGGACGGGCGCGGATCCCTTCGGTGTCGCCACGCGTGCCGCCCTGGATCCCGTGGAAGCCGTCCACAAGCTCAGTGAACTCGGTGCCTACGGCCTGACGTTCCACGACAATGACCTTGTTCCGTTCGACGCCTCCGCCTCGGAACGCGACCTCATCCTCAAGAACTTCAAGGCTGCCCTTGCCGAGACGGGCCTCAAGGTGCCCATGGTCACCACCAACCTGTTCAGCCACCCCGTGTTCAAGGACGGTGGCTTCACCTCCAACGACCGCTCCATCCGCCGCTTTGCCCTCAGCAAGGTACTGCGCAACATCGATCTCGCGGCCGAGCTCGGCGCAGAAACCTTCGTCATGTGGGGCGGCCGTGAGGGCAGCGAATACGACGGTTCCAAGGACCTTTCCGCGGCCCTGGACCGGATGAAGGAAGGCGTGGACACGGCCGCCGGGTACATCAAGGAAAAGGGCTACGGCCTGCGCATCGCCCTTGAACCCAAACCGAACGAACCCCGCGGCGACATCTTCCTGCCCACCGTGGGCCACGGCCTGGCGTTTATCGCCCAGTTGGAACACGGCGACATCGTGGGCCTCAACCCGGAGACCGGCCACGAGCAGATGGCCGGGCTGAACTTTACCCACGGCATCGCCCAGGCGCTCTGGGCCGGCAAGCTGTTCCACATCGACCTCAATGGCCAGCGCGGCATCAAGTACGACCAGGACCTGGTCTTCGGACACGGGGACCTCACCAGCGCCTTCTTTACGGTGGATCTCCTGGAGAACGGCTTCCCGAACGGCGGCCCGAGGTACGAGGGCCCCCGCCACTTCGACTACAAGCCCTCCCGGACCGACGGCTACGACGGCGTGTGGGAATCGGCCAAGGCCAACATGGCCATGTACCTGCTCCTCAAGGAACGTGCCCTGGCCTTCCGCGCCGATCCCGAAGTGCAGGAAGCACTCGCCACCTCCGGCGTGTTCGAGCTGGGCGAGACCACCCTGTCTGCCGGCGAAACCACGGCCGAGCTGCTGGCCGACGCCACGGCCTTCGAGACCTTCGACGCCGACAAGGCCGCCGGGCGCTCGTTCGCTTTCGTCCGGCTCAATCAACTGGCCATCGAGCACCTTCTCGGAGCCCGCTAAGCCAGCCTGCGCTGATCCACACCGTCCATCATGTCCGCCGCCGGGTCCGGAGCTTCACGTCCTGACCCGGCGGCTGTTCCAGAAAGACACCAATAGCCGAAGAAGCCGGTGTGTTCATCCCTGAACGCTGGGCATCTTCGGGAGCTACGAATCTACAGGCATGCATGGCCTTACACGGTTCATCGCCGGATTTTGCCCGGAATGATCGGCTCTGGATCTTGGTTCCGGGACCACCAAATCCGGTACCTGGCACATACCCAACCTGCACTTAGGTCCCCACTGGGATCCCGAACTAGAGAACGATGCCGCACAGTGAATACGAGCAGTTCTGAAAACGAAATACTCGAACTACGCTTCGGGCCCTACGCCGCTGTCATTTCAAGCCAGGGGGCCGCGCTTCAAACACTGCGTTACGAGCAAAGAGACTTGGTGTTGCCCTTCGAACCTCGTTCCAACACTACGGACTTCAGAGGGGTTATTTGCGCCCCTTGGCCAAATCGGCTGGCAGATGGTCGCTATAGGTGGGACGGGCGTGAAATCCAAGCCGATACCAATGAGCCCGATCGCCGAAATGCTCTTCACGGAATGGTTTTCGATCGCCGTTGGTCAGTCATCGCCGTCCGGGAGAACAGTCTCACACTGGCGACCACCCTGTCGCAAGAAGTCGGTTATCCTTTCGAACTTCTCCTCCAGGTAACGTACGCCCTTGGTCCAGCGGGGCTGACAGGCACAATAATCGCGACGAACACGGGAACCAAAACTCTCCCGTACGGATCCTGCCCTCATCCCTATTTGGTTGCCGGCGATTCCCCGATGCATCAATGGGTTGTCACAATACCCGCCGACAGCTTCCTGGAAACCAGCCCAGACCGCCTGCTTCCCCTCCGAGAGGTCAAGGTCGAAGGAAGCCACTTTGACTTCCGCAGGGGAGAATTCTTGCAAGGCATCAGGATCGACCATGCTTTTACGAAGGTGAACCGAGGGTCAGACGGCCTCGCGAGGGTGACGCTACGAGAACCCTCAGGAACTGGAGTTGAATTAGCTTTTGGGCAGGAATGGCCATGGCTACAGATCTGCACAGGTAGTAAACCCGAACTGGGGCTGGCGGTAGAACCTATGACTTGCCCGCCAGATGCATTCAATAACCGACTAGATATCGTCCTGCTTGGTCCCGGGGAAAGCCACCGCGGTACCTGGTTCATCAGAGCGCTTCACTAGAACCACCGCTTCGTCCGTCTTCCAACGAGGAACATGCTTACAGCTCGACTTCGGATCAGCCGTGAAGTCGAAACCCTGCTGCTCTAGTCAGCCAATGTTTATCTGCCTTGATGCTGCAGGGCGGACGCTGGGATAACTGAGACCCGGACCCTGGCCAAGTCCGCCCGCGACTGAGGGCTGTGAGGTCGGGTGGGGTGTACTCCGGCCGGATTGTTCGTGGCGTTTGAGATATCCAGGACGGTCGGTGCGTCGAGGGACTCGGATATCGAAGATTCTCCAGCACTTGGCAACAAATGCGAGCGTGCCTGATGGCTTGGAATTCCTCTTCCGCTTTCTGGGTTGCGGCCGGGGCCGTTCCTCTTTCTGTGTCCCGCACGCTGCGAGTACCGCCACTGACGAGCGGGCGAAGGCTCATGGTCCTAAGACGAATCGATATTCGACGAATCAGACCATCAGCCAAAGGCGCAGCACCCACAAGGTCTTGAGAAGTCGGATCAACTTGACCAAAACGGCACCTTTCATTGACATCGGGCTCAGTGGTGGGCTTGGATGTGACCTGAAACATCATATCTAATACATACGAAGACTGGGGGGAACTAATGTCACTAAACTCCGTTAAGTCCGATCAGAAGGTTGAGCGGCCGCCTAAGCGCGTAACTGCAGGGCTAGGGGGCGGTGTCGCCCTCGAATGGTACGACTGGAACATTTATGGCTTGATGGCCGCGTTCCTCGGTCCCCATTTCTTTCCATCTGACAATCCAGTCACGTCAACTCTGAGCGCTCTCGCCGTGTTTGGTGTCGGGTTCATCGCTCGGCCGCTTGGCGCCGTGCTTCTGGGGCCACTTGCGGACCGGTTCAGCCACCGGAAGGTGATGATCCTTTCCGTGACCACGATGTGTGTGACCTCGTTCCTGATGGGCATACTGCCGACGTCGGAGACGATAGGCATCGCAGCAGGCTTCATTCTGGTTGGCCTTCGCCTGATACAGGGGTTGTCGACTGGCGTTGAAGCCGGTGTAGCAAATGCGGTGGCAATACAACTGGCGCCACGAGGCGAACGAGGCCGCTACCTGGGCCTCGTCGCCGGTACATTCATTCAATGCGGCATCGTCGGTTCCGCAGTGATCTCGTATGTAGCCAGCTTGGCCATGCCTGCCGACGCGCTGGCTGCATGGGGATGGCGAATTCCTTTCATCCTCGGGGGCATCTTCGGCATCGTGGTCATCTTGTTGCGGCGCACGTTGCCAGAGACACTCACTCAGAAGGCGGAGGACGAAACCAGTGAGCTTGATGTCGTCACCGATCGTATCGGTCTTGTCTGGGCGTCTGTTTGGAAAGTCAGGCTTGCACTGCTTGCCGTGATCTTCGTGATCGCAGGCGTGACC
The DNA here is from genome assembly GCF_044748905.1 of Paenarthrobacter sp. NPDC089714. Classification (NCBI taxonomy): domain Bacteria; kingdom Bacillati; phylum Actinomycetota; class Actinomycetes; order Micrococcales; family Micrococcaceae; genus Paenarthrobacter; species Paenarthrobacter sp. NPDC089714. Next base: position 34,832 of record NZ_JBIVGX010000008.1, read on the forward strand.
GTGGCGACCTATTCATGGAACGTGGGACTCCCCAATCTGGCCAATACCATCTACAAGGAGGATCCAGCTCTCGTCTTCCTGATCCTCGTGGGGATGGGCGTTTTGTTCATTATCGCCGGGCCCATCGTCGGACGCATGGCGGATGTCTACGGCGCCGGACGCGTCTTCACCATTCTGCGGCTTTTGCTGGTGCCTGCATCATTCGTAATGCTCCTCTACTCACAGCCCGGAATTCTGAGCTACGCGTTGGTGATGTTCGTAGGAGGCACCGTAGTGGCTTCGAACATGGGTCTCTACAACTACATAGCCACATCGCTGATGCCGAAGTCAGCACGGACAACCGGCGTCTCCCTGGGAACCGGCATCGCTGCTGCGGTGTTCGGTGGCACAGCCTCATACCTGCTGCTGTTCTTCAGGGTCAACGACCTCTACTGGGTTTTCCCTGTGTACATTTCCGTGCTGTCGATCCGCAGCATTGTCTTCTACTGGCTTGCTGTACGGCGCGGACATCAGTACGTGCAGGGATAGGAGATCGTGGTGAACAACGGTGTTAAAGAACTGTCCTCTGTAGCCACAATCGCACGAGACCTGATTCAAATCGACACTACCAACTTCGGCAACGGAGAATCACGTGGGGAAGAAATCGCCGCCCAGTATGTGGAGTCGCGGCTGACCCAGATGGGGCTCTCATCAACATCGTTTTCTCCCGAAGCAGGGCGCACGTCACTCGTGAGCCGAATCCCCGGGAAGGACGGCAGTCTCCCGCCGCTCCTCCTTCATGGACATCTTGACGTCGTTCCTGCTGACGATGCGGGATGGACGCACGACCCCTATGGGGGCGTCATCGCTGACGGCTGCCTGTGGGGTCGTGGGGCTGTTGACATGAAGAATATGGTCGCCATGATTCTCGCGTCGACGCATGAGATGCTCGTGGAGGGGGAGCAGCCTCAACGCGACGTGATCCTGGCGTTCCTTGCAGACGAAGAGGACAGAGGCCGCCTTGGTGCACAGTATCTCGTTGATTCCAAGCCGGAGCTCTTCGCTGGTGCGATCGCTGCCGTCGGTGAGGTTGGCGGGTACTCGGTGGATGTTGGAGGGCGCCGCGCCTACTTGGTTCAGACGGGGGAAAAGAGTCTCACGTGGCTCCGCCTCATCGCGAGAGGTCCTGCGGGTCATGGTTCCCGCGCCTATGGCAGAACAGCCATAGCACGACTCGCTGAAGCCGTCGCCCGTCTATCGGCTCATTCCTGGCCGGTTCAGATGATTGAGGCAACAGACGTGCTCATCACTGCCATCCGCACACAGTTAGGGGCTCCTGAAACGCTAAGTCCTCAAGAGGCCCTAGCCTCGCTTGGACATGCGTCCGGGTTCATTGAGGGTGGTCTGAGCGTGACAGCAAACACGACGGTGCTCCGTGCCGGCATGAAGCAAAATGTCGTGCCCGCAGTTGCAGAAGCACTAGTGGACGTTCGTGCCTTGCCAGGCGGGGAACTCGAGGCCATAGCGGAGGTCCGGCGGTTGGTCGGAGCCGATATCGAAGTCGAGGTGGTCACCAACCTCCCCGGAGTCAGCTCGCCGGCTACCGGATCCGTGATGGAGGCCATGACGGCATCGATTCGGGCAAAGGATCCCGATGCGCTCGTTCTTCCATACATACTCCCTGCCGGCACCGACAACAAAATGTTCTCCCAGATGGGCATCAATGGGTACGGATTTGCTCCGATGTTGCTGCCGGCCGAGTTCAACTTCGCGGATATGTTCCACAACGTCGACGAGCGGGTCCCAATTGAGTCATTGACCTTTGGTGTCGGTGTGCTTTCGGATTTCCTCCGACGCGTGTAGCGGACTTTGTCCGGATATCCACCCGAAGCGTCTAGCCGCGCCATACCCCGGTTTCCAGTCAGGTCCGCTCACGGCACCTAATCTGTTTCGGGTCCCGTGCAATAGTGGCACCCTGCCGGATAGGTGCCATCGCATACATCCTCAGCTTCAAGTAAGGCGAGAGACTCTTCTGTGCGGGTGGGGTACAGCGTAGGCATTGGTTTCCTTTGCAACGGTGGGCGGGCACATGAAGCGTTGATTGTCAGCGTCTGGATCCCCGTCGGGCTTCTGAGGGCGTAGGGCTGCTGTTTGTGGTCGTTGGGGTCCGGCGTGGCTTGTCGCCGGCAGCCCCGGCCTAAGCCCCGGCGCCGGCGTAAAACGGAGACGGGATCTTTTCCGATCTGAAGCATCCAAGCTCCTCTCAGGTTAACCCTTGGCATTGAAATCATCATACGTAACACCTATGATTTTGTCTGTAGGTCAAACGGATTGTTATCCCGACGCCTCGACGATTTACACCAAGTAATGCCGATCAAATCAACCGACGTTCGAGGACACCGCCACGGGGCTCCCCGCCAGGCTCCGGCGGGTCGTCACGTGGTTGAAGGGAGTGTCCAATGCAGGTTGCGTGGCAAGGCCGCTGGTCGGGCATAGCGGGCACCTGCGGCCCCGATTGACAGCGGGTCGCGGAGATAACTGGGATCGCACCGGAGGCTGGGTCGAGCTGTTTGCCTCTCGCCCCACCGACCATGAGGAGGCGACCGCCTGGAACAGTGGCCTCCTCGATTTTTACCTTCAAAACAGAACGGAAAACACAATGTCAAATGTCGAACCGCGCATGAGCGCTGATCTTTTCATTAACGGTGCCTGGGTTGTCGGCGAAGCCGGCACCCTCGACAACGTCGACCCCGGAAACGGCTCCGTTGTGGGGCAGGTATCCCTCGCAACGGCTGACCAGGTAGCCCAGGCCATCGCTGCGGCCCAGACGGCGTTTACGTCGTGGAGCACGATGCTTCCGTCCGCGCGCGGCGAAATTATCAAGCGTGCTTCCCAACTCCTCAGCGAGCGTATCGACGAAGCTGCAGCCACGTTGCTGCTTGAGACTGGTAAGACACAGGCCGATGCGCGTGGCGAGATCCAACGCTCTATTGACACCCTCCGCTGGAATGGTGAGGCCGCCGGTCGGGTCCAAGGCAAGAGTTTCCCAGGCATCGCCGTCGGTAGCCGACGCTACTCGACCCCCGTTCCGCTGGGTGTCGCGGCCCTCATCAATGCCTGGAACTTCCCTGCAGTACTCGCATCGCGCAAGTTGGGCGCAGCCTTGGCTGCCGGCTGCACCGTCGTGCTGAAAGCCGCGGAATACACTCCCGCCACCGCGCGTCTCGTTGTCGAGATTTTCGTAGAAGCGGGCGTGCCCGCTGGCGTGATCAACCTGGTATTCGGAGATCCCGCCGCTCTGAGCCAGCAACTCCTTGCCTCGCCTGAGGTCAAGATCCTGAGCTTCACGGGCTCAACGCACGTCGGCAAGGTACTCGCCGAACAGGCCGCCCCGACACTGACCCGTCACGTGCTCGAACTGGGCGGACATGCCCCCGTCATCGTTTGGGAAGACGCCGACGTCGCCAAGGTGATCGCCACTACCTCGGGTGCCAAGTTCGGCAGCGCCGGTCAGTCCTGCGTCGCGCCGAGCCGCTACTACGTTCACGAGAGCCTCTACTCGGACTTTGTCGAGGCCTTGGCGAAGCAGGCCCAGTCTTATGTGATCGGACACGGAAACGAGGACGGCGTGACACTTGGTGCCGTTGCCCATCAGGGCCGTGTTAACGCTTTGGTGCGCCTCGCCGAGGACGCCGTGGCGAAGGGGGCCCGCCTTGTGACCGGCGGCAAGCAAGTGGAACGCGACGGCTTCTTCTTCGAACCCACCGTTCTGGCCGATGTTCCCGAGGACGCGGAGGTCCTTACTGAGGAGCCATTCGGTCCAATCGCCGCAGTGATCCCGGTCAAGGACATCGACGAAGCGCTGCGTTTGGCCAACTCGAACCCGTACTCCTTCACCGGATACCTCTTCACAGACTCCATGGCCGTCCGCGATCGAGTCACCACAGAACTCAACGTGTCAAACATCGGCATCAACCAGCTGGCCCCGTCTCTGCCGGACGTCCCGCTGGGTGGACTGGGCAACAGCGGTGTCGGCTATGAAGGTGGACTCGAAGGCATCTTGTCCTTCACTCAGCTCCGCCTTGTCAGCCAGACAGCCAACTAACCGAGCAGAAAGGTACCTACGCCGTGGTGCTACCCCTGGAAGGAATCCGGATCCTCTCGCTTGAGCAATACGGCGCAGGGCCCTTCGGTTCATCGCATCTCGCAGATCTCGGTGCCGAGGTCATCAAGATCGAAGACCCTTCGATTCGAGGTGACATAGGACGATATATCCCCCCGTACTTTGAAGAGGAAGACTCGCTGTTCTTCGAGTCGTTCAACCGTGGCAAGAAATCCATCAGCCTCGACCTTAACAGTGAGGCCGGCCGAGATATTTTCTCCAGGCTTGTCAGGGAAAGCGACGCGGTTTACTCGAACATGCGAGGGGACGTACCGGAGAAGATCGGGATTACCTACGAGCAGCTGAAACACCTGAACCCGGCCATCGTTTGTTGCTCCCTGAGCGGCTACGGCATGACCGGCCCTCGGAAGAAGGAACCCGGTTACGACTACGTCATTCAAGGTCTCACCGGATGGATGGACATAACCGGCGAGCCCGACGGACCACCGACCAAATCGGGACTGTCCATCGTGGACTTCTCGGCCGGGTACGTCGCGGCGTTGGCACTTATGTCAGGGTTATGGGCAGCGAAGCGCGACGGCGTGGGCATGGACTGTGATGTCAGCCTTTTTGACACAGGAATCGCGATGTTGACCTATCCCGGAGTGTGGCACCTTAATGCCGGGTTCCAGCCCCAACGAACCCGGCACTCCGCGCACCCGTCCGTCGTTCCGTTCCAGGCATTTCAGGCATCCGATGGCTGGTTCGTCATAGCCGCCGCGAAGCCGAAATTCTGGACACGCGTTGCGGAGACAATTGGGCGTCCCGATCTCGCTGAAAACCCGGACTTCAAGTCACTCTCCGACCGGCAACGCAACTCGGAAGCGCTTCTCGCCATCCTGGATGGGATCTTCCTGACGAAGCCTGTAGAGCATTGGGTTAACTCTCTCAAGGCTGCGGGCGTGCCAGTGGGGGAGGTGAACAGTGTGGAACAGGCGTTCAGGGATCCTCAGACCGAAGCGCGGGGCATGATCGTCGAGGCTGAGCATCCGCGTTATGGCACTGTTCGGACCATCGCTTCGCCGGTAAAAGCCGGAACGGAAACCCGCAAGCCAACACGTGCACCCCAACGCGGCGAGCATACCCGTTCCGTGCTTGCAGAACTCGTAGGTGTCGGCGCAGATGAATACGCCGCCGCCGCGGCGGCCGGAGCCTTCGGTACGACCGGCTCGTAGGGCACGGACCGCGTCGGAGCCGGCAAGAAGCGGGTCCATCCGACGCGGTCCGCGACTAATAGATTGACGACTGTGGCTGGGCAGGGTGACCTGACCCGGCCACAACCGTCATGACCGGTTCCCGTCTTTGGGGCGAACGGTTTGCCGCGAAGCCTGCTGGGCACCTCGCAGCTGCATTCCGGCGGAGGGAAGGTGGCCGTCCCGGCTGTTCGTTTCGTTTGGCCGACCGCCATGTCGTCCCTCCCGGTGTGTAATCAACTGTCGCCTCAGCAGGGTGCTAGATGAAGCGGCCACCGCGCTCGTGATGAGTTGACCATGATGAACACCGGTGTCGATGGCAGCGGTATGGTGTTGGAGCAGATTCGACGCCGCAGGTCGGAAATCCGGTGCCCTCAGAACCCCCGAACTCCAGCTCGCGGTAGAAGATCACCCCGGTCATCGGCGACCGGCGAAGCAGGCAAATGATTCTCTTGCGCGGCACTCAAGACAACCATCACCCAGCCGGATGCGGCGGAGCTGTCCGCGCTGCATCAGCCGCCTAATGCCGCGGTTGGGTCGCCCGTCAGGCGACGACAGATGGGTTCTGGCTGAAGTGCGTCGCAGCGAACGACTGATCGAGAAATTCCTGGTAATCGGCCGGGCGGGTCGACGCGATGAAGTGGTCCCGCATGGCCTTCCGCGCCCCCTCAGGGTCCTTGTTGCGCAGGGCCTCAAGTATGGGCAAATGCGCCTCGAGTTCCCAGTCGCCGCTCATCGAACCCGTCCGAACTGACGCCAAGCCAGTCAGAACCGCGATTTTGTTCATGGGGGAGAGCATGAGTGCCAATGCGGGCCGGTGGGTCGCCTCGAGGATGCCGATATGGAAATCGGCGTGCGCCTGGCTTGCGGCATCGGTGTCGCCTTGGGCTACGGCGTCACTCAGCGCATCGTAGGCTTTTTGGAGGCGGGCCCAGTCGTCCTCAGTGCCAGTCTCAGCAGCGATTCCGACGATGAGGGTCTCCAACATCTCGCGCGACTCCATGACTTCGCGGGTGGAGAGATTGGATCGTGCAAGCAGGGCCACCATGGCGCCAGCAAAGGCGTCATCACTAGGCTCCGTTACGACGGTCCCGCGGCCTTGGCGCACAGACAACAGACCCCGGGCAACCAAGGCCCGCACGGCATCGCGCAGAACAGTGCGGCTCACTCCGAGAGATTCACACAGATCCGTTTCCTTGGGCAGCACAGTGCCCGTCGGGAGTGCGCCACTTAGGATTTGTTGCTCCAACACCGCGACAACGCGATCGCTCTTGAGAACACCGACCTGGCTGGCGATACTGCTCCATTGCTCTCGTGCGATATCAGCGGTTGGCATGGGCCGTCCCTTCATCTAGATACATCATATCTAGTATCTAATGCTAGCACCGGTGTGCCATGGCTGTGGATAGCACCTACGAAGATACATCCTGGGGCGCGGCGTAAATTGGTGGACTTGTCCAGCCAGGGCGAACGAGTGGCGCCACCGCGAAGCCCAGGCGTTCCGCCAACTTTACTCTAGCTCCGACCGCCCGCTTCGGGAGCGTAGCGCGCCGGGATGGCCTTCGGGATACGGATTGGATTCAGGGCACAGGGCCGGGCCGCCAGCCTACTGGGCGAATCGAACCTTCGGCAGCAACTGTCACTCGCGCCCATCGCCTACCCCTAGTTGCAGGAAAATCTGACGCGGTGAAGTAACAAGCACAGGCGCATCTGCCTGGCGAGAAGGCCCTTCGGGGTCAAAAGAACATGTTTGTGACGAGATCACGAGAAAACCATTGCCAGCCGATTGATGGTATGTATTATTAATCATGTTTGATGTGACGGTTCTCACAAACTCTCCGCACCCCATCGCGGAAGGTGTGGGTCCGCGGAAGCGGCCGACGAAGAGGACGCCCCGGCGGGCACCGTAGAGGCGGCCGGCCCGGAAGTCTCCCGGACATAGACCCGCTGTGAGACGTCTCGGATGTGCTGCATTACCGCGGTGCATTCGCCTGAACATCAATCACTTTGCGCATGGTGCGCAGAACGTGCTTCCAGAGAGAAGGAGAAGCGATGGCAAGAGGATCACTGGCCCGCGCAACTGCCATAGGTATCGCGGCGACGCTGGCGCTCACGGCCTGTGGCGGAAATGCCGGCGGCGCGGGAGGTGGCGATGCGGGTAGCAAGAAGCTGACGATCTCGACCGACCTGCCCCTGCAGGGAACGAGCGCCACCAACAGCGAATCGACGAACAACTTGATCCGGCTTTACCTTGACCAGATCGGCAACAAGGCAGGCGACTACGAGATCACCCTCAAGACCTACGATGACTCAACGGCGGCGAAGGGTGGCTGGGACGATGCCGCTTGTGCCAAGAACGCAACAGATCATGTCTCCAACACTGACGAAGTCGCCGTCATGGGCACGTTCAACTCGGGCTGCACGAAGATCGAAGTTCCGACACTGAATCAAGATTCGATGCTGATCGTCAGCCACTCCAACACGAATCCTGGTCTGACCAAGGCGTGGGAGACTGGTGAGCCGACCAAGTATTACCCGACCGGAACTCGCAACTTCGCCAGGATCGCGACCACGGATGACTACCAGGGCCAGGCGGCCGCCACCTTCGCCTTCAACGAACTGAAGGTCAAGAAGGCCTTCGTACTCAATGACAACCAGACGTACGGTCTGGGCGTGGCCAAGTCGTTTGCCGAGGCAGCCACCAAACTCGGTATCGAAATCGTCGGGCAGCAGTCATGGGACGTGAAGCAGCCGAATTACACCGCTCTCTTCCAGTCGGTGAAGGCCTCGGGGGCCGACATGGTGTACCTCGGCGGCACGTACGAAAATAACGGTGGCCAGCTTGTTAAGGACAAGGTCGCCGTGCTGGGCGGCAACGAGGGAGCGGTCAAGCTGATGGCTCCCGACGGGTTCAGCGGCTTCCCTGACCTGCTGAAACTCCCACAGTCCGAAGGATTGAACGTTACCTTCGCTGGATTGACCCAGGAGCAGCTGGTTAAGGACGGTGGATCCGGGGCCAAGCTCCTGGAGGCCTATAAGGCCAAGTACGGCAAGGACCCGGAAGGTGCCTACCCGCTTTACGGCGTCGCTGCTGTACAGGTCATTCTCGCCGCGATCGCCAAGTCCGACGGCACTCGCAAGAGCGTCAATGACGCCGTATTCAACGGTGACGGAATCACGATCCCGGCAGACCAGTCAGTGACCGGGCGGGAGATCAAGATCGACCCTCAGACCGGTGACACCACGGCCCGCGACATCACCGTCGAGGTCGTCAAGGGCGGTCAGGAAACATTCGTGAAAACGCAATCCGTCCAGTGACCCACATGTTGCCGGGCCCCAGCTTCCGGGGCCCGGCAACATCTCTCATCAAAGCTCCACTCTGCCTCCGGCACACCTGGTGACGCGATAAATCGCGGCCGCCCCTTACCAACTTTGTTAGAAGAAGAGGAAAGTCCCCATGTCCATAGCATCCACGACACTGGGAGCCGTCAAACGCCGAAGAGCGGCCTTGATCAGCCCGCTGGTGACCCGGGCACTCGGAGCGGTCATCGTCGCAGCAGGAGGGATCTGGGTGGTAGCGAATCTAGTCGCAGATCCTGAGCGGTTCCTCGGGTCCCTACTGGTGGGGCTTCAGAACGGGCTGCTGTACGCACTGGTCGCCCTCGGATACACCATGGTTTACGGCATCATCGAACTGATCAACTTCGCCCACGGTGATCTGTTCATGCTGGCAACGATCGTCTCCGCGGGCCTGCTGGTCGGCGTCATGGGTGTCACTGACATCACCCTGGCAACGATCATCCCGCTCGTTGTGGCGCTCATCGTGTGTATCGCCTTCGGCAGTTTGATCAATGTCTCGGCCGAGTTCATCGCGTACAGGCGCCTCCGTTCAGCACCCAAGCTCGCCCCACTGATGACAGCCGTCGGACTCTCCTTTCTCTTCCGAGGAATCGCCCAGCAGGACTACATCAACGGATCGGCCCAAAAGAACTGGCCGATTATCTGGCATGGCCCCCTTATCGAAGGGGTGTCGCTGTACAAGCTGCTCATGGTCGTTATCGTGACCGTTCCCCTTTTGCTGGCCATGTCCTACATCGTGACGAAGACCAAGATGGGCAAGGCCATGCGCGCCGTGGCCCAGGACCAGGACGGCGCCAGGTTGATGGGTATCAATGTCAACCGGACGATTTCGTTTACCTTCGCCCTCGGAGGCGGCCTGGCCGGAGCCGCAGCCGTCCTGTACTTCCTGTGCCAGACACAGACCTACTACGACACAGGCACCCAGCTGGGTCTGATCGCCTTCACAGCCGCCGTACTTGGCGGCATTGGCAACCTGACGGGCGCCGTGGTGGGTGCCCTGTCTATTGGCATTATCCAGGCGCTCAACGAAGGCGGGGCGTATGGGCTGGGCTCGAACTGGTCCCAGTCTGTGGTGTTCCTCATTCTCATTGTGCTGATGGTCTTCAAGCCCGAGGGCATCTTCGGCCGCCCGACGACGGAGAAGGTGTGACATGAAATCACTGCAAAGGTACAGATGGCCGGTTGGCTACGGCGTCTCCATCGTGTTCCTCTTCCTGCTCTATCAGGCGATCCTGCCTGCTCTTGGAAGATCGGCCTCGGCTCCAGTCATCGCTTGGCTGCCCGTCGCAACCATCAACGAATGCCTGATGTGGGCGATCATGGCACTTGGCTTGAACATCGTTGTCGGTTACGCCGGCCTGTTGGATCTGGGTTACGTAGCCTTCTGGGCGGTCGGCGGCTACACGGCCGGCTGGCTCATGGCCTACCCCTTCAACTGGCAATGGGACTTCCATTTGTTTTCACCGGTGCCTGACTCCGCCCCGGGTACACATATCAATTTCTGGTTGGTCTTGCTCGTCGCGGGCGTGGTCTGTGCCATCCTCGGTCTGATTATCGGTGCCCCGACGCTGCGTCTGCGTGGGGACTACCTTGCCCTGGTCACCCTGGGCTTTGGTGAAGTGATCACCCAGTTCTTCCGGAACTCCAACGACATCGCCGGCGTGAACATCGCCAATGGCGATTCAGGAATCACCTCAATCGATCCCATTGGCACCGGCCCCCTTGGCGCTCTCAATATCGCACCGGATCTGTTGACCAACTCTGCATCGGGCAACACCTGGAAAATCCTTGTTCTCGGCCTCCTGGTCGCATTGTGCATCTTTGTCTCGCTGCGGATCCGTGAGGGACGCCTCGGCAGGGCATGGCTGGCGCTGCGCGAAGACGAGCTGGCCGCCTCCATGATGGGTGTCCCCTTGGTGCGGGTAAAGCTGCTCGCGTATGCAGTTGGGGCGATCTTCGGCGGAATCGGCGGCGTTGCCAATGCAGCTGCCATTACTACCGCGGTCTCCCCGTCAGGCTTCGACTTCGGCAAATCCGTTCTGGTCCTGCTGATGGTGGTGCTCGGCGGCATGGGCAACGTCTGGGGAGTCACCGTCGGTGCCTTCCTTCTGGCATGGCTGAACGGCAACGGGCTCAAGCAAATTGGAGTTCAGATCGACACGTGGTTCGGCACCGAGCTCGCCGCAGTGCTTCCCCGCTACAACTACATGATCCTTGGCCTGCTGTTGGTCTTGATGATGCTGTTCAGGCGCGAAGGTCTGCTGCCCGAGCAGCGGACGAAAGCCTTGCTGAGCACACCGAGCCGGACCGAAGCCGAAGACCTTGGTGCCGAGAGCCTGGAAGCCGAGGCCGAAACCAAGGCGATAGTTCACTCCGACCCCGAGGCTGACGCCAAGATCGCCGCCTCCGCCGTAGCAGTCAGCCCGGCGTTGGCAGATGAGCCCGGCCACGACCGCGGCCACACAACGAAGGAAGAGGGCCGATGAGCCAGTCGCTGCCTGACGGAACACAACTCGGGGAGAGGCCAGCGGTTTTGGGCGCTGCCGACTCCGGCACTGTCACTGCTGCCCTGCCTGGCACGGGCGGACCCATCACCGAGAACGTGCTGTACGCCGATCACATCTCAATAAAGTTCGGCGGCCTGGTCGCAATCGACGACGTCTCGTTCTCCATCCCGCCCCGGTCAATCGTGAGTCTGATCGGTCCTAACGGTGCCGGAAAGACGACCTTCTTCAATGTGATCACCGGACTCTATCGGGCCACCCACGGATCCGTGTTCCTGGACGGCAAGGACATCACCCTCACCAAACCGCACATTCGGGCGTCAATCGGCCTTGCGCGCACCTTTCAGAACATCCGCCTGTTCAACCTGATGACCGCTGAAGAAAACATCATGGTGGCAATGCATCCGCACCTCAAAGCAGGGGTTTTCTCCACGGTGCTCCGCCTGCCCCAGCAGCGCCGCGAGGAAAAGCAAGCCCGGGACACTGCACGCGAGCTCCTACAGTACGTGGGAATCCCGCACGCGGAAGGTGAACTGGCACGGAACCTGTCCTACGGCGACCAGCGGCGCCTGGAAATCGCCAGGGCCATGGCATTGCAACCCAAAGTCCTTCTGCTCGATGAGCCGACTGCCGGTATGAACCCGCAAGAATCAGCCAATTTCAACGAGTTTGTCTACAAGGTCCGGGACGAGCGCGGAATATCGGTGCTGCTCATTGAGCACGACATGAGCGTCATCATGAAGATCAGCGAACGAATCACGGTGCTCGACCGCGGAGCAAAAATCGCAGAGGGCACCCCCGACGACATCAGGAACAACCAGAACGTCATCGAAGCCTACCTGGGTAAAACCGGCACCCGCGAAGGCAAAAGGAGCAAACCAGCATGAGCACACTCGTTGACCCCACGAAGCAGCGGGGACAAGGCAAAGACGTCGTTCTCGACCTCAAAGAACTCTCTGTCTACTACGGAAACATTGCTGCGGTGCAGGACCTCTCGATGACCGTCTATGCCGGAGAAATCGTCACGCTCATTGGCTCCAACGGGGCAGGCAAGTCAACCACACTACGCACCATCTCCGGCCTCCTCCGTCCCCGACAAGGCGAAGTGATCTTCCAAGGCAAGAAGATCAACGGTATTCCGGGCCACGACGTCGTCAAACTCGGCGTGTGCCACTCACCTGAAGGACGGAAGATCTTTCAGAAAATGACCGTCATGGAGAACCTCGACCTCGGAGCATACACGCGCAACGACACTACCGCGATCAATGAGGACCGAGAACGCGTACTGGAGCTCTTTCCCCGCCTCCGTGAACGCATCAACCAGAAAGCCGGCACAATGTCAGGCGGTGAGCAGCAGATGCTGGCCGTTGCCCGAGCACTGCTGGGCAACCCCACCCTGCTCCTGCTCGACGAACCCTCCATGGGTCTGGCCCCGGTCTTGGTGGACGTTATCTTCGAGACCATCGAAAGGATCCGCGACCAAGGGGTAACCGTCCTGCTCGTCGAACAGAACGCCGTCGCAGCCCTCGAAATAGCCGACTACGCCTACGTCATGGAGTCCGGGAGGCTCAACGTCCAAGGCGATGCCAACATCCTCCTTTACGAGCCAGCGGTAACGGCGGCTTATCTCGGCGGCCACTGACGTCACAAAACGGCGAGGGTCGAACGCAACCGGCCCTCGCCGTCGGCAGCCCCGAGCTCCATTCATACCGACCAGGTCAGACGCGCGCTTCGTCGGCCATTGAAACAGAGGCCCCCGCCTGGTTTGCCTGGGGAGGAACAGGAAGACGGGATCAAGCTGCTCATGCGACAGCGTGACAAGCCTTGAAACAGCACCAAAAATAGGTACTATCTATTATGTATGATGAAGCGATCTTTGGAGTTCGGGACCTCCGCTGGTCGGAACCACCGTCTCGCGCAGTGAACGACATACGTTCCACGGAACGGAACCGGCAGTACAGCCAAGGAACCACCCCGAACTGAAGCCCATAAGCATTGAGGAGCAGAAAATGTCTGGACACACTACTGAAATTCACCCTGAAGCAAAGGCCTATGTTGACGACATGGTCGCAAAGCGCGGCTACGTGCTGGACTACCACAAAGTGATGGCGCTGCATGACTTTGAAGTTCTTAAGGCGGCCAACGGAATCGTTTCAGCCGCTTACCTTAACCAACGACTGCTTGACCGCAAGACGAAGGAACTGATCTTCATTGTTTCGCTGACGGTCATGCGGGCATCCAAGGGGCAGATCCAGTCCCACATCCGCGTGGCACTCGACCTCGGATTGAGCCCTCAGGAAATTCTCGAAGCAATCGAAATCGCAATTCCTGAAGCGGGCGTTGTCGCGTTCCAGACTGGCTTCGACGCATGGAAGGAAGTCGTTGGCGCCGAGGGCCTGGAGCCCAGCGTGCAGGCCCACGACGGCGGCAGCGGATCGAACGGCTGAAAGTAACGACCAAGATGGAGGAGAAGTTGAGATGAGTGAATCTCACTCCCCGGTCCGCCGTGTAATTGCGATTGAGTTCGGCCTGCGTGAATCGCTCAAGAGCGAGGTGCACATGAGCTACCAGCTCTATGGTCAGCCGGATGGCGAGCAGCACACGACGTACTACTTCTGGCTTATCGAACATGAGCAGGGCCCGATTCTGGTCGACACGGGGTTCTACCCCGAGGGCGGCGAGCGTCGTAAGCGGCAGATGAACCGCCATCCTGTAGCCGCCCTGGAGACCCTGGGGGTCGACGCGAAAGACATCCGGCTCGTTATCATGACCCACCTTCATTGGGATCATGCCGGCAACCTGTTGGACTTCCCCAACGCTGAGTTCGTTCTTGCAAAGTCCGAGCGCGAGTTCTGGAACAGCGATCTGGCCAAGAACAAACTCTTCTCTGCCTACTTCGATCCTGAGGCCGGCAGGGACCTGGACATCCTGGAATCCGAAGGTCGGCTGCGCTATTTCAGTGGCGTGGCAGAACCCGTCCCCGGTGTCCGGGTCCTCGAGGTTGGCGGGCACTCACCCGGGCAATCGATTGTCGAGATCGACACGCGGGACGGAGTCCTGCTGCTCACCTCCGACGCGGTCCACTTCAACGACACCCTTGAGAAGCGGATGCCGTTCTGCTCAATGACGGACCTGCCGACGGGTTTCGAAGTATTCGACATGATCGAGAGCAGGCTGGAGTCGGGCACCTACGTCGACGTAGTTACCGGTCACGATCCCGTTGTTGCGACCAAATATCCGCCCGTTGACGCCGAACGCGCCCCATTCGCCGTCGTACTTTCACCTAAGGAGGCAGCATGAGCTTTGAAACTGCCCAGCAACTTATCCACCGGCTCGGAGAGCTTCACCTTGAGGAAGACCAGGAACTTAGACTCTTGGCCCATTTCTCACCAGTTCGCCTGGTATTCAACATCGACGGCGAGCATCTCGCGGTGGATCTGGGGAAGCCGGAGCACGACAGTGAAGAAGTATCCCTGAGCGGAAGTCTTGCGGACTGGGCAGGGCTGCTCCAGCGCTTCCCCCGCCCGCAGTACAACGGCCTCCTGGCCCTGAACAAGTACAGCGGCACGTTCACTCTTGACAGCGAACTCGAGACCGTCATCCGGCACCTTCGTACGCTTAACCGGTGGTGCGCGGCCGCGCGTGAGGGGCTCGAAGGAGAGGCCGGCAACGCACGCGCTGCCGTCAGCAATGGGCCGATAGACCTCCAGGACGGTCCGGTGGGGCGCTACGTGACGTGTGAGATCAACGGAGAACGACAGACGATTTACTACGAATCAGCCGGACAGGGTCCGGCTGTCGTCTGTCTTCACACGGCAGGGTCAGACTCTCGCCAGTATCACGAGATGTTGGCGGATCCGGAGCTTACCAGCAAGTACCGGGTGATCGCGTTCGACCTGCCGGGTCATGGCAAGAGCATGCCGGCCGGCAAGTGGTGGCTTCGCGAGTACCGGCTGACCCGGTCGCTGTACATCGAGACGGTGCGGGCATTCTGTAAGGCGCTCAACCTCGATACCCCGATGGTGGTTGGCTGCTCGATGGCCGGTTCCCTGGTACTGCATTTGGCGCTGGAGCACGCGGACGAGTTCACCGGCGTCATCGGCTTTTCTGGGGCAGCAAAGGTCACGGGCCGTTTTGCGGATTGGTCATTGCATGCAGATGTCAACGCCCACCAGTCCATCCCATCCTGGACTTATGGTCTGATGGCGCCCCAGAGTCCGGAACATGCAAAGCGCGCAGTGTGGTGGCAATACGCCCAGGGCGGCCCGGGCATGTACCGCGGCGACACCTACTTCTACTCCGAGGACTCCGACCTCCGGGGAAGAATTAGTGAAATCGACACCGAGGCGTGCCCCGTGTACTTGTGGACCGGAGAATACGACCATGCCTGCACACCGGAGGACACCCGGCTCACCCTCAAAGAGAACTCAGGGATAAAGGGCGGCATCCTCGAAGACATCGGGCACTTCCCCGTGGCCGAAAACTACGGGCTGATCCGACCGTTGATCCTCGAAGCCCTTGCAGAAATGTCTGGGCGATAAGCACGTCGTTTCATCAGCAAGTGCCGTTAGCAACAGGGCACTTTTGGGGCCTCGGGATGTGACTTCCGCCTGACCGTCGGCAACGCAAGCTCGGGCCGCCGTGGGTGCTCAGCCATCGAAAGCTGGGCGCCCACGCGGCATTTAAGCGTTAGCAGGCGATAAGCCTGCTGTCCGGATGCGCCCTGACGGCACTAAGGGACTGGACCTGCCGACGACCTCTTCCAGTCATTGACATCAGTCAGTGGATGACTGATTCACGAGACAGCGATGGATGAGCTCGCCGTGCCAGCCGGCAGGCCGTCGAGGGAGCTCCGGGTGGCCGGGACCGAGTTCCGGCGGCCAGGTATCGGCTGTACTGCCCGCGGGCTGACGGGAGAACTGCTGGCTTAACGCCTCGGCCCCACATACTTAGTCCCATTGTGACCCTTGAACCGGTCTACGACGTTCCCCTGCGAGCGAAGCAGGACCACCCGCGCAGGAGACTTGCCAAGGGCCTCCCAGGGGCAGTGGTGGTGGCCGAGAAGGCCATTACTAATATTTCTGACCCATGCCCCGTCTGGGCTTCCAGTTCCACATCATCACCGTGGTGGAAGACGTGGCTGCGCGATGAGCTGTCATACCTGATCCAGATGACGTCGCACCTTGGGGTCATGCGTTCAATGGTTCCGGTCTCGGCGAGCTGACGTGGCTGCAGCACCCGGACACGGGATCCAGGGGTGAGAGTTTTCCAGGCACGAAGTCTTTCTTCCGATTTCAACCAGTTGTCCATCGGCGGCAGGGGAGAGGGAAAGAACGGGCTCATCGTCTGGCTCCGGTGGAATCAACTTCCCGGCCCTGTCTGGCATCAAGAGCATTCGACCCCGGAAGGTATTCAGCCTTATGTTCCGTCATGAACTCTCTCCTGATCTGTCGACGGGAAGGTCCCGATGCGGCATGGTCGGGCCTCCGGCCTGCATGTAACCGCAATCACATTTACAATGATACATATCATGTAGGGATGTGAATCCTGACGTCGATCGACTAAAGTAATATGTATCACCATAACTTGACCTAAGAATGGATGAATGTAAGATAGAGCACGCAGTGCACTGTGGTTTGCACCACAAATACTGCTCGTTTCTTCCAAATGTAAGTTCAACCAGAGCGATTGTTTAACTATTGGAGTGGGGCTGCGACATTGACGTACAAGGGTGTGGCGTCCTCGGTGTCGGTTGTTGCATACAGCGGCCGCTTGACTAGCCTCCACTCCTGAGCGGGCGGACTTTCCGCAAGCTATTTGATCTCCGACAACTGCACAGTTCATCCACCCCTGGATGCTTGTGGCTGTCCTCACGGCCCGGCGGCCAAAGGCACAGGTAAACCCAGGGTGATCGCCTCGGGGCCCGCGACGCCCTCGCGGTCGCATCTTCATCCCGACAGGGCGGGCCGGGCCCCTCACGCATCGAAGGATTCATGTCATGACAACCCCACTATCAGCTCAACAGGACGCCGGCTCGCCCGAAGATGGCCGAAAATCCATAGCCGCTGCAAGCGCCCTTCCACAGGAAGACAACGGCTTCAAGAAGAGCCTCAAGCCTCGCCAAATCCAGATGATGGCACTGGGCGGCGCCATCGGCACAGGGTTGTTCATGGGCGCCGGCGGTCGCCTGCTTGGAGCCGGTCCTTCATTGGCACTCTTGTACGCCGTCTGCGGGTTTGTTGTTTTCCTCATCCTTCGTGCTCTCGGAGAACTGATCCTCCACCGCCCTACTTCCGGGTCATTCGTCTCGTACGCCAGAGAGTTCTACGGCGAGAAGATGGCCTTTGTTTCAGGCTGGTTATATTGGTTTTCATGGGCGATGACCGCCATCGCCGACGTCACAGCGGTCGCCCTCTACATGAACTTCTTCAGCCGGTACTGGGAGCCCATCAGCGCAGTGCCGCAGTGGGTGTTTGCGCTGGGCGCTTTGCTGATTGTGCTTGCGCTGAATCTGGTGTCGGTGAAGGTCTTCGGTGAACTGGAGTTCTGGTTCGCGCTGATCAAGGTCATCGCTCTGGTCGGATTCCTCGTCGTGGGCGTCTTGTTCGTCATCTTCGGGACACCAGTCCAGGGACATGCCGCCGGGTTCACGCTGATCCAGGACAACGGAGGCTGGTTCCCCAACGGCGTACTGCCGGCGATCATCATGATCCAGGGCGTCGTCTTCGCCTACGCAGGTGCCGAACTTATCGGCACCACCGCAGGTGAGACCAAGAACCCCGCAAAGATCATTTCAAAGTCAATCAACGCCGTCATCTTCCGGATCGTCGTCTTCTATGTGGGATCCGTCCTGCTCCTTAGCCTGCTTCTGCCGTACACGGCATACTCGGCAGGGGTCAGCCCCTTCGTCACCTTCTTTGGCTCCATTGGCTGGGACGGCGCGGACGCGATCATGAATCTCGTGGTGCTGACCTCCGCGATGTCTTCGCTTAATGCCGGCATGTATTCCGTGGGGCGTATCCTGCACTCCATGTCAGCATCCGGCTCGGCACCTCGCTTCGCGGGCCGCATAAGCAAGGCGGGCGTCCCTTACGGCGGTATTGCCATTACCGCCGTGGTAACACTGCTTGGCGTGGTCCTCAATGCCGCAGTGCCCAACCAAGCCTTTGAAATCGTGCTGAACTTTACGACATTGTGCATTCTCTGCAGCTGGGGCACCATCATCCTTTGCCAAATGCGGCTTGTCGCCTGGTCCAAGAAGGGACTGGTGCAGCGGCCGTCCTACCGAATGTTCGGCGCACCCTACACCTCGTACATGGTTCTGATTTTCCTGGTTGGAATCCTGGTCATGATTGCTTTGGACTATCCGGCTGGCTCAATCACCGTCGGCTCCCTTGTGGTGGCCGTTCCGCTTCTGGTCATTGGATGGTTCGCCTGCAAGGGACGGATCCTGGAACTGGCCAAGGAACGAAACCGATTGGTTGAACACCCGACAGGCGAGGACAGCCGGTCCCTTACCGACAACTAATACGTTCATTGATTCGTGGGCGGGATCGGATTCCTCGACATCTTAGGAATGGCGATGGCCTCACTCGCCGACACTACCTACATGATGGATGCCGCGTACCGCCCAGATCGATGACTGCAGGGGCCCGGTCCTCGACGGTCGTGGTTTGGAAGCCTCTTCCCATCAAAATAGATACGATGTATTATGAATCATGAATAGGAAGTCAGTGGTCCTTGATCGCCGGCGGCGCGCATTTCCCGAAGCTAGACATGGCACCCGGCCCGAGGCATCGAGCTTGAGGGTGGTTCCAGGAGGCATCGACAAGGCGCCTCCAGCTGATCCAGCCGACGGTACTACCGCTCGTCGGAGCCTGGC
Organism: Paenarthrobacter sp. NPDC089714; assembly: GCF_044748905.1. Taxonomy (NCBI): domain Bacteria; kingdom Bacillati; phylum Actinomycetota; class Actinomycetes; order Micrococcales; family Micrococcaceae; genus Paenarthrobacter; species Paenarthrobacter sp. NPDC089714. The sequence continues at coordinate 53,912 of NZ_JBIVGX010000008.1, forward strand.
GTCCGCCAATTCGCCTTCTCAAGTCAGCACCCGCAGCGGTAACCCGCAGGCGAGGGTGCCCCGCACATACATCCCAAACAGGAGTTCCCGTGTTTAGCGTCAACGAAGACCACCGACGTTCCAGCGAAATCGAGCTCGCGCGCCCGGAAACCGGTAGCAGCCGTGTTAAGCGGGGGATGGCGGAGATGCTCAAGGGCGGCGTCATCATGGACGTCGTTAACGTCGAGCAGGCCCGCATTGCCGAGGATGCCGGTGCCGTTGCCGTCATGGCCCTTGAGCGCGTCCCGGCCGATATCCGCGCCCAGGGCGGCGTGTCCCGCATGTCCGATCCGGACATGATCGATGCGATCATCGCCGCGGTGTCCATCCCGGTGATGGCCAAGGCCCGCATCGGCCACTTCGTCGAAGCCCAGGTCCTGCAGTCACTCGGTGTTGATTACATTGACGAGTCCGAGGTCCTGACCCCGGCGGACTACATCAACCACATCGACAAGTGGAACTTCACCGTCCCGTTCGTCTGTGGCGCCACCAACCTCGGTGAGGCTTTGCGCCGCATCAACGAAGGTGCGGCGATGATCCGTTCCAAGGGTGAAGCCGGTACCGGAGATGTGTCGAATGCGACCGGGCACATGCGCAAGATCCGTGCCGAGATCGCCAAGCTCTCCTCGCTGCCCGAGGACGAACTGTATGTGGCTGCCAAGGAGCTGCAGGCCCCGTACGAACTCGTCAAGGAAGTCGCTGCCACGGGCAAGCTTCCGGTGGTGCTGTTCACCGCCGGTGGCATCGCCACCCCTGCTGATGCTGCGATGATGATGCAGCTCGGCGCTGACGGCGTGTTCGTCGGGTCCGGGATCTTCAAGTCCGGCAACCCCGCCCAGCGCGCCGCCGCCGTGGTCAAGGCCACCACCTTCCATGACGATCCGGACGTCATCGCCAAGGTCTCGCGCGGCCTCGGCGAAGCGATGGTCGGCATCAACGTCGACGACATCCCGCAACCCCACCGCCTCGCCGAACGCGGCTGGTAGAAGGAACAGTCATGAAGTCCAGGTCACGATACACCGGTGCCGGGACGATCGCGCTGCATTCGAAGCCGCGCTCATCCGCTCTTTACCCACACCCGGTTGCGCTCACTGCACGCGTGCAACCAAAACCTGCGGTACAGCCGGCACCTGCACCCAACATGAGCTCAGATCTGCATATTGGTGGATCCTGGGCTCCTGGCGGTGCCGGAACCTTGCCCAATATTGATCCTGGCAACGGGGCCGTACTGGGTGTGGTTTCATTGGCGAGTCCCCAGCAGATCGATGATGCCGTCAACGCCGCCGATACGGCGTTCCGGGCCTGGAGCTCCACATTGCCCAGCGCCCGCGGTGCAATGCTGAGGAAAGCTGCTGCGATCCTGGCCGCACGTGCCGATGAAGCAACCGCCACCATCCTGCTCGAAACGGGCAAGACCAAGGTCGACGCCCATGGCGAGATCCTTCGTGCCATCGACACGCTGACGTGGAACGGCGAGCAGGCCGGTCGAATCCACGGCGCGGTCTATCCGGGCAACGTCGAGGGCAGTACCCGGCGTTCCGTTCCCACACCTCTGGGTGTCGTAGCAGCAATCACGGCCTGGAATTTCCCGGCCGTCCTGATCACCCGCAAGGTCGGCGCTGCTTTGGCTGCCGGGTGCACAGTGGTACTCAAGGCGTCTGAATTCTGCCCTGCCACAGCCCGGCTGCTGCTGGATGTTTTCATCGACGCCGGCGTACCAGCAGGTGTGATCAATCTTGTTTTCGGCGATGCTGCCGCTGTGACACAGCGGATCCTCGCATCTCCGAAAGTCAAGGCACTGACCTTTACCGGATCCACCCAAGTGGGTAAGCAACTCGCGGCCCTGGCCGCACCAAACCTCATCCGCCCCGTCCTGGAACTGGGCGGGCACGCACCAGTGATCGTTTGGAAGGATGCCGACGTCGAGCAGGTTATTGCCACGACGGCACCGGCCCAGTTCGGGTCCGCGGGACAGTCCTGTGTCGCTCCCAGCCGGTATTTCGTCCATTCCAGCCTGTACCGGGACTTCGTCGACGCCCTTGTGGAAAAGGCGGAGTCCTACAAACTGGGCCATGGCAACGAGGACGGTACAACCCTGGGTGCGGTGGCACATCAAGGTCGCGTGGAGGCCCTCGTGAACCTGGTGCAGGACGCTCGCGAAAAAGGTGCCACCGTCGAGACCGGCGGAGAAACCCTGAGCCGGGAAGGATTCTTCTTTCAGCCCACCGTGCTATCCGGTGTCCCGTCAACCGCACGGATCATGACTGAGGAGCCCTTTGGTCCGCTTTGTGCAGTGATACCTTTCTCCACTCTTGACGAGGCCATCACGCTGGCCAATGCCGCACCATACTCATTCGCCGCATATCTCTTCACTGACTCCTTGGCCGTTCAGAACGTCGTAACCAGGAAACTGAACGCCTCCAACATCGGCGTTAATCAGCTTGCTCCGTCCCTGCCGGATGTTCCGCTCGGTGGCCTCGGCAACAGCGGCTCCGGCTACGAGGGCGGTCTGGAAGGCATTCTGGCGTTCACCCACCTTCGCCTCGTGAGCGAAACCGCCTAGGCCGCCGCGGCAGTACAGGAGAACAACTGTGACATTTCCCGAGGCAAGAATTACGATCCTCTCCATTGAGTGCCGTCCACACGGCACGACAGAAGACTGTGGCTCACAATCCCAAGCCCCTCACCGCGCCACGCCCTCGGGCAGGGCCCCGTGGCCCGAGCTGGCGGAGATGGGTTCGGCCGCGACTGAACCATCCCACGTATCCGGGGCACTTGCTAAGCTTCCCGCGCCGGTGGTGGTTCCGTGACTGACCAGTGGCTTCCCACCACCGTTGAACGCCGGGACGTAGTGAGCGTAGCTGCGGCGACTGCGCTACATGATCTGCTCGATACCGGCGGGAACGCACCGAGGTTGGGCGACCCACTGCCCCTGCTGTGGCATTGGTTGGCTTTCCTTCCCCAGGCCCGCCAATCTGATCTCGGCCCCGACGGGCACCCAGTCACTGGGACGTTCCTCCCGCCCAGCGGTGGCAGGCAGCGCATGTATGCCGGCGGGCACGTCACGGTCACCAAGCCACCGCGGATCGGTGACCCGCTGACCCGCAAATCGACCGTGACGGATGTCCAACACAAGTCCGGACGGTCCGGTGAACTCATGTTCGTTACCGTCGAGCACGGAGTCTCCAGCGCAACTGGTGAGCTCAGCGATCGCAACGACATTGTCTACAAACACCCGGCCCCCCTCCCGGGCAAGACCGGGGGAGGAACCCAACGCACGGCCGCCATCACCGATCAGGACACCGGATGGGAATGGGGTCGGACGGTGGACATCGACCCGGCTTTGTTGTTCCGGTTCTCGGCGCTGACTTACAACGCCCACCGCATCCATTACGACCGGGACTACGCGGTCAACACCGAGGGCTACCCAGGCCTCGTGGTCCACGGGCCGCTGCAGGCGGTCCTCCTCGCAGACGCACTATCCGTGGTACTGCCCCACCACCGACCCACCAGTTTCTCGTTCCGTTCCACGGCCCCGGCTTTCGACAACGCCCCCCTGGTGCTGCGCTACCGCAGCTCCGGCGGGGCCGGAGTTGCCGAAATCGCAGCCTTCAGCAACGGAACACAAACCATGACCGCCACGGCGGTCCTGACCCCGGAGGCACGACGGCCATGACCACACCTCAGCCCATCCGCACCATCGTCGATGTCATCGCATCCCCAGGATTCGGCGGATTCTTCTTCGATGACCAAGCCGCCATCAAAGCCGGCGCCCGCCGCGACGGCGCCGCCTATCACGGAACCACCCTCACGCCCGGCTACAACGCAGTCCGCGAACCGGCAGAGTCCGTCTCCATCCAGCTCGTCCTCGACGACGGTTACGTCGCTACCGGAGACTGCGCCAGCGTCCAGTACTCCGGCGTCGGCGGCCGCGAACCGCGCTTCCACGCCGCCGAGCTCGCCGAAGCCATCGAAACCCGCCTCGGCCCGCTGCTGCACGGGCTCGAAGTCGCGTCATTCCGCACGGCCGCCGAAAAGACCGAAGCCGCGATCAACAGCATCGAAGGCCTCGGCCGGGCAGCAGCTTACGGCGTTTCCCAGGCCCTGCTCGACGCCGCCGCCCACACCGCGGGCCACCACCTGATGGCCCGCGTCATCAAAGACGAATGGGACCTGCCCGGAGACCTGGCAGCTGTGCCGGTCTACGGCCAAACCGGCGAAGACCGGTACGACAACGTCGACAAGATGATCCTCAAACAAGTGCCCGTTATACCCCACGGCCTGATCAACACTCCCGACCTCGTTGGTCCCAACGGCCGGGCACTGACAACCTACGTGACCTGGATCAAGGATCGCGTCCGGGAAATCACCCCGGACCATTCATATCTTCCGGTCATGCATTTGGATGTGTACGGCATGGTCGGTCTGGAAGCTGGCGGGACCATCTTCGGGACAGCTGACATTCTTCAGCGTCTGGAGATGGCCGCTGCACCGCACCAGCTGCGCATCGAACACCCCATCCACGCTGCGAACCGTGATGAACAAATCTGCATGATGTCAGCGCTGCGCAGCGAGCTCCGCTCCCGTGGTTCCCGGGTCCAGCTCATCGCCGACGAGTGGGCCAACACCGCCGATGACGTCCACCGCTTCGCAACGGCCGGCGCCACCGATCTGATCCAGATCAAAACCCCGGACCTGGGCTCCATCCATCACACCGTAGATGCCATCCTCGACTGCCACGCACACGGCGTCGGGCCCATACTGGGAGGCACCTGCGCCGAAACCGACCGCTCTGCCCGTACCACCACCCACATCGGCATCGCCACCGGCGTGACCCAGATGCTCGCCAAGCCCGGTATGGGCTTCGACGAAGGCCTGATGATCGTCACCAACGAAATGAACCGCGCCTTGCGATTGGACGCCTATCGAAAGGCCGCGGGGGAGCAGCCACAGTGATCCCACCAACCAGTTACCTCTATGTTCCCGGCGACCGGCCAGACCGGCTCGCCAAAGCCTTCAACCGGGGCGCCGGCGCGATCATCGCCGACCTTGAAGACGCCGTGACCGAGGACAACAAGGACCAGGCGCTGGAAACCGTCAGTAACTGGCTGGATTCCCTCCCCGGAACACCGGCCCCCGTCTGGGTGCGGGTAAATACGGGACCACGCCGCGAACACGAATTGCGCACCCTTGCCGGCCACCGCCACCTCACTGGCTTCTTCCTGCCCAAGGCAGACACGCCCGCGGACGTCACCGGAGTCCACGATCTGCTCCACGCTCTGGGGCACCCCACATCGCTGGCGCCCATGATCGAGTCCGCCACAGCCCTGGTAAATATCCATCAGATCGCCGCCGCGCCGGGCGTTTTCCAACTCCACATCGGGGAAATGGACCTCGCCGCCGACCTCGGACTCAGCCCGGGATCCGAGGAAACCGAACTCCTCTACGCCCGGTCCCTATTGGTCATCGCCAGCAGGCACGCAGGCCTGGTCCAGCCCGCCGCGCCCGTTAGCGCCGAGATCACCAACCACGATGCCTTCCGTGCCTCCACCCATCACCTCAAACGGTTGGGCTTCACCGGCCGGGACTGTATCCATCCGGCACAGGTCACCATCACCAGCGACGTTTTCACGCCGACTCCGGACGAAATCCACTGGGCCTCCAGCGTTCTCGCGGCTGCCACAGAAAACCACGGCGCCTACCGCGACGCGGCCGGCAACATGGTCGATGAAGCCATCCTCCGCCGCGCACGCTCCATTACCGCCACCCGGCAGCTTTAAGCAGCATCTACTACAAAGGCGGCCTTGGCATGAACTCAGTCAACAACACCGTGAATCCCGTTATCCAGGAGAGCGACTTGGGGCGCCACGAGATGCTCCCGAGTGCCGGCGTAGGGATGCATGTCGCCCCCGAATGGGAATCCCTTCGGGGGGCATTTGTTGAGGTCCGAAGGGACGGCGGCCATTACCGCAGCGGGATTGTGGACGACGCAATGCCCGATGGTAGTGCTGTATGGCTTGCGGGGGACGTTGAGAGGACCCGTAAGTATCTCGGGAAAGCGGACGGCTTTGTCATCTGGGTGGAGTCGACTCCGGGTGCTTCCTACGACTGATCTCCCAGTAATCGGGTTTCTGCCGCCAGGCAGTCTACTGGACCGCCCCGGGGGAATCCTCAGCCGGCTCGTCGAATGACCAGGCGGACCCCGGGGCTCGGGTTTGACTGGTTTATCACCGCTGCACGTCTGCAGCAGCAGGGCACCGGCCTTCTGCAAATAATCCCACCAGCCGTGGCGGCGCGTCATCTCCGGACTCAAGCGGGTCCTACACGGGCTGGGCACATGACGGCCGGGTCCTTGTGTCCGTCAGCTGGCGCTGGGATCTTCGCGGCTTTGTATCTGTGGCTGAGTCCAGCCGTCGCTTCAAGCATCGAAGTGTGTCTTTGTGGGCTTTGTCCGTCACCGGGGTACGCAGCCGGGCCCGTGCTGAGAGGTCCCCGCCCATCTACAGCGTGGAGGCCATCAGGCATGCCGCCAAGGTCTTATTTGCTTCGAATCAAAAGCCTGAGGTCTAAACGCCAAGAGGGGGTGGGGCCTTCACTAAGAAGCCCCCACCCCCTCTTTGGGAGTTTCTAGTAGGTGCGGATCAAGTCGGTAAGAACTGCCTGGCCGAAGACGAGAGCATCCAGTGGTACACGCTCGTCGGCACCGTGGAACATGGCAGGGAAGTCGTATCCATCGGGGAGCAGCAGGGGAACGAACCCGAAACCGCGGATACCGATCTCCGCGAGCATGGCGTTATCCGTACCTGCCGGCATCAGGTACGGCACCACCCTGGCATCAGGCCTGAACCGGGCGATGCTGGATTTGATCGCTTCGATGATTTGTCCATCGAAAGTCGTCTCGATGGCAGCCACGTCGTCTTCGACCACGACTTCCACATGCGGGCCGGCCAGCGTTCGGACGCGTTCCAGAACTTCGTCACGCTGACCTGGGAGCACACGGACGTCGATCAGCGCGGTAGCGTCACTGGGGATGACATTCTGTTTGTAACCACCCTCGATCATGGTCGAGTTGGCAACATTCATCAGGCCCGGCACAACGAACGGGGCGCATGTACCGGTGGAATTGAAGACCTCTACAGGATCTGTGTCCGGGTCGAATCCGGCAATGTCCTTCAGTTCTTCCAGCAGCCGGGACGTGGTGGCTGTTAGCGTGACAGGCCAAGGTTCGCCGCCGATTCGGACCAATGCCTCGGCCAGTTTGAGGATTGCGTTCTCGTCGTTGAGCTGCGAAGCATGTCCGGCGCGTCCGCGGCTGTGGAGCCGCAGCCACAAGATACCCTTTTCTCCGGTTTGGACCATGAAGACCGGTCGCCCGTTGATGTCCACGGAGTAGCCGCCGACCTCACTGATCGCCACGTCGGCGCCGGCGAAGACCTCCGGGTGTTCTTTGACAAGCCACCGGGATCCGAAATTCGAGTTGTCTTCCTCGTCAGCGAGGAAGGCGAGGATGATGTCGCGGTTCGGAGTGAATCCTTCAGCCACGAGTTCCCGCACAGACGCCAGGATCATCGCAACCATGTTCTTCATGTCGACGGCGCCGCGCCCCCAGATCATGCCGTCCTTAATGACGCCACCGAACGGATCCACGCTCCATTCCGTGGGGTCCGCGGGCACGACGTCCAGGTGTCCGTGAAGCAGGAGCGCGGGAAGGTCCGAATCCAGGCCCTTCCAGCGGGCAATCACGTTGGTTCGTCCGGGCTCCAGCTCATAGAACTTCGATTCGATACCGACCTCTGCAAGCAGTGCGGCTACGTACTCGGCCGCCGCACGTTCGCCGACGGACTTCCCTGACCCATGGTTGGTCGTATCGATCTTGATCAGCTCGGAGGTCAGCCTGCAGACCTCTTCTTCACCCGTGGCGCGAAGCACCGGGGGTTGCTGGGTCAGTGTCATGTCATTTCCTTTCAAGGCATGGAGGTTGGGGACTCACGGGTACAAGCCTCGGACGCGGTGCGCTTCGGCAACCCGTGCGACAGCGATGGAGGTGGCCGTTTCACGGAACGTGCGGGAGGTTCGTTGGGCCTCGGCGCGAACCAGCTCCCACCCGCCGATCATGTGGCTGCGGAGCCTGGTTTCAACTTCCCGTTCTGTCCACCAGTAGGCCTGGTTGCCTTGGACCCATTCGAAGTAGCTGACCACGACTCCGCCGGCGTTTGCCAGGATGTCTGGGACTACGGTGATTCCGCGATCCTGGAGAATTGTGTCGGCCTCAGGGGTTGTGGGGCCGTTGGCGCCTTCCACGATGATTTTGGCTGAGACCTGGTGTGCGTTCGCGCCGGTGAGCACACCTTCGATGGCGCAGGGCGCCAGCAGGTCGACATCCAGTTCTAGGAGCTCGTGCCCTTCCACGGGGTCACCGCCGGGGTAGTCAACGACGCTGCCGGTCAGGTCCACATGGGTGGCAACCGCTTCAATGTCGAGGCCGGCCGCGTTGTGGATGGCTCCATATTGGTCGGAAACGGCCACGACCTTCACTCCTGCTTCATGGAGCTGTAGGGCCACGCCGCGGCCCACCTTTCCGAAGCCTTGGACGGCGGCAGAGGCATGCCGGGGTTCGATTCCGCGGTCCCATAGCGCGGCCAAGGCGATCTGGACGACGCCGAGCGAGGTGGCAATGGACCGGCCCGGCGAGCCGCCGATCGCGATCGGTTTGCCGGTGACAGCTCCCGGGACGGTGTAGCCGCGGTCGACGGAGATGGTGTCAACCATCCAGGCCATCGTTTGCTCGTCGGTGCCGATGTCGGGGGCAGGAATGTCCCGCTCCGGGCCTATGACGCCAACGAGTTCGCTGGTGTAGCGGCGAGTGACGCGTTCGAGTTCCGCCAGGCTCAGCTGTCGTGGGTCTACGGCCACACCGCCCTTGGCGCCGCCGTACGGAATGTTCAGCAGCGCACATTTCCAGGTCATCCACATGGCCAGGGCCCGCACCTCGTCAAGGTTGACGTGCGGTGAGAATCGCACCCCGCCCTTCGCCGGCCCCCGGTCCAGGTTGTGCTGGACGCGGTGGCCGACGAAGACGGAGACATGGCCATCGTCATGCCTCAACGGTACGCTCACCGTGACCTCTCGGCGCGGTTGGGCGAGCAGGGCCCGGACGCCGCTGTCCAGGCCCAGGAAGTCACTGGCCACGCGCAGCTGATCCTGCGCGGCGTCGAGAGGGGAGACCGCCTCGACGCCGCCAGCGGTTTCGGGTCCGCTGGCCATGCTGTTGATCACTACGCCGCGGCGCTGACTGCGGCCATGCACTCGCGCAGGATCGCAAGACCGCGTTCGAGCTCGGCGTCCTCGATGTTGAGGGCGATGAGGAACTTCAGCACCTCACCGTGGGCGCCGGAGGTCTCGATGATCAGTCCACGCTTGAACGCTTCGGCGGCGACACGGCCGGCCCACGTGAGATCGTTTGCCGGGACAATGCCGCGCATGAAGCCGCGACCACGGGTCGTGAGGTTCAGTTCGGGATAATCCGCGATGAATCCTTCAAGTCCTGCCTGGAGGTTCTCCGACTTGCGGGCAATCTCTTTCTGGAAGGAGTCATCTGCCCAGAAGAGTTCCAGCGCACGCTTACCGGTAGCGAAGGCGAGGTTGTTTCCGCGGAACGTGCCGCTGTGGGCTGCCGGAGTCCACACATCGATCTCAGGCTTCAGCAGCAGGATGGCCATCGGAAGACCGTAACCGGAAATCGACTTGGAGACGGTGATGAGGTCAGGGATGATCTCGGCGGCCTCAAAAGCGAAGAACGTGCCGGTCCGGCCCACGCCCGCCTGGATTTCGTCCAGGATCAGGAGGATGTCGTGCTGTTCGGTGATTTCACGCAGCCGCTGCAGGAACGGGATGCTGGCGGCAATGATTCCGCCTTCGCCCTGAACGGGCTCGAGGATGACGGCTGCCGGCTTGTCCAGACCGCTGGAGGGGTCGTTGAGCATCTTTTCAAAGAGGTCCAGCGAGTCCAGACCGTCGATGTAGCCGTCGTAGGGCAGACGGGTGATGTTCGGCAGCGGGGCGCCTGCGGCGTCGCGGAACTTGATGTTGCCCGTAGCGGCAAGCGATCCCACCGAAACACCGTGGAAAGCGTTGGTGAAAGCGACAATATTGGCGCGGCCTTTGGCCTGGCGGGCGAGCTTCAGGGCTGCCTCAACGGCGTTCGTGCCGGTCGGGCCCGTGAACTGGATCTTATGCTTCAGGCCGCGGGGCTTGAGGATGTACTGCTCAAAGGCTTCCATGAACTCGCGCTTTGCTGTCGTGGCGAGGTCAAGACCATGGGTGATCTTGTCTGCTGCGATGTAGTCAAGCAGCACCTTCTTCAGTTCGGGGTGGTTGTGTCCGTAGTTCAGCACACCTGCGCCCGCGAAGAAGTCGAGGTACTCGGTGCCGTCGGCGGCGACCAGCGTCGTGCCCGTAGCGGACGTGAGCTCGATGGGGAAGGAACGGATGTATCCGCGAACTTCGGATTCGAGACGGTCGAAGATCTCTAGAGTCACTGGTTATCTCCCAAGTTTGTGGGCGCTGACGATTAGTTCTGCGCGGCGGTTTGTTGATGTCGGTGGTGCAGTTTCCCTGCCCGCCAAATGCCGGTTCGTGCCGGCGCACTGGGCGGAGCTTCTATGATCACCACCACACATCTTTCATAATACATAAGATCTTTCGCTTGTCGACCCCTCTCCCAGACAAACCACCACTCACGCCAAGTGGATGTAAGAAAAATCACTCAAGGGTCTATGCGCGAAGCTTCTACAGCAGTAATATTCATCACATCTATTACCTATCAAACCCGTTTTGGGGAGGGTTTTAGCAGGGCCTTAGGGTCTCGACGATTGTTTTCTATTTGAGTAAGGAAGCACCATGCCGTTCGATACCAACGAGTATCGCCTGCGTCGCGAACGCGCCGCCGCCACTGCCAGGGAGCAGGGCTTCGCCGCCCTGATCGTGGCCGATCCTGCCAATCTCTACTACCTCACCGGCTACAACGCCTGGTCGTTCTACATGCCGCAGTTCCTGCTGATTGCTGCGGACGACGCCAGGACCGTATTCATCAGCCGGGAGTCGGACGCCCACGGCGCGCACCGTACGGCGCACCTCTCCCGCGAGGAGATTGTCGGCTACCCCGAGCACACCGTTCACCGGAAGGACATCCATCCGAACCAGTGGGCCGCTCAGTACCTGCGGGACAGCGGATGGGTCCAGCGGCTGGCGGGAGGCCGGGTGGCGATCGAGGGCGATGCGCACTTCTTCTCGGTGCGCTCATACCTTGCGCTTCAGCAGGGCCTCCCCGAGTGGGAGCTGGTCGACGGTCACGGGCTTGTCAACTGGCTCCGTCTCGTCAAGTCCGACGCCGAAATCGCTTTGATGCGCAAAGCCGGACGACTCGCGACCCACACCATGGCTGTTGCAACCGAAGCCATCGCGGCCGGCGTACCGCAGCACGAGGTTGCCGCCGCTATCTCCCATGCCCAGATCTCCGGTGTTGATGGAATCGACGGTGACTACACGTCTATCGTTCCCATGCTGCCAACAGGTGAAGGAGCCGATACTCCACACCTGACATGGACTCCGAGGCCGTTCGTGGCCGGCGAGACCGTGACCATTGAGATCGCAGGCGCGCACCAGCGTTACCACGCACCACTGGCCAGGTCGGTTGCCGTTGGCTCGGTCCCGGCTGAGCTCGAGCGTCTTTCCAAACTGACCACCGAGGGCCTCACGCTTGCCATTGACGCGGTCCGCCCCGGCGCCACCGCTGGTGAAGTAGCCAGTGTCTACTGGTCCTTCCTCGCCAAGCACGACCTCGCAAAGAACTCACGTCTTGGCTACTCGATCGGTATCGGCTACCCGCCGGACTGGGGCGAAGGAACCGTCAGCATCCGCCGCGAGGACACGACCGTCCTCCAGACGAACATGACGTTCCACTTCATCGCAGGCATGTGGTTTGACGGCATGGGCGTCGAATTCAGCGAGTCCCTCCGGGTAGCTGAAAACGGCGTCGAACTCCTGACCCACGCTCCGCGCGAAATGATCCACCGCCCTGCCAGCAGGGAACTGCTGACGCAGTCCTGATACGAGCTGCCGGGCGCTTGGGCGCCCGGCAGCCCGCCATAGACCACCCTCCTGGAGCGGTACCGGAGGCTGCACCCAAAGGCCGTCAACGACGACGGAAACGGCAGCCGAGACCTGCCAGCTCCAAGTTCAATGCCGAACCGCACCCCGCGGCCCGGCCGGAAGGAAAGCTCCGATGAACACAACCCCAGACCCAAACAAGGCAGCACTTGCCGAGTTGCCCGCTCGCACCCGCGAATCCGAACTGTCCCCCGAACAACGACGCAGCGCGCGCAAGGCAGTCGCGGGCTCAGCACTCGGCAACGCCCTCGAGTGGTTCGATTACGGTGTCTACGGATACCTGACGCTCTACATCGGGTTCCACTTCTTCGAACCCTTCTCCGAAGACCCCACGTCCCAACGACTGTTCGCTCTGGCAGGCTTTGCCATCTCTTTCCTGCTCCGCCCTCTGGGCGGCATAGTCCTCGGATCACTCGGTGACAAGATTGGACGGAAGAAGGTCCTGCTGATCACCATCCTCATCATCTCGATCTCCACCGCCACCATTGGTGTCCTTCCCACCGCGCAAGACATCGGACTCCTTGCCCCGTTCCTCCTGTTCGGCCTGCGGATCATTCAAGGGTTCTCCGCGGGCGGCGAATATGCAGGCGCTGCGGTCTTCATGTCCGAACACGCCCCGGACAACCGGCGCGGCTTCTACGGTTCGTTCCTGGAATTCGGTACCCTCGCCGGCTATTGCGCCGCCGCAATCCTATGCACCAGTCTCACGCTGGTTGTTGGAGAGCAGGGCATGATCGATTTCTGGTGGCGCGTGCCTTTCCTCATTTGTCTTCCCCTGGGTGTGCTCGGGCTCTGGATGCGCCGTTCTCTCAGCGAACCGGAGGTGTTCACCGAAATCAAAAAGGCCGGCAAGACCGAAACGCCTGTCAAGGCTCTCGCTGACCTTATTCGCCACTACCCGGCCCAAGTGCTGAAGCTCACCGGCTTCGTGATCATGCTCAACGTGGCTTTCTACCTTGTACTGACGTACATGCCGACGTATCTTTCCGGCTCCTTGGGCCAGGACGAAGCGGGCGCAGGCCTTATGCTCGTTGGGATCCAGGTACTGATGATGGTCGTCATCGTTCCTTTGGGCGCATTGAGTGACCGCATCGGACGACGGCCCGTCCTCATCGGTGCAGCCGTCGGGTTCACCGTCCTTTCGATCCCAGCCATCATGCTGATGGGAGTGGGAAACGCGCTGCTGGAAGGTCTTGGCATCGGCATTCTGGGCCTGCTCCTTGTGACCCTGTGCTCCAATATCTCTGCCACACTGCCGGCCCTGTTCCCCACCAACGTCCGGTACACCGGATTCGGTTTCGGCTACAACGTTGCCACCGCAATCTTCGGTGCAACTGCAGGCTTGGCTGTGCAGTGGCTGATCCAGCAGACCGGCATCACCATCATGCCGGGTATCTACCTCGCCGTCGCGGGCCTGATCGGCCTCGTCGCCGTCCTTACCTTCAACGAAACCGCCGGCCGATCCCTTCGGGGAACGCAAATTCCAGGTTCCGACGACGAGGCGCGCATCGCGGCGGGCGAAGAGCTCATCGGCCGCATCAACCGAACCGGCCCGATTCCGGTCCTGCAGGAAGCGCGACGCCACCAAAGCGTGTCCGAGAATCAGGGATCGTGACCTTATCCTCAGCGCAGTGAACGACGGGACCCCCTGGGAACAGGGGGTCCCGTCGTTGGTTCTCCTGCGCGGGCTGACTCTCACCAAACCCAATCTCCACAACGCCTGCATTGGAGGCAACATCATGAGCGAAGGGGTAACTCTGCCCGAGTTCTCAGGGCCACCACTGTTTTTTGACCCCCTGCAAGACAGTCGAAGACCAGCATCGTCGGCATCAGCCTCAACGCCCCGGCCCGCCCGCCGGAATCCACGACGAGGCCGATCAATGAGCCCGTCCGCGCGGGAGGACCGCATCACGGCAGTCATCGCCGACCTCGCCCAGCTCGCCACCACATCCCTACCAACCGATGCCTATAGCCGCAACTTGAGCAGAACAGAGGCACCGTGACTAGTCCGCGTATCGCCGTCCTAACTGCAGAGCACGTACCCCCACCGCACAATCTGGATGCTCTCTCGCAGGTCTCCGAGGTCACTCTGACCGACAAAACCAACCTGAGCCAAGCACTCAAGGAAGCCGACATTCTGCTGGTCTGGGATTTTTTCTCTACAGCCCTTGAGAAAGCCTGGCCTGACCGCGGGGACCTTAAATGGATCCACGTCGCCGCCGCAGGCGTCGATGCCGTCTTGTTTGATGGACTGCGCAACTCGAACGTAACGGTCACCAACGCCCATGGCGTCTTCGACCGTCCTATCGCTGAGTTCGTGCTGGCGTCCATCCTGGCGCACGACAAACAACTGCACGCCAGCAAGAGCCTGCAGCGTCAAGGGAAGTGGGAACACCGTGAGCTGACCCGCACTGAGGGATCGAGTGCGTTGATCGTGGGAACTGGTGGGATCGGTCGGGTAACCGCCCAACTGCTCAAGGCGGTGGGCATCGATGTCAGGGGCGTCGGCAGGCGGGCACGAGAGCAGGACCCGGACTTCGGTAGCGTGTTTGCCAGTTCGGAGCTTGCCGCCCATGCCCCCTGGGCAGACACCATTGTCCTCGCCGCACCTCTGACGGCGGAAACCACCAATCTCATCGCCAGGGACGTCCTCGCGGCCATGAAGCCCACTGCGCATCTCATCAACGTTGGGAGGGGCCGCCTGGTCGACGAAAAGGCCCTGATCGAAACGATGAGCGTGGGAGCTATTGGCCACGCGTCGCTGGACGTTTTCTCCGAAGAGCCGTTGCCCTCCGGACATCGTTTCTGGTCTCTTGATAACGTCAGCGTCTCGGCCCATATGTCCGGAGACGTCCATGGCTGGCGACAGGCCTTGGCTGATCAGTTCCTGTTGAATGTGCGTCGTTTCCTCGCTGGACAAGAGTTCCCTCACGAAGTCGACAAGGTGCTGGGTTACGTGCGGCAAACAACGGTTCATCGGGGAGACCGCTGATCCCAACACGCGACGGCCGCCCCGGGGAACCCCGGAGCGGCCGTTCGCCGAAAGCGTCGGGGCGCCAGGGGCCACCGCGGGGGTGGATCCTCAAGGGCCAGACACTTCACGGGACAGGAAGATGGCCCTTAGCCGACGGTGAGGAGTCCGCGAGGAACGTTGGCAAGGCATTCGGCGCCGTTCTCCGTGACCAGCACCGTTTCGGAGATGCTGTAGCCACCTGTGTCCAACCACATACCGATCATCACATGCCACGTCATCCCGACTTCAAGGGGCGTGTGATCCCCCGCGAGGAAGCTCATGGTCTGCTCGCCCCAGTCCGGCGGGAAGCCCAGACCGATGGGGTAGCCCACCCGGGTGCTCTTCGACAGGCCATACCGTTCGATGACCGCCGTCCAGGCGAGGGCTGGATCCTGGCACTCTGCGCCTGGCCGGATAGCAGCCAGCGCCGCCTCAAGCCCCTCACCGACGATTTCTGAAAGCTTCTGCAGTTCGGCCGGGGGTTTTCCGGTGTGCAGCGTGCGGGTCAGAGGAACGTGGTAGCGGTAACGGCTCCCGGCGATCTCCAGCGCAATGGGGTCATTGTCCGCGAAGGGCCTGTCAGACCAAGGTACGTGGGGGAAGGAGGTGTTTTCCCCCGCCATCAGGAGTGGAGGAATGGCCGAGTACGTTCCGCCCGCCCCCTCGACGCCACGCAGCTGCGCCGCGTAGATCTCCGCAGCAGCGTCGCATTCGCGGACGCCTGGACGGATGGATCCGAAGGCCGCCTCAAACATACTGCCGGTAATCTTTCCGGCATCCCGCATCAAGCTGATTTCAGCAGGGCTCTTAACCGCCCGCAACCGGTTAATGACGTTCGGCACCTCAACCACTTTGGCGCTTCCGCCCAGCCCCTCGACGAGCGCCCGGTGGGCGCGCAGAGTGTAGAACGCAGCTTCAGATTCGACGGCGACAACAGCCTTCGGAGGCAGCCACGGACGTATAGTCTGTGCAACCCAATCCATGGGGTGCACATCCGGCTTCTGGACGTAGGTGTCCGAGTAGCCAAAGACCTGGTCCTCATCCAACTCGGCCGCAAGCCAGGCGCTGGAGGCGTCACTACCGCGGCAAAAGAAGGCAAGGGCTCCATCGCGTGGCACCAGCAACAACTGCGGGTTGTAGAAGGAATATGCGTCAAAACCGGTGAGATAGAAGATGTTTGCCGGATCTGGAACCACCAGATAGTCGGCACCGAGCTCGGCGATCTTCTTTTGCGTCCGTTCAATCCGCTGTTTGTATTCTTCCCTGGAGAAGAGTCCCTTTGTCATTGTTGATCTCCTTCATGACCAATCTCGCGCCCGGATCCTTTCCGCGGGCGCGCGTCCTTCCCGACGGATACTGATCAGCAGGATCGGCCGGATGAAGAGTGGCGCTGATCACGCCTCTTTGATCATAATACATACCATGAATTTCCGCCTGACGCTCCGGCGGTTCCTGCGCCATGGGAGGCCGGTCCCGCACGCTTGGCATTCCACCCAGGCAGGGCCTGGCGCCATTCAGCCGCCCGTAACGGTGGGCGCATTCTTCGGTGCGGCGACCCCCAGCCCACGCGCCTCATCCAACTAGGTTGGGGCGGCGGCCCGGGAGTGGACTTTCCGGCAGGTGCCGCGATTGACGCCGCTCTCAGGGCACTTTTTTCGTTCAAGCCCAACCTCACCAAGATACATAGTATGTATTATGATATTGATGAACGTGATTGGCGCCACTCTGGACCGGATTGTGCTTCCGGACAGTTGCCAGGCGCTCCCCAGCATTCTCATTCGGAGGAAGAGTCCATCATGACCGAAGCGCAATCGAACGGATCGAAGTCGGTGATTCCGGAGGAATTTCCTGATTCCTACGCGCCCAGCCCTGTTTTTTCGGCATCTGCCAATGCAGGCACGGAACTTCAGGCAGCGGCGGCCGCTGACCGCCTTGCATTCTGGGGCGCACAGGCGGAGCGACTCCAATGGGAAACTCCGTACTCCGAGGTTCTGGACTGGTCAGATGCGCCCGTGGCTAACTGGTTCGTCGGCGGCCGGCTGAACGTCGCATACAACTGCCTCGACCGGCACGTCCTGAAAGGGAACGGCCACCGCGTCGCTATTCATTTTGAGGGGGAGCCCGGTGACACTCGGGATCTGACCTACAACGATCTGCTCTCTGAGGTCTGCAAGGCCGCGAATACCTTCACGGCACTTGGACTGAAGGCTGGCGACAGGGTTGCTATCTACATGCCCATGATTCCGGAAGCAATCGTGACCATGCTGGCCTGCGCAAGACTCGGCCTGACACATTCTGTTGTATTCGCGGGCTTTTCGGCCGGCGCGTTACGTTCACGCATTGAGGACGCACAAGCAAAGCTCGTCGTTACCGCTGACGGGCAGTGGCGGAGGGGCAAGGCAGCGCCCCTCAAGCCAGCCGTGGACGAAGCTGTTTCCGGTGCCCTATCCGTTGAACACGTGCTCGTGGTCCGCCGTACCGGGGCCGACATCCAGTTCGACTCCAGTCGCGACCTTTGGTGGCACGATACCGTCGCCAAGGCTCCTGCCAAACACCGCGCGCAAGCCTTCGATGCCGAGCACCCGTTGTTCATCCTTTACACCTCAGGGACGACCGGAACGCCCAAGGGCATCGTCCACACATCAGGTGGCTACCTCACCCAAGCGTCGTACACACACCACAACGTCTTCGACCACAAACCAGACACGGACGTGTATTGGTGCACCGCGGACATCGGTTGGATCACCGGACACACATATATCGTTTATGGCCCCCTGTCCAACGGCGCCACCCAGGTTCTCTATGAAGGCACACCCAATTTCCCGGATGGCCACCGCCACTTCGAAATCATCGCCAAATACGGGGTAACTATCTACTACACCGCACCCACGCTGGTGCGGACGTTCATGAAGTGGGGACGCGAGCTACCAGACGCTCACGATCTGTCCAGCATCAGGTTGTTGGGGTCCGTCGGGGAACCCATCAACCCGGAAGCCTGGCGCTGGTTCTACGAAGTCATTGGGCGAGGCAAGGCGCCCATCGTGGACACCTGGTGGCAAACGGAAACGGGCACGATCATGATCTCACCGTTGCCGGGAATCACGGCGGCAAAACCGGGGTCCGCCATGGCCCCGATCCCTGGCATCTCGGCGAAAATCGTCGACGACAACGGGGAACCAGTGGGTGTTAATGAGCCCGGCTATCTGGTGCTCGACGAGCCTTGGCCTTCCATGCTCCGCGGCATATGGGGCGATATGGAACGATTCCGGGAGACCTACTGGTCCACCTATTCCGATCAGGGTTGGTACTTCGCCGGAGACGGTGCCAAATACGACTCAGACGGGGCGCTTTGGGTCCTCGGGCGGGTTGACGACGTCATGAACGTCTCCGGGCACCGCATCTCGACCGCCGAGGTCGAATCGGCGCTCGTAAACCATCCGGCAGTAGCGGAGGCCGCCGTTGTGGGAGCAGCAGATGCTACGACTGGGCAAGGGATTCACGCTTTCGTCATTCTCCGTGAGGGCTTCGAAAATGCCGGACCGCAACTGGTCGCGGAACTCAAGGATCAGGTGGCAAAAGAAATCAGTCCCATTGCCAGGCCCAAGCAGCTTGCCGTAGTTCCCGAACTGCCGAAAACCCGCTCTGGAAAGATCATGCGACGTCTTCTTCGCGACGTCGCAGAGCGCCGCGACCTGGGAGACACGTCCACGATCGTTGACGCCAGGGTCCTTTACGCCATCCGAGAATCGGTAAACACGCCATGATGGGGTGACCAGCGGTTGGGTGGCGCCTCCATTGGCCCACCCAACCCGTCGGGTTCTGGATGGAAGTCGCCGGCCCCTCTTCCCGGACCCAGGCACGCCGCTAACTTTTGGAACCCAGCCTGACTGCCACAGACGTGTGCGGTGCATCCGACGCGAGGCGGCTGGCGTTCTCTGCAAACACTCACATTCCGCCGGTGCACCACCCCGGCTCCAAACTGCAGACTCTTCATCCGTCATGCCGTCCACTGCGCCGTTCCTGCTGCGTCGGCCAGACGAAGCTTCTGGGTGGGCCCCCTCCCGCCAGTCACAACGCTGCAGCGTTGTGCGGTGTATCGTGCCACCGCGGAATGCGCTCATCGACCGGAAGACACTGAGCACCAAGCAGGCGGTCTAGGGCTATCCGACGTTTATGCCCTGCAACTGGGCAATCAGATCATGGGCAAAGGCCTTGGCCGGCATCTCTGCCACGGTTGTCATTGTGGACGTCCCCTGAGTTCCAGGGATTTGCCAGATCTTGTCCAGCAAGAGGGCCCGCATATGGTTGTTGTCGCGGACCCGTATGCGAACAAGCAGGTCCAGGTCTCCAGTGACCATGTTGACGTCCTGCACCTCGGGGATCTCCCAGAGTTGAGCCATCATGTCGGCAACGTCGCTGCCTTCTGAGGCGGTGATGGACAGGTACACAGTTTCAGTAAAGCCCACAGCGGCCCAGTCGATCTGCGCTGAATAACCAGTGACGACACCGCTTCTCTCCAGCCGGGCCATTCTTTCCCCGATTGTCGGCGCCGAGACCCGCAGCGTCGTCGCCAGCGTACGCTGCGAGGCCCGACCGTCTGCAATCAACTCCTTCAGGATCGCCAGATCCAGATCGTCGAGGGGTATGGGGTCCACAGCAGGTGCGGCAACCTGGCGCACGCGGGATAGAGCGGCGCCCATGGTGCTGGGGGATGGGGGAGTCATTGGTGCCTCCTGGCCATAGGACTCTGAATTTACGGTCTTCAACGAATCTAGCCCACCCAGACGCGATTGCAAGATATCAGCCCATCGATTCTTACAAACGAAATGCGCCCGACCGGGCCGGAAGCTGGCGCCACTCTAGATCTCCCTCTGTCTTGAGATCCATCATTAAGTCCCCCAACGACTTCCCGATTCGAAGACTCTCCTGCAAAGAATAAATCTCAAAGGATTGACGTATGGCAAGAAATATCTCTACGATGTTATCAAATGATAATAATCATGCCAGTTATACTTTATGTATGAGTTTCAGCGAAAGGTTGTTCTATGACGAGTCTTGATGGTCAGATTGTTCTCGTTACCGGCGCTGCGGGCGGTATCGGTTCCGCCGTCGCCCGGACCATCGTCGCCGGTGGCGGCGATGTCATCCTCCATGACGTCAACGCCGAGGCCGTGGAGGCCCTCGCGAACGAATTGGGCCGCGCAGCGACGACGCTGACCGCCAATCTTGCAGACGCCAAGGAAACCGAACGCCTGTGGGCCGACGCGTTGGCCATACACGGCCGCATCGATGTCCTGGTGAACAACGCCGGAATCTACCCACCTGCGCCGATCGATGCCCATCTTGAGGACTGGGTGGCCGTGTGGGACTTGTCTCTGGCCGTGAATCTGAAGGCCCCTGCCGTTCTCTGCAAGGAAGCGGTGACGACCTATTCGGAGCAGGACAAGGGCGGCATCATCATCAATCTTGCGTCCCGTGCGGCGTTCCGCGGCGAGGACCCTGACTATTGGCACTACGCCGCGGCCAAAGCCGGTGTCGTGGCCATGACGCGCACCATCGCACGCCAGAACGGCCGCCACGGGGTCACCGCCTTCGCCATCGCTCCCGGTTATGTCGACACCTCTCTTAACCACGTCTTCCGTGACACGGTTGGTATTTCCGCCGCAGCCGCGATGACGGGTCTGGGTGAGGTAGCCCAGCCCCAGGACATCGCCAACGTCATCGCGTTCCTGGCCACCGGTCTCGCGAAGCACGCAACAGGAACAACCATCGACATCAACGGAGCAAGCTATGTCCGCTAGACCCACGATCCGAACATGAACGTCACCGCCCTGTTCATCGGCGGAGCAAAGAACCCCGGGCAAGCAGGCAGCGCGCAACGTCCCTCCCGGACGCGGATCCACCGTCAGAGCGGTCTCGATGGCTGGCTTTGACAAGCTCCGGACGGTTCCAGAAGCCGCCGCCGCCATCTCTGGAGCCGCCAAAACCCATGCCGACGTTCGCTGGGGAATCACCTGCACCGTCCAGATCCGGAAGTAAAGCGAGAACAAGCAAGCCACGTCCAAGGGAACTTCCCACCAGGAGTTCGATCGAAGCATGGGTAACCGATCAAACGTTTGACCATGCTCAGCACGCGGTGCTCTCAGCCCACCCTTCAGTTCAATGCTCTTGCGTGCCCAGGACGGACATCCTAGGGCCAGGTCGGTGGCGTGTCTCTTGACTGTCAGTCCCCGATGATTTCCTTGATGAGCGCATGTATGTGCAGTTCAGCTGTGTCCAGGCAGGGAAGCGGGCTCACCGCATTGTTCAGTATGAGCGGCAACTCAGTGCAGCCCAGAATGACCTGTTCGATTCCGTCCCTTTTCCGCATGGTTTCGATTATTGAAATGAAGGCTTCGCGGGTCTCGGATGTCACGACTCCGTGCTCCAGCTCGCTTGAGATTTTCTCGTGAACGAAAGCTATTTCTGACGGAAGGGGAACCACTGCATGGATACCGGCATCGATCAAAGCTTTGGTGAAGAAACCACTTCTCATCGTAAATTCGGTGCCGAGGAGGCCTACTTTGCTGAGTCCTCTGGTTTGGGCTTCATCGCGGGTTACGTCAATGGCGCTGACGAGCGGAACCGGGGACGAGGATCTGAGCCTGTCGAATACGATGTGGGGTGTGCTTCCCGTGAGAGCGGCGACCTCTGCACCGCTTGCTGCAAGATTCTTGAAGGATTCCAGCAAGTATCCGGCAAGCTCGTCATACCGTCCGGCCCGACAGTAAGAGAAGACCTCGAAGGCGCTCAGGCTGTCTATGGACACCTTTGGAAGCGTCTCCCGGCCTAGCACGTCACCGACACCCCTGATGATATTCCGGTAGTACAGGACGGTGGACTCGGGGCCGGTGCCGCCCACAAGACCTAGTTTTTTCATGTGTTCCCTCGTCTCTCTTGCGGAACGGTCGGTGTTTCGCTGGCATAGAGCCCTGTTCACGCTGGTGTGTGCTGAGCCACCGCGGATACGTCCCCTGAGGACATCATTAGTGCCGCTGCAGGCCCATCAATCCGGGCTCTCCAGCAGCGGTCACGCTCGTCGACTTTGATTGGCTGCCGGAAAGGCAACACTGACATTCTCGGTGGTTACGACCTAGGAGGCTTGGCCGGCGGTCACCACCGGCCCGCCAGCTACCAGAATAGATTCGATTGGCAGTCGTCGGCATCTCCTCCAAGCGGAGGTGTCCTCTGCTCTGGACGCAGTACTCCTACAGGTGCTGTGAGGCGGTAAGTGAGTTCGTTCGATCGAGGAGCGCCATCTGGGAAAGGGTATGGTGATCTCCCTGCGGCTGGGTCACGTTTTCGAGAGCCGTGAGCTGTTCCCGCGTGAGTCTGACGTCCAACGCCTGCACGTTTTCTTCAAGATGGGTGATGCGGATCGTTCCGGGTATCGGGGACCAGTCATCCGCCTTTGCCAACAACCAGGCTAAGGCGACCTGCGCGGGAGTCGCTCCGACTTCCTCTGCCACAGCTTCGACTTCTTGGAGCGCGCGTAAGTTCATCTCCAGTGCACCGTTGAGGAAGCGGGGGTTGGTGAGTCGCCAGTCGTCTGCCTCAAATTGCTCTCTGGACCGGATCTTTCCGGTGAGCAATCCACGGGCGAGGGGCGAGTAGGGGACGAAACCTATCCCGAGCTCTTGCAGGAGCTCGAGCGTGCCATCATCACCGTCCCGTGTCCAAAGGGAGTACTCGGACTGCAGCGCAGTTATCGGGTGGATTTCGTTGGCTCGACGGATTGTGTCGGGGCCGGCCTCGGACAAACCGATGTGGCGTATTTTGCCCTCAGCTATGAGCTCGGCCAGCGTCCCGATAACCTCCTCCAGTGGTACCGTTTTGTCCACCCGGTGCTGGTAGTACAGGTCTATGTAGTCGGTATTCAGACGTTTAAGCGAGCCTTCCACGGAGGCACGAATATTTGCGGCTGAGCTATCCAGGGGTCCGGTATTGCCCACATGTGACATCAGACCAAACTTTGAAGTGATGACAAGGCCGTCTCGGCGGCCTTTTAAGGCTTTGCCCAGGAGAACCTCATTCTCGAAGGGACCGTAGATTTCAGCGCTGTCGAAGTGAGTCACGCCTAGCTCCAGCGCACGATGAATTGTGCGAATGGAGTCCTGCTCGGGTTGTTTGTGACCGGTATAAATGTGCGACATGCCCATACACCCAAGACCGATGGCAGAGACTGTGAGGTCACGAAGTTTTCTGTGTTGCACTCAGAGATTCTTTCCGTTGATTTGGCGATGTCCAGCGAAATCAGGACACAGGCCGAGCCGAATGATTCGATGGCCGCGACGACCAGCTCCGCATCTGTTTGCTGTCACCTAAAAGGGCAGGTGGAGGGCGTCGATGACATCGTAGCAAGTAAGACGGTCGCCAAAGGCTTAGGCGGATACTTGTGCCGTAAGCCGCGCGGCGCGGAACTTTTGGGCCCTCGCGGCCTGGTCTGCCCATGCCCGGTAGCCTAGACGCTCCCCTATGAGGCTTGCTGCCTTCTTTCGGGATCAGTGAACCATCAACCGAAAGCATGCGACGTTAGAACCGTTTGAGACCGTGCCAACTGCACCTCACGGCGTTTGGCCATGAAACGTCGGCGATCTTCGATGGCTATGGGCCCGGCTTTGCCCGCAGTTCACGCATGACCTCAGCGCCAGATTTGGCCGGAGCTCCTTTCTACGTGCTTGGGCATGCAGGAGAAGAATGTCGGGCCATGTGACAGGCGCAATAGAAATTATCAGCCATTCGTTGCCGTAATACTCCACTCACGATCCTGGAACGTAACGAGCAAAAGGTTCTTCGCGGATCCTTCGTTGTTCTTCTCTAGTGTTCGTTCGGCTTCAGGCGCAGTCGGCGTCGAGTTCTAACATGAGCACATCCCACGCTTCCGGCGTACTGGTCCGGACTTGCGCCGGCTCCGGCAACAGGGGGAGGGGTGCAACCCCGATGGATTGCGGGGCGGTGGCCGTTCGGGGGCTGCGGCGTTTCACGGTTCGTCTCCATTCAAAGCCTGGATGGCCACACCTTGGCGTGGTGCGATTTCGGGTAAATGCCCGAACCCCGAGATCTGGGCGTGGAGTCCATCGCTGGGGCCAAGTCCTTGGCGGGCGAGCTCATGGAGCAGCTGGTGGTAGCCGGACAGCGCCAGGGGAGGCATCTGGTGGAGGGAAGGAATGGTGGCGTGGGGACGGTCAACGCGGAACATTGCGAGGAGTGCCCTGTCCTCTTGCGCATCGTTCAGTGTCCTACACGCGCCGATCGGGCAGTGTGCGGTCAGCGCCTCGGCGTAGAAACTGAGGCGGGCGACCGGCGTAGGATTCCCGGCTTGTTGCCAGATGCGGACGACATCGGTGCTATCCAACATGACCGTGACTCCTCGCTGATGATCGAAGTGACTGGGGCCTTCCCCCTTCTTCTGATACTCTTAACTTTAGACCTCCAATGTTAGATGTCAATAGACATCTAAAACGAGATGTCAGAGTTTTTGATGGTTGACGATTGCGACGATTCAGGAGGGTGGCCATGTCCAGTTGGAGAGAGCGGCTCGCATTTGCGCCGTTGGAGACCGCCGAGCGGGGCGAGGAGATCGCCCTTCGGCTCCGTCATTCGATCGAACTGGGCGTGCTCGAAGACGGTACCCAGCTTCCCAGTGAAAGCGAGCTCGCCGCAAAGATGCGGGTCTCCACCATGACCCTCCGAACCGCCCTCGCCGAGCTTCGCCACTTGGGACTTCTGGAAACACGGCGCGGCAAAGGTGGCGGAAGCTTCGTGAAGGCGAACACCGGAGACATCGCCAAAGCCCAGCGGGACACGCTTGCGACATACTCCCTAGAGCATCTACGCGACGTTCGGGAATACCGCGCCTTCCTGTCAGGCTCAGCCGCGGCAGTGGCTGCTGGCCGATCGCAGCAGGTCCCTATCGGGCGCCTCGCTTCGATGGCGGCGCTCATCGGGACGGCGCAGACGCCCGCTGAAATGACGCGGGCGGATAGTCAGTTCCACATAGAGCTTGCGGCCACATCAGGGTCAGTCCTATTCACCCGTCAGGAGATAGCAATGCAGGCCGAGGTCGGGGCATTGGTCTGGGCCGGCGCTTCTGACCGCCGCAGCGCGGCGGCCAATGAGCACGCCATGATCGTGGACGCAATACGAGCAGGGAACGCCACTGATGCCCGGTACCTCGCCGAAGAGCACGTTCGCCGGGACATGAACCGCCTTATCGACCTGCGGATGTCCATGGAGTCACCACCGTCCGCCCCGCCGTCAGGAAGCAAACGCGGCGACACCGCAGTTTCCGCCGTGGAATCGTTCACGGCGGGCCTCCAGGGGTCCGTGGCCACATCGATCCGGATCGTCGAAGAAGCCGCACAGGATGGCCTGGACCACGCCAAGAGCGGCAGGCTGGATGAGCTGGAGAACGTCTACGACGTAGCACGCGAGAATCTACGGGCCATGCCGGCGCTGTACGGGACGGGATTCATCGCCGAACAATCTTATTTCGGCGGACCCGGATCCATCTGGTGCTACCTCCCGTCGGGCTCTGAATCGCCGCAACGGTTCGAATTCGAAATGGGCCCGGAGTCCTACGACTACTCGACAGCACCGTGGTGGCCCGCACCCGATGCTGATGACAAGGTCCACACCAGCTACGCCTACATCGACGCCCTCGGAACCAACGAGCACGTCATCACCTTCACCAAACGTGTAACCAGGGCGGGCAAGATGGCAGGCGTCGCTGCCGTGGACGTCCTCGTCAGCCGACTCCAGACTGAATTCGCACCGCTCCTGCAGCCCTTGCCGCCCAACACGTGCATCGTCGACCAGAACGAAGTCGTCATCGCCACCAACACCGCCAGCCTCGTCGGCGCAACACTCTCCCGATCCCACCAGACTGAACGGAGAATCGCACTCCCACGGGTCCCGTGGAGCCTATGCCTTCGTGTAAGCACCCAAGAAAATGCCGCTGGCTCGGCCCACTGATTCACCATCGGGTCCGTCGCACCCGTCGGTCAGCCGCGTTCTGCCCGGTGTTCAGGGTGAAAGCCAATACCCCCTGTACGTGTAGCAGCGGTAGCTGACCGGACGCCGATAACCGTGATTCCGTAAAGCTGGGGGAGCGGTGACGATTTGAGGCTCAATCAGGTCCAGCTTTTAGGTTGGTCGGTGATAGGTGCCAGGGGTGTATCCGTAGGCGCGTCGGAAGACGTCGATGAAGGCGCTGGTCGAGGACCAGCCGCATTGGTGGGCGACGGTGGTGACCGCCGTGCCCTCGGCGAGCATTCTGAGCGCGTTGTAGAGCCGCAGCTGGGTTCGCCATTGCGGAAAGGTCATTCCGAATTCTGCTTTGAACAGTCGGCTGAGCGTGCGTTCACCGACGGCGACCACGGCACCGAGTTGGGCGAGGGTCCTGCCATCCGCGGGGTCCTGTTCGAGCATTTGGCAGACTTCGGCGAGCCTGAGGTCTGTGGCGGTGGGTAGGTGGATCGGTTCCCGCGGTGAGGCCCGGAGCTGGTCAAGGAGGACATGGAGCAGCCGTTCCCTTTCCTCGCTGGTGTCCTGCGGGTCGTGGGTGTAGGCGATGATGAGTTCGCGTAGCAGGGGACTGACGCCGATCAGCGTCGGTTCGTCGGTGCCCAGTGGGTTCAGCCCGGCGGGTACTCCGAGCATGTGCAGCTCAAGGTGTCCGTGGGCGCGGTGGGCGTGGACGGTGCCGGCGGGAACCCAGATGGCGCTGGTCCCGGGCGTGAACCAAGTCCCTGCCGTGGTCGTGATCGCCAGGACCCCGGTCCCGGCGTAGATGATCTGGTGTTCGTCGTGGCTGTGGGCGTCAATGATCCCGCCCGCGGCGAGGACCTGGTTCCGGGTCGGCGCCTTCGGTTTGTGCTCGTGGCGGATAACTGACATATTCAGGCATTTTATCGGAAGCGCGACATTGCTTGTGTTGGTGAGACTTGTTGGGTGAGTAAGACTTCCGTTGCTTCCCGCCCCCGCACGATCACGTGGCTCTCGCTTGGTCACGCCTGCGTCGATGTCTACCAAGGATCGGTCGCCGCGCTGGTGCCGTTCTTCGTCCTCGAACGCGAATACACCTACGCCGCCGCATCGGGTATCGTCCTGGCCGCGTCGCTGCTGTCCTCCGTGGTCCAGCCCCTGTTCGGGGCGCTCACGGACCGATGGCCCATGCCCTGGTTATTGCCGGTCAGCACATTGCTGGGCGGGGTCGGTGTGGCCTTGAGCGGTATCAGTGACTCCTACCTGTTCACCCTCATCGTGATCGCCGTCTCCGGGATCGGCGTCGCCGCGTACCACCCGGAAGCGGCCCGGGCAGCGCGGAACGCCAGCCGCGGCAACCACTCGGGGATGGGCTGGTTCTCCCTCGGCGGGAACCTGGGGTTCGCCGTGGCACCGATCATGGTCTCGGCCGTGATCGCGACAGGAGGCCTGCACGCTTCCCCGCTGCTCGTGGTCCCCGCCCTGGCCGGGACGGTGCTGTGCATCGCCGCCGTGCGCTCAGCCAAACCCGCCGCTGGCGCCACAACCCAAACCAACGACACAGAAGGAAAGGACGACTGGGGTTCGTTCGTCAGGCTTTCGGGAGCGATTATTTGCCGGTCCATCGTGTTCGTCGGATTGAGCGCTTTCGTGTCCCTGTACGCCCAGGAACGCACCTCCGGCGGCCCCGTCGCAGCCACCGCTGCCCTGTTCATCCTCTACGTCGGCGGAGCCATCGGCACCATCCTGGGCGCCGGACTGGCCAATAGGTTCGGCCGCATCCGCATCATCCGCTGGTCCTACGCCCTGACGATCCTCGCCGTCGCCGGCGTCGTGTTCGTTCCCGGCCCGATTATTTACCTCTTCATCGCCCTGACCTCGGCCGGGCTCTACGTCCCATTCTCCCTGCATGTCACCCTCGGACAGGACTACCTCCCACGAAGGGTCGGCACCGCCAGCGGAGTCACCCTCGGCCTCACCGTCAGCATCGGCGGTTTGGCAACCCCCGTGATCGGCGCTCTCGCCGACCACTTCACCATGCAAGTTGCCCTGATCCCGCTCATCCTGCTGCCCGCCATCGGATGGATCCTCGTCAACACATTGCGTGAGCCCACACCCGCGAAAACGCCCGACGGTGAGCCAACACGGGAAGCACCAGCCCGCCCGGCCTGACCAAAGTCCAGCTGGAGTAGAACTCCAGCAGCTCCTTTCAGCACGCGGAAACGTGCATTAGATACACAAAACCGCTAGCCACCAGAGATGAAATGAGGAGCCCAGTTAGCCGCGGGACACCAGCATGCTGAAAGGAAACTGCCACGACCCGCAGGAGAGCATCGAGGCCGCGAATCGACAAAGGCGTGCGTATTTCAATTCTTCAAATGGGCAACTACTTGTTGGTCATGTCAGCGCCGGTCACACCTGCGCACCGACACACGGTATCCACGGTGTAAACGTGGCGCTCACCGGGGCGCGGGTCAATTGCTCCCGCGCACGTTCTCGGGAACAGGCACGGGAAGGAACGGATGGGCCGGCAATTCCTGCACGTCGTCGAACCAGCACACAACGCCGCTGCCTTCATATGCCTGGCTGAGCGTCTCGCGCAACCCGCCCGCCTGCTGGGCTGCACGATCCAGCTGCTTAATGACCGCGGAGACGCCCTCGGCGCTTTCAGGATGGTGTTCAGCGAAGTGGACCCCGGGAATTGTCCCCTTATGCCATTGGGCAAGTTCGCGCAGGGTCTCTTCGATGGATCCCTGCGCGTCCAGTAGGGCGCCGATGACCTGGCCACTGCTGGAGGGGCTGCCAAGCCGTTCACTGAGTTCGGCGAGCTCAGCGGCGGCCTGCCGGAGGTTAGCGCTTGCCTCTATAACGTCTTTTGCCCTCATGTTGTACCTTTTGTTCCTTGCTCCCCGTCGTAGCTGTGACCTCCAGTCTACGGACGCAGGCCAACCGCCGGCAGACCCCCGTCCGACGCTGAAAAGTCGCCATTATCGGGCCGCTCCCCCGACCAATTCGGAACGCCGATAACGGATATTCCGTCAAGCTGGCGGGAATCGTCCGGCGAGTCAATCACGGCAGTCCATTTGGCCGTCCCAGGGTGGGGTGGTGTTTGGGGTCAGGGGCAGTTCAGGGTTCCGGTGAGGGGTTGGCCGATCCAGGTGTTCGTGGAGTTGGGGACTTTGTAATAGCCGCGGATTTGGTAGGTCCAGGTGCCGGTGAGGTTGCTGGCGTTCTGGACCCCGGAGTTGTAGGACTTCCCGGCTGTTTTGCTCAGGTCGCCGGTGAATTGGACAACGCCATCCGGGTCGATGATTTTCAGCTCGTGGTAGTTCGCGTAGGCAACGTTAGTGAAGGCACCGACGCTGATCTTCACCTGGCCGAACCAGAGGAATGAGTCGCAGGACTTCGTGACGGTGACCGTGTTCGCTGCGGGGGCCGGGATGCGGGCCGCGGTGACAGCCGTGGCTCCGGTTTCGGTGTCGTTGAACTTCGCGTGGGCCGGTGACAGCTGCACACCCATGATCAGAAACACTGCGGCGAGGATGATGACTGGTATCTGCCAGATGATGCTCTTGCCGTGCATGCGTTTTCCGTCCCCCGGGGTGCTGCTCTTTTGCTTCGTTTCCAGTGTGTCCGGCCAGGCTCAGGAAAGACCGGGGTGAACACTCAAGGTCCGCTCAAGAACAGTCGAGGCGTTCAGGGAATGGTCGGAGAGATAACAAGAAACAGGATGAAGACAACGCGGCAGGAGTACCTTGGCTGTGGTCGCGGTTCAGAGACTTCGGAGTTGTTGGCTGTGCAGCAGCTCGACGGAGTCGTCAGGGACCTGGACGGGTTTGCTCACCGGGGTTTGGGTGTGATCAAGGAACACTCGGTAGTACATGCCCTTCCGGTGGGGTTCCACCCGGTAGACGTGGGGCATCCAGTGATGACCGAGGATTGCCTCCACCCACGCCTCGCATTCCGTGGGGACCAGTGTTGCCAAGGTGCCGGTTTGGCGGCGGTGCCCGGCCATGCCGATGGTCACGCAACAGCCACTCACTTCCGGGGAAGGACTGAACCGCCGCACGTCCTCAAGATCTGCCACAACGGTGAGGTTGGTTCCCGCACCTGTCACCGAGGGCACCGGGCCGATCCGGCCCAGCCGTCGGGCTGCGTGGATCCCAGTCGGCCCGGGTGTGCAGAACCTAAGTCCCGCATAACGTCGTCCACGACCTGGCCATGGGCGACCCGGATGCGGTGGCTAAGTTCTGAAGCGCTGTTCATGACTACTCCCTGCAGGTAACCGAGCTGGATGCGGGGTGGTTACTTGACGGTTTCGGTGCGTTGGGTGCCGGTGAAGGAGAAGGCGATGGTGGAGGTGGCGCCTTGGAAGGTGTTGTCGGCAGTGGTGGGGAACGCGGTGGTGACCTTGAGGTTGTCGGTCTTGGCCGAGGTCAGGGAGGTCAGGTTGTTCAGGACCTTGTTCGCGCCGATCACCGGGGCTGAGGCCAGCACGGTGGTTTTGGTCCCTGCGCAGGTGTACGGGGCGGCGGACCCGGTCCAGGGCACGGAGCAGTTTTCGATGGTCAGCTGCAAACCATTGGTGGTGTCGGTGGTCAGCAAGGAAGAAGTGGCGCCGGCGGAGGTGGTGAGGGTGACGTTGTTCAGGTCCGAGTTGCCGGTGTTGGCCAGGGTGACGAGCTTTTCGACCTTGTCACCGGGCAGCAGGCCCGCGACCGGGACGTTCAGGGTGTTCGATGCCCCGGTGCCCAGGGCGATGGTCACGGTCCCGGCGGTCACGGCCTGGGAAGCGGAGGTGGAGGAAGTGAAGGCACCGTAGGTGCCCATCCCGGCGACGGCGGCCGCGGTGCCGACCAGGGCGACGGAGGCGAGGATCTTGCCGGAGGTGGTCTTGAGGCTGATGGCCATGTGAATCAGTGTCCTTTTCAAAGTGGCCACCGTTTCCCCGGACGGCCGTTTCCTTGTTTCCAGCCTTACTGGCTGACAAGAAATACTCTGACGGCCCCACCTCAAGACAGAACGCTGCAAACCCACAGCACCGCGTCAGGAAAACCTCAAGACTTCCTCAAGCCCCATCAGTCACAGTCGCCACACAACGCACAGATATCCAGGCGTCGCAAGACCCGCGACTGGTTCTACGTTCGTGGTGCAGAAGAGTTTCGAGAAAAGTTCTTCCGATCTGTAACTATCCGGGGTGTCCCGGACAATACAGGGCATGGAGGACGTTCAGCCGGGGGATGGCATACTTTGGGCGAAGAGCCTGAAGGGTGACGCGGAGGCGTTCGGTCTGTTGTATGACCGGCACCGTGACCGCGTCTATCGTCATGCCTATCGCCTGGCGGGCGGGTCTCAGGACGCCGAGGACACGACGGCGTCCGCTTTCCTCGAGTTATGGCGGCGCCGGGAGAGCGTGAAACTCGTTGACGGCTCGATCCTGCCGTGGTTGTTGGTGACCACGACGAACACGGCGAGGAACCTTCAGCGGGCCAAGGCCCGCCATCGAAAGCTGCTGGCCGCGATTCCCCGCCGCAGTGAAGCCGACGCCCATCTGGACCCGGCGCATTCGAGCCTCGCCTCTTCCATGAACGAGGAAGTCGCCCAGGCGTTGGCGGTCTTGAAGCCACTGGACCTGAAGCTGGTCAGTCTTGTCGTCTTCGAAGAATTGTCGCTGCCGGCGGCAGCTGAGGCGCTTGGTCTTTCCCATGGGGCGGCCAGGGTCCGGATGCACCGTGCCCGCCAGAAGCTGAAGGCTGCCCTGCCGGGCTCACTTCACACTGCTTATGCATCAGCACTGAAAGGAGATCCGTCATGAACGATGTGCGCATTGATCCGCAGTTCGACCGGGCGCTCCGGGAAGTACTCCTTGAACAGGTTCGCAACAGCTCCCAACAGAAACCCCGCAAACGCTGGGCTCTGTTGCTCGCCGGCGCCTTGGCCGGAGCAGGAATGCTCGGGGGTGTGGGCGCGGCCGCCGCTGGATTCTTCAGCCTGCCTGGCGTGCCCGCCACCACGGTCCTGGCTTCCCCTTCGACCGCTGTTTACAGCGGTACGGCAACGGCTGACCTGGGACCGGCGCCCGAAGGAGCGACGGGTATTGAGGTGGAACTGACCTGCCTCACCGCCGGTACATTCATTTTCCCTGATGGCGCCAACGTTTCCTGCACGGCAGCCGACCTGGGAACGCACGGCGCCTGGTCCAAGTACGTGGTACCCGTCGACCCGTCCACGCGCGGGGTGACCATCACCACCGATCCGGGAAACATGTGGCAGATCACCGGGACCTACATCTCCCAGGTGCCCACGGAGTGGAAGGTCAACGCGAAGGGCGAGACCTACGGCGTTGAGGTGCCAGGGCGTGGAGCACCTGACCTGATCGCCGTCATCGCCACCAACGGAGCCGCCGGGTACGCCTACACGAACCAGATGAAAGGGACCGATCCGGCAAGCCCGGAGGAAGCAGCCAAGAACCTGCCCAAACCCCAACGGGAAATCCCCGTGTACCTCAGCGATGGCACCACCCAGGTAGGTGTATTCATGGCCCCCGGATGATACGGACGAGCAATGTGTAACATTCAGAAAATTACCCGTCCTGGATATTTAGTGATAGCCAATCAACAGTCTTGACTATAGGCTGGCGTCGTCATTTTTAGTATCTATCAGGCGGGGGAAATGAATAACTCCAAGAGGGTTGGCAATCGTCGCTTTTCTGCGCAATTATGCAAGCGCATAGCGATAATGATCGCGACTTTTGTTGCCGCATTTTCTGTGATGTTCGGAGCCCAGGCGGCCTTCGCCTACGGTGCCGTGAACGGCTCCATGGCCCAGTACTACGTGGCAGGTCACTGGTACGACACGTATCCCACGGTCTACACGCAGCCCGCCTCATATGCGTTGGCCAGTACCCGGAGTTCCTTCACCGGTGGGGGTACGTACGCTGGGTGGGCTGGAGCCAGGGGGCGTCTTTTTACCTCGGATAACTATCTGAGCTGCGAAGGCGTGAATTCCTACAACCCCTCGCAGGGGAGCCTGGCTGAATCCTATTCGTGCTACAGGTACCAGCCCTATAACTGGTACAGCTGGGGTGTATCCCGGGGTTGGAACGGCTCCGGCTACAACGATTTCTACACGTCCGCGACCATTCTTCAAGGAAATTACTAAAGGGGGGATCATGAAATTCCAAACAATGTCCACCCGGGCCTTCGTCGTGGCCGTGGGTCTATGCGCAGTGCTCGGGCTGGGGGCCGGTGCTTCCATGGCGGCCGCCGCGGCAGGCGGTTGGGTCCCCTCCAGTGCGGCATCCCCGACGAAGCCCGCACCGGAGTATCCGAAGAACGCAGCGGGCAACACCTACGGTTCCGTCGTTGATTCCGTCTCGCCGGAAACGGAGCCGGACCTCATCGCCGCTGTCACAGCGGACGGCACGAAAGGCTACGTGTCCAAAGCCGAACTCGACATCGCCAACGGCACATCAGCTTCACGACATTTCAGGACTCCCGAGGACGCCATCACATGGATGGAAACCGAGGGACGCGCTGACCGGTCAATCCCCGTCTACGAAGCAGACGGGACGACGGTGATTGGCGAGTTCACCGTGGTGGGCCTCGATACACAGAGGGCCACCCGGGAACTCATCAACTCCCGTTGACCGGAAAGCCATTGGGGGGTGGCGGGTGTGGATCTTCTCCACACCCGCCATTGATCTATTGAGGCACGTGTCCGTGCCAGCCGGGCACCTGAACAACCCACCAGCGAGCGGCATCTGCCTGCTCCCGACCAGGAGACCGTAGACTTTCAGCATGCCAATCGTGCTCCCCGCCCCGGACAATCACGCCTGCCTGCACCTACCCGTGCGGGATGGAGGTGAACTGTGAGCGGAGGCCTCGTAGCGCTGTTGGATGATGTCGCTGCCCTGGCTCGACTGGCGGCAGCGTCTGTCGATGATGTGGCGGCCGGTGCCGCGAAAGCGGGTGCCAAGGCTGCCGGCGTCGTCATCGATGACGCCGCGGTGACCCCGCAGTATGTGTCCGGAGCGGACCCGTCCCGGGAACTGCCCATGATCCGGAAGATCTTTTGGGGGTCGCTGAGGAACAAGCTGCTGGTCATCCTGCCGGCGCTGCTGTTGGTGAGCACTTTCGTCCCAGGGATCATTCCGGTGATCCTTCTGCTGGGTGGCACCTACCTTTGCTATGAGGGCGCCGAGAAGGTCTGGCACAAGCTTCGGGGACACTCCGAGGAGGGTCACGGCCCGGCCGTGGACCGAGGACCCGAAGCGGAAGCCAAGGTCACGCGAGGCGCAATCACCACCGACTTCATCCTCTCCTGCGAGATCATGGTCATCGCGTTGAATGAAGTAGCCACCGAGTCCTTGTGGGTCCGGGCGTTCATCCTGGTTGTCGTCGCCATCATCATCACCGCGGCCGTGTACGGGGCCGTGGCACTCATCGTCAAGATGGACGATATAGGGCTTCACCTGACCACCAAAGACTCTCCGGCAACGCAGAGGACCGGGCGACTGCTGGTCGCCGCCATGCCGAAAGTGCTCTCCGTGATCACCGTCGTCGGGACGATCGCGATGCTCTGGGTAGGTGGCCATATCCTGCTGCAGGCCGCCCACGACCTTGGCTGGCACCTGCCTTATGACCTTGTCCATGCGCTGGAATCACCCATTGCGGGAATCCCGGCCGTGGGCGGCGCGCTGGCGTGGTTGGTCAATACGCTGTGCTCGGCCGTACTCGGCATCATCTGGGGTTCGGTCGTCATGGTTGTCGTCCAAGCGGTGTCGCGCGTGCTGCCGTTCGGAAAGAAGAAAGCAGCGCACTAAAGAGGGCTTGAGCCAAGTCTGACCGATCCCTCCACCGGGTGGCTCCGAATCATCTACATGATGAAGCACAGCCGCAGTATCAGGGGCGCCAGGGGTATGGCAGCGTTGGCAGGGGTGGTCTCGGCCGCCGTCGTACTCGCCGTCGCGGAGTTGGTGGGTGCGTTCTTCACCGCCAGGGCAACGCCTTTCTTTGCCCTGGGGTCTACGTTCATTGATTTCACGCCGCCGTGGTTGAAGGACTTCGCGATCGCGACGTTCGGTACGAATGACAAGGCTGCCCTCTTCGTCGGGATGGGCTTGACCATCGCGGTCCTTGCCTGCGTGCTCGGCGTCGTCGCTTACCGGAAGTGGGCTCTCGGCGTCCTGGGCGTGCTGTTCATGGGCGCGGTGATTGTTGCTTGTGTCCTGACCCGGGCCGGCGTGCAACCCCTGGACGCCATCCCGTCGGTGGCGGGAACAGTGGCCGGGCTGGTGGTGCTGCGCCTGCTTCTCCGGCCGTTGTGGCGGTTGAAGGCCTGGCCGGAGATCCCTGCGGACATGGCAGCCGACGCCGACGGGACGGCTGAGTCGGCCGTCACCAGCCGCCGTCGTTTCTTTGCCGCCGCCGGAATGGCTGCCGTCGCGGCTGGTATCGCCGCCACCGGTGGCCGGTTGCTGAGCGCGGCCCGGAACAACATTGCCCAGGCCCGGGACGCACTCAAGCTTCCGGCCCCTCGCAGGTCTGCGGCCGCGGTACCCGCGGACGTGCAGTCTCCGGTGAAGGGCGTCTATCCGTGGTTGACGCCGAACAAGGATTTTTACCGGATTGACACGGCGTTGAGTGTTCCCGAGGTCAACATCGAAGACTGGGCACTACGGGTCCACGGAATGGTCGAAGAAGAAATCACGCTGACTTTCCAGGACCTGCTCGACGCCGATCTGATCGAATCGCATGTGACCCTCACCTGTGTCTCCAACCCTGTGGGCGGAAAGCTGGTAGGCAACGCGAAGTGGCTGGGCATGCCCCTGCGCGACGTCTTGGCCAAAGCCCGGCCAAAGGACGGCGCAGACATGGTCCTCTCCCGCTCCATCGACGGTTTCAGCGCCTCCACTCCCTTGGACGTCCTCCAGGAGGATGACCGCGACGCCATGTTGGCCATCGGCATGAACGGCGAACCCCTGCCGGTGGAGCACGGCTATCCGGTACGCATGGTGGTCCCCGGACTGTACGGTTTTGTCTCGGCTACCAAGTGGGTGGTTGACCTGGAGGTGACGCGCTTCGCGGACAGCAAAGCGTACTGGACCGAGCGGGGATGGTCCGAGCGTGGACCCATCAAGACCATGGCAAGGGTGGACGTCCCGGCATCCTTCGCGAAGCTACCGGCAGGAAAGGTCGCTGTTGGCGGTTCCGCCTGGGCCCAGACCCGGGGCATCACCAAGGTCGAAGTACAGATCGACGACGGCGACTGGGTGGAAGCGACGCTGTCCGCCGAAGCATCCACCATCACCTGGCGGCAATGGTCCTACGAATGGGACGCCACACCAGGCATCCATTACGTCAAGGCCCGCGCGACGGACGGCACCGGCGAGGTGCAGACCGACAAACGCGCCGATCCCGTACCCGATGGAGCCTCCGGCTGGCCTTCAGTCATGGTCACCGTCGAGTAGCTGCCGGCAGCGTTTATCACTGCTGCCATGCTCGCCGCCAAGACTGATCCTGCGCGACCGGCCGCCCATGAGACGTCTCCGTCGAGGCGGTATTCGATGATCGTGAGCGCTTCGCTGTCGTTGCCATGTCCGAGGCTCGTCTGGTGCAGGTTGAGGATTTCGATGTGGATGTCTTCCGCCGCCAGCGCCGCAGTCAGGGCTTCGACGGGGCCAACTCCAGTGTGGGTGCTTGTGTGCTCATCACCTCGGATACGGAGGCTGAGGCGGGTGGTGCCCTCGCCGGCGGTCTCGGAGGTGTCGTAGCCGCAGAGCTCGACGGCGGAGGTGCTGAGGTAGCTGCGCTGGAAGATCTCCCAGATTTCGGGGGCGGTCATCTCGGCGCCGGAATCGTCGGTGTGCTGCTGGACGAGTCGGGCGAAGTCGATTTGCAGGCGCCTGGGCAGTTCAATCCCGTATTCGGTTTCGAGCAGGTAGGCGATGCCGCCCTTGCCGGACTGGGAGTTCACGCGGATCACGGCGTCGTAACTGCGGCCAAGATCGGCCGGGTCGATTGGCAGGTAGGGAACCTGCCATGCGATGTCCGATTCAGCCTGCCCTTCGGCCTTGGCTCGTGCACGGTGTTCGGCGAAGCCCTTTTTGATGGCGTCCTGGTGGGTACCGCTGAAAGCCGTGTGCACCAGGTCGCCGACGTATGGATGCCTGGGGTGCACGTCGATTCGGTTGCAGTATTCCACCGTGCGACGGATCTCGTCGATGTCTGAGAAGTCGATCATGGGGTCGATGCCTTGTGCGTGCATGTTCAAAGCCAATG
This sequence comes from Paenarthrobacter sp. NPDC089714, assembly GCF_044748905.1. Taxonomy (NCBI): domain Bacteria; kingdom Bacillati; phylum Actinomycetota; class Actinomycetes; order Micrococcales; family Micrococcaceae; genus Paenarthrobacter; species Paenarthrobacter sp. NPDC089714. Next base: position 91,439 of record NZ_JBIVGX010000008.1, read on the forward strand.
TAGCGATGTCAACATTGCCGGTGCGCTCTCCGTTTCCGAAGATGCAGCCTTCGACGCGCTGGGCGCCGGCAAGCACTGCCAGCTCTGCGCACGCGATCCCCGTGCCACGGTCGTTGTGGGGGTGCACTGAAAGGATGACGCTGTCGCGCCGGGCGAGGTTCTTGTGCATGTACTCGATCTGGTCCGCATACACGTTGGGCGTCGCGATTTCGACCGTCGCGGGCAGGTTGAGGATCACGGGACGCTCAGGTCGGGCGTCCCAAAGCTCGGTCATCGCGTTGCAGACATCCAGCACGTAGTGGGGCTCGGTGAGGTTGAAGACCTCGGGTGAGAACTCAAACCTGACATTCGGCATATCGCCGGCGGCTTCGAGGAGGTCCCGTCCACCGCTGAGGATGAGTTCTTTCAAGTCAGCGGGGTTGTATCCGAGCACCATGTTCCGCCAGGCCGGTGCGGTCGCGGTGTACATATGGATAACGATGTCGTTGCGGATGCCCCTGATCGATTCAACGGTTCGTTTGATGAGGTCGCGCCGGGCAGGCGTGAAGACCACGATGGTGACATCTTCCGGGGCGATGTCCGTGTCAGCAATCAGGCGCACGAAGTCATAATCGGTCTGGGAAGCCGAGGGGTAGCCCACCTCGACTTCCTTGTAACCCATGGCGACCATCAGCTCGAAGAAGCGACGTTTGCGTGCAGGGTTCATCGGCTCCGCAAGGGCTTGGTTGCCATCCCGCAGATCGACCGGAACCCACAGCGGTGCGGCCGTCAATCGTTTAGTCGGCCAGTCCCGTTCGGTGAGCGGCACGTCGACCCGTGAATACACATCGGAATAGCGGTGGGAAGGCATCTGGGAGTGACGCTGCCGGTTCCACGTTGGGGAAGAACCGGGCACTGCGCCTGCGGGAGTAGAGATGCGGGGGAAAGCTGAAGCTGTCATCGGTCGGTTTCCTTCGTGTTCAAGTCAAGGGACCGGCGCATGCTTCAGCTCCACGGAGGGGAGCCGGTCTTGGTCAGGCCCCGCCGTGGCAGCGAAGAAGAAGGAACTCGATGGAGAACATGGGTAGACTGTAACACAACACCTCAGACAAGCTGAGTAGTAAGGAAACTTTTATGGCGCAGGTCAAGCGCGTCTCGCTGGCAGATCAGGCCGCAGAAATTCTCCTTGGGCGGGTGAAATCGGGGGAGTGGAAGCTCGGCGAGAGGCTGCCCGGAGAAACGACCCTGGCCCCGCAACTCGGCGTCGGGCGTTCCACGGTCCGTGAGGCCATCCGTCAACTGGCGGGGCGTGGCGTGCTCGACTCTCGGCAGGGCGCGGGCGTTTTCGTCATCGCGCTGGATGTCTCGGACGAGTGGGATGAGGTGCTTCGCCGTGCCGATATCGTCGCAGTGGTCGAAGCCCGCATTGCCATCGAGACGGAAGCTGCAGCGCTGGCAGCAGAACGCCGTACCCCGGCCGATCTATCCGCGATCCGTCGCGCCCTTGCTCTCCGTGATCAGCAACGCGATGACCCGGTGCAGCTTGTTGATGCGGACACCGCATTTCACCGCGCGATCGTCGCAGCTGCCCACAACCCGATCCTCACCGAATTGTTCGACGGGTTCACTCCGCGGCTCCGGCACGCGATGATTGAACTGCTCCACATCAGAAAGAATCACGCTGACGACGCAGACCACAAGGTGCACGCAGACCTGTTGCAAGCAATAACCGAGCGCAACGCCCCTGATGCAGTTCACGAGAGCCGGGCCCACTTGCTGAAAATCAAGGCCGCGCTCACCTGACGGCCTCGCGCGAACGCGCCCTCGGTCACTACGGCGCCAAGCGCCCGACCTGGCGAAACCCGCGGACGCGCCTGCCGCCGTCGTGGTCTTTCCGACCGCACGGCCGGAGGCTCGTGCGCATCGGAGGGCGCGCCTAGACTGGCGCACATACCCGATACAAGGAGGGGAGTCCGATGCCAAAGACCGGTAAGGCCGGGCACGCGCTCAAGGGCGAGTTGCCGTCGACGATCCGTCGCTCGGACCAGAAAGCCCAAGACACCTTCGCGAAGACGTACGACGCTGCGATGGAAACTTACGACGGCGACCAGCGCCGGGCGGCGCAGACGGCCTTCTCGTCGTTGAAGCACAGCTATGAGAAGGTGGGGGACCACTGGGAACCGAAGGAGGAGCGCGGCCCCTCGGATGCCCGGGCGGCGGGCGGACCTGACACCCCGGCGCCGACGGCCGGTGGAGTGGATGCGAATGCAAGCAAGGCGCATCTGTACCAGCGGGCCAAGGAGTTGGACATCAAAGGCCGCTCCACCATGGACAAAGAGCAACTGGTTCAAGCACTGCAGAAGGCCAACGAACGGGCCACCCGGAAGGCGCGGGAAGAAGAAAACTAGGTCCCCGCGGCGGTGGCCCGCCGATGCCTACGGTGGCCCGCCGACGCCTACGGTGGCCCCGATGCCTACTTACTTGCGCGCTGGAAATCCACTGCCAGGATCGCCCGTGAAAGCGTGACGGCGCGGTCCGCCAACACCTCCAGTTACCCAGCCGGAGGAGACCCTATGAGGCCAAGGGCCGGCACCCTTCGGCCAGAACCTCCAAGGGCTTGGGCGAAGGCCGTTGCAAGCCATCCAGGTACACGCGGTAGGACACGACGTTCGAGCTCGCCGGGCCCGTGGCGCAGTCGCACGAGTAGACATGCGGCATCCATGAATTGCCAAACAACGCCCGCATCCAGGCCTCGCACTCATTGGCCGAAAGCCTGGCAGGGAGCCCGCTCTCTTCGTGGTGGGCAACCAGGGACAACGTTATGCAGGTCCCCGCTGGCGCCGGACCGATCGTGAACCAACCCAACTCAGCCGACTCCGCCACCATGGTCAGTTTGATGGTGTGGTCTTCCATGGACGGAGTGGGGTCCATGCGGTACTGCTTGCGAACTGGATTGAGGCCGCCCGATTCCGAGGTCAGGGTTGCGAGAAAGCTCCGCAGTTCAAGGCCGTGTGTCCGTTGGATCTTGGCGGTCAACCCCGTCACCGAAGCCGGAGGTGCGGGTTGTGCGTCGATGTGACTTTCCAAACCGTGCACGACGCCTCCCAAACGTTCATCACCCGGGCACAAGCGAGACTACTAGCCGGCAGTTTAATTAGCCATGGGAATGCGACTATTCCTGCCGCAAGCCTTCCGCGTCCAAAACGAGGCTCGCTGTCACGAACCTCTGGCACTGCTCGCCGAAGGGGTAGCTGCCCTTCGGCGTGAACGTCAGTGCCCGCGCAGGCAACGGAGTACCTGAACGCGAGGTCCCGCCCACCGTTGCATCCATGGGCGTTTCAGCAAGGGCGGGCAATTCCAGCAGGCCCCGCCGTGTGCCATCGAAGGACTGCGTTGCCGAGCAGGCGCCTTCCTTGGTGCACCCTTGGTCCACGGCCACCGCGCCCGGTTGCAGTTCCAGATCCCGCTCCGTGCATACGCCATCCTGGCAAGCTTTGACATGCAGCGTTCCCACCGACTCCGCATAGCTCGCGGCAACCGTTACAGACAACCCCGTGACCTGCCCCACCGCCGGACACGCAACAGGCCCAAGAGAGCAGCCGCCAAGCAAGGCAGCTGTCCCCGCGAAGGCTAAGACCACCCCAATTTTCCCCATGGCTTCAGGGTAGGTCGGCGGCGCCTACACCGGAAGCCGCAACCCGCCGTCGTGCATTTCCGCCAAACCGTCGCCCAACAAGCCGTTCAGTGCCCGCTCAAGCTGCTCCGGTGCGGAGTTCAGCCGGTGCAGCGCGGCAAGAGGGATCCCGACGCCGGACGGCGCGAACCCGAGGTCGGCAGGCGCCTGCTCGAACATCTCCCGCGGAACCGGCGTGGCAGCTTCGCGGAGGACCGCCATCACGGCGCCGCGGACCTGGCGGTCAGTGCCGTGCCATGCCTGGCCCTTGGGAACGTACGACGGCGGCGGCTCACCCGCCGCGAGCCAGGCGCAGCTTTCGCGGACGGGACAGTCGGCGCACTTGGGGCTGCGTGCCGTGCACACCATGGCGCCGAGTTCCATGACGGAAGCATTCCAGCGGACGGACAGCCTGTGGTCCTCGGGGAGGAGGGCGTCGGCCATGCGCATTTCGGCAGCCGTAAGTGTGGGGGCCGGCAGGGCGCTGCCGGAAATGAGCCGGGCGTGCACGCGCCGGATGTTGGTGTCCACCACGGTCTCGCGACGGCCAAAGGCAAAGGCGGCGACGGCGGCAGCCGTGTAACTGCCGACGCCCGGCAGGTCCAGCAGCTCGGGATAGTTGTCCGGCACTTCGCCGCCGTGGTTATCCCGGATGGCGACGGCGGCCGCGTGCAGCCTGAGGGCCCGGCGCGGGTATCCCAGCCTGCCCCAATGCCGGACGGCTTCACCCGAAGGCTCATTGGCCAGGTGCGAAGGAGTCGGCCAGCGCTCCATCCAGTCAAGCCACACAGGGAGGACCCGGACCACGGGCGTTTGTTGGAGCATGACTTCGCTGACCAGGATCCCCCACGGACTGCAGTCCGGTTCGCGCCACGGAAGGTCGCGGGCGGTCCGGGCAAACCACTGGTCCAAAGCCTCGTGGAGCTGCGTCAATTCATCGGTGTCTGGGAGTGCCATGCTGCCCTCTACTGTAGTGGAATCCGAGGTGTCGTCAGGCTTCGCAGTGGTCCATGGTGGACGTCACATTGCCGGCTGGCGGCGTGGTGGTGGGGTGCATGGAGGGCCGTCCGCCTAGCCTAGAAACATGGCCACCCAGGGTAAGCAGCAGTCGTCCGCGCGCTCCGCCGCGCCGACGCAAAGGCGACGCCCCAGCCCTGCCGTGTACCGCCGTCGTCGTCTGGTGGTGCTCATCGGCCTGCTGGTCGTGATCGCCCTGCTGATTGCCGGTATCTCGGCTATCACCCGTGCCATCGCCGGCGGCAGTGAGCCCCAGGCCGTGAGCACGCCTCCCGCGACCACCGCCCCCACTCCCGTCAGTACACCGTCCGCAGGGGCAGCGACGCCGTCGGCCTCGCCCACTCCGGTGTGCGACTTCAATCTCATGACCGTAGCTGCGAAAACGGACAAAGCCGCTTACGCCGCCGAGGAGCTTCCGCTGCTCACCATGACCATCACCAATGGCGGATCGGCGCCGTGTGAGGTTAACGTGGGCACCTCGCAAATGGAGTACGTGATCATGAGCGGCGCGGACCGGATCTTCTCGTCCAAGGACTGCCAGACCGGTGGCGTGGACCTGATCAAGACCATCCAGCCCGGAAAGAGCGAGACCGCCAACTTCCCGTGGCAGCGCAACCGCACGTTGGAAGGCTGCGGCGCCATCACTGCCAAGCCGGGTGCCGGCGGCGCGTATTACACGTTCGAGGCGCGGCTGGGTAACAAGGCGAGCCCGAAGGCCGTCTTCCAGCTGAACTAGCGCTGCTTGAGCGGGACGTACGACGGCGGCAGTCGCCTTAGAGGAACCGGTCCAGGAGGCTTGCTTCTGCCATCCGGCTGAGCCCCTCGCGGACCGTACGGGCGCGCTGATCGCCGATGCCGTCCACCGTCATGAGATCGTCGATGGTTGCCGCCATGAGGTTCTGGAGTCCGCCGAAGTAGTCCACCAAACGGTCGGCCACCGCCTTCGGTACGGATTTGAGGCCGGAAAGCAGGCGGTAGCCACGGGGCTGGACCACTGCGTCCAGCTGTTCCACGCCACCGGCGAAGCCGATGATGTGGGCAATCTTGCTGAGATCGATCAACTCGGTGGGACCCAGGTTCAGCAGGGCCTGGACGGCCTCTTCGATCTCCTCAGGTGTGGCGTCCGGGTCTGAATAGTCGCGGATGATGACGTCGCTGCCCGGACCGCGGCCCGTGGTGAGTTCCTCGAGCTGCAGGGAGAGCAGACGGCCATCCTCGCCAAGTTCCAGGACGTACTGGGCGATTTCCTCCGAGATGCGGCGGACCATCTCCTGCCGCTGCAAGGTCACGGCAACATCCCTGACGGTGACCAGCGCTTCGATTTCCAAGGCTGAGAGCGAGCTGGTGACTTGGTCCAGCCTGGCACTGTACCGTTCCAAGGTTGCGAGGGCCTGGTTTGCGCGGGCCAGCACTTTCTCGGAGCCCTCCAACACATGGCGGAGACCGTTCACGTACAGGGCGATGATCTGCATGGACTGGCTCACCGAGATCACCGGGACACCTGTCTGGATTGCCACTCGCTCAGCCGTGCGGTGTCGGGTGCCGGATTCCTGGGTTTCGATGCTTGAATCCGGAACCAGCTGGACCGCGGCCTTGATGATGTTGCTGGCGTCCTTGTCGCACACGATCGCACCGTCCATCTTGGCCAGCTCACGAAGGCGCGTGGGGGAGAACTCGATGCCGATCTCGAATCCACCCGAACAGATGGAGTCGATGGTGCGGTCCGAGCCCAGCACGATCAGTGCGCCGGTGCGGCCGCGAAGGATCCGTTCCAGTCCGTCACGCAACGGCGTTCCGGGCGCGACTCTGGCCAGAGTCGCCTTGAGCGATTCTTCCGGGCTCCGGGCCATGGGGTTTCCCTTCGAAGGTGCAAGCCTCGGCTCACAGACAAGCTGAATCCGGCATCGGGAGGCACCCGTGAAAATGCCCTGATGACGACAAGCACCATGATATGGCTTCCCGGCACCGTTAACCGCACCAGCAAGCCCCAAAGTGGGCCATTTTGTTATGTTCGCGGATGCCTCGAAAGGGCTCAGGCGTGCCCGACGCGGAGGTGTACTTTGGACTTCACTGGCGGGGTACCAAGTGGGCGGAGATTCATCGCCACACCCTGCGGTTCCAATGCACTAGTGCTGAAGCTCAGTAATCCACTTGGCGCTTCAGCTTGTTGCCGAGCCACAGCATCGCGAGGCTCACTATGAGGAAGCCAACGGCGATCGCGATGGCGTACACCACCACGCCGACCCAGCCTCCGGCACGGTCCGGATTGATGAACCAATACGGATACCAGTTCACGATCGATCCCCGGATGAGGCTGTAGACCAGGTACGCAATGGGATAGATCAGCCAGTACGGGATATGCCGGAGCTCCAGCTTTGCCCGGGGCGGCTGGAAGAGCCAGTCGGCCACCATCACCACGGGCATCAGGTAGTGCACCACGAAGTTGACCCACGGCACCATGGAGCCCAGATCCTCGCCGGCCAGCAGTGCACCGAAGACTATCCCCACCACGGCCATGGCGATCGTCGCCGTTCCGCGGGTGACGTCGTCCGCCTCGCTGGGACGTTTCCGGATGAGCACCCGGTAACCGCTGATCAGCAGGACGACGGCGGCGAAGATGTTGGACAGGTTGGTGAAATAACTGAAGAAGTTTCCGACGTCGTACCCAAGCCCTATGTGGACCACGAGTTGCGTCGCCACGGCAACCAGGGTCAGAAGGCCAAAGAAAAAGCGTCCCCCTATAAGCACAGTTCTTTTGGTCATGCGTCTTATCCTTGCCGACGCCGCTGCTGACCAGGGCTCGACACCCCGACTGACCTTACGGTTGCGGCTGGCAGGATTGGCTGGGGCCATAGCGCAACCAGTCCGGCAGCGCCGAGGTGAACTCTTCCCGCACCATCGGAGTGTTGGTGATGGTCCAGTCCACCCGGCCCTTGACCTCTACCTCGTTCTTGTCCCACTCGAACCAGTTGATCATCTTGAGCTGCGGGAATTGTTGGTGGACGGACGGATCAAAGAGTTGCTTCCACCAGGACTGCTTGATGGCCATCTCCTGTTCGCCTCCGGCGGCCGGCGCGTAGAGGGCGGCCGTTTCGGGGATCGCCACAGGTTTGCCGTGTTGTACGCCGTAGACGTCGTAGAAATCGGGGAGGAGGCTGTCGTCGCCGTTGGCGCCCACGTACTTTCCGGTGAGTTGGTCCGTGAACTTGTTGGCCTCGGGGAGTTCATTCTCGCCCCACGGGTACTTGGCGCCCCAGTGGTACAAAGACATCCCTACCCAGTCCACGGCGTCATCACCCGGGTAATAGGGGGCGTAGGCGTCGTCCTGCATGGTCAGGGCACCGTCACCGTTGGTATCCAGCGCCGCAAACTCGGCCGTGCCCGGTTTGGCCTCAAAGGCGCCACCGGAGAATGGATAGCCACCGCCATAGTTGGGTGCCCACATCATGGCCGATCCGGGCGCCAGGCTGTGGACGGCGGTGGCAAGCGTCTGGAACGACGCGATGTACTTTTGGGGCTGCTGGGACCACGCATACCAGGAGCCATTCATTTCGTGGGCGAAACGGACAATGACCGGGACACCCTCCTTATTGAACCGGTCCAGGTCCTTGGCGAGTGCGTTGGCCGTTTCCTCGGTGACAGTGGACAGGCCGGCAGCCGGTTCCAGCGTCAGCAGCATCATGTGGCCGTCAGCCCGGATCTGCTGGACAGCCTGCTCAAGATCGTCCTCGTCCTTGCTTGTCAGAGGGAAGCCGGTGAAGGATACGCTGACAGCCGGTTTGTGGCCCAGGTCCTTGGCGAACGTGGCCAGGGGCTTGGAGTGCCAGTCCAGGTTCACCCCAAAGAGAGTTCCACCGTCGGGGACCAGATCGGTACGGGGCACCACTTCGCAGGAGGGCAACGTCAAGGCGGACTGGGACTGCTTTTCCGCCAGCCCGTTCGCGAAGTTCACGCCGGCGATGCCCAGCACCACCAAGCCAATAATGACGGGAAGCGTGAAGGCCCTCCACAGTTCGGCGCGGTTTTCCTTGCGTGACTCAGGGCTGTCCACGGATTGTTCCCCCACTACAAACACCAGGCCTTCCTGAACTGCAGTTTTGTCCCATCCTAAAGACGCCGGAGCCGGGGCTCAATCGTGTGACGCTCAGGTGATGAGCAGTTCCAATGCTTCCGCCAGATGCCCCACTTCGCGGACCGAGAAGCCATCAGGGATCACTCCGGCACCCGCCGGGCTGGCCGGAACAATTGCGTGCGTGAAGCCCAGGCGGTGGGCCTCCTGGATCCGTTGGTTGATACCCGGGACAGGCCGCACTTCGCCGGCCAACCCAACCTCGCCAAAAGCAATGAGCCGCTGGGGGAGTGCCTTCCGGGACTTGGCGGACGCGACGGCCAACGCAACGGCAAGGTCCGTGGCCGGTTCGGTAAGCTTCACGCCGCCAACAGTGGCAACGTAGGAGTCGTCCTTGTGCAGCATGCAGCCGGCCCGCTGTTGCAGGACGGCCAGGAGCATGGCCACCCTGGAACTCTCAAGACCACTGGTGGCACGCCGAGGCTGGGCATTCGCGCTTTCCGCCAGGAGGGACTGCACCTCGGCCAGCAGCGGCCGGCGGCCTTCCATGGTCACCGTGATGCAGGTACCGGAGACGGGCTCGCGCGTCCGTGACACGAAGAGCCCGCTGGGATCGGCCAGGCCTTCGATGCCGGCCTCGTTCAGGTCAAAGCATCCGACGTCGTCCGTGGCGCCGTAGCGGTTCTTGACGGCTCGGAGCAGCCTCAACCGGGAATGGCGCTCGCCTTCGAACTGGCACACCACATCAACCAGGTGTTCCAGCAGGCGCGGACCGGCGATGGTCCCTTCCTTGGTGACGTGGCCCACCAGCAGCGTGGTCATGTTGCGCCGCTTGGCAGCAGCGATGATGGATGCCGCCACCTCGCGGACCTGCGAGACGCCGCCGGCGCTGCCCTCGACGTCCGCACTGCTAAGGGTCTGCACGGAGTCCACGATGAGGAGCTTGGGTTCGAGCTTCTCCACCTGCCCCAGTGCCTGCCCCAGGTCTGTTTCCGCCGACAGATACAGGGTGTGGGCGACGGCATCGATGCGCTCGGCGCGCAGCTTCACCTGCGCCGCCGATTCCTCGCCCGTGACGTACAGGACGTCCTGCCCGGTGCGCGCGAACTTCGCGGCTACATCCAGCAGGAGCGTGGACTTCCCGACGCCGGGTTCCCCGGCAAGCAGGATCACGGCACCCGGGACGAGCCCTCCACCCAGGACGCGGTCGAGTTCGTCCACCCCGGTGGGGAGGAAGGCCGCCGTCGTCCCATCCACCTCGGCGATGCGGCGGGCAGGCTCCAAAACAGTGGCAGCGGCCGTGGTGCGGGCAACCGTGGCGCCGTACTCCTCAACGGTTCCCCACGCCTGGCACTCGCCGCAACGCCCCACCCATTTGATGGCGGTCCAGCCGCATTCGGCACATTTGTATGCAGGGGTCTTGGAAGCACGGGAGGTCTTTGAAGCCATGGATCCAAGGTTAGTGCGGACCACTGACAGAAAAGGACGGCCCGCCAACCCCGAAGGGCTGACGGGCCGGCCTGTTCCAGCTTGGACTGCTTACTGGACGACGCCCGTACTCGAGTAACCGATCTGGATCCTCGAGCCCGTTGGCAGCGCCCCAATCGGCTGGCTGATGACTACATCAATCATGGTGACGATGATGCTGGTGGATGACTTGCTGACCTTGTGCAGGGTGACCGTGCCCAGGCCCGCCACATTGACCACCGTGTTCGGTGCAACCGATGCATTGATGGCCGGCAAGCCCGCAACCCTCAGGTTGGTGAACGTGGACGTATCAGTCAACGTCACCGTTGTACCGGTCGCTGCCCTCGTTGCGCTGGTCTCCGCCTTGATGCCGTCCACCTGGATTGCCCCATTGAGGAGGTTGAGCCCCGCAATCGTATTGGTGACCGTGACCTTTGGCTGTGGTGTCAGGACTCCCGTGGTTGCCGTTGAGGAAGCCCCGGCGGTTGCAAGCCCCAGGATGTTGGTGGAAGCCAGGTTGGCATTGTTGGTTCCGCCACCGCATTTGGCGTAGGCCAGGGCCGTGGGGTTGGACCCCAGCAAACCGTTGGCCAGTACGGCCCGCGTGCTGAAGCCGGTTCCGGCCAGGTAGCCGGTCTGTGCCGGACCCAGGCCGGCGGTGCTGACGCCAACGCGGATGTCCGTTCCCACCTTGAGCCCGGCGAGCCCTGTCTTGAGGATTTCCACCCGCAGCGCCGTAGTCGTGACGATGTAGCCGCCGGTGACGGCCCGTTTCTCCTGGCCGTTGAGGGTCACCTTGCCCACCGACCCCACCAGCGGAACGTTCAGGTCAAGGACCGTGTTGGGTGCCGGATTGGCGTTGACAGGAAGGCCCAGGACCTTGAGGTCGGCGATGGTTGTGGCGTTGGTGCCAGAGAAAGCACCACTGGTGTTCTTGTCGGCGGAGCTGGCCGAGGTGATGGTCCCCGCGGTGATGAGCCCGCCAAGCAGGTTGGTGCCGGCGACGGTCGATTGCGCTTCAATGCGTTTTCCTGTGGCGGTCAACAGGGTCTTCACGCTCGTGGACGCGGCGCCCACAGTTCCCACGGCGGGAACGTTCAATCCTGCGGCTGTGTTGGTGGCAGTCCTTCCGGTAGCACCCGTGCAGCTGACGCCCGAATTCGCTGTTGGACCCGAAGTCAGCGTCTTGTCTGCGTTGAAAATGTAGGAACCGTAAGCCGATCCGGAAAATCCGGTGGCTACTTGTGCTGGTGTTGTGGCGGCTGTGGCCGGCGCCATGGGCCCGGCAAGTGCAACAGCCAAAGCACCCGTTAAAGCAAGCAAGGAACGTTTCATGTATGTCTCCCCAGATGATTACATGCGAACCCGTGAATGTGCTCACGATGGTGCATAGGCTACCGAGTAGTTGCCTTCGCAACAATAAGAATGGGGGAGGAATTTAGGCCGGCCGGCGTGCAGTGCTAGGCGGACCTTCCGTGCCGTGCCGCGTCAACGAACACCGCCAGGCCCAGCACACCGAGGGCCACCCCCAGCGATGCCACCACGTCGGTGAGCCAGTGGTACCCCAGGTAGAGCCGGCTGTAGGCGACCACCAGCGTGAGCAAAGCGGCACCGGCATAGGCGAGCACCGCCGTCGTACGTGTACCGGAACGCGAGACGAGCAAGTAGGCGAGGACCGACGCGAAAACCGCGGCACCGAGCGTGTGGCCGGAGGGGAAGGACAGGGCGTCGTCGGGACCCAGGAGGAAGTCCGACGACGGCGGGCGGGAACGCGAGACCTCCAGCTTGATGACCGTGGCCAGGACCACTGAGAGAACCATGGACCCCAGCAGGACGGCGGGTCGCCAGACTTCGCGCTTCCAAACGGCCCACACGATGGCGACGAGGCCGCCAATCACGGACATCACCGTTGGCGAGGTGACCCCGGTAACCGCGCTGAGGAAGGCGGTGGAAAAGGGGTTGCGGGAGTCCACCACGAACGTGTGGACGGCGCCGTCGAGGGTTGCCAGGCCACTGGAGGACAGGACGGCGGCGAACATCAGCCAGAACACCACATCCCCGGCAACGAACAGCGCTCCGGCCCACAGGAACAGCAGTCGCTGGCGCAGCCGCAAGGCTGGTGCCGGCCTGAAGCGCAGGGATGGGCGCACGGGGGTAGCAGGAAGCATCGCTCCATTGTCCTCGGCGGAAATGTGTCTTTGCTGGGAGGACCCTACAACGGAGGGAGGACCGCGCGGGCTTCCTCGGGTTCCAGCCCGCTCGCTTCCAGCAGGTCCACCATGAGCGGCCGGAACAGCATCACCACGGTTTCGCCCTCCAGCCGGTGCACGTCCAGCATCTTGGGGTGGAGCCGTGAAGCGATCATGGTCAGGTCGGACCGGGCGCGGCGCAAATGGGCCCGACGCGTTCCTTCGCTCTGCTCCGAGAGCCCGATGGTCAGTTCGTCCACCGCAGCGGCAGTCTCCATGAGGACTTCCGAGATGCTGTCGATGGCTTCGTCGGAGACCGCAGCGTGGTTGATGGCGCTGGTCAGCCGGCGGGCGAAGACCCGGCTGTTACGCAGCGCGAGGTCGATGTATTCCAGGGAATGTTCCAGGCTGGCGAGTTCGTCCCGGTGCCGGCGGTGGGCAGGAGCGAGCGTGGCCACCTCGCCTGATGCCCGCAGGGTCTGCCGCATCCGGTCCACCAGCGGCTGGCAATTGCGGCCCCGGATCAGGGCGTGCCAGGCGGTTGTCGAGTCACTGTCCAGCATCGCCTTGGCGCACTCGCGCAGGATCTCGGCGAGTTCGTGCAGGATTTTCTGGATATCCTTCCTGGGCTCCTGGCGCGGGTCCTTCGGGACCAGGATGGTCACCAGCAGGGCGGCCACGCCGCCCACCACGGCATCCAGGCTGCGCGTGAACGGTCCGCCGGCAGGTGCCGGCAGCAGCACCACCAGCAGCGACTGCAACCCCAGCTGCGTGGTGAAGATCGTGCCGCTGTCCAGGAACCTGGCCAGCAGGATGGAGAAAAGAAGGACGACGGCGGCCTGCCAGATTCCGGCGCCCAGCCAGTGGAGCAGGAGGTCGCCAACCACTATGCCCAAGGTGCAGCCCAGGCCCACCTCGATCACGCGGCGCAGGCGCGGATCGCGGGAGAAGCCCAGGGCTATCAAGGAAGAGGTCGCGGCAAACAGGGGACCTTGGTGGCCAAGCACATATTCGGCGAAGGCGTAGGCACCCACCGCGCAGACCGTCATCTGGACTGCCGGCACCAGGGAAGTCCGGCTCCGGACGAGTCCCGTCCGCAAGCGGGTACGGACAAACCTCTTGCTTACGGAGAGTCCCTTCGAGGCGGCCATGTCCTCCAGTCTATTTGCCGGACTGCCTCCGGACTGCCCGGCCGCGGGTTGGCATCGCGGTCCCGCGCCCACCGAACCGCGACCCACGTCACGCTCAAGGTGGCGCGCGCCACATAACCCAATGGTCCGCCGTCGTTCACTTCCCGTTCACTTTTCCCCACAGGTCCCGTTACCTGCGCTCCTTACCTTCAATAAAGGCACATAAAAGGTCCATAGATCACTCACGCCGGAATCTCCGTTCGGCAGCATCTGAAAATCCCTGGAAGGGGCACATTCAAGTGAAGGCAACTCACTTCGGCCGCAACGCGGCTATCGCGGTCATCGCAGCTGGCGCTCTCGCGCTCACCGCTTGTGGTTCGGACAACGCAACCGGTACCACCGCGGGCACCCAGTCGGCCGCTTCGGGCACCAAGGTTACCGGCACCCTGACCGGCATCGGCGCTTCCTCCACCGGCGCTGCAATGGATTCCTGGAAGGCCGGCTTCGCTACCGCCAACCAGGGTGCCACCGTTCAGTACTCCCCGGATGGTTCCGGCGCAGGCCGCAAGGCCATCATCGACGGCTCGGCCCAGTTCGCCGGTTCCGACGCCTACCTCAAGGACGACGAGCTTGAGGCTTCCAAGGCCAAGTGCGGCCCCGAGGGTGCCATCAACATCCCGGTTTACATCTCCCCGATCGCCGTTGCCTTCAACGTCCCGGGCATCACCGACCTGAAGCTTGACGCCACCACGGTTGCCAAGATCTTCCGCGGCCAGATCACCAACTGGAACGATCCCGCCATCGCAGCCCTGAACGCCGGCGTCACCCTGCCGGACCTCAAGGTCACCCCGGTCAACCGCTCTGACGACTCCGGCACCACCTCCAACTTCACCGACTACCTCGCAGCAGCTGCTCCCGAGGTATGGACCGACAAGGCTGCAGGCGTTTGGCCCGCATCCCTGAAGGGCGAGAACGCCAAGGGCACCTCCGGTGTGGTCAAGACCGTTACCGACACCGCCGGTGCCGTGACCTACGCCGACGACTCCGCTGTCTCCGGCAAGCTGGGCACCGCTTCCATCAAGGTTGGCGAAGAGTTCGTGAAGATCTCCGCTGACGCCGCCGCCAAGGCTGTTGAAGCCGGCAAGCCCGTTGACGGCCGTGCCACCAACGACGTTGCCATCAAGCTGGACCGCAAGACCACTGTTTCCGGCGCCTACCCGGTGGTGCTCGTTTCCTACCACGTCGTGTGCACCACCTACGAAACCAAGGCTGTTGCTGACCTGGTCAAGGCCTTCGAAACCTACGTCGTCTCCGACGAGGGCCAGAAGACCGCCGCTGACGCCGCAAAGTCCGCACCGCTCTCCAAGACGCTGCAGGACAAGGCCAAGGCCGCCATCGAAACCATCAAGGCCAAGTCCTAAGGTTTCCCGGCGGGTTTTGACCGAACCCGGCTGAACATCGAAGTTCCCTGTCCCGCTTGCCAGTGGCCGAAGCGCCGCTGGCCGGGGCAGGGAACTTAGCCATGTAAGACCAGTTCACTCCAGACTGAAGGATCGTGAAGTGACCACCAACTCCCTGACAACCTCCCAAGGCGCAGGCCGCGCCGGGGACAAGGTTTTCTCCGGGGCCGCCATGGCCGCAGGGTGCCTGATTCTTGCGGTTCTCTTCGGAGTCGCGTTGTTCCTTGTGGTTCAGGCCATCCCGGCGCTCGTGGCTCCGCCGGAGAACATCCAAGGCGGGCACGGCTTCTTTGCCTACATCGCCCCGATCGTGGTGGGCACGCTGATCGCCGCCGTGATCGCCCTCGTCATCGCCACCCCCGTGGCCATTGGCGTGGCACTGTTCATCTCGCACTACGCACCCCGCCGGCTCGCTTCGGGCCTGGGCTACGTGGTGGACCTCCTCGCTGCCATCCCGTCGGTTGTCTACGGTGCCTGGGGTGCGGCGTTCCTGGCCAAGGAAATCTCCCCGGCCTACGACTGGCTGGCCAACAACCTGGGCTGGATCCCGCTCTTCCAGGGTCCCGCCTCCGCTACAGGCAAGACCATCCTGACCGCGGGCATCGTCCTGTCCGTCATGGTCTTGCCGATCATCACCTCCCTCTCCCGCGAAATCTTCCTGCAGACCCCCAAGCTGCACGAGGAAGCCGCCCTGGCACTGGGAGCCACCCGCTGGGAAATGATCAAGATGGCCGTGCTGCCCTTCGGCCGTCCGGGCATCATCAGCGCGATCATGCTGGGACTGGGCCGCGCGCTTGGTGAAACCATGGCCGTAGCCCTGGTGCTCTCCTCCGGTGTGTTGACCGCGAGCCTGATCCAGTCCGGCAACCAGACCATCGCCGCCGAGATTGCCCTGAACTTCCCCGAAGCCAGCGGCATCAAGGTGAACACGCTGATCGCCGCCGGCCTGGTGCTGTTCGTCATCACCCTTGGCGTGAACATGATCGCCCGCTGGATCATCAGCAAGCACAAAGAATTCTCGGGAGCCAACTAAATGACCGCCACAGTAGTCCGCAAGCGCTCAGCGCTCACCAAGGGCCAACTGCCCAAGTTCGCGCCCTACATCGTCCTGGCCGTCGCCCTGATCCTTGGTGCCGCCATCCTGGCACTCATCGGCTTTAACGCCTTCGGCTGGGGATTGGTCTCGGCCATCCTGTTCACCGTTGGCCTGGTCGCCTGGAGCGGCGCAGTTGAAGGTGCCCGCAAGGCCAAGGACAAGCTGGCCACCTGCCTGGTGGTCGGTGCCTTCCTGATCGCACTCCTGCCACTGGTCTCCGTCATCTGGACGGTGCTGGTCAACGGCATTCCCGGCCTGGTCACCCCCGGCTTCCTTGGCACCTCCATGAATGGCGTGACCGGCGCCTTCGACAACAAGGCAGTGGAAGAGGGCGGCAAGGTCCTCGGCGGTATCTACCATGCGCTGCTCGGCACCATCCAGATCACCCTGCTGGCCACCGTCATCTCGGTGCCCGTTGGGCTGCTGACCGCGATCTACCTGGTGGAGTACGGCAACGACCGCCCGCTGGCCCGCGCCATCACGTTCTTCGTGGACGTCATGACCGGCATCCCGTCCATCGTGGCAGGCCTCTTCGCGGCAGCGTTCTTCTTCGCCATCGTGGGGCCCGGAACCAAGACCGGTGCGGTAGCCGCCGTCGCGCTTTCCGTCCTCATGATCCCGGTGGTTGTCCGCTCCAGCGAGGAAATGCTCAAGATCGTCCCGAACGAGCTCCGCGAAGCGTCCTACGCGCTGGGCGTCCGCAAGTGGCGCACCATCGTGAAGGTGGTCATTCCGACGGCGATCTCCGGCATCGCGTCCGGCGTCACCTTGGCAATCGCCCGCGTGATCGGTGAAACCGCGCCGATCCTGGTCACCGCCGGCTTCGCCACCACCATCAACAACAACGTGTTCGGCGGCTGGATGGCCTCCCTCCCCACGTTCATCTACACGCAGATCCTCAACCCGACGTCGCCGTCCAACCCTGGCCCCTCGGACCAGCGTGCTTGGGGCGCCGCCCTGGTGCTGATCATCCTGGTGATGCTCCTGAACCTCGGAGCACGCCTCATCGCCCGCATCTTCGCTCCGAAAACAGGACGCTAGCCGGGCCGGCAGCTCCGACGCTGCTACGTCAAAAACTTCCAGACCCCCCAAGGAACAAAGGAACACCATGTCCAAGCGCATCGACGTCAAAGACTTGAATGTCTACTACGGCAACTTCCTTGCCGTTGAAGGCGTCAACATCAACATCGAGGCCAAGTCCGTCACGGCCTTCATCGGCCCGTCCGGCTGTGGCAAGTCCACCTTCCTGCGCACCCTGAACCGCATGCACGAGGTCCTTCCGGGCGCCCGTGTTGAGGGTGAAGTCCTGCTCGACGGCGACAACCTCTACGGTCCCGGCGTGGATCCCGTCACCGTCCGGACACAGGTTGGCATGGTCTTCCAGCGCCCCAACCCGTTCCCCACCATGTCCATCCGGGACAACGTGCTGGCCGGCGTGAAGCTGAACAACAAGAAGATCTCCAAGGGTGCGGCCGACGCTCTGGTTGAGAAGTCCCTGGTGGGCGCCAACCTTTGGAACGAAGTCAAGGACCGGCTGGACAAGCCCGGATCCGGCCTTTCCGGTGGCCAGCAGCAGCGTCTGTGCATCGCCCGCGCCATCGCCGTTGAGCCCCAGGTGATCCTCATGGACGAGCCGTGCTCCGCCTTGGACCCCATCTCCACCCTGGCCGTTGAAGACCTCATCAACGAGCTCAAGGACCAGTACACCGTGGTGATCGTGACCCACAACATGCAGCAGGCGGCCCGCGTCTCTGACAAGACCGCGTTCTTCAACATCGCCGGCACGGGCAAGCCGGGCAAGCTCATCGAGTTCGCCGACACCACGTCCATCTTCAACAACCCGTCCCAGAAGGCCACTGAGGACTACGTGTCCGGCCGCTTCGGATAAGGGGTTCCGCAGGCTCCGGCTTCCATGGGGGGAACCGGCGAATTACGACGGCGGCCGTCGCCTTGGGGGTACGGCCGCCGTCGCTTTTTTGTACCCAACTGGGTCGCATTTGTGCGCGTTTTGAGCCCTCAAAACGCGCACAAATGCGACCCAGTTGGGTGAGGGGTTTAGAGGTGCGCGAGGGGTGAGAAGGCCAGCTCGAGGATGAAAGCCACGGCCGCCGTGATGACCGGGGTGACCAGCCAGAAAAGCAGGATCCGGCGCACCAGCCGGCGGTTGGTCACGTGGAAGCGCTGGTTGGTTCCCGCACCCAGGGCCGAGGCCGTAAGGGTGTGCGTGGTGGACAACGGGAAGTGCAGGCCGATCGCGCCGACAAACAGCATCACCGACGTCAGGGTTTGCGCGACGAAGCCCCGCAGCGGGTCGATCCGGATCATCCTGTACCCGAGGTTGTGCGAGATCCGCCAGCCCCCGAACAGTGTTCCGGCTGTCAGCATGAGGGCCGTGACGAAGAGGATCCAGAAGGGTACTCCCGCGCCGGATTCGAGTCCCGCCGCCACCAGCGCCAGGAGGAGCACCGCCGTCGTGCGTTGTCCGTCCTGCAGGCCGTGGCCGAACGCAACCGCCGCTGAGGAGACAGCCTGTGCCCGGCGGAACCGCCGGTTGATGACATTGGGCTGGGCGTAACGGGCGGCCCACGTCACCGGCCACACCAGCAGGTAAGCGGCAACGAACGCGATCACGGGGGACACCAGCAGCGGGAGCACTACCTGTGTGATGAGTACGGAGTCCACGCCGTCGATGAAGTTGCCGCCCACCAGGACACTCGCGGCCCCGGCCCCAATCAAGCCGCCCATGAGCGAGTTCGTGGAAGACAGGGGAATGCCCCGCCACCAGGCATAGACGCCCCAGAGGATTGCTGCGGCCAGGGCGGAAGCGAGCATGGTCAAACCACTGGTGCCGGACGGCAGGGTGATCCAGTCCTGGGTAAACGAGAGCACGAAGCTGCCGCTCAGCATGGCTCCTACGAAGTTGAAAATGACCGCCAGGAGCACGGCAATGGACGGCGTGAGGGCGCGCGTCCTGGTGGAAAGCGCTACGGCGTTCGAGACGTCACGGAAGCCGTTCAGGAACGCGAATCCTGCGGCCAAGCCCACCACGAGGACCAGGATGGCAGTGGTCACGTCATGATTCCTTGACGATGATGCTGCCTACCTGCGTAGCGATCTTCCGCATGTCCTTGGTGACTTCCACCAGTTCGTTGGCGATGTCCCGGTGCCGGGCGTACTGGGTGGACTTCATGTCCTTGAGCATCTCGGCTACCCAGGTCCGGTGCGTCCGCTCGGCCCGCTTGGCAAGCCGCAGGATTTCGATCCAGTAGTCCTCGAGTTCGTCCAGGTCCTCGAGCTTGCGCATGGCATCAACGGTGAGCTCGGCCTGCCGGCTGATGATTTCCAGCTGGTCGGCGGCCCGCTTGGGCAGGCGGTCCAGTTTGTACAGCGCCACGAGTTCACCGACAGCGTCAAGCTTTTCCATGGCCTCGTTGAGGTGGCGGGACAGTGTGTACATGTCCTCGCGGGGGAGCGGGTTCACAAAGCTGGTGCGCATGTGCGTCAGGAGCGCAAAGTGCAGGTCCAACGACTTGGACTCGTGCTCGTGCAGTTCCTCGCTGAGCCGCTCGTGCTCGCTGGCGGGCGCGCCGAGGATCTCCGAGAGCGTACCCGTTGCCGTCACAATGACACCGGCCATCTGCGCGAGAAGTACCAGCCCGGCAGGCTCCTGGGGGAAAAGGCGCAGCTTCATGTCGCTTCCGGTCGGGGGTCGGATGGGCGGCGGGCAGCTTGACTTGACGCTTCCCGTTTCGGTCATAACTTTACCTGTACGCAGGGCGCCGCCGTGTTATGTGGCTTTCCCGGATTGCCGACACGCGGGCACTTCTCCCCATGGCAACTCCCTTGCGTTTTATGGAAATCTAGTGACGTTACCGAATTAATCAACTCAATGGGGGAATTGTGCGTATCAACAATGTAGTGAAGATCACCGGCATCGCCTTTGCCGGAATGCTGGCCTTGAGTGCCTGCGGCGGCGGTACAGGCACGACGGCGGCAGGTTCCGAACCGTCGTCGTCCTCCTCGTCGTCGGCTTCTGCGTCTGCCTCACCGTCTGCCTCTGCCTCCGCTGATGGTGCCTCTTCGGGCGCCTACAAAGCCGCTTCCTGGGCACTCCCGATTTCGGACGCGGGAGACAAGCTCGGCAGCATTAAGGGCGAGAGCTTCAGCGTGGACATCTACCAGGTGGCCACGGACGTTGCCTCCAAGGACAGCATGTTCGTGGACAAGGACACCAAGGAGAACCTGCTCAAGAAGGGCGCTCCCGTGGTTTACGTGAACTACGTAGTGACCAACACTTCCTCGGCGGAGATTCCCCTGAGCCACTCGCTCATCACGCCGAACGCCAAGTACACGGACTGGAAGTACCTGGGTGGCATGCCCTCGGATTCCAGCAGCGACCAGTTCAAGAAGCATGGGCTGACCAGCTCGGGCATCAAGCTGAAGGAAGAGGCTCCATTCAAGTTGGCCCCGGGGGAGTCCTTCAACATTGCCGAGAACTTCGCCTACACGGCGGGCAAGGAAGCCGAGGTCTCAGCAACCATGACGCCGGCGGGTGCTGACGGGAAGCTGGATCACGACAAGAAAGAACAAGCGGAAACGAAGATCACCCTGAAGTAGGGCATAAAAATGGTGCCGAACCGGATACGCCTCTCGGCGGTAGGCCGCTCGAAGCGGCTATAAGTTGAAGCCCGGGGGTTTCGCGGTTCGACACCAACTTCAGTTTTCTACGTAGCCGGAGCTAAGTCAACATTGACAGCAGGGGCCGGAAGTGGGTAACTTCCGGCCCCTGTGTTGGCTGTTCCATCGCTAATCGAGTTCGCCCAAACGCCATGCATTTGCTGCGTGTTCCAGGTCTTCCGCGGTCTTCACGAGTTGATGGGAATTGCGGGTCAGCTTGCTGGCGTGACCCTCGTTGCTGTGCTCGGCACCATCGGCAAGCGTCGCCTGGCCGAGTGCCACCACCCGGCAAAACGCGGCGGAACGTTCCAGCGCGACGTCGAAATCGCCGTCGAACGCTCCGGACAGAATGGCGTCCGCCATGGTCTTCATTTCATCGGCGCCTGGTGGTTCGGCTGCGCCTGCCACAACGTTGGATACCTGCGCCGTGTCCCGGCCGGCCCGGAAGTAGACGGAGATGCGTTCGGGGTTCTGGATGGTCGCGGCCCGGAGTGCGTAGAGCCGCCAGAGTGCGCCGGGCAGCGAGCGTGCCGGGCTTTCGGCCCACATCTCGGCGATGGCGTCGAGGCCCTGTTCGTCGGCGAGTTTGACCAGCCTGCGCGTGACTTTGGGGTCGTCGCTGTCGCGGCCACGCCTGACCAGCGCTTGGGCCGCGAGGTGGGCGGCTTCCGAGACGCGGGCGGGGTCGGCGCCACCGGCGAACGGTTCGAAATCTATGGGCGCGAAGGGCTTGGGTTTGTGGTGCCTGTTGGCTCCGCCGTATGCGCGTGGTCCTGGCTGTTCGCTCATGAGTTCACCGTACTCCTGTGCCCTGACGCGGTCGAGTAACGGTTGGGTGGGGCTGCCTGGGCTGCGTGGGGCTGCCTGGGTGTGCCGCTGCGATCTGCTTTGCCGCCGGCGGTGGGCCGACACGCCGCCCTGGCCGCGCACCGCCGTCGTGCGCTGCCCAAAGTGGGTGGCGGCGGCACGCGAGGTTCCGCAGTCGAGGGGGTGTGCCGCTGCGACCTGCTTTGCCGCCGATGGTGGGCCGACACGCCGCCCTGGCCGCGCGCCGCCGTCGTGCGCTAACCAAAGTGGGTGGCGGCGGCACGGTTCTGTCGCGCCGCTGGCTGTGATGTACAGTATTCATGGCTGTTTAGACAGCTGGAGGGCCTTTAGCTCAGTTGGTAGAGCATCGGACTTTTAATCCGTGGGTCGTGGGTTCGATCCCCACAGGGCCCACCCTCCGAAAACCCCGGGACCACGTGGTCCCGGGGTTTTCTTTTCCCTCGCAGGAGACCAAACCCTTGACGCGAACCCCAAAACACCCTCAGCATAGTTTCTACAACGTTGTAAACCAGCAAACAGCAGACCAGAACTCAAAAGGACACCCCGCTTGGAAACCCCAGAAAACCCCACTGCCAAAATCACCGTTGACCCCGCGTTCGTCGTAGGCCCCGTTCGCAGGAAGACCTTCGGGGCCTTCGTTGAGCACCTGGGCCGCTGCGTGTACACCGGAATCTTCGAGCCGGAGCATCCCACCGCAGATGAAGACGGATTCCGCACGGACGTCCTGGAACTCACCAAGGAACTCGGCGTCTCAACCGTGCGCTACCCGGGTGGCAACTTCGTCTCCGGCTACCGCTGGGAGGACGGCGTCGGCCCCAAGGACCAGCGCCCCGCACGGTTGGACCTCGCCTGGCACTCCACGGACCCCAACTTGGTGGGCGTGGATGAGTTCGCAAAGTGGTCAGCGAAGGCCGGCGTCGAGCCCATGATGGCCGTCAACCTCGGCACGCGGGGAACCCAGGAAGCCTTGGATCTCCTGGAGTACTCCAACATCAAGGGTGAAACGGCCCTCTCCGAACAGCGCAAGGCCAATGGCGCCGTCGAGCCCCACAACATCACCATGTGGTGCTTGGGCAACGAGATGGACGGCTTCTGGCAGATCGGCCACAAGAAGGCGGGGGAGTACGCGCGGGTGGCCGCCGAAACGGCGCGGGCCATGCGCATGGTCAACCCGGACCTGGAACTCGTGGCCTGCGGCAGTTCTGCCCCGAGCATGCCCACCTTCGGTGAATGGGAGCGCGTGGTCCTCAATGAGACCTACGAGCTGGTGGACCTTATCTCCGCGCACCAGTATTTCGAGGACTTCGGGGACCTCCAGGAACACCTCTCGGCGGGCCACCGGATGGAAGCCTTCATCAAGGACCTCACGTCCCACATCGACCACGTGAAGTCGGTCCTGAAGTCCGAAAAGCAGGTCAACATCTCGTTCGACGAGTGGAACGTGTGGCACATGTCCCGTGACGAATCGAAGGCGCCCACCGGAGATGACTGGCCCGTGGCTCCCGTGCTGCTGGAGGACCGCTACACCGTTGCCGATGCCGTGGTGGTGGGCGACCTCCTCATCACCCTCCTGCGCAACACGGACCGCGTCCACGCGGCCAGCCTCGCGCAGTTGGTCAACGTCATCGCCCCGATCATGACCGAGCCGGGTGGCCGTTCCTGGAAGCAGACCACGTTCCACCCGTTTGCGCTCACCTCCCGGCATGCCTCGGGAACTGTGCTGAACCTCGCCGTCGAGTCCCCGCTGCTGGACAGTGACAAGACGTCCGGTTTCCCAGCGCTGTCGGCCGTGGCGACGCTCGACGCCGAGGCCAACGAAGCCGTAGTCTTCGCCGTCAACCGCTCGACGACGGATTCGCTCACCTTGGCTGCCGCCGTCGGAAGCCTCAGCGCAAGCAAGGTCATCGAAGCGGTGACCTACACCAACAAGGACCCGTACTGGCAGGCGACGGCAGACGATTCAACCTCGGTCCTGCCGTCGGAGAACGTGAGTGTAAAGCTCGACGGCGGCAAACTCACCGCTGAACTGCCGGCGGTCAGCTGGAGCATGATCCGCCTGCAGCTGGGCTAGGCAGACACTAGGCGATCGCCTGCGAGCCATCCTGAAAGATGGGGAAGATCGAGATGGGCGTGACGGTGGCCCCGGTGACTGGCTCCGGTTCCTCAACGGGGACCGGGGCCGGGCTGCCGGCTGGGACTACGTCCACGGACTCCATGTCCAGGAGCCTCCGGTTCCCGCCCTCATCCTGCAGCCAGAACAGTCCCGTGCCCGCGACTGTTTTCACCACCACGCCCCGGTGGAAAAGGCGGCCATTGTGCCAGGCCTCGATGTGTTCCCCTGCGTTCAAGGCGTGCGGCTCGGCTTCGCTGCCCGGCAATGTGCCGAAAGCCTGCGCCAAGCTGGCCTGTGTCTTCAGCGCCTGGAAAAGGTCTGTGTTTGCGATGCCCATGGTTGCTCCCCTCGGCTGGCTTCTTTGGCTCTTGGCTCAGCCTCTCGCATTCATGTTGCAGGCTCGTTGCAGGGGTATGAGCGGTGTGTGACAGCTACGGGGTCAGGGGCTCTTCCGGCGTTGGGCCGAGTTCGTCAGCGTACGGTGCATGCGGTCCGAAGGAGCTGCCCCATAGCTCGTTGGCCGCGAAGGCGAGGATGTCGCGCTGGAACGCAGGTACGGAGAGAAGGCCTTGCAGGTACGCCTCGACTTCGAGTTCGCCCATGGACCCGCCGACACTGACGTAGTGCAGCCATAGGGATTCGGTACTGATGCTTCCGGCTGTCAGCACTGCTTGGAGCCCCCGGCTCTGCTCAGGTTCATTGCTGTCGAAGCCCATGTCCCGCGCCTTGACGATCGCCGGCGCCCGGCAATCGCTAGACAGCCGAGCATTTCTTACAGCCTAAACCGTTACGCGCGGGTAGGCACAGTTTCCTAGGATGTATCCCAACGATTCCGTGCATCTGCAACGTTCGAACCCGAACCGAAGGAGTGGCTTTGGCCGTCACCATGAACGACGTCGCGCGGGCCGCCGGCGTGTCCCTGAAGACGGTCTCCAACGTCATCAACAACTACGAGTTCATCCGTCCCGCCACCAAGCAACGCGTCCTGGACGCCATCGATGAGCTCGGCTACGAGACCAACCTGACTGCCCGCAGCCTCCGTTCCGGCAAGACGAGCATGCTGGGCTTGGTCCTGGCCGACCTCAACATTCCCTATTACGCCGAGCTGGCCAGCGACGTCATGAAGGCCGCATGGCAGCGCGGGTACCGGGTGCTGGTGGAACAGTCCGGCAACGAGGCGAGCCACGAGCGGGCAGCACTCCAAGGGCAGTTCCGCAGCCTCACCGACGGGCTGCTGTTTATCCCGCTGGCCTTGGACGCGGACCAGATCATCGAGGCCGCGGGCAAGAAGCCCTTGGTCCTCCTCGGCGAGTTCGTCCAGGATCCCCGGCTGGATATGGTGCTCATCCGAAACCTCGACGCGGCAGCGGCGGTCACCACGCACTTGCTCTCGGCCGGCCGCCGTCGTCTTGCCGTTTTGGGAGCGCACGACGGCGATACCACCGGTACTGGAGGCCTCCGCCTCACCGGGTACAAGGCTGCGCTCGCTGCCGCCGGTGTGGAATATGACCCCGCCCTGGTGGTGCCCTGCGATTGGCGGCGGGACGGCGGCGCGGAGGCGATCGGACGCTTGCTGGACAGCGGCGTGGACTTCGATGCCGTCTTCGGATTGAACGACGCCGTTGCCTTGGGCGCGCTGCACGCGTTGTTGGTGCGGGGCATGAAGGTTCCGGAAGAGATTGCGGTTGCCGGCTTCGATGACATCGACGAGGCCCGCTTCTCCTCGCCGTCCCTCACCACCGTGGCGCCGGGCCGTACGGAAATCGCGGAGCGCGCCGTCGACCTCTTGATTCAGCGGATCGAGGGCAAGGGCAGCGCCGTGGAGCAGCCCGAAGCGGCGTTCTCCCTGCGCGTCCGGCAGTCCGCGCCGTAGGCGTTACTGTCGAGGGATGAACCAGTTTGTCCCTGCTGAAGTTGTCACGCCCGCCGTCATGATCGACGTCGATATCCTCGATCGGAACATCGAACGCCTGGCGGCAAGCACGCTCAAACGCGGGCTGCGGCTCAGGCCGCACGTCAAGACACACAAAACCCTGGAGATCGCCGCCAAGCAGCTCGCTGCCGGAGCGGTGGGCCTCACGGTGGCGACGATTGGCGAGGCCGAGGTGTTCGCCGACGGCGGCGCATCGGACATCTTCATTGCCTACCCACTGTGGGTGGAGGCTTCTCATGCAGAGCGGTTGCGGAAGCTCGCGTCGAAATGCTCCCTTGCTGTGGGCGTGGATTCGGCGGAGAGCGCGTCGCAACTTGGCACCCAGTTGGGGGCGGATGCCCCGGACATCAACGTCCTGATCGAGGTGGACAGTGGCCATCACCGCAGTGGCGTCCTGCCCGGCGAAGTGGTGGAGGTGGCGAAGGCTGCCGCCGCGGCCGGACTGACTGTGGCTGGTGTGTTCACTTTCCCGGGACACAGCTACAAGCCGGGTATGCCCACGGGCGCGGCCAGCAACGAAAACGAAGCGCTTGGCGCGGCTGCGACGGCCCTGGCTGAAGCCGGCTTCGAGGTGCGGATCATCAGCGGGGGATCCACTCCGACCGCCCTCATCGACTCGGAAACCGTCGCGACGGAGCTGCGGCCGGGCGTCTACGTTTTCGGCGACGCCCAGCAATTGGAACTGGAACGGTGTTCGTGGGAGGACATTGCCCTCACCGTGGCGGCCACCGTGGTGAGCCGGCACGAGGCAAGCGGCGGAAACGTGCGCCGGGTCGTTGTGGATGCGGGAAGCAAGATCCTTGGCAGCGACCGGCCGGATTGGGCAACGGGGTACGGGCGGCTGCCGGAGTTCCCCGAGGCGCGGATCACGGCTCTTTCCGAGCACCACGCGACTGTTGTGTGGCCTGGTTCGGAGCAACTGCCGGAGCTGGGCCAGCGACTACGGGTGATCCCCAACCACGTGTGCCTGACGATGAATCTGGTGGACGAGGTGTTCGCTGTCCAAGCCGGGGCCGTTGCGGATACGTGGAAGGTCGCGGCCCGGGGCAGGAATAACTAGGCTCCGATGAGGTGACCCGTGAAGTAGCGGGAGTGCGTCTTCTTGACAGTTTCCAAGGAATCGCTGTTAAGGGATACGATCTCCCACTCGCGGCTTTCGCGCTCCCGCTCGAGCTCCAGACGGAGCTTGAGGGCTTCCCTGTGCCCCAGCCGTCCTGGAAACTCCTTGACGATCCGATCGCCAGTACGTCTGTTGTATTTGATTACGAAACCAGCCAACTGATCATCACCTTCCTGTCTCTCGGATCGTATCAAAGGTAGCTTTGAGCGATTCCATTTGCCCACGGATACTTTTTTCAGACGCCAAGACAACGTTGCGCAGTTCTTCGAGTTGGATTGCCTGCCTGGCTGCGTGCTGATCGTGGAAGTCGTAGTCGCGTGTTCCCGGATCGTATTGAGCCACCACACCACGGGTGGTCGCCAACGACGATTCGAGGGGAAGCAGTCCGTTGCGGGCAGACTCAAGCTGTCGAATCCCGTCGACAGAAATTTCTTGAAGGTCAGTGACAAATTTCTTCAAGCTGGGATCATCAGGAAACGCTCCGTACCTTATGTCCCGTCCCAAGACGTCCGCGGCGGACTCGTACATGTTTGCCCAGGAGCTCTGCATGTGGGTTCTGATTTGAACCTCAACCCGCACAGGCAACCTCAGCCAAAGGTGAACTGCGCGGTAGCCACTGTGCGGCTGTGTCCTGAGATCGTGCATGCAACGTTCCGGGCTGTGCCCGAAATGGCCTGATATGGCCGTGGCTACGGCATCCTGTTCATCAAGGCTCATTTCAGCCTCGAATCGTACCCCCGCAATGTCTTGGACGTTGGAGAGCGGCGTGTTTCGGTCTCTGACCAATTTCTGCCGAAGAGTGTCGATTGTTTTGGGCCTGGACGTGACCTCAAATGGCCGACGGTCCAACAGCGTGGTCCAGTCCAAACCGGCAATTAGCTCTTGAGTTTCGGCGGCGACGTCGTTGTAATACAGCATGACATCGTCGTAGGACGGCAGTCCGGGCTTTGCAGTTAAGCCGTCCCTTATCGATTCCCCCAGCTTTCTCAGCTGCTTCGCCGACCATGGCGGAATTTCCATGTCCGAAGTCTATGTCGGGAACTTTTCCGGGCTAAGCACGGCGGTGTTGCCTGTGGATAGATGCACACTGCACCGATAGGAAACGTAAAAGCGGCGGGTGGGAAATCCCACCCGCCGCTCTTGTGTGCCCGTTAGTTGATGGGTGTTGGTGGTTGTTCGCCGCCCAGGACGGCGAGGGTGTTGGTAGCGGCGAGGACTGCCATGGCGGTGCGGGTTTCGACGGTGGCGGAGCCCAGGTGCGGGACGAGGGCTACGTTTTCGAGTTCCAGGAGCCAGGGGTGGACTTTGGGTTCTTGTTCGAAGACGTCCAGGCCTGCACCGGCGATCTGGCCTTCGCGCAGGGCGAGGGCGAGGGCTGCTTCGTCGATGATGGGTCCGCGTGCGGTGTTGACCAGGTACGCGGTGTCCTTCATGGTTTCGAGTTGTTCGGCGCCGATGAGGTGGTGGGTGTTCGGTCCGTACGGGCAGTGCAGGGAGACGACGTCGGAGATCGCCAGGAGTTCATCGAGTTCGACGCGGCGGGCACCGAGTTCGGCGGCGATGGTGGGGTCGATTTCGCTGCGGGATTGGTAGACGATGTCCATGCCGAAGGCCTTGGCGCGGCGTGCGGTGGCGATGCCGATGCCGCCCATGCCTACGACGCCGAGGGTTTTGCCTTGCAGGCTGGAGCCGAGCAGGAAGAACATGCCCCATTTCCAGGGTTGTCCGGCGCGGATGAGGCGTTCGCCTTCGCCGAGCCGGCGGGTGGCCATGAGGATGAGCCCGAACGCGATGTCGGCGGTGGCTTCGGTGAGCACGCCGGGGGTGTTGGTGGCGGTGATCCCGCGTTCGGTGCAGGCCGGGACGTCGATGTTGTCGTAGCCCACGGCGACGTTGGAGACGACCTTCAGTTGCGGGCCGGCGGCGTCGAGCAGTTCGGCGTCGACGCGTTCGGTGAGGAGGCTGACGATGGCGTCGGCTCCGGCGACGCGGCGGAGGAGTTCTTCGCGGCTGATGGACCCTTCACCTTCCCAGGCGAGGACGTCGTGGTTGGCGCGGAGGTTTTCGAGGGCGGCTTCGGGGATGCGTCCCGTGACGACGACGCGGCTCATGCGCTTGCGATCCATTCACGCAGGCGGCCCAGGCCCTCTTGGATGGCGGGGACTTCAATACCGGAGTAGGCCAGGCGGATGTATTGGCGGTCTTCGCCGGGCAGGCGCCGGCCGAAGTGCTCGCGGGTGCAGAAGGACACGCCGGTCTTGTAGAGGGCGTCGGAGGCAAAATCGCCGACGGCCGTGTAGCCCAGGCGGGCCATGGCGTCGGTGACGTCCGGGAACAGGTAAAAGGTGGACTGCGGAACGGCCACGCTCATGCCGGGGATGGTGTTGACGATCTCGCAGGCAGCGTCGCGGCGGCCCTTGAGGATGTCCAGCATGTCCTGGACCGGTTCCTGGGGTCCGCGGAGCGCTTCGATGCCTGCCCACTGGACGTAGTGGGTGGTGCAGGACTCGTCGTTGGTGTTCAACGTGGACAGGACCTGGGCGATCTCCTTGGGGGCCACGGCGCAGCCCAGCCGGGAGCCGGTCATCGCGAACTTCTTGGAGAACGTGTACAGGATCACGGTGCGCTCGGCCATGCCCGGGATGGAGGTGATGGAGGAGGAGACACCCTCGTAGCGGGTTTCGAAGTAGGCCTCGTCGGAGAGGACCCAGAGGTCGTGCTCGATCGCGATCTGGGCGATCGCTTCACGCTCGGCGGCGGTGGATTCGGCCGAGATCGGGTTCTGCAGGTCGTTGTAGATGATCGCGGTGGTGTTCGGGGTGATCGAGGCGCTGACCTGGTCCAGGTCGATCGCGAAGCCCTGGGAAGTGGGCACGTAGCGGTAGGGAACGGCCGTGCCGCCGAGGTATTCGATCTGGGATTCGTAGATCGGGAAGCCGGGGTTGGGGTAGAGGACTTCCTCGCCGGGGTTCATCACGGCCTGCAGGAATTTGGTGATCACGGGCTTGCCGCCGGTCATGACCACCACGTTCTCGGGGGAGAACTCGATGCCGCGGCGGGATCCGATGTCCTCGGCCAGGGCTTCGCGCAACTGGGGGATGCCCGGGCCCGGGCAGTAACCGGTGTACCCATCGGCGATGGCCTTGTTCATCGCTTCAATGATGTGCGGGGCCGTCGGGATGTTGATGTCGCCAAGGTGGAAGGGGTAGACAAGGTTGCCCTTCGCCTTCCAGGCAGCGGCGGCCTGCGCGACGCTGAAAGCAGTTTCGGTGCCCAGGCGTTCAAGCCGGTGTGCGAGTTTCTGCATGTGCGGTATAACTCCTCATCGAGCTGGTCACGCTTGTAGCGTGAAGTACGCAACTAGTATATTAGTGATGTATCAGGCTGTCTATGGGTTGCCGGAGAATTTAGTGCTGCCTTCCGCCCTCCCTGCGCGAACGGTTTTCTGACACACTCAGAGCCATGCAGTCGCTGCTTGAGGGGCTCCTCCACGCCAGTACCCTGGTGGTGGCCTGCATCGTTTTCGCATTGGTCTTCGCCGAGGACGCGCTCTTCATCGGCTTCGTCATCCCCGGGGAAACCGCCGCGGTCATCGGCGGAGTCTTCGCCAGCCAAGGTGACCTGCCGCTGTGGGTCATGATCCTGGTGGTGGTATCTGCCGCCATCCTCGGTGACACCGTGGGATACGAAATCGGGAAACACCTGGGCCCGCGGATCATGCGGATGAAGATCCTGGACAAGCGACGTGCCCGACTGCAAGAAGCAGAGGACTTCCTCGCCCGGCGGGGTGGCCTGGCCGTCTTCCTTGGACGCTTCACGGCGTTTTTCCGTGCCGTCATGCCCGCTCTCGCCGGCTTGAGCCAAATGCCCTACCGGCGTTTCGCCACGTGGAACTTTACCGGCGGCATTGTTTGGGGCAGCCTGTTCGTCACCATCGGCTTCCTTGCGGGGAGTTCCTACGAGGAAGTTGCCCGCACCTTCGGCCGCGGCGCCGCGCTGGTAGTCGCGGGCATCGCCGTCGTACTTCTCTTGATCTGGCAGGTGCGGAAGCACCGGGCCGAGGGGAAATCGAAGGCCGGGCTGCAGGACTAGGAAACGCGGACGAAACTTTGCAAGTCATACGCTGGTCGCAATTCGTTGGCGGGGATCTCAAGTAGATATGTCAGACGTTTGGGGCTATAAGAGAAGTAGCGCCCGACGTCCTCGGCTGTTCCAGCCTCGAGTGATCAGACGTCCGTCTGCGCAGCACCAGGAAGTTTGAAGGAGAACCTATGCATCTTTTGCCGCGTGAGCAGGAAAAACTCATGATCGTGGTGGCGGCTGATCTCGCCCGGCGCAGGCAGGCCCGCGGGTTGAAGCTGAACTACCCCGAGGCAGTCGCGATCATCAGTTACGAGCTCATTGAGGGTGCCCGCGATGGCAAGACCGTGGCCGAGCTCATGAGTTACGGAACCACATTGCTCCGCCGCGAGGACGTGATGGAAGGCGTCCCCGAGATGATCCACGACGTCCAGATCGAAGCCACTTTCCCCGACGGCACCAAGCTCGTGACCGTCCACGACCCCATCCGCTAGGAGCCCGCATGATCCCCGGAGAGTACCGGCTCCAAACCGGAGCCATCGTCTGCAACAGCGGCCGTGACGCGATCGCCGTCGAGGTAGTGAACCGCGGCGACCGTCCCGTCCAGATCGGTTCGCACTACCACTTTGCCGAAGCGAACGGCGCCCTCGAATTCGACCGCGAGGCCGCCTATGGCCGCCGCCTCGACATCCCTGCCGGCACCGCAGCACGCTTCGAACCCGGCGACACCAAGACCGTCCACTTGATCAATTTGGCGGGTACACGCGAAGTCTTCGGGCTGCGTAACGCAATTAATGGAAAGCTCGACGGCGGCACGCGCCCGGGTGCGCCCGTCACCGAAGGAGACGCTGAATGAGCTTCGAGATTTCACGCAAGCAATACTCCGAGCTTTACGGCCCCACCACCGGCGATGCCATCCGCTTGGCGGACACGGAGCTGTTCCTCGAGATCGAGAAGGATTACACAGCGTACGGCGAGGAAGTGGTGTTCGGCGGCGGCAAGGTGATCCGCGACGGCATGGGCCAGAACGGGCAGTTGACCCGCGCGGAGGACATTCCGGATACCGTCATCACCAACGTGATCGTGTTGGACTACACCGGTATCTACAAGGCCGATGTTGCCCTCAAGGCTGGCCACATCTTCAAGATCGGCAAGGCCGGCAACCCGCAGATCACCGATGGTGTGGACATCGTGATCGGTGCCAGTACCGAGATCATCGCGGGGGAGCGGAAGATCCTCACCGCCGGCGGCATCGATACCCACATCCACTACATCTCCCCGGAGCAGGTCCCCACCGCGCTCTGCAACGGCGTGACCACCATGGTCGGTGGTGGAACCGGACCTGCCGAGGGCAGCAAGGCCACCACCATCACCCCCGGCCCTTGGCACATCTCCCGGATGCTGCAGGCTGTTGAAGGACTGCCCATCAACATCGGCATCTTCGGGAAGGGCCACGCATCCGCCGTCGAGCCCCTCGCAGAGCAGATCCGCGCAGGTGCCGTCGGCCTCAAAGTCCATGAGGACTGGGGTGCCACCACCTCGTCCATCGACATGTCCCTGCGCGTGGCCGACGAATACGACATCCAGGTGGCCATCCACACCGACACCCTGAACGAGTGCGGTTTCGTGGAAGACACCATTGCTGCGATTGACGGACGGGTCATCCACACCTTCCACACCGAAGGCGCCGGCGGCGGCCACGCCCCGGACATCATCAAGATCGCCGGGCTGCCCAACGTCCTTCCGGCTTCCACCAATCCCACGCTGCCGTACACGAAGAACACCATCGAAGAGCACCTGGACATGCTCATGGTCTGCCACCACCTCAACCCGGACATTCCCGAGGACGTGGCGTTCGCGGACTCCCGCATCCGGGCCGAAACCATCGCCGCCGAAGACGTGCTCCACGATCTTGGCGTCTTCGCGATCACCTCCTCCGACTCCCAGGCCATGGGCCGCGTGGGCGAAGTGGTCACGCGGACTTGGCAAGTGGCCGACGCGATGAAGCGCCAACGCGGAGTTCTGCAGGATCCTTCCGGTGCCGTGCACGGCTCGCCGGACAGCGACAACTTCCGACTCAAGCGCTACGTGGCCAAATACACCATCAACCCGGCCATCGCGCAGGGCATGGCGGACAGTATCGGCTCAGTGGAACCCGGAAAGTTCGCGGACCTGGTGCTGTGGGATCCGGCGTTCTTCGGTGTGAAACCGGAAGTGGTGATCAAGGGCGGCCAGATCGCCTATGCCCTCATGGGCGATTCCAACGGTTCCATCCCTACACCCCAGCCACGCACTATGCGGCCCATGTTCGCCACGTACGGCAAGGCCCTCCAGCAATCGTCCATCACGTTCCTGTCCAAGGCTGCCATTGAGGCCGGGGTCCCCGGGGAACTTGGCCTGGAACGGGTCATCCGTCCTGTCAGCGGAATCCGCGGCGTACGCAAAGCGGATTTGAAGCACAACGGCGAAACCCCGGACATCGTGGTGGATCCCGAAACCTACAAGGTCACCGTGGACGGCGTCGAAGCGACCTGCGAACCCTCCGATGTGCTGCCCATGGCGCAGCGCTACTTCCTCTTCTAGGACAACCATGATCATCGAAAAAATCCTGGGCAACCTCCACGAGCTGCCCCACAACACCTACGCGGGACACCACAAGGAAAAAGTGGTGCTCCCCAGCGCGCTGCTGGTCAAGCGCATCCAACGCGTTACCACGGACCACGGCAAGGAACTCGGCATCCGCCTCCCTTCCGGAACCGGCGACCTTCGCGACGGAGACATCCTCGCCATCGAAGAGGCCAACCTGATTGTCATCTCCGTGCTGCCCAGCGACGTGCTGGTGATCGCGCCCCGCACCATCCACGAAATGGGCGTCGTGGCACACTCCCTGGGCAACCGGCACTTGCAGGCACAGTTCTTCGACGCGTCCTCCGAATACGGCGCCGAAGTCATGGTGTGCCAGTACGACCACACCGTCGAGGACTATCTCAAGCATGTTGGCGTGCCCTATGAGAGGCAGGAGCGGGTGATGCCGGTGCCCTTCCGCCATGCAGAACACACGCACTGATTACCAGCTGGCGCTTCAGCAACTGACCGACTCCGCGTTGCCCACAGGTGCTTTTGCCCATTCCCTCGGATTCGAAACGTACATCGATCGCGAACTCGTGGCGGACGAGGCGTCCTTCGGACGTTGGCTGGGTGCTTTCGTGGCACAACAGCTGACGTATTCGGAAGGCCTGGCGATCAGGTTCCACTATGAGGGCGTTGACCTGGCGGAGCTGGACCAGATCCTGAGCGGAACCCTCCTGGCGCGCGAGGTCCGCGAGGCCTCCTGCAAAATGGGTGGCCGTTTGCTCGAGATCGGGCGCGAGGTGTTCCCCTCTCCCGAACTCGACACCTACCGCACCTTGGTGAGTGGAGGCCGTGCCGCCGGTCATCAGCCGCTGGCGTTCGCCGTCGTCGCGCGTTCGCTCGGGGTGCCGCTCGGCGAGGCATTGGCCGCGTACTTCTTCGCGACCGTCACCTCACTCACGCAAAACGCGGTACGCGCCATCCCGCTCGGCCAGAACGCCGGGCAGCGGGTGCTGCGGAACGCGCACGACGCCGTTGCTGCCGCCGTCGAGGTTGTCCCGCACCTCAGCTGGGACGACTTCGGGGTAGTGAGCCCCGGACTGGAAATTTCACAAATGCGGCACGAGCGGCAACGCGCCCGCATGTTCATGAGCTAACCAAGGAGGACACATGACTGAGCCCATCATCATCGGCATCGGCGGACCCGTCGGAGCAGGAAAGACCCAGCTCGTGGAGCGCATTACCCGCCACATGAGCGGCGACATCTCCATGGCCGCCATCACCAACGACATCTACACGATCGAGGACGCCAAAATCCTCGCTGCGAATGGAATTCTGCCCGAGGACCGGATCATCGGCGTCGAAACCGGCGGGTGCCCGCACACCGCCATCCGTGAAGACACGTCCATGAACACTGCCGCGATCGAGCAGCTCAAACAGCGGCATCCGGACCTGCAGGTGATCTTCGTCGAATCCGGCGGCGACAACCTCTCCGCCACGTTCAGCCCCGAACTGGTGGACTTCTCGATCTACATCATTGACGTAGCGCAGGGCGAGAAAATTCCCCGCAAGGCCGGGCAGGGGATGATCAAGTCCGATCTGTTCATCATCAACAAGACAGACCTGGCCCCGCATGTTGGAGCGGACCTGTCCATCATGGAACGGGACTCCAAGGAATTCCGCGGCAATAAGCCGTTCTGCTTTACGAACCTGAAGACGGATGAGGGGCTGGAGGAGGTCCTGGGCTGGATCAAGCGGGACGTCCTCATGCTCGACTTGGCACAGTGAGGGTGCTGGGGACGGCGGCTTCGCCGGATTTTGGGCCGTGCCCGCTTCGCGATGCCCGCCACGCCGCGGCCCAAAAATCCGGCTCAGCCGCCTCGGAGGTCAGGTCGCCTATGGGCCAACTCCAGTTGCGCATCGCCGAGCGAGCCGGCCGGTCGGTCGCAGTGCATCAGTTCCATGAGGGGGCTTTGCGGGTTTTGCGGCCGCACTACTTGGACCAGAGTGGGCAGGTTTGCTATGTCATGGTCAATCCTGGCGGGGCCTATTTGGGGGCGGATCTGTTCCTGATCGATGTGGAGGTGGAGGCCGGGGCTGACCTGCTTCTCACTACGCAGTCGGCTACCAAGATCTATCGGACACCAGGGTCGTTTGCCGAGCAGCGCATGGGCTTGCGGCTGGGGGAGGGTGCGCGGCTGGAGCTGGTTCCGGACCAGCTCATTGCGTACCGGGAGGCCAGCTACAGGCAGGTTTCGCACATCAGCCTCCACCCGACGTCGAGCCTTGTCATGGCCGAAGTCATCACGCCGGGCTGGTCGCCCGACGGCGCCGACTTCAAGTACGAGGAATTGCGGCTCCGGAACGAGATCCGGGTCGAAACCCCGGACGGCGCCAAGCTGCTTGCCCTCGACAACCTCCTGGTCCGTCCTCCACTAAGTGACGTGACGGGCATGGGGTTCATGGAGGGCTTCAGCCATCTTGGCTCGCTCATTGTGGTGGACCCGCGGGTGGACCAGGAGTTGGCCGACCAACTGGACCGGATAATCCGTGACTACAACGCACATTCGGGTGTTTCATTGACCATCAGCGTTGGCGGGACCACCGGCCTGATATTGCGATCGTTGTCGAACAGCACCCAGGAACTCAACGAATTGCTGGGCGCCTGCACAGGCCTTCTGCGGAAGCGCTGGTTTGGGCAGGAGCCCTTCAACCTAAGGAAGTATTAATGACAACACTGACTGAGTTCGCCGCCATGTACCGGGAGCGGGACACGCTATCCTTGCGAACCCGGCTGCTTTTCACGTTCGGTGCCGTAGCCGCTTTGCATGCTGCCGCCGTCGTGCTTCTGCTGGTGGGCTCGGCCGGCAGCGCGCAACCGCTGGCTCTTGGCCTGGTGGTCACCGCGTACGTGGCCGGCATCAAGCACAGCTACGACTGGGACCACATCGCCGCGATCGACAACTCCACCCGGAAGTTCGTAGCGCAACGCAAGGACCCGGTGAGCGTCGGTTTCGCTTTCAGCCTGGGCCACAGTTCCGTGGTGGTCCTGGCCGGTTTGCTGGTGGTGGCGGGTGCCACAATGATCGGGCAGTTCATGGAGGACGGCACCACCGGCAACAAGGTCCTGGGGCTGATCGGCAGTGGTGTGTCCGGCCTGTTCCTGCTGGTCATGGGGTTGTTCAACGGCTCGGCATTTATTCGCGCAACGCAGGTCTACCGCAACGTCCAGTCCGGGGGTGAGGTCCGCCCGGAGGATCTCGAAGCGAAAGGCTTCGTGGCCCGGCTCCTCGCCAAGCCGCTGTCCAAGGTGCAGCGGCCGCGGAACATCTACGTGATCGGTTTCCTGTTCGGCTTGGGATTCGATACCGCCACCACCATCGGGCTGCTGGTCATCACCACGACGGCGTCGCTCGCCGGAGTCTCGCCCCTCGCGTTGATGGCCCTCCCGTTGGCATTCACTGCGGCCATGACCCTGTGCGACTCCGCGAACGGCGTGGCCATGATGAGGATGTACACATCGGCCATCCACAACCCGCAGCGCAAACTGGGCTTCAACGCCGTGATCACGGGCATCTCTGCAGTTTCGGCCCTGTTCATCTCAGTGATCACGCTGGGCGGGTTCGTGAACGCCGCCTTTGACCTCGAAGATCCCCTGACCACGTGGCTCGGGGAGATCGACCTCGGGGACGCCGGCTTGATCCTGGTGGCCTTGCTATTGCTGGTGTGGGCTGTCTCCGCGTGGCGTGGGCGAGCCACCTTGCGCGGCTAGAACGTTTTTTTGCTGGATCATTCGCCTGGCTCCCCCAGTAAGCCGCGCAAATCCGGGCCTCCTTCGGGTGCGGTTGCGAATGATCCAGCAGAATCTTCGCGCAGACTGTAACCCGGGGGCGGCGGCCGGAAACTATAGGGGTATCCTGCAGTTCCGGGCACTAAATATCAGGGGGAAATCGTGCTTTCCGAGCGCGAATTGGCGTTTATCGCCATTCATAAAGACAGCTACCCAGCCGTCTTCAGGTTTGTTGGCCGACGCGTCGAGTCGGTAGAGGTGGCAGAGGAAATCGCCGCCGACGTCTTCCGGGTGGTGTGGCAGAAATGGTCCGATGACAGCCGGCCAGAGCTTCCCTATTTGTTGAGCATTGCCCGCAACCTGGTAGGTAATGCCTACCGCAGCCGCGACCGCCAGCACGCACTCCAGGAAAAGTTGCGTACGACGGCGGTGCAGCGGTTCGGGGATGACTCCGGCAACGTGGCGGTCCAGGACGCGATGGCACGGCTGCGTGAGAAGGACCGCGACATCCTTCAATTGGCTTACTGGGACGGTTTGGGGTGCGCCGAAATCGCCCAGGTCCTCCAGTGCAGCGAATCGGCTGCAAAGGTCCGGCTGCACCGAGCCCGGACCGCTTTCCGGAAACAACTGCCTGCAGGTTCCGAGACGACTACAGAAAAGTTGGGGGTCTGACAATGGATCCGATCAAGAACCAGATTGCCGCAATCGACCCGTTCGATCCCGCCACGGAGCCAAACGGCGAAGAAGCCCTGCACAAGATGCTCTCCGGCTCCACGGTTTACAGCGACACGAACCCGCTGAAGAGCGTCCCGTCGCTGGAGGAACGCCGACTCCGCAAAGCGCGGATTGCCGGCGGCCTGCTGTTGGGGGCGGCCGCAGTCACGGCCGGTGTGTTGGTGGCCTCGAACTTCGGCCCGGCCAGCTCCATGCCTGCGCCGGCAGTGACCGTGGATAAGCCCACTCCCACCGCTTCGGCTACGGCATCGGCCACCCCCAGACCGTCCGCGACGCCTTCGGAAACCCCGACGGCGGCAAGCACCCAAGTGCCGACGCCCACCACATCCGCTGTGGCCACGGCTCCGGTCGTCCCGCCGGTGCAGGCTCCAACACTCAAAACGTTCACCTTCCCTGACGGGCATCTGTCCTTCACCTATCCGGCTGGTTGGACTGTAACGACGGAGCAGGGGCCATACCTTTCGGAGGAGGCCAAGGCTGCGTCCGTTGGAGCGACCATCTTCGACGAGTCGGGCGCCAAGGTGGCGATCATCAACAGCGGCATGTACGGAGATGGCACGGCAGGCAATGTGGACCGAACGGTGTACGACCGTGCCGTGGTTTCCGGTGTAAAAGCAACCACAGGGGAGCGAGTGGAGTTTGGATTCTTCTCGAACCAGTCGCAATACGTCCCTTACGACGGCCCGGCCTATGAGGGAATGCCTTCGCCGCGCACTGGACCTGTTGACGGGCCTCCGTACTACGCGATGGACGTGCGGGTTGCCTCCATGCTGGAACCCGGGCTCACAACATCCGGCACCAACCAGGTTCCGCTGGGGAACGGCATGATGAACGCCTACGTGTACTTCGACTTCGAAAAGCAGCCCACCTTCGCCACCCCCGCCGCAGCGAAGGCCTGGATGGGCACGCAGCAGTACGCGCAGCTCAAGGCGATGCTGCTCAGCCTGAGCTACAAGTAGACGCAAAAAGAAGGCCCGCAGGACCCCGATGTGGGGACCTGCGGGCCTTTTGGCGTATCAAGCGCTCGATTGTGCTGGTCAAGTGCA
Source organism: Paenarthrobacter sp. NPDC089714 (assembly GCF_044748905.1). Taxonomy (NCBI): domain Bacteria; kingdom Bacillati; phylum Actinomycetota; class Actinomycetes; order Micrococcales; family Micrococcaceae; genus Paenarthrobacter; species Paenarthrobacter sp. NPDC089714. The sequence goes on from NZ_JBIVGX010000008.1 coordinate 130,412, forward strand.
CGGCACTGTGCACAAACCTTATGCATTTGCCCATAACAAAGGGCGTCCAAGTTTCATAGGGTTGAGGAGATCTGCTTCACACTGCACCATACCCAGCTACCAAGGATGAGATTCAACGATGAAGAGCATCGCCCTCCTGCGCGAACGAGCCACCCGCGTCATGCCCACCGGTTCCCACTGCCCGGCGTCGGGCTTGTGGAGCCCGGATTCCGAGCCGGATGCCGTCCAGGTTTTCCCGGAGGGGCACGTCCTGCCGGCGCACAACGGGGTTGCCACGGTGTGGCGGCGCCGTTCAGCCGCCGATATTTCGGCATGAGCAGGAGCATCCTCAGCAGGCCGGAGGACTACCGGCACGTTCCCGCCACCGAATGGACCGGGCTGAAGTCCGGAGACCCGGTGTGGATCTACGACGTAGCCTGGGGCGCGGGAACAGGACGGGTAGACGACATTTCCCAGCACCAGGAACTCCTGTGGGTTGTCCTGGAGCCGGGTGGCCGCAAACTCCTCTGCGGCACCGACGATGTTGAGGTGTGGGCCGCCTAGGAATCACCGAGCTGGCATTTGGTGCCAATGTTTGAGCGGAGCATTGGCACTCAATGCCAGCTCGGCGTTTAAGGGACGGCTGGGATCAGCGCACTTGGCGAGCCGGTCTCCACGCGGCTGACAGGGCCGTCCGGCAGTCCGGTGTTCGGGTCCAGGCTGAAACTTACGACGTCGTTGGAGCCTTCGTGCGCCACGTACAGCCAGCCGTCGCGGAGCAGGTGATGCCGTGGCCGGTCACCGCCGCTGGGTACATCGGCCATCGGTGCCAGGCCGCCGTCGCTGCCGACCTGCAGGACGCAGATCCGGTTGGAGCCGCGCACTCCAACGTAGGCGAAGCGGCCGTCCGGTGAGAGGGCAATCTCAGCCGCCGAGTCGCCGTCGTACGCCTTGTTCACGCTGGCGGGAATCACCTCGGCGAGCTCAAGGATTCCCTGGGGCCCCGGCCGGATCGCGGCCACCTCGACGGAGTATTCGGTGTCCACGAAAACCGTGCCGCTCGAGTGCCTGGCCATGTGCCGTGGGCCGGAGCCCTTGGGCAACACAACGTGGTGGTCGGAACTGAGCCCCTCGCTGGCTCGGTATGTCCAGACGCGGACCAGGTCATGCCCCAGATCGGTTGTGAGGATCCGGCCGTCGGGAAGCATCAGTGACGAATGTGCGCGGCTGGGCCGCGGCTCGTCCCCATCGGTGCGGTGGGGGTCGACGGCGGCCTCCGCACTGGCGCGCGAGGTGATGGCGCCGTCGTCGTCCAGTTCGTAAAGGATCACTTGCCCGTCACCCCAGCAGGTGACGACGATGAAGCGGCCCTGGGGATCCACGGCAACGTGGCACGCCGCCTCCCCGGCAGGCCAAGGTTCGCCGAACGGCTCCAGTTCAGCCACCCCGGTCCGCCGGAAGGCCCGCACCATCTTGCCCTCCTCGGCAACCGCGTAGACCACGGGTCGGCTGGGATGCACGGCCAGGAAAGACGGCGAATTGGCGGTAACGGCCAGGCCCAGGTGAGTGAGTCCGCCCTTGTCATCGGCGGTCAGCGCGCCGATTCCTTCGCCGTTGCCGTCGCGGTCGGCGGTGTAGCAACCGGTCCAAAGCACAGTGGTCATCAGCGGCGCTCAGTGTCCCTGGACATCGGAGTCGACGCCCGCGTCCGGGCCGCCGTCGAGGGTTTGCAGGCCAGCAAGATCGTCCTGGTCCAGCTCGAAGCCGAAAACGTCCAGGTTCTCCTGCATGCGCTGCGGATTGGCGGTCTTCGGTATCGCCACCAAGCCTTGCTGAACATGCCAGCGGAGAACCACCTGGCCGGGCGACTTGCCGTGCTTTTCGCCGATCTTGGCCAGCACCGGGGCATTGAGCAGTTCGCTGCTGGCACCCAGTGGGCTGTAGGACTCCGTGACGATGCCGTGGCTCTGGTTGAATTCGCGGGCCAAGGCACGGGGGATCGACGGGCTCACCTGGATCTGGTTGACCGCCGGGATGATGTCCGTCTCTGCGAAGAGCCGGTCCAAATGTGCAGGCTTGAAGTTGGAAACCCCAATGGAGCGGACCTTGCCCGAAGCCTGCAATTCCTCGAACGTCTTCCACGTGGAGACGAACTCGTCGCGGCGCGGCAGCGGCCAGTGGATCAACAGCAGGTCCACGAAGTCCAGGCCCAGCCGCTTGAGGGAGCCGTCCAGGCCCGCAACGGCCTTGCCGGAGCCCTGGAATTCACCGTCGAGCTTGGTGGTGATGAACAGTTCGTCCCGATTGACGCCGCTCCTCCGAATTCCATCGCCAACGCCGCTCTCGTTCCCGTATTTCACCGCGGTATCGATGTGCCGGTAGCCATGGGAGACGGCCTCCACCACGGCCTCCGCAACCTGGGCATCGTTCAGCGGCCACGTGCCTAGGCCCAACTGGGGGATCTTGAAGCCATCGTTGAGTTCGATGAGCGGGGCAGCGGCCATGGGCGCGATCTCCTTTGCTGAAACGAAAGAAAGGTTACTTGTTTTCTACGCTGGTGAGGCAGTTGTTGGCAACAAGCTGCGGCGCGACCAGTCATGGAGCCTGTCAGCCAACTCCATGAACTCCTGGTTCACCACTTGCAGTTCAGGGTGCCTGTCATGCCAGTCCACGATCTCCCTGGCACCGTCGGCGAAGGGAATGGTCGCCGCGTAATCCGGAACCAATGCCTTGATCTTTGAGTTGTCGAACACCACGGAATGGGACCGGTCGCCCAGCAGGTTCGGCCCGAGTTCAGGGCTGTGGGCAGCAATTGTCTCCGAGGAAACGTGGAACAACTCCGGTTCGGGAACCCCCGCGGCCCGCGCAAACAAACGGTACACCTGGTTCCAGGGAAGGAACTCGTCCGAGGTGATGGTGTAGCTTTCGCCGATTGCCTGCGGCCGGCCAAGGAGCCCAACAAAGGCCTTCGCGAAGTCACGGCTGTGGGTCAGCGTCCAGAGCGACGTTCCATCCCCATGCACCATGACCGGCAGTCCGGCGCGCATCCGGTGAATGTCTGTCCAGCCGCCCACCATCGCAATCTTGGTGCGGTCATAAGTGTGCGAAGGACGTACCACCGTCACCGGGAAATCCTGCTCCCGATAAGCCTCGAAGAAGATCTCCTCGCAGGCAATCTTGTCCCTTGAGTACTGCCAAAAAGGGTTCTTCAGGGGCGTGGACTCCCGGATCGGCAGGGTAGTTGGCGGCTTCTGGTAGGCGGAAGCGGAACTGATGAACACGTACTGTCCTGTCCGCCCGCGGAACAAGTCCAAGCCGGCCCGCGCCTGATCGGGAGCGTAGGAGATGAAGTCCGCAACGGCGTCGAACTCCCGTCCGCCAAGCACCTCCCGCACGGCCGCGGGGTCGCGCACATCCGCATGGAGAACCTCGGCGCCCTCAGGAACCGGCCGCCCGGCTGACCGTCCGCGGTTGAGGATGGTCAGCCGGTGGCCCAATGCAACGGCGCGTTCAGCCGCCGCCGCACTGATGACGCCGGTCCCGCCAATGAACAGGATGTTCCGGGGCGGGACGGTGCCCGTTTCGGGGAGGACGCTGCTCACCAGGCGTAGTCCTCGGGTGCGGGGCGGTGGCCCGGGAAGATGTCATCCAGCCGCTTGAGGGCATCGTCGTTGAGGGTGACATCCAGCGCGCGGATGGCGGAGTCCAGCTGCTCCTGCGTGCGTGGGCCCACGATCGGTGCAGTCACGGCCGGCTGGTGGAGCAGCCAGGCCAAAGCGACATCGCCGGGCGCGTGTCCCAGTTCATCGGCGAAGTCTTCGTACTGCCGGATCTGGTCCTCGTGCTTTTTGAGGGTCTCCAGGGCCCGTCCCTCGGAGCGGCGGACGCCCTGTTCCTGCTGCTTCAGCACACCGCCCAGAAGGCCACCCTGCAAGGGAGACCAGGGAATGAGGCCCAGCCCGTACTGCTGGGCTGCGGGGATGACTTCGAGCTCAAGTTCCCGGCGGAACAGGTTGTAGATGGACTGCTCGCTGACCAGGCCGGTGTAGTTGCGGCGGCGCGCGGCTTCCTGGGCCTGCGCGATGTGCCAACCGGCAAAGTTGCTGCTGCCGGAGTACAGGATCTTGCCCTGCTGGACGGCTACCTCAATGGCCTGCCAGATCTCGTCCCACGGAGTATCGCGGTCGATGTGGTGGAACTGGTAGATATCGATGTAGTCCGTCTGGAGGCGCTTCAGGCTGGCATCGAGGGCCCGCCGGATATTGAGTGCGGACAGCTTCGATTCATTCGGCCGGTCCGTCATGGTGCCGTAGAGCTTGGTGGCGAGGACGGTCCGTTCGCGGCGCTCGCCGCCCTTCGCGAACCAGCGTCCGATGATCTCCTCGGTCCAGCCGCGGTGTTCGGTGCCACCGTAGACGTTGGCGGTATCGAAAAAGTTGATGCCGGAATCCAGGGCGGAATCCATGATCGAATGGGAGGCCGCTTCTTCGGTCTTGGGGCCGAAGTTCATGGTGCCGAGGCACAGCCGGGAAACTTTGAGGCCGGAGCGGCCCAGGTGCGTGTACTGCATGTCAGTTACGTCCTTCTCTCTAGAACTGTGTGAAAGCGGCGACGGCGGGGTCGGAACCGATGCGGGCGCCCGCCTCCAGTGCGGTGACGGCGGCAAGTTCGGATTCCGTGAGGCTCAGGTCTGCTGCGCCGAGGTTCTCGCGCATGCGTGCCGAGTCGGCCGACTTGGGGATCACGATGGTGCCTTGGGCGAGGTGCCACGCCAGGATGACCTGTGCCGGGGTGGTCTCGTGGGCGGCCGCAACCAGGGCCACTTGCTCGGCGTTCAGGTCCTTGCCCTGGCCCAGCGGGCTGTAGGCCTCGACGGCGATGCCCAAGCCGCGGCACTTCGTGGCCAGGTCCGCCTGCTGGAACGTCGGGTGGAGTTCGATCTGGTTCACTGCGGGAACCACATCGGCTTCCTTGAGCAGGGTGTCCACATGGTCCGAAAGGAAGTTGGAGATACCGATGGCGCGGATCTGCTTGTCCTGGTGGAGCTTCTCCATCTCCTTCCAGGCCTGGGTGTACAGCCCCTGCGACGGGACCGGCCAGTGGATGAGGTACAGGTCCACGACTTCCAGGCCCAATGCCTCGCGGCTTCGCTGGAAGGCGTCGTAGGCCTCGCCCTGCTCGCCGTTACGGAGCTTGGTGGTGATGAAGAGTTCTTCGCGGGAAAGGCCCGAGGCCGCGATGGCTGCGCCAACGCCGGCCTCATTGCGGTAGGCGGCGGCGGTATCGATGTGGCGGTACCCGGCCTCAAGCGCGTCTTCCACCACCTTCTGCGTCTCTCCGGGAGGAACCTGGAAGACGCCGAATCCGAGCTGCGGGATGGTGACGCCGTTGTTCAAGGTCAGCTCTGGCATGAAAGTCTCCTTCGAATGATTCAGGTAAAGCCGCGATTCCAGAAAGCGTTTTCAATGGGCTCTGTACTGAGCCTATGCAGATTTCATCCGTGAGTCAGCCCCGCTGCGTGATCCTGTTTTTCCTAGGTCTGGCAGTCCTACCCAAAGTGGTGGCCTCGCGGGCGAGGGCGCGGGCAGAATGGAGGGATGGGTCAAAGCGCCGAGTTCGGAAAATTCCTCAAAGTCATGCGTGCGCGCCTCTCACCGGAGGACGCCGGCGCCTTGGGTTCCACCGGCTCCCGCAGGGTTCCGGGCCTTCGCCGCGAGGAAGTTGCCAGGTTGTCCGGTGTCAGCACCGACTACTACACGCGGCTGGAACAGGGCCGGAACATCCATCCGTCCAAGGCGGTCCTTGATTCCGTGGCCCGTGCCCTCCGCCTGGATGCAGGGGAGCAGGCGCACATGATGGACCTGTTGGCCCACTGTGCCAATTCTGCAGCTGGCCCGGGCCCGGTGCAGAAGGTACGTCCGGCGATCCGGCAATTGCTTGATGCCGTGGGCGATGTCCCGGCCATGGTCCTGGGCCGCAGGACGGACGTACTGGCTGCCAACCGCATGGCAAGCCTGCTGTTTACGGATTTCACCTCCTTGCCTTCCGCCGAGCGCAACCTGACGCGTTGGCTGATCCTCGACACGCGGGCAGGAACGTTGTTCCGTGATTGGAAAACCGTGGCTGCCGAGGCTGTGGGTTCGTTGCGGATGGATGTGGGACGCCACCCCAACGATCCCCAGACCAACCAGCTCGTGGGTGAACTCGCCGTCCACAGCGAACATTTCCGCCAATGGTGGGCAGGTCACCGGGTTGCCACGCGCTCGGCAGGCACCGTCCGGTTGCACCATCCTTTGGTGGGCGACCTCGAACTGAACTTTGAAACCCTGGGTCTCCCGGACGACGCCGACCAGCACCTGAGGGTGTATTCCGCGAAGGCCGGTTCGCCGTCGTCGGACGCTTTGACGCTGCTGGGCAGCTTTGGCGAGGCGGGTTCCTCCGAGGTGACAGTTAATGCCGATGTTCCCGAGGAACACCGGCATTAACCAGCGGCTCGAAGCGGGGGCCTAGCGTTCCAGACGGAAGCCAAGCTTGATGGTGACCTGCCAGTCAGCCACGGCACCGTCCTCGAGGTGGCCGCGGATTTCCTTCACTTCGAACCAATCCAGGTTCCGCAGGGTCTGGGAGGCGGTGGCAATGCCGTTCTTGATGGCGTCGTCAACGCCCTCGGAGGAAGTTCCTACAATTTCGGAAACGCTGTAAGTGTGGCCGGACATGGTGCTCCTCATCATCGTCATACGAATCCTTCGGAAAATCGGACCCGCCAGGCAGGCCGTTCATGCAGACTAGCCCACGGATCTTCGTGCGGCCAGAGATCTTTATCCGGCTTGGTCATTGCTCGTCCCTGCCGGTGATGACGTGTAGATTTTCTTGCAGCACCACCCAATCGATCTATGAGGAGCACTCATGTCAGAAGTGATCGTTGTCGGCGTTGACAACAGCGAAACGGCCAAGCGGGCGGCCATTGCCGCAGCGAAGATGGCCACCGCACTCGGAGGCGAGCTGCATGTGGTCAGCGGGTTCTCCGATGACCGCATCGAGGAATTCGGCAGCGGCAGCGACCGGATCACCGTTTCCTCGGCAGACTCCGCCGAGTACGTTGCCCGCAAAGTCTCCGAGGAGCTCGATGTTCCGGAAGGCAAGGTCAAGTACTTCGCTGCCCGTGGCAACCCGGCCAGCGCGCTGATCAACTACGCCGAGGCGAACAAGGCAACCCTGATTGTGGTGGGCAACAAGCGCATGAAGGGCCTCGGCCGCGTCCTGGGCAGCATCGCGAACAGCGTTGCCCACGGCGCTCCGTGCGACGTGTACATCGTGAACACGGAAGTCGACGCTTAGTACCCAAGTAGGTCGCAGTAGAGCGCGTTTTGAACCGTCAAAACGCGCTCTACTGCTACTCAGTTGGGTGGCCGGGGGGTTAGTGGCCTTGGAAGGCCTCGGCCAGCCACCAGGATCCGCCGTCGGACGCGATCTTGGCGTCGATGACGAGCGGTTTGGTTTGCGTCCCGGCGCGGTAGGCGGCCAGCCAGGGCTCGACGGCGGCCAGGTCACTTTCAGTTTGGACGGTCACCCCGTCTGCTCCGAAACCACGGGCGATAGCGGCGATGTCGGTCTCGGGGAAGACCACGCTGGCCAGGCTTTCTTCCGGCGCTTGGGGTGCGAAGTGATGCACTTCGGCCCCGTACGCGGCGTCGTTGTAGACGATGCACACCAGCGGCAGCTTCATCCGCACGGCGGTTTCAAGTTCGCTGATGCCCATGAGGAACCCGCCATCACCCGCGCCGAGCACAGGCAGCCGGTCCGGCTGTGCCACGGCCGCGCCGATTGCCGTGTAGAGGCCCAGTCCGATCGCCTGGAAGGCCTGCGTGAAGCAGAACCCGAACTCGTCCGGCACGGCAAGGTACTGGCTGGGATAGCCCATGAAGTTGCCCGAATCCACGGACACGATCCGCTCTGCAGGCAGCAACGAATCCAACTCCCGGCTCAGCACCCTCGGGTCAATCCTCGTGGGAGTGGACAGGTCCGGGGTCTCCACGTCCCGCCACCGTGAGCCTTCCTTGACGGCCAGGGCGTTCTCCTCGCTGCGGTACTTCCCAACCGGCTCCGCCTGGACGGATTGCAAGACCGCCAGCGCATCGGCCGCGGTCAGCGCCGAATCACCCAGTACACCCAGCGTGATGGGACGATTGGCGCCCAGCGAGGCATCCTCGACGTCGACCTGGACCACCTTGGTGCCCGGCGAGATCAGCCTCCCGTGCCGCATGGTCCACATATTCAGCGTGCACCCCCAGCCGACAATCAGGTCCGCGCCGCTGATCAGCTCAGCCGTCAAGGGCGAGGAGAACCCGCCGGAAATCCCGAGGTTGTGCGAGTCGCCGTTGAACAGCCCGCTCGCCACGGCGGACGTCGCCACCAGCGCACCGGCATGGCGTGCCAGTGCCAGGATCTCCTCCCGGGCACCCCGCCCGCCGCGGCCGGCCACGAACACGGGCCTCTCGGCCGCGGCGATCAATTCCACCAGTTCCTGGACAGCGGCAGCGTCGGGGCGCACCTTCAGCGGTTGAGGCACGACGACGGCACCCACCTCGTCCGCGGCGGTGGCACTTTGGACATCCAGCGGCAGGCTGAGGACCACCGTGCGCCGCTCATTGACCGCGGTCCGGAACGCCCTGACCGTATCGGCAACAGCCGTGGCCGGGGAGTGGATTCGTTCGGCCACCGCGCCGACGCTCCGGGCGAGTGCGTCCTGGTCGATCTTGAAATTGGACCTTGTGGCTGCGGCTTGGGTGTCCGCGGTGAGCACGATCATGGGCGTGCGGCTCTTCGCGGCTTCGCCAACTCCCGTGATGGCGTTGGTCAGTCCGCAGCCCTGGTGCGTGGTGACCACACCAACCTTCCTGGACATTCGCCCATAGGCGTCGGCCATGGTCGCGGCACCGCCTTCGTGCCGGGCCGCCGTGAACGGGACGCCCTCGGCCATGAGGGTGCCGGTCACATCGAAGTTGCCGGAGCCCACTACCCCGAAGACATGCCCGACGCCGAGCTTCGCCAGCGTCCGGGCGACGAGCGTGGAAACCCTGACCTGCCCCTTCAACCCCGGCTCGCCGCTCATGCGCGCTCCACCGCGCCCTTTTCCGCTGTGCCCTTTTTCGCTGTGCCCTTTTCCACCAGCGCGTACACCCGGCTCGGGCTGCCCGTGCCACCCACGATCGGCAACGGTGCAACAACGAGCGTGGCGCCGGTGACCGGCAAGCGGTCCACGTTCCGGAGCGAGGTCACACCGTACTTGTCCGCGCCCAGGAGGAACGAATGGACGGGGAACATCGGGTCCAAGGAACCTGCCTGGCCCGCGTCGATGCCCACAGTTTCAACCCCGAAACCGCTGATCGAAGCGTTGCCTGCAAGCCACTTGGCACCCGCCGCGGAGACCCCCGGAGTGTGGGGACCGGCGTCGTCCGCGTTGACGAAAGCCGCAGCGTCGGAACCCCGGGCCGCCCAACCGGTCCGGAAAATCACCCAGCAGTTCTCCGGAAAGAGCCCATGCTCGGCCTGCCACTGCTCAAAATGCTCAGGTTCCAGGAGGAAGTCCGGATCAGCGGCAGCCTCGGACGTCTTATCAATCACCACCAGCGGCCCCACCAGGCGGTGCGGTTCGATCTGATCCACGGACTTTCCGTCCTTGCCCGTGATCCAGTGGACCGGGGCATCCAGGTGCGTCCCGGCGTGCTCGCCCACCGTGACGTCGTTCCACGCCCAAGCCGGGCCGGCGTCGTCGAAATTACTCACCGGAGAAACCGACAGGCCAACCGTGTTCGCGAACGGCTGCGGCAGGTTCAAGATGGGTGTTTCGGAGCTGAGCGGGGTGGTGAGGTCGATGATTTCCACCGAACCCTGGGAAAGGGCTGCAGTAAGCCCGGCCAGAACAGACATTGTTCTCTCCTATCGCGTGGTGTTCTTGGACGATTTGGACGTGAGGCGTTGGGCAACCAGATGCCCCGAACCGCCGGACAAGCCGGGGCCGGGATGCGTCGAAGCCCCGATGTGCCAGAGTCCTTTGACGTGGGTATGGTGCCCCGCTGCCCGTGGGAACGGGCGCCAGAGCAGGTTTTGAAAGAGCTCCGCCGAGCCGCCGTAGGGATCCCCGTTGACCGCATTCGGATTGGCTGCTGCGAGGTCGGTCGGCGCGATGACGTCGGAGGCCAGGACCGTGGCACTGAGACCCGGGGCGAACTCGTCCAAGCGTTCCAGGACGCGGCGGAGGTAGCCGGCCTTGAGTTCCGGAGTCCAGCCCCCTGCCACGGACAGCTCCCCGGCCGCATCACCGATCGGCGAGTACGGAACCTCCTGGAGCTGCAGCCACAGGGTTGCCTTGCCTGCGGGGGCCCTCGACGGATCCAGTACGTATTGCTGGCCGACCACGATCGTGGGCTCGGACGGCAGCAACCCTGCTTCCGCCTGTGCACACGCAATGCCAGTACTGTCCGAGCCGGTGCTCACATGGACCAGCGGAACCTCATTCAACCGCGGGTCCAGCCATGACACTGGCTTGTCCAAGGCAAGGTGGATCTGCATGGCGCCGCGGCCGTTCTGGTACTTGCGGGCAGCGGCGGCGAGGTCTTCGGGGGCGTTGGGCAGGAGTCGCGTGTAGAGGGCCTGGGGTGACACGTTGGCCAGCACAGTCGAGGCGGGAACGATTCCTTGCGAGGTCCGCACGCCTGTCACCGAGCCGGACGCCGAGAGGATCTCCTGCGCCTCAGCACCCAGCATGATCCGCACACCGTAGTCCCGCAGCAGCGATTCGAACGCCGCAACGAACCGCGAGGCGCCACCCTTCACCACGGGCAACCCGAAGCCGTGCATGCTCATCGCCATCACGGGCAGCATGACACCTCCCGTGGCCTGATCCGGGCCGAGCCCTGCGTGCAGGAGCCACGGGGACCAGAGTTGGTCGGTCTCCCACCCGTCGAAGCGGCTCCGCACGTAGTTCCGGCCGCTCATCACAGAGTCCCGGATGAACGCCTCGTTCGCCTTGAGCCGCCCGGTCCGCAGGGCTCCGAAGCCCAGCTTCACCACGTCTTTGAGGGAGCGAAGTTCTGCGCCGAAAGCCCCGAAGACAGTCCCCGCATGCAGGCCCAGGTCATCCAACATTGCCAAGTACGCCGCTTGGTCCTGCGGTTCCTTGAATGCTTTCGCTGTTTCAGCAGGATCCCGGTGGGCGACGACCACCCGGTGCTCGCCGGTGGCAGGATCCGTGGCTACGGAAGCCGTCACTGCGCCATCGGTGTTGCAGTATTCCAAGCCGCGCTTGTGCAGCTCAGCGCCCAAAGCGGCGTACGCCCCGCCGGAGACGAACAACGGATGCCACGAGGAAAAGGAATCGTGGATGAAGCCGGGAACGGTCCGTTCGCCCGAGTGGATGAAGCCACCCAGGCGGTCGGCCTGTTCGATCAGGCAAACCTTCTTGCCGTCCAGTGCCAGTTCCGCTGCGGCCACCAGGGAATTGATGCCGGAGCCGATGATGGCAACGTCGTTCATGGATCAACGCCTCTCAGAAATCGGGGTGGCTGGCGGTGGCGTGGTACTTGCCGCTGTGGAACACGAGGGGAGCGCCGCCGTCGTTGTTGTACCTCTCTACTTCGCCAACGTAGATCACATGGTCGCCGGCATCGTGGCGCGACACCGTGCGGCACTGGAATGTGGCCACGGCGCCATCCAAAAGCGGAACCCCGGCGATGCCCTCGGTTGTGTCGGCGCCCTCGAACTTGTCCGTGGCAGGTGTGGCGAACTGCCGCGAGAGGACGTGCTGGTCGCTGGCCAGGATGTTGATGGCGAAGTGCGAGGCTTCCTCGAAGTCTGTGAGGCTGGGAGCCCGCTTGCTGGGGCACCACAGGACCAGCGGCGGTTCCATGGAAACGGAGGTGAACGAGTTGGCTGTCATGCCCACTTTGCGGCCGTCAGGGGACACAGTGGTGACCACGGTGACGCCGGTGGCGAACTGGCCCAGTGCGCTGCGGAAGTCACGGACATCGAAAACGGCCGAGTCTTCCTCCTTCCGCGCCTGCATGAAGTCGGCGGCAGCCGTCGGATCGAACCACCATGGGTACGACGTCCGCGGATCGTCGAAGCCGGCCACAATGCTGGCCGCCAGGGCCGGATGCTCCGCGGCCTCCCGCAGGAGGGTCACTTGGTGGTCCCGCCGTGGTTTGAGGAGATCGTTGGTCCAGGCCACCGACCATTGGCCCCACCCCCGCCAGAACTCGTCAAACGTCCGCTCCATCCATTCGCGATCAAACGCCTGCGGGCCGCGGCGAAGGATTGAATCGAGGTAGTACTTGGCCGCCAGGGTTGCGTTGTTGGAGCCCTGCCCCGTCAGCGGGTCGTTGAGGACGACGGCGTCGCCCAGTCCGAAGACCAGGCTGCCGTTCGGCAACTCCCCGACGGCGGAACGCACCGTAGGCGTGATGCGGCCCAGAAGCGTGGCACCGTCGTCGGTCAGCCTGGCGTCCTCGAACGCGGCGGCCTCATGCGGGAAATGGTCGCGCAGGATCTGCAGGGAACGCTCAAGCTGTTCTTCAGGACTGACGACGCCGGTCCAGCAGTCCATGGGGCCGCCCACCACGCCCTCGAACACCATCATGCGGCAGGGGCCGGACACTGTGAGGCCCGGGAAGGTGAAGAACTCACCCACTCCCGGCGCCATGGACATCCGGATGGCGGCAGCACCGCCGTCGTCCGTTCCCTCAGCGGTGACGTAGTTCAGCGCGAGGACCCGCTGCGGACGATCGAAAGGCGACTTCGCCTTGTCCCGCGGGAAGATCTGGCCGATCTCACCCTTTCCGGTGCTGACGACTACCAGCTCATACTCCCGGGACAGCTCCTCGAGCATGCGGGGCGTGACCTTCTCGATCCGGAAGTCCCCTCCATTGGACACGAACCGTTCGATCCAGTGCGCGCTCTTGATGCGCTGGTCAATGGAGCGAGCCGGGCCATCCAGCGGGGCCTCCCACTCGACGGAGTCGCCGCCTTCCACCCGGAAGCGGATGGAGCCGATCTCCGGCGCTCCGGAGCCCTGCACCGCCGTGCCCATCTGCGCCTCGGCGTCGAGTGCGGTGGAGAACATGCACTGGCTGGACATGACCTTTCCCGTGCGGATCTGGGCCGCCGAACGGTCCGAATACAGCGTGACCGAATAGCCTTCCCGCTGCAGGCCCAAGGCCAGCTGGGCGCCGGATTCGCCGGCCCCGATGATTGCAATAGTGCGCATGGTGAGTCCTTGTTAGCAGGGGTGTGCTATTAAACTTTGGCCGCTTGCAGGCTTGCGAGGTAGTCCGCGGCCTTGTCCGGGTACATGAACCACTCCTGGAACTCCGGCGGGTGGTTGAAGCCGTTGGCGAAGCGGTGGGCGATTTCCGGGGCTTGGTTGGCTGCGCCCAGGAGTTCCAGGACGTGCGGCGGGGGAGGAGCCAGCAACGCATTGGTCCACTGGGCAACGTGCTGCGCATAATCCCAGTACCGCTCGAACGTGGCCTGCATGAACGCGGCATCGTAGGCGCCCGCGTGCTTGACGATGCTGTCCAGATACGACGCTGCGCACTTGCTCGCGTTGTTGGACCCCTGGCCAGTAATGGGATCGTTCAAAACCACGACGTCGGCCAGGCCCAGTACCTGCCTGCCGCTGGGGAGCGTGGCAATCGGGTGGCGGACGGTGGGGGCAAACCGGCCCTGCAGGACGCCGTTGGGGTCGGTCAACTCCACGTCCGTGGCGCGTTCCGCTTCCCACGGGAGGAAGGTCTTCAGGATGTTCTTGGAGTTCGCCAAATGCTCCTCCGGCGTGAGCCCCTTCCAGGAGTCCATGGGGCCGCCGGGTACGCCTTCGAACACCATGATTTCGCACGGTCCGGTGGTGGTGAGGGCCGGGAACACGAAGTATTCGCCCACGCCGGGGATGAGGTTGAAGGAAACGGCGGAGTACTTCTCGCGGGGCTTCAGTCCTGTGACGTAGGTGAGGGCAAGCGCGCGCTGCGGGGCATCGTAAGTACTGCGTTCTGCGTCCCGGGTGAAGAGCTGGGCGATCTCTCCCTTGCCCGCGGCGACGATGACCAGCTCGGAATTCAGTGCGTAGCGTTCCAGGTCCTCAACGCCGGCATCCTCAAACACCAGTTCACCGCCGCGATTGACGAACTCCTCCATGAACTTGGGGAACTTGACGCGCTGGTCGATGGATTTGGCGTGGTTGTCCAGCCTTGAGGCCCAGTTGATGGCCTTTTCACCCGGAAGTTCGGGGTGCGGGATGGTGAAGGAGATGCCGTCCACTGTGGGGGCGTCCGGCCAGAAATCCAGCCCGAGGGCTCTCTCGTGTTCCAGGGCATTGTGGAAGATGCACTGGCTGGAGGCCACTTTGCCGTCCCGGATCTCGTCCGGGGTGCGGTTGGAAATGGTGGTTACCTGGAACCCGGCGTCCAGCAGGCCGATGCCGAGTTGAAGACCGGACTGGCCGGCACCGACGATGGTGATATGGCGTTGCGTCATGGTTCTTGTCCTTCTGTGTAGTGGGACGTTCTTCGAAGCTATCGAGTGTGTTCAGTTGGCAGCGAGGAGCGGGATGGTTTCCTCGGCACGTTCGGGGCCCAGGGCGGAGTAACCGCCGTCAACCGCCCAATCGGCTCCGGTCACGAAGCTGGCTTGGTCGCCCGCGAGGAAGGCGACGACGTCACCCACCTCATGCGGCCTGCCAACCCGCTTGAGGGCATGGAACGGGGCCGCGACGGAGTCCGTCTTTTCGAGGTTTCCGTTGCTGAGGGAATCCATGATGTTGCTCCATACCCAGCCCGGGCTTACCGAGTTGACGCGGATATTGTCGGCTGCGAAATCCACGGCCATGCTGCGCGTGACCTGGACCAGCGCGGCTTTGCTGGCCGGGTAAAGCCAGCGGCCGGTTTGGGCGACGGAGCTGGAGATGGATGTGAAGTTGATGATCACGCCGTGGCCGGACTTCTTGAGGTGCGGCCTGGCAGCGTTGCCGGCCATCACCGCGCTGACCAGGTTGACGTTGAGGGCCTCGAGCCAGTCTGCCCGGCCGGAGCCTGCACCGTCGTCTTTGTACGTGCAGGCGAGGTTCACCAGGACGTCCAGGCTTCCGTGCGTCGCCACGGTCTCTTCGATGAGTTCCTGGATGGCGGCGTCGTCGGTGATGTCTGTGTGGGAATAGTGAATGCGGTCGCCCAACTCTTTGGTGAGCGTGCCGCCGTCGGGGTCTATGTCGGCAACCACCACGGTGGCTCCTGCGTCCCGGAGCGAGGTAACCACGCCTTGGCCCACCTTGGTTGCTCCGCCGGTGACGATCGCCGTCCTGCCTTCGAGTCCTGACATGGCCAAACCCTCTCCTTTGTGGATTGTGCTGATGCGGGACTATGACGTGGGTCATATCCGCCCTGAAAGAGACTCTAGGGAGCCGATGCGGTCCGCGAATATCCACGAAGCGCGGGGATCATCCGGAATGCGCAGTTCGTGGAATCAGTCGCCCGGATACTGTTCGTCGGTCTCTTCAACCCATCCCACCCACGGGGCCGCCGTCAGTCGCGTGTCCGGCAGGTGGAGCTGGCGTTCCCACTCCTCGAAGTGTCGTTCCCACTCCTGGCGGCGATCATGTACCAGTTTGATGTTCTTCACGGGTCTCACCTCCCTCCGGTGCTGTTGCGGAAATATGACGTACGTCATACTTGTCCTAAGAGCGACTTTAGGCAGCGGCCGGACAACGGAATATCCACTTGGCGTGGAGATCATCCGGAAAGCGAAAAGCTGCGAAAAGACCCCGTAAGTAGGTGCCACATGGTGAGGATCCTTCCCCGCGACGTCCTGCGCGGGCGCCCAACGACGGCCACCAGGGACGTTGACGAGGCGCACGAAAAGATCGCCGAACTGTTCTGCAGCCATGAACTCGCGCCGCGGACCAGCAAGACCGTAGTGGACATGAAGCTGCGTTCGCTGCATCGCGGGGACGTGGGGATCGAGTTCCTGGACTACGGGGCGGATGTGCGCATAGAGCCCGAGGGCCTCCAGGATTTCCATCTGGTGCAGATCCCGTTGGCAGGTCATGCATCCATGCAGGTTGGGGACATCAACGTGGACTCGAGTCCGCGTGTAGCCTCGGTTCCGCCCATCGACCGGCCCTTCTCCATGGCCTGGGACAGCGGCAGCCCGCATCTCATTGTCTATGTGCGCAGGACTGCTCTGGAGCGGGTAGCGATCTCACTCAATGGCGGCTCCGAGCCCAAAGGCGGGCTCGGCTACGGCATGGACCTCACCACCGCAGCCGGCAGGGCCTTCCTGCGGTCCGTCGTCGAACTTCACGATGACCTGGTCAGTAAGCCGCAGGCCGCGGCGCCCGTGTTTGTGCAGGGTTTGCTGGCGGACAGCATGATGTCGCGGTTGCTGATGGCAATGGAGCCGCCCGCTGACCCGGTGGCAAGGGATGGTGAGTCTGAAAGCCGACTCGTCAGGGAGTGCCGCGAGCTCCTGGAAAGGCACGCTTTCGAGGAGCTGACGGTGCCGGACATCGCCGAGTGCCTGGGTGTCTCCGTTCGTACGCTGCAGACTGCCCTGCGCGCGGAAACGGGGGCTTCGCCGTCGGAACTGCTGCGCTCAATCCGGTTGGACCGTGCCCGCGACATGCTCCTGGAATCCGATCCGCGGGAGCAGACGGTCACGGCAATTGCTGAGCTGTGCGGCTTCACGCATCAGGGCCGGTTCTCGGCGCTGTACCTGCAGACATTCGGCGAGCTGCCGTCGGAAAGCCTGCGCCGCTGACCCAACTAAGTCGCAGTTAAGCGCGTTATGAGCCTTCAAAACGCGCACAACTGCGACTTAGTTGGGAGGGGGCTACGCCTCCAGCACGTACGTCTTCAGGTCATCCAGGGTCTGCTGCATGTGGGCGTCCATGGCAAGGCGGGCGTCATGCGGGTTCCGGGAGCCAAGGGCCGCCGCGATTTTCCGGTGGTGGCCGATCGCATGTTCCTGGATCTCCGGAACAGCGGACGTTTCAGTTCGGCGGGCTTCGAGGACGCGGTGCAGGGGTTCGAACAACACGGCGACAAAGACATTCCCGGAGGCGTGCAGGATGGTGTCGTGGAACGCAAGGTCGGCCTCCACGAAGCCGGCGACGTCGTTGACTTCGTGCGCGGCCTGCATCTTCTCCACGTGTTCTTCGAGGATGGCCAGGTCTTGGTCGGAGATGCGCTCGGCGGCAAGTTCGCACGCGCCGGTTTCGAGCATGCGGCGGAGCTCGATGAGCTGGACTGCTGCTTCCGCGTCCTTGGTCCCTTCGGACGCTGCGCGGAGCACGGCCTCCAGGGAGGCCCACTGGTTGAGTGGGTTCACGAACGTTCCGCGGCCCCGTTCGACGCTGAGGATCCGCTGCGCTTCCAAGGTCTTCATGGCCTCGCGCACAGTCATACGGCTCACCTCATGCTTGGCGCTGAGCTCAAGCTCGCCCGGGACCAATGTCCCCGGCGGAAATTCGCCCGCAACGATCCGGTCCAGCAGCTCATCGGCTACGACGCCGACCAGCGACTTGCGCGCCATGTAGTCCCCATTTCTGTACTCCAGACCGTCCGCCCGAAGGATCTTCCTTCCCGGCGGAATGGTTGTCAGACATATTACGCTGGCGGTGGCCAGCTTGTTCTCCAAAATTCATTCAAAGTCGTTGCGCACACACCCGGCTGCTCCCAGTGAACGTTGTGGCCCGCCCCCGGAACCGGCTTCAGTCGCCGTTTGGGCCCCGCTGCGACGAAGGCCTCCATCTGCGCCATGGACCGCACGCGGTCACCGGTTCCGGCAATGACCAGCAGTGGCGCCCGCACCCGCCCGGGTACTGAAGGTTCGACGCCGGTCATGGCCGCCTTCGCGCTCGCGGCCAGCACCGGGAAGGGAATGTCGAATCCTCTGCCGAGCAGCTCCCTGTCCTCCGCGGCGAGGTCCCCATACCAGGCGTCCATGAGCTTGGCCCGGGTTCTTTCGTCAAAAAAGCCCTGTTCCAGTTGGGACTCGAGAAGCTGCCGGAAACCCTCGCTTTGGGGCGCCGGAACCATGCCCACCAATGTCACCGTGGCAACGAGTTCCGGCCTGGCCGCCGCCAGCGTCAAAGAGACACTCCCGCCCATCGAGTGGCCCACCAAGTGCACGCGCCCGGCTTCCCCAGCCTCGATCGCAGCCGCGACGGAGGCAGCGGCCAAGTCCAACGTCCACGCAACTCCGCCTGGAAGCTCCGCGCCCGAGTAATACCCGGGGAGGTCCACGATCCAAACGGGCTGCCCGGCGTCGAGCAGTAACGACGCCAGCGGTTCCCAGTAGACCGAACCGGAGGCCCAGCCGTGGATCAGCACCACAGGCGTGTGGTCCGGGGCGGGATTCTCCGGCGTCCGCACGTCCACAAACGAGGATGCAGCCATGGTTCCAGCGTAGTGACGCGTGGCACCTTGCGCAGTCAGTAGCCGTGTGTCACACTAGCATTCAAATGTTAGATGTCTGACATCTTACATTCACAAAATTGCCACACAGATTTCCCACGATGGAGTGTCCCGTGATCCTTGAAGCCGATGTTCTGGCAGCTTTCCCGGCGGAAGTCCAGATCCCCGCGCAGCTCGTGGCCGACGCCGTTGCAGCGTCCTCTGCCGAAACACCAAAAATCCTGGTTGTCCTGGATGACGACCCCACCGGCACGCAGTCCGTCGCCGATCTCGCGGTCCTGACCCGTTGGGACGTTGAGGACTTCGCGTGGGCCTTCACCCACATCCGCGAACAGCAGACCAGGCCTGCCGTGTATGTGCTGACCAACACCCGAAGCCTTGACCCGGCAGAGGCAGCCGCCCGTAACGAGGAGATCGTCCGCAACGCCCTCGCTGCTGCCGCCGGGACCGTGAAGCTCGGCTTCGTGAGCCGCAGCGACTCCACCCTCCGCGGCCACTACCCGTTGGAGCCGGACGTCATCGCCGCCACCGTGACCGCCGAGACCGGTGAAAGCACCGACGGTGTGGTGATTGTGCCTGCATTCCCCGACGCCGGTCGCGTCACCATCGGCGGTGTGCACTACATGCGGGCCTCCGGAGAAGACGCCGGTGCCCTCACCCCGGTGGCCGAGACCGAATTCGCCAAGGACGCGTCCTTCGGCTTCAGCAACTCCGAGATGGCCAAGTATGTGGAGGAGAAGTCGCAAGGTCGATTCTCCGCAAGGAACGTCATCGTCCTGGACCTGAACATCATCCGTGCGGGTGCCTCGGCGCAGGATCCGTCCATTTCGGCCAAGGCCATCGCCGACGCCATCGAGTCCGCCACCGATTCCACCCCGATCGTGGCCGACATCGTCACCGAGAACGACTTCCGCGCCCTCGCCCTGGGCCTGGAAGAAGCAGAACGCCGCGGCAAGAAGCTCCTCTACCGTGTGGGCCCGCCGTTCGTCCGCGGCCGCATCGGCCAGGACATCCGCGAAGCCCTCACCGGCGAAGAGGCCTACGCGGGCAACACCCCCTCTACGGCCGGCGGGCTCATTGTTGTGGGCTCCCACGTGGGCCTGACCACCCGACAGCTGAACGTCCTTACCAAGGAGCACAGCAGCGCCCGGATCATCGAGATCGACGTCGAGAAGCTCCTCGCCGCCGAAACCGAAGCGGCCGCCGATGCCTTCATCGGCACCGTCGTGTCCGACGTCGTCAACGCCCTCCGCGAAGGCGACGTCATCGTCCACACCAGCCGCCTGCTCATCAAGACCGACGACGCCGCAGCGAGCCTTAAGATCGCCCGCACGGTCTCGGCCGCCGTCGTGGCCGTGGTGAACCGGACCCTGAAGACGTTCCCGCCGCGGTTCGTCATCGCCAAGGGCGGCATCACGTCCTCGGACGTTGCCGCGCACGGCCTGGAAATCCGCCACGGAATTGTCCGCGGCCCCATGCTCCCGGGCATCGTTTCCCTCTGGGAGCCTGTGGACGGTCCGGCGAAGGGCATCCCTTACATCGTTTTCGCGGGCAACGTGGGCGACGACCAGTCCCTCGCCCAGGTCACCCGCAAACTCAGCACCTCGTTCTAACAGCAAGAAATTCAACGGAGAACCTCATGACCAGCAGCAACTACACCATCACCGTCCTGGGCCTCGGCGCCATGGGCCTGCCCATGGCTACCCGCCTCGCGTCCGAGCTGACCGTGCACGGCTTCGATATCGCGCAACCCCGGTTGGACCTCGCAGCGGAAGCCGGCATCAAGACCTTCGCTTCCGCCCGCGAAGCCTCGCAGGACGCTGACGCGCTGCTCCTTGCTGTCCGTAATGGCGAGCAGCTCAACGATGTCCTCTTCGGTGAGAACGGCGTGGCTTCGGTCCTGAAGCCGGGCGCGGTCGTGATCCTGGGCAGCACTGTTGGCACGGAAGCCATCCCGGCCACGGTCGCCAAGCTGGCCGAATACGGTGTGGCACTCGTGGACGCCCCGCTGTCCGGCGGCCCGAAGCGTGCCGGTGAAGGCGACCTCCTGATCGTGGTCGGCGCAGAGCCCGAAGCACTCGAAAAGGCCCGCCCCGCGCTGGAGCTCCTGGCCTCCACCCTGAGCATCGTTGGCGACAAGCCCGGCGACGGCCAGGCCCTCAAGACCGTCAACCAACTCCTGTGCGGCGTGCACATCGCCGCCGCCGCCGAAGCCATGGCCCTCGCCGACGCCCTCGGCCTGGACCAGGCCAAGACCCTGGCCGCCCTCGAAGCAGGCGCCGCAGGCTCGTTCATGCTCTCCAACCGCGGCCCCCGCATCCTGGAGGCCTACACCGAAGACGGTGCCGAGGTCCTTAGCCGCCTGGACATCTTCGTGAAGGACATGGGCATCGTGGGCAAGGCAACCCGCGCCGCCGGCCTCGCCGCACCTGTGGCCGCAGCTGCGGAACAGCTCTACCTCCTCGGCCAGGCCCAGGGCCTCGCCGCCGCCGACGACTCCGCCGTCATCAAGGTCGTCGCGCCCGCCAAGCGCACGGCCTAAGCACTCCCGCTTTCCAGCACCCCAGCGTTAAGCACCCCCAGTAAAACCCGCGACGACGGCGGTCCCCCCTTCGCCGTCGTCGCCACCTTTGCCGGTCTTCTCTAGACTGGTATGTCAAAGGAGACACTCCCCAAATGAATCCCCTCATCAACTCGTTGATGGTCCGTGCGGCCGACGCGCCCGCCATCAAGCCCGCAGTGGAGCTGGGTACTCCGCTGCTGCTGACCATCGCCGCCGCAGGCATCGCCTTGCTGCTGGTGCTGATCATCCGCTTCAAGATCCAGGCTTTCGTGGCCCTCCTTGCCGTGAGCATCCTGGTTGGCGTTGCCGCTCAGATCCCGCTCAAGGACATCTTCACCGTGGTGACCAACGGCGTGGGCAGCACCATGGGCAAGGTCGCCCTGCTCATTGCCCTCGGCGCTATCCTCGGCCGCATGATCGAGGTTTCGGGCGGCGTCCAGTCGCTGGCTACGCACTTCACCGAGAAGCTCGGGGCCAAGCGCGTCGCCATTGCCCTCACCGCCGTCGGCTTCCTCGTCGCGATTCCCGTCTTCTTCGAAGTCGGCGTCATCGTCCTGGTCCCGATCGTGTATGCGTTCGCGAAGATCGCCAACGTCCACCCCATCAAGTTCGGCCTGCCCATGGCCGGCATCATGCTGTCCATCCATGTGGCCGTTCCGCCGCACCCGGGCATCGTTGCAGGCGCCGGCGTTTTCGGTGCCGACATTGGACTCATCACCCTGATCTCGCTCATCATCTGCGTCCCGCTGGGCTTCCTGTCCTACGGGGTTGCCAGCATCATGAACCGCAAGGACTACGAGCTCCTTCCCGGCGTCAAGCAGCAGGTTGACGAGTTCGGTTCCGACTCCCTGGTCCACGTAGGCCACGACGGCCCCGGCGCCCGTGCCATCGCTCCGCCGCGTCCCGGCCTGATCATGTTCCTGATCGCCGCTCCAATCGTCCAGATCCTCCTCGGCACCGTCGGTACGCTGACCATCGCCAAGGACAACTACTGGTACGGCGTCGCCTCGTTCATCGGCAACCCGTTCTTCGCACTGCTCGTAGCCGTGGCTCTTTCCTTCTTCCTGCTGGCTGTCCGCCGCCATTGGTCCCTCAAGGAAACCGGCGAAATCTTTGAAGGCGCGCTGCCTCCCATCGCCTCCATCCTCATGGTGGTCGCAGCCGGTGGCGTGTTCGGTGAAGTCCTCCGCACCTCCGGCATCGGCGCTGCGCTGTCCCACACCCTGGACAGCCTCGGACTCCCGGTGATCGTGCTCGGCTTCATCATCTCCCTCGCCCTCCGCGCCGCCCAGGGTTCGGCCACCGTAGCCATCGTGACGACGACGGGCCTGCTCACCTCAGCCGTCATGGAGGGTGGCTACTCGCCCGCCCAGATCGCCGTGATCGTGATCGCCATTGGCTTCGGTGCCCTTGGCCTGTCCCACGTGACCGACGCCGGCTTCTGGACCGTGATCCGCTATTACGGCCTCACAGTCTCCGACGGCCTCAAGACCTGGACCGTCCTGACCACCATCCTTGGCCTGGCCGGCTTCGTCCTGACCTACGTTGCATGGATCCTGGTGGGAGGCCTGGCCCACTGATGCGTGCCTCCCTGGACAAGCTGGTCGGCTCTGCCCTTTCCTCCGGCTCGGCTGTTCCTGCCTTCACCTGCTACGACTTCACCACTGCGCTGGCCGTCGTCTCTGCGGCGGAGGAGGCCCGGCTTGGCGTCATCCTGCTGGTGGCTCCGAAGACCGCGTCCACCCAGAACGGTCTGCGGCTCATCGCGGCCCTGCGCGGCTTGGCGGATTCAGCCAGCGTCCCCGTCTCGGTCCAGTTGGACCATGCCTCGGACCTTGCCGTGATCCGGGATTCCGTGGCCGCCGGTGCTGACGCCGTACTTGCCGACGGTTCGTCGCTGGCCTACGAGGACAACATCGCCTTGGTTCGCGAAGTCCGTGCCATGCTGGACACTTCCGGTCGCACCGACGTCGTGCTTGAAGCGGAACTCGGCGGCCTCGCGGGCGACGAGGACAAAGCGTTCGGCGCCTCGGTGGAAACGCACGACGCCGGCACGTCAGTCGCGGGGTTGACTGACCCTTCGCAGGTGGCGGACTTCGTTGCACGTACCGGCGCGCAACTGCTCGCCGTCGCGGTGGGGAACGTGCATGGGAAGTACAAGGGCGAGCCCAACATCCGCTGGGATGTGTTGCAGGACGTAGCGTCCCGGACGGACGTCCCGCTGGTGCTTCACGGTGCTTCCGGGATCCCCGCCGATGAGCTGGCCAAGGCTCCTTCCCTGCGTGTGGGCAAGGTGAACTTCAACACGGAACTCCGCACGGGCATCCTCGCCACGCTGGAGTCCGAAACCACGGCCCACCGCGCGGACGGCGAGAACCTGCAGGGCTTGCTGACTCGATGGAACTCTTCGGCAGCGGGATTCGCGGAAGCCACGCTGGAGCTACTCAGCGCCTAAGTCCGGTTGGCACAAATCAGGGAGGCTAGGATCATCACATGACTCTGGCCTCCCTGATTTTTGCCCTGATTGCGGCCCTGCTGCACGTGTACATCTTCACCATGGAGTCCATCACCTGGACCAAGCCCGCCACCTGGAAGCGGTTCAGCCTCACCTCGCAAGCCGACGCCGAAACCACCAGGTCACTGGCCTACAACCAGGGTTTCTACAACCTGTTCCTGGCCATCGGTGCGTTGGTGGGTATCGTCGCAGTGTGGGCCGGTGCGCCGCAGGTGGGCTGGACCCTCGTTTTCAGCTCGTGCGGATCCATGCTGCTCGCGGCCCTGGTCCTCGCGGCCAGCGGGCGGAAGTACCTCCGCGCCGCCACCACGCAGGGCATCACGCCGCTGATCGCCGTCGTACTGGGAGTCCTGGCCCTCCTCTAAAGCGTTGTTTCTTAGTGCTCCGGGGGACCGGCCTGCGCTGCAGCTTCGTCCATCCACAGGACTTCCCAGTGGTGGCCGTCGAGGTCGCGGAACGCGCGGCTGTACATGAAGCCGAGGTCCTGGGCGTCGTAGGTTTCCGAGCCGCCCGCTTCGAGTGCCTTGTTGGCCAGTTCGTCCACGGCTTCGCGGCTGTCCGCCGAAAGGGCGACGATGGCCGCCGTCGAATTCTTCGTATCGGCGATGGGCTGTTTGGTGAACTCGCTGAACTTCGCGTGCGTGAGCAACATGGCGTAGATCGTGTCGCTGAAGACCACGCAGGCCGCGGTCTCGTCGGTGAAGTTCGGGTTGATGGTGTACCCAAGGGCGGTGTAGAACGCCTTGGACGCATCGAGGTCGCTGACAGGCAGGTTCACGAAAATGGAGGTAGTCATGGCACTGATCCTGCCGGTGATTCGCCAAACCGTCCAGAGCGACCCACCGAGGTTCTTCCAGTAGGCGGAGGCCGGTCGTCGCCACCAGGCCCACTGGCATCAGGCTATCGTTTTATTCGCCGCTTTCAGCCGCGCACTTCCTGTGAATCAGTGTGCCGTCCACAGTGGCAGCGGTACCACGCTGGTGCTTCGGCCGGACGCGTCCAGCAGGTGCCCGAGCCGCTTGTAGGTCCGCACTACTGCCTGACGCGAGATGACCAGGCTTCCGGGTGCGCGTTGAGCCAACTCGCGTTCGTAGGCCTGGGCTTCCAGGTAGTCCCGCACCCAGAGGGTGACCAGCAGGTTCTGCGAGCCCAGGACCTGTGCGCTGAGTCGGCAGTTGCCCAGCCCGGCGAAGTAGCGGCCGACGTCGTCGACGTACTGCGCTGGAACGTTGAGCACCAGGGTGACCTCGCGCAGTCCCTGCTGCGCTGCCGTTGATGCGTCACAGCGCAGCGTGATGTAGCCGGTTGCCAGGAAACGCTCCACCCGGCGCCGCGCCGTTTGAGGCGAAACGCCGCAGGCCGCGCCCAGTTCCGCCCAGCTCGCCCGTCCGTCCTTGGCCAGTTCCACGAGCAACGCGGCGTCCAGGTGGTCCGGCGAATACCCTGGCTGCTCGGCCGGCGGCACTGCGGAGACCAGCCTGGCTCGTGCCGGTTCCAAGGTTCCGCTTCGCCACTCCGAGGCCTGCCTGTACAGCTTGGTGACGAAAACAACTTCGCGATGCGTCAGCCCGGGCAGTTCGGGGAAGGACCCCGTGACGATGTCCATGAGTTCCTCGTGGCTTGAGGCGAAGCAGTCCACAAAGAGGTCGTGCGAACCCGTGACCAGGGAGACAGTGCCGAACGCCGGCTCAGCGCAGACCCGTTCGATGAGGGCCTGGCTGTCGCCGGGTGCAGAGGAAAGGTGAATGAACGCGGACCAGCCTGCGTTCAGATAACGGGGACCGGGCGCAGGGGTGATCCATGCCTGGCCCTGTTCCGCGAGGGCACTCCATCGGCGTGCCACGGTTGGCGCGGAGAGTCCCAAAGCGTCCGCGATCCTGCTCCATTCGGCCCTGGGGTTGATCTGGAGGGCATTCACGATTTCGAGATCCAGCTCGCCGATCATGGCTGATTCGTGCATTGATACTCCAGAAAACAAGCAATCCAAACAATTTCATGGCAAGTGTAGTCGCTGAACCTAGTGTTGTGACTCGCATCACCACCTCACGACACTAGGACCTACATGGCAAGCAACACAGCTCCTCCGGCTACAGAGACCACAGCGCGCAGGACCATCGCCGGGATGATCCTGGCCATGGCGCTGATCGAATCTCTCAGCGGCGTCACCCAGGGATACCTGAATCCGATCCTTCCCGCGCTGGGACCGGTATTCGAGATCGACGATCCCACCATCAACGGCATCTTCCTGATCTCCAACGTGAGTTTCGCAGTCCTCACGCCGATCATTTCCCGGCTCGGCGACAGCTACGGATACAGGCTGGTATTGCGTTGGTCTACCGCGATCGTGACGGCCGGGGTGCTGATGATGGCGCTGTGGCCGTCGCTCTGGACCGTGACCCTTGGCGTTGTGATGCTGACCTGCGTGGTGGGTTTCATCCCGCTCATGATGGGCATTCTCCGGGTCAGCAGTCCAAGCCACACCCGCACGGGGGTCAGCGTCATGATCGGCATGCTGATGATCATGGTGGGAGCGGGTGGGCTGCTCGCGGGAATCGTCGGAGTCGCCGATCCGACCCTTGGGTTCTGGGTCGCCGTCCCGTTCGCGTTGCTCGCACTGGTCAGTTCGTTCGTCCTGCCCGACGCCGGGGTCCCGACTCGTGAGGGAATCGCCCTTGCGCCGTTGCTGGCTTGCTCGCTGGGCCTTATCGGCTTTGTTGTGGCGCTCTCGATGGCACCGGAATGGGGCTGGCTGGATATCCGCACTGTTGGCGCCGGCCTCGCGGGCCTGCTGCTTCTGGGTTACTGGGCCCGGCGCGACTTCAGGGCCGGATCGGGCCGGCGGTTCATGGACCTGAGGATGCTGGCCAACCCGCGCATCCGGACCATTTCGCTCGCCACCTTCTTCTTCGGATTCGCTTCCATCAGCTATTTCGGCACCAACGGAATCTTCCTGCATTCATCTCCCGAAAAGTCCGGCTACGGCTTTGCACTGAGCCCGCTCATGATCGCCATTGTCCTGGCGCTGGCCTCGGTGCTGTCCCTCGTGTCCTCACTGTTGACGGCCAAGGCCATGCGAAAGTTCGGGGAGCGCGCCACCCTCGTGGCGGCCGGCCTCCTGTTGGCCGGTGGTTTCCTGGTCATGGCCTTCGCGCACACTTCCTTCGCCGGATACTGCGTGGGCTTCGCACTATTCAACGTGAGCCTGGGAATGTACCAGGCGGGCACGCGGGCCCTTTCCGTGGAAGGCGTTCCACTGGAGGAAACCTCGACGGCGGCCGGGCTCAACGAGCTGGGGTTGTCCGTGGGAATCGCCGTGGGGGCGGCGGTAGTGAAGCTGATCTCGTCGGCCTTCGTGGAGTCCGGGCATATCTCCCAAACAGGGCTGTTCTGCATCTGGGGAGCGCTTGCTGCCGCTGCCCTGATCGCAGCAGTGGCCAGTGCGCGGTACCCCAGGCGTGCCGTCGAGGAGGTGACCGCGTGAGTACCGTCGTTGGCAGCAACGAGCCGGGTACCGCCGTCGTGCAAGCAACCCAATGTGACGTGCGAGCGGAACTGGGCGAAGCGGTGGAACGCTGGAAGGCGGACCTCCTTGACCTCAGCCACGCCATCCACGCCGATCCGGAACTGGGCGGGCAGGAGGTCCGTGCGGCGAAGCGCGTGCGGAAGGTGCTGCGGAAGGCCGGATTCACCTTCGACGCCGTTCAGCCGGGACAGCCGACGGCCTTCAGCGCCCGCTACGGAACCGGGGACGTGGTGGTGGCACTATGCGTCGAGTACGACGCCCTTCCCGCGATCGGGCACGCCTGCGGACACAACGTGAACGCCGCCAGTGCCGTGGGCGCAGCATTGGCCTTGGCGGCCGTCGCGGACCGGGCAGGCATGACGGTCAAAGTCCTGGGAACTCCCGCCGAAGAAACCACCGGCGGAAAGGTGGACCTCCTTGAGGAAGGCTTCTTCGATGACGTATCGCTGGCCATGATGGCGCACGCTGCGGCCAGCGACGTCGTGGGCGGGACCTCGCTGGCGATGGGCATGTGGGACGTGCTGTTCGAAGGTTTGCCCGCCCACGCCGCCGCCTCCCCGTGGGATGGCGTCAACGCCCTCGATGCATTGATGATCGCCCAAACGGCTGTCGCGTACGCCAGGCAGCAACTGCCCCCGGGTTCAATCGTGTCGCTGATTGTTACCGAAGGGGGGAGCGCAGTGAATGTGATCCCGGACCGTGCCCGCGCCAGCATCGAAATGCGGGCACCCAGCATCGATCAACTCAGGATCATCCAGGACAAGACCAGGCGATGCCTGGAAGCCGGTGCTTTGGCAAGCGGCTGCACGCTCCAGGTTACCCAGCACGGCAATGACTACGCGGAGCTCAACCAGGACGCGTTCCTTTCCGCCGCCTACCGCTCAGCCATGGAAGACAGGGGAAGGAGGGTCTCCGTCGACACAGCCCCCGTGGCCTCCACGGACATGGGCAACGTTTCCCGGGCCGTGCCGAGCATCCACCCCATGGTCGGCTACGAGGTGCGCGGCGCCGCCCACCACACTGCCGGATTCGCGGCCTTCGGGGCCTCCGCCAGCGCAGACCTGGCTGTCCTCGACGCGTCCTTCGGGCTGGCTGCCGCGGCCTGCGCGGCCGCTGTGGATCCGGTGGAAAGGGAACGACTGGTCCGGCGCACGGCGGGTTGATCGCTGGCCCCCTGTGCGTGCCGGGCGGAGAATGGAGGCAGCACGAGGTTGGGAGGGCCATGGAGGATCCACGGCATCTGGAAACTCCCGCCGGACAGGCCATGGCCGTGCGGCGGGACCCAGCGATCGACCTTGTCCGTTTCACCTGCCTGCTCCTGGTGGTGGCCGCCCACTGCATGATGGTTAGCCCGGTCCTCCACAGGGACGGAACGGTGACCACAGCCAACACCTTGATGGACCAAGGCTGGTTCACGCCCGTGGTGTGGGTGCTCATGATCGTTCCGCTGTTCTTCGTGATGGGCGGGGTGACGGGACTGCAATCCTGGCGCCGCCTGCAGGCCCGGGGCGGAACGGGTTTCCAGTTCGCCCAAGTGCGCCTCCTGCGGCTGGTGCGCCCCGCCATGGCCTTGCTTGCGGTCATGTGGGCGGGATTGTGGACAGCCCTTTTGCTGGGCGTCCATCCGCAGGTGATCCAATTGATGGCAACGGGTGCAGCGATGCCGCTATGGTTCCTGGCCGCTTACCTCACAGCCCAGGTGAGCATTCCCCTGATGGCCCGTTTCCACCACCGCGCACCCCGGCTGACCTTCGGCATCCTGGCGGCCCTCATCATTACGGCGGATTCGCTGCGCGGAGCCGTCCCGGTGCTGGCTTTCGTCAACATGGTCTTCGTCTGGTGCGCGGTCCAGCAATTGGGTTTCCTCATGGCCGACGGCTTCTTCCAGGACCGCAGCCGCCCGTGGCTGCTCGGTGCCATAGCCTCAAGCAACCTGGTGCTCGGCGTGGTGACCGGCGTGGCCATCTATCCCGGCAACATGGTGGAGAACATCAACCCGCCCAACTTTTGCCTGCTGCTTCTCGGTATCTCCCAAGCGGCTACCTTGCAACTGCTCCACAACGGCATCCGTTGGCTGGGCTCAGTCAGCTGGATACAGGCGCTGATCGCCGTTGCGGGACGGCGGGCCATGACGGTCTACCTGTGGCATTTGCCGCTCTTGGTGGGTATGTCGGCGCTGCTCCTGCTCACTGACTTTCCCAAACCGTCGCCGGAATTGGCGGAATGGTGGTGGGGCCGGATCCCGGTCTTCTTCGCCGTGGTCGCCTTGCTGGTACCCGTCATCCTTGTCTTCGGCCGGCTGGAAAACCGTCCGACGGCGGCCAGCCACGCCCGTGGTCCCTCCCGGACCGCGGTGGTGACTGCCGGCGTCGTGGTTTTCCTGCCGGTGTTGGATGCCGCCCTTAATGGCCTGACGCTGGCGCTGCTGGGTGGGGGAGCGGCGTGCTTCGCGCTCGCCGTCCTGCTCTTGGGGAGGGTTCCGACGCCGGTGCTGCCGCCCCGGAAGCTGCTGGGGGAGCCCACGTTGCCAGCGCGAGGTTTACGTGCCAATCTCGAATCATGACCGACACCGACTCCTTGGCCGACTCGTTCCGCGCTGGCGTTACCACAGTCCGCAACGACAAATTCCACCGCTACGAACTCCACGTCGATGGGGAGCTGGCCGTCATCTCCCAGTTCATCGACAGGCCGGGTCACATCGATTTCACCCACACCGAGACCAAGCCGCAGTTCAAGGGCCAAGGGCTGGCGAAGGTCCTGGCCCACTTCGCCCTGGACGACGTGGTGGCCTCCGGCAAGCGCATCATTCCCCATTGCCCTTACATCGCTTCCTATCTGCAAAAGCATGAGGGCTATGAGCAGGACGTCGACTGGCCCGCCGAGAAGCCTGTGGGTGAACCGGACAACGACTAGCGCTTCAGCATCCCGGCGTTGGCCAGCCGACGCGGCCGGCGCCGGGGCTTGACGGACGTGACCGGCGTGGAACTCCAATGCCCCAGGCCCGGACGGGTGGACCGCACCGGCCAGGGAGTCCGGGCGCCGGTCAGGGAAACGATCGCATCGTGTTCGTCCGTGACCAGCCGGCCCAAGCACGAGGCCCGGACCTGCATGGCGCTGACCAGGCTGCCCCCATGGGAATGGTCCACCGCGGTGACCCGGTAGGAGAAACTCCGCATAACCCCTTCGCCCGGTGCCAACGACGGAATTGCCAGGTCCTCGCGGGCCGGGCTGGACGCGTAAGTCAGCGGTTCCATGGCCTCGTTGGTGAACGATCGCGGAATAAGACAAATGTTACGAAGATGACTTTTGGAGCCGTTGCTGATCCACGCCGTGAAGATGACAGTGTCTCCAGGAACGGCTGTGGTTTTGTCCGCGCCGTAAACGAGCTTCACGTGGCGCACCCGGAGCTTCCGTGAAATCGTCCCGGTACGGCTCCCTGGCGGAGAGCCCAGACGGACCCCCGATTGCCCGGGTTTCCGCGCGGATCCGGCAACTTTGGCCACAGAGGGGCCGCGGTACGCGCCATGGCGGACGGATCTTGATGCAGTGATGAGGGGCCTCATGAAGACTTAGTGGCGTCGGGGTGAGCTTCGTGTTGCCGTTCCGGGAGAAATTTTGACCCCCCTTATAGTCGTAAGTAACCTTCGATTCAAGTCAGCGGACAATCTGATGTCACACTACTGCTTATGGACCAAGCATTAGAGATGGGAACACGTGGGGGGTCGTCCCTGACTGCGGGTGTGGACAGCGACCCCCAGCTCCTGGATCTGGTGCGCCAGGGAGCGACGGAAGCGTTCGACACCCTCTACAACCGGCACCTCGCGATTGCCCACTACGTTGCCCGGCAGCAAACCGACAACCCCAGCGACGCCGATGACGTGGTTGCTGAATCTTTCGCGTCGATCTTCCAGTCATTGAAGGACGGAAAAGGGCCCAAGGAGTTCTTCCGGTCCTACCTCCTGACCGTCGTGCGGCGCACTGCCTACGAACGGAACAAAAAGGCCAGGCGGACGCCCATGGCCACCGACGACAGCATCCTCGATTCGGCGGTCCATGACGCGGACACCGTGCTGATCGAGTTCGAGTCGAGCACCATGGCCAAGGCCTTCAAATCGCTGCCCGAACGCTGGCAGGCGGTCCTCTGGCATCTGGACATCGAAGGGTTGAAGCCCGCGGCAGCCGCACCCTTTGTGGGCCTGAGCCCCAACGGCGTCTCGTCCCTTGCCATCCGTGCCAGGGAAGGCCTGCGCCAGGCCTACCTGCAGCACCACATCAGCCAGACAGTGGATGAAGCCTGCGACGAATATGCCAGCCAGTTGGGGAAATATGCGCGCAACGCGTTGAAGCGCTCCTCGCAGGAAAAGGTCAGTTCCCACTTGGAGTCCTGCCCACAGTGCACAGCCCTCCTGGTGGAACTTAGTGACGTGGAAGGCCGGATGCGCGCCCTCCTTTTCCCCCTGGTCGCAGGCATCGCGTTCACCCCTGGCGCGGCGGCGGCATTGGCCTCAGGATCCGTGGGTTCCGTTGCCGGCGGTTCGACGGCGGCCCTGCCCACCTCGGGCGGGGGCAAGGGCTCCGGTGCTCTGTCCAAGGTGGTGGTTGCGGCAGCCGTCGCAGCAGTGGCCGTGGCGGGAGTCGCTGCCTGGCTCCTTCAACCGGTCTCCGACTCGACGGTGGCCGCGGCCCGCAGTGCTCCTCCGGTGCAGCCTGCGGTTCCGGATGCACCCACCCTTCCTGCAGCGCCCAGCACTGCTGCCCCCGCGCCGGCTCCGCCTGCGTTGGAAGCACCTCCGGCGGTCCCGCCGGTCGCCACGCCGCGGGAACCCGCCGTCGTCGTTCCCGACCTTCCCGTGCTCCAGCGGAAGGCAAGCGTCATCGACTCCGCAGTGGTGACGTCGACGCCGGTGGCCTCGCCTCCCGCAACCCCGGGCACGGTCTTCCAAACGGTTGAGGCAACATTTGCCTCCGTTCCCGGCTCAAACGCCGTTGAGCGCGACCTCACGGTGGACTTCTCCCTGTCCGGCGCCGGCACGCCGACATCGGGTGAGGCAGTCTTCACACTCCCGGATGACGCGACGTTTATCTCCGGCAGGACCACCGTGCCCGCCGGCTGGGATTGTGTGGCTTCCGGCGCACGCGAGATCCGGTGCACTTCCAGCCAGCTGGATCCTTCGAGTCTTCGCTTCGTGGTGGGAGTTTCCCTTCCCCAGTCAGCGTCCCTGGGGACGCTGGACTACCGTTTCGGCGGGCAGAACATCGTGACCAAGACGTTCACCGACACCTTCCACTAGGACGTTCCCAAACTTTTTGAACTTTTTCTGAATTCTCGCGTCACGTTTCTCGGGTTGCCTCCACAGGAGCACTAGGTCGCCCCATGTCGGCCGCGTTGGAGGTTGTCCGGCTTTCGACGACACGAATCATTGGTTGCGCGTACTGGATCAATGGCGAACAGCCGAGCCAGAGCCAGGGTCTTAGGTGGCCCCGGCCCTTGCGCGACCTAGAGAAACCAAGAGAATCCATGACACATACACGTCCACGAAAGCTGTTAGCGGGCATCCTCGCTACGGCGATCATTTCGTTAGGGGTAGGTGGCGCGTTGGCGCCACCGGCCACCGCCACAGTTCCGGGGACGCCAGGCGTCACCCAGCCCGGCACCGTGGTCTTCAATGAAGACTTCGAGAACGGCATCGACAATACGCCGCTCGGAGCCCAGTCCTACTCCGCGCCCGGCTCCACGACGTACGTGGGTGCCGCCGGGCAGACGTACACGGGCTCACCCACCTGGATTGATGGCGCACGCTGCAATGGCGTCATCCTGAGCTACGGCAACACCGATACGCCTCCGTGGGCAGTATCGGGTACTGCTGGTTCCGGAACGGAGGACCGCTGTGCCGAGAACGGAACGCGCCGCAGTTACCAGCAGTTGCGCATGCTCGCCAAAGGCATGGGGCAGCAGTTCACTCCCGGATCGCCGGACACCGAGCATGTGACGAGTTCCTTCACGGAGTGCCCTTCGACCCCCACAACCACAGGTTTCTGTGCGCTCATCCCGGCTGGCCCCAAGTTCGGCGTCATGTTCAAGACGGTCACTCCAGTGGCGACAAACGCAGGCCACTACTACACGTTTGGTGTGGACACCGCTTACATCAACTGCGCGGACCCGTCTGCGGATCCGTCCTACCAGTTCGCAAAAATTGATGCCAATGGGACCGTGACTCCTATCGGGGATCCCCTTAACGGCTGCCAGACATCGTCGGACCCGAATGTGCGGGCCTACAAGCAACAAGTCACGAGTGACATTGGCGGCGTTTTCGGCACGGTCACCAAGACGGTCAACATCAACTCGATGACCACCAACCAGGCCTTCCAGGCCACGGGTTCATCCCTGGGCCTGGAAATGTGGAACAACAAGGGAGCCACCAATGGCAACGATGGTGCCTTCGACAACGTGCGGCTCGTGGACGTTACTCCGCAGCTGGACAAGGCCTTCTCGCCGTCCCTGATCAGTACCGGTGGAACGTCCACCCTGACGTTGACCGTGACCAACACCAGCGAGCTCAACGCCAAGGATGACTGGTCCATCACGGACACTCTTCCCGCGGGGCTGGTTGTTGCAGGTGCCCCCAACATTGGCGGCACGTGCGTTCAGTCGGCCGGCGCCCCCATGGCCACCACGGCGACGGCAGGCAGCGGGGTCGTCTCTGTTACCGGCGGCGACTTGGCCGCCGGCCAGGAATCGTGCACCATCACCGTGGATGTCACCTCGGATACCGAGGGCACTTACGTCAACGGTGCTGCCAACATCCAGACCAACCTGAATCCGCCGGCCGACGCCACCTTGGTGGTCAAGGCTCCGCGCATCACGCTGAACAAGGCCCTGGATGCTCCCCGCCTGACTGATTCCGATCAGTTCACCATGGAGATCCGTTCGGGTTCGGCAACCGGTGCAGTGGTCAACACTACGGCCAACTCCACTACGGCGGGTACGGGCTCGACGGTTGCCTCAGGCACCGGCACCACTGGCAAGTACGCTGCTACTGCCGGGAGCACCTACTACCTCACTGAGTCTGGTTCGAGTCTGGCTGGCTACGCCCAAACCATCTCCTGCACTGACGCGAATGGCCTCCAGCAAGGGCTGCCGACTGGTGCTGCCTTCTCCGGCTCCTTGGCGTTGACTCCGGTGGAGGGCGCAGACATCAATTGCGTGCTGACCAACACTGCGCAACCTGCTCCGAAGATGGAGTTCTCCAAGTCCGCTGATGCATCGGATGTACAGTCGCCGGCGCACGTGGGCGACGTGATCACGTACACGTTCACGGCGAAGAACACCGGAAACACCGCACTGACCGGCGTCGTCATCAACGACCCCCTGGCCGGCCTGTCCAACCTGAGCTACACGTGGCCGGGAACACCGGGCACTCTGCTTCCAGGCGAGACTGTGACGGCCATGGCAACCTATGCCGTCACCCAGGCGGACGTCGATGCCGGACACGTAGCCAACTCGGCCACCACCTCGGGCAACCCTCCCACCGGTCCTCCGGTCACTCCTCCGCCCGGAACCACGGATACTCCGCTGACCCCGGGACCGGAGATGAGCCTGACAAAGTCGGCTGACGCTTCGGCGATCCAGAACCCGTCCAAGGTTGGGGACGTGATTACCTATACGTTCGAGGCCAAGAACACGGGCAACGTGAAGCTGACGGGCGTTGCGATCAACGATCCTTTGGCTGGCCTGTCTGCCTTGACGTACAGCTGGCCCGGTGCCGCCGGTGAGCTGCTGCCCGGCCAGTCAGTGACTGCCAAAGCAACGTATGCGATCACGCAGGCTGATATCGATGCCGGCCATGTTGTGAACTCGGCGACCACCACGGGCAACCCGCCCACTGGTCCCGCCGTAACTCCGCCTCCGGCTGGAACGGACACCCCGGTCACTCCTTCGGCAAACATGGCACTGACCAAGTCGGCGGACGCTTCCGCTGTACAGAAGCCTTCGCGCGTTGGTGACGTCATCACGTACTCCTTCGAGGCGAAGAACACGGGCAACGTGAAGCTGACGGGCGTTGCGATCAACGATCCTTTGGCTGGCCTGTCTGCCTTGACATACAGCTGGCCCGGTGCCGCCGGTGAGCTGCTGCCCGGCCAGTCCGTGACCGCCACTGCAACGTACTCCATAACGCAGGCTGATATCGATGCCGGCCATGTTGTGAACTCGGCGACCACCACGGGCACTCCGCCCAACGGACCGTCCGTTACTCCTCCGCCCGCCGGCACGGATACCCCGCTGACTCCGGCTCCGGCGATGGAGTTCACCAAGTCGGCTGATTCCGCAGCAATCCAGAGCCCCACTGTCGTTGGTGACAAGATCACCTACACGTTCGAGGCGAAGAACACCGGCAACGTGAAGCTCACGGGCGTCACCATCAACGACCCCCTGGCCGGCCTTTCCGCGCTCGTGTACTCCTGGCCCGGTACGCCGGGCGAGCTGCAGCCGGGCCAGTCTGTGACTGCAACGGCAACGTACGGTATGACGCAGGCCGATATCGACGCAGGCCACGTGGCGAACACGGCAACCAGCACCGGCAATCCGCCCACCGGCCCCGCGGTAACCCCGCCGCCGGCAAGCACGGACACTCCGTTGACTCCTGGTCCGGACATGACCTTGACCAAGACGGCGGATGCTTCCGGTGTCCAGAACCCGTCCCAGGTTGGGGATGTCATCACGTACTCGTTCGAGGCGAAGAACACGGGCAACGTGAAACTGACTGGCGTGGTGATTAACGATCCGCTGGCTGGCTTGTCTCCGCTGAGCTACACCTGGCCCGGCACTCCCGGTGAGTTGCAGCCTGGCCAGTCCGTGACTGCGAAGGCAAGCTACGCGATCACGCAGGCTGACATCGATGCCGGCCATGTTGTGAACTGGGCGACCAGCACCGGTAATCCGCCCACCGGCCCGGCGATCTCCCCGCCGCGGTCAGGAACGGATACCCCGTTGACACCCGGCCCCGCAATGGAGTTCACGAAGACGGCGGACTCGTCCGGTGTCCAGACCCCGAGTGTTGTAGGCGATCGCATCAACTACACGTTCACGGCGAAGAACACGGGCAATGTCACCCTCACGGACGTGGCCATCAATGATCCGTTGGCGGGCCTGTCTCCGCTGGTCTACTCGTGGCCCGGCGTGCAGGGGATCCTGCTTCCCGGCCAGACGGTGACTGCGACGGCAAGCTACGCGATCACCCAGGCGGATATCGATGCGGGTCACGTTGCCAACAGCGCCACCACCACTGGTGTTCCTCCGACCGGCACCCCGGTCACGCCTGCTCCGGGAACCACGGATACTCCGTTGACCCCGGCTCCGGCCATGGAGTTCACCAAGTCCGCTGACGCTTCCGCGATCCAGGACCCGGCTGTTGTGGGCGACCTGATCACCTACACCTTCACGGCCAAGAACACGGGGAACGTGAAGCTGAGCGGTGTCACCATCAACGATCCGCTCGCGGGTCTGTCCGCGCTGAGCTACACCTGGCCGGGAACCTCCGGTGAGTTGCTGCCGGGCGAAACGGTAACTGCTACGGCAACGTACGCGATCACCCAGGCCGACATCGATGCGGGTCATGTGGTCAACGAGGCAACCTCTACGGGTACCCCGCCGTCCGGCCCTGCCGTCACTCCACCGCCGGGTAAGACGGACACCCCGTTGACCCCGTCTCCGGCACTGCAGTTCACCAAGTCGGCTGACGCTTCGGCTGTTCAGAGCCCGGCCGTTGTAGGTGACGTGATCACCTACAACTTCACGGCGAAGAACAGCGGAAACGTGAAGCTCACGGGTGTTGTGATCGACGACCCGCTGGCTGGCCTGTCTGCACTGAGCTACACCTGGCCGGGTACTCCCGGTGAGTTGCTGCCCGGCCAGACCGTGACGGCCACTGCGAAGTACGCCCTCACCCAGGCGGATATCGACGCCGGTCATGTCGCCAACAGCGCCACGACCACTGGTGTTCCGCCCACAGGGACGCCCCTGACGCCTCCTCCGGGAACGACGGACACCCCATTGGTTCCGGCGCCCGGGATGGTGTTCACCAAGACTGCTGACTCGTCCGCAGTTCATGACCCGACCAAGATCGGCGATGTCATCACCTACACGTTCACGGCAGGGAACACCGGAAACGTGACGTTGAAGAATGTTGCCATCAACGACCCCCTGGCGGGCCTGTCCGCACTGAGCTACAACTGGCCGGGCACCCCCGGTGAGCTGCACCCGGGTCAGACGGTGACTGCTACGGCAACGTACGCGATCAAGCAGGCGGATATCGACGCCGGTCACGTGGCCAACGTGGCAACCGCCACCGGCACTCCGCCGACGGGCACTGCCCTGACGCCGCCTCCGGCCACAACGGACACCCCGTTGACCCCGGCACCGGCGATGGAGTTGACCAAGTCGGCTTCCGCGCCGGCTGCAGGAGGGACCTCCGAGGTCGGAGACCTGATCACCTACACGCTGTCGGCGAAAAACACCGGCAACGTAAAGCTGACAAACGTGTCGATCAACGATCCCTTGGCTGGATTGTCGGCCTTGGTCTACAGCTGGCCCGGAACTCCGGGTGAACTGCAGCCGGGCGAGACGGTGACCGCTACGGCAACGTACGCGATCACCCAGGCCGATATCGATGCAGGTCACGTCGCCAACCTGGCGACCACCACGGGTACTCCTCCGTCTGGCCCGTCGGTTGGCACGCCGCCGGTAGGTACGGACACCCCGTTGGTCCCGGCTCCTGCGATGGAGTTCAGCAAGCAGGCCTTGGTCTCGCTCGTCGCCGGCCCGTCGCACGTGGGCGATGAGATCGTCTACCAGTTCACAGCCAAGAACACCGGCAACGTGAAGCTGACCAAGGTGTCCATCGACGACCCGATGGCCGGCCTGTCGGCTCTGAGCTACACCTGGCCCGGCACCCCGGGTGAGTTGCTCCCCGGAGAGACGGTCACTGCCCAGGCGACGTACCACGTCACCCAGGCGGATATCGACGCCGGTCACGTCGCCAACCTGGCGACCACCACGGGCACTCCTCCCACCGGCCCGGCGGTCACCCCGCCTCCGGCCGGCACGGACACCCCGCTGTCGCCTGATGCAGCACTGGAGTTCTCCAAGACCGCGGATGCTTCCGCAGTAGGGGATCCCGCGAAGGTGGGTGACATCGTCACCTACACCTTCACGGCGAAGAACACTGGCAACGTCATGTTGACGGGTGTGGCCATCCACGATGTCCTGCCAGGCTTGTCCGCACTGCGCTATAACTGGCCGGGCACTCCTGGTGAGCTGCAGCCTGGCCAGACGGTGACTGCGACGGCAACGTACGCGGTAACCCAGGCCGATATCAATGCCGGCAAGGTCGTGAACAATGCGACTGCCACCGGCCTGCCTCCGACGGGACCGCAAGTTACTACGCCACCTGCAAGTGCTGTTGTGACTTTCCCGCCGGTTGTTCCGAACCAGCCAGGTGAGTCGCTGGCCTCCACGGGTGTTGTTCTCACCGTGTTGCCCATCAGCCTCCTGGTAGTTGGTGCGGGACTGTTCCTGTTCCTCATTGGACGCCGTAAGCGTTCCGAGGCATAGGGAAGGAGTGCGCGGCAACCGGTCTCCCCATTTCGGTTGCCGCGCACTTTCCATGGCTTCCACGAATCAGCAAAAAAGGAATCAGGTAGTTACTCCATGAAGAAGTCAGTCGTGTGCATGGTGGGCGTGCTGGTCTCAGCAGCCGCGCTCGCTGGTTGTTCCTCGCCCAGCAACCAAGCCGGCCAACCGCCGTCGTCCACTACAACCCAGGCACCCACTACTGGTGAGGCCAAGCCGGCAAACCCGGGCACGGGCATCATCGAGGCCACCACCATGGCCTCCTGCGATACCGCCGCCGGCAAGGTAGCGGCCAAGGGGACCGTGACTCCACCCGAGGGCACCAAGGGAACCGTGAAGATCTCCGTGAGCTGGGTGGATCCGAAGTCGTCGTCGGTGCTTGCCCGAGGCGAGCAGTCGTTCAAGGACGCACAGGCGGGCAAAGCCCTTGAGTGGGCCATCAACGCCGAGGTTCCCCAGAAGGGGACCGAGGTCAAGTGCGTGCTGGGAGCAACCGTTCTCTAGCAGCGGCTAACAGCGCCGACTCAAGCCGTCGGGTCGGAGCGCACTAACGGAAGCGGCCGATCGGGTTCACCATAACCCGGCCGGCCGTTTCTTTTGCCATTGGGCTGCTGTCGGAAGAGCTGGCCCAATGCGGTAGGCTCTTCATCTCGAATAATGAGATAGCAATCTCTTAATGTGAGACGACTCGGTACTCTCTCTGCATGAAGAACCCTTCTGTGATCCCACCCTTTGTCTCCCTTGATTGGTGCGAAGACCATCGGCCGGATCTCGTCCTTGCAGATACCCGCTGGTACCTCGATGGCAGTTCCGGGCGCCGGGCCTACGATCAAGGCCACCTGCCGGGTGCCGTCTTCGTGGACCTTGACGCCTGGCTTTCCGGTGATTCAGGCGACGCGGTCGGGCGGAATCCGCTCCCTGATCCGGAAGTCTTTTCGGCGGGCATGTCCTCCCTGGGGATTGGCGACTCAGACGTTGTGGTGGCCTATGACGATGCCGGTGGGGTCATTGCCGCACGGTTGGTCTGGATGCTTCGGGCTACCGGTCGCCAGGCAGCAATTCTCGACGGCGGGATGGCCTCCTATCGCGGACCGCTGGAGTCGGCGCCTGCAGCAAGGGAGGTCGCGGACTTCAGCGTCCGCCCGTGGCCGAACGAGCGTTTGGCCACCATCGAGGACGTGCTGCGTGGCGACTCTTCGGTGGCTGATGCCCGGAACCGGGATCGATTCGAGGGGCTGCAGGACCCGGTCGATCCCCGCCCGGGACACATCCCGGGGGCCGGCAACCTTCCCTGCCGGGAGAACCTTGATGCCACCGGAAGGCTATTGGCGGACGACGAGCTTCGCCGTAACGTCCGGGCGGCGGGAATCCACACCGCCGATCGGTTCATCAGTTACTGCGGCTCCGGGGTGACGGCGTGCCACAACCTCCTCATGCTGGAGCATCTAGGGCTGGGTGAGGGGCGCCTGTTTGTGGGCGGGTGGTCCCAGTACAGCCGGTCCCCGGACCTGCCTGTCGAACTCGGGCCGGCCGGAAGGGTGGCCTGAAGCAGCCATTCATTGGCCGAAAGGCGTGACATTTTGCACCCAAATGCCTTCCGGGGAAAGTCAATGACGCGTTACCGCCCGGTACATCACCGAGAAACCGCCTTCCGAGCGAATTAGGTCACAAAAGTTTGACGCAAAGGCCAACCTAAGTAAGGCTTGCCTTTGCTAACTAGCGATCCCAACGCAACGGAAGGAAGCTGTCGTGACGTCACCCAGTGTCGAAGAGCAGATAGCTCAGGAGCAGGATTTCGGCTCCAAAGTGGAGCTGGCACTTGCTGCCACCAACCAACTGTTCAACGCACGAAATTCGCCCAGCTACGTGGCGCAGGTCCTCCAGGGAGTCAATGCCGTCTCCACCAAGGTGCAGCGCACCGCCCAGCCGTTCACCGGCGTCGCGCATGCGGAACTGAAGGCCAAAGTTGGTGCCGTCGACCTCGAGCGCCCCCTTCCTGACACCGCCGCCGCCTTGGAGGAGTTGGAGGAGCTCTACCTCAAGGACGCCATCTACTTCCACGACGCACGCTATGCCGCACATTTGAACTGCCCGGTGGTCATCCCGGCGCTGGTGGGCGAGGCCGTGCTCTCGGCCGTGAACTCCTCCATGGACACGTGGGACCAGAGCGCGGGCGCCACCATGATCGAGCGCCGCCTCATCGATTGGACCGCCGAGCGAATCGGCTTCACCGCAGAAGCGGATGGCGTCTTCACCTCCGGCGGCAGCCAGTCCAACTTCCAGGCGCTGCTGATTGCCCGTAACCACGCCGTCGCCAAGCTGCGTACGGACGCCCCGGAAGCCCGCCTGCCGCACCTGCTGGACCGCCTCCGGATCTTTACGTCCGCGGACAGCCACTTCAGCATCCAGAAGTCGGCCTCCATGCTCGGCCTCGGCTTCGATGCCGTCATCGCCATTCCCACTGCCGAAGACCACCGCATGGATCCCGCCGCCCTTGCGGCTGCTTTGGCGGAAGCCCACGACGCCGGGCTGGTCCCCATGGCGGTGGTGGCCACTGCCGGGACCACCGACTTCGGTTCGGTTGATCCGCTCTCCGAGCTTGCCGCACTGGTCCGCGCCTATGACTCCTGGCTGCACGTGGACGCCGCCTACGGTGGAGGGCTCATTGTTTCCGGCCGCTACCGTCACCTTCTGGACGGCATCCACTTGGCCGATTCCGTGACCGTCGACTTCCACAAGACGTTCTTCCAGCCAGTCAGCTCCAGTGCTGTGTTGGTCCGCCATGGATCCATGCTCGGCCATGTCACCTACTACGCCGACTACCTGAACCCGGAGAGCGCCGCCAAGGCCGAGATCCCCAACCAGGTGGACAAGAGCATCCAGACCACGCGCCGTTTCGATGCCCTGAAGCTCTGGCTGACCCTGCGCATCATGGGCGCCGACGCCATTGGTGCCCTGTTCGACGAAGCCATCGACCTGACGGGCCGCGTAGGTGCGTTGCTTGCCGATGACGCTGAGTTCGAACTCGCCGCAGCGCCGCAGTTGAGCACGCTTGTGTTCCGTTACCGGCCTCTCATCGGCGGCGAAAAGCTCGACGAGAACGCCGCCGACGCCCTCAATCCCGCCATCCGTGCCGCGATCTTCGCATCCGGCGAAGCCGTTGTGGCAGGCACGAAGGTGGCCGGACGCCACTACCTCAAATTCACCCTCCTCAACGCCGAGGCCTCCCTGAGGGACATTCAGGAAATCATCGAACTCATCCGCCGCACGGGCGCCAGCCTGCTCGCAAACACCACGGAGGCCGCCGCGTGAGCACCCCGGACAACAGCAAGATTTACGACGTCGCGGGCATCGGCGTCGGGCCCTTCAACCTTGGCCTCGCGGCACTCAGCGAGCCGGTGGAGAACCTGGACTGCGTGTTCCTGGAACGCCGCGAGTCCTTCGACTGGCACCCCGGCATGATGCTGGAGCCGGCCCACCTTCAGGTTCCGTTCATGGCGGACCTCGTGACCCTGGCAGACCCGACGTCGCCGTACTCGTTCCTGAACTTCCTGAAGCAGACCGGCCGGCTGTACCGCTTCTATATCCGCGAGAACTTCTACCCCTTGCGTGCCGAATACAACCAGTACTGCCAGTGGGTGGCCGGGCAGTTGGATTCGGTCCGATTTAGCACGGATGTGCTGGATGTGACGTACGACGACGGCGTGTACCGCCTTTCGGTGCAGGGCCCCGGCGGCGCGGAGGTGCTTCGCGCGCGGCGTCTGGTCCTTGGCACGGGAACCTCGCCGTATATCCCTGTGTCCTGCGCGGGAATCGTGGACGGTGGGGGACTGGTCCTCCACAACGCCGAGTACCTGTCGAGGAAGAGTGAGCTGCAGTCCAAGCGCAGCATCACGATCGTGGGCAGCGGGCAGAGTGCCGCAGAGCTGTACTACGAGCTCCTCCAGGAAATCGACGTGTATGGCTACCAGCTCAACTGGGTGACCCGCTCCGGCCGCTTCTTCCCGCTGGAGTACACCAAGCTCACCCTTGAGATGACCTCACCCGAGTACGTGGATTACTTCCACTCGCTGCCTTCGGACCAGCG
The DNA here is from genome assembly GCF_044748905.1 of Paenarthrobacter sp. NPDC089714. Classification (NCBI taxonomy): domain Bacteria; kingdom Bacillati; phylum Actinomycetota; class Actinomycetes; order Micrococcales; family Micrococcaceae; genus Paenarthrobacter; species Paenarthrobacter sp. NPDC089714. The sequence goes on from NZ_JBIVGX010000008.1 coordinate 173,172, forward strand.
GGACAACCTGATCAAGAACCAAAAGAACCTGTACAAGGGCATCAACTCGGACCTGATCGACGACATCTACGATCTCCTCTACACCAAGAGCCTGTCCGGAATCGTGGACACCCAGCTGCACACGCACTCCTCGCTGACGGCTGCCGAATGGAATGCCGCGACGGGTACCCACACCCTGCAGTTGCGCCACGAAGAACACGGCCGTGACTACACCCTCGAGTCGGAGGCAGTAGTGCTCGCCACCGGCTACTCCTATAAGGAACCCGCCTTCCTGGCCGGCATCAAGGACCGCATCCGTCGCGACGCGAAGGGACGGTTCGACGTCGAGCGCAACTACGGTACCGGCGTCGAACCCGGCGAAATCTTCGTCCAGAACGCGGAGCTGCACACCCATGGCTTCGTCACCCCGGACCTGGGCATGGCCGCCTACCGCAACTCGTGCATCCTGCGCGAAATCACGGGGCGTGAGATCTACCCGATCGAGCGCAGCATCGCATTCCAGCAGTTCGGCGCGCCAGCTCCGGTCGTCGTGGACGCCCCTGAGTCTGTAGGAGCAGCAGTATGAGCTTCACGTTCCGCACTGTGGATCCCGTAGCCGACGCACCAGTCCTCCACAGTTGGGTGAGCCAGGAATACGCCCGGTTCTGGGGCATGGTGGGATGCGCCGAACAGGACGTTGTGGAGGAGTACTCAAAGATCGCCGCCACGGGTCACCACCAGGCCTTCCTGGGGCTCGACGACGGCGTCCCCGCCTTCCTGATGGAACGCTACCGCCCGGAATCGTCCCCGCTGGCGGACGTGTATGACGTCCAGCCGGGCGACATCGGGATGCATTTGCTGGTCTCCCCGCCGAGCGGCGACCCGCAACCGGGCTTCACCACCGCCGTCATGCAGGCCGTGATGCAGGAACTGTTCCAGGACCCCGAAACGCTTCGCGTCGTCGTCGAGCCTGATGCCCGCAACCACAAGATCCATGCGCTCAACCAGAAGGTGGGCTTCCGCCCGCACGGCGTGGTGACCCTTCCCGCCGTCGACCCTTCCGAAGACCACAAGCAGGGGCTGCTGAGTTTCTGCACGCGCGAGGATTTCCTTGCCACCCTGACCCCGATTCTGGCCGCGCCTGCCGCGGCGACCAGAGGAGAAGACCAGTGACCAGCACCGTCGAAACCGGCATCGCGCAGTCGGCCGCACCCGTTTCCCACCTCAACCCGGAGAGTTGGGCCGTTGCCAACCGGCACCTGATCCGGAAGGCGATCGCGGAGTTCTCGCACGAACGGATCCTGGTTCCGGACCTGATCCGCGACGAAGGTGCAGGCGTTGGCTTGTACCGCGTGACGAGCGACGACGACACGGTTGAGTACCGCTTCCGTGCCACTGTCCTGGAGCTGGAGCATTGGGCGGTCCGTCCGGAATCCATTGCCCGCTTCCGCGACGGCGAGGAGCTGCCGCTGGATGCCCTGGACTTCATTGCCGAGTTCCATGAAGCACTGGGCATCAAGATGGAAATGCTCCCTGTCTACCTCGAAGAAATCAGCAGCACCCTGGCCGGCCACGCCTACAAGCAGGGCAAGCCGTTCGGCTCCGCCGAGCTGGCCGCGGGTGTCACGGGTGGGTTCGACGTGGCTGCGGATTTCCAGGCGATCGAGCACAGCATGACCGAGGGACACCCGTGCTTCGTGGCCAACAACGGCCGCCTTGGCTTCGGGATTTCCGACTACCATGCTTTCGCGCCGGAAACCGGAGCCGTTGTGCGGCTGCAGTGGATCGCCGTGCACCGCAGCAAAGCCGTGTTCACCTCCAGCGCCGGCCTCGATTACCGGACGCACTTCGAAGCGGAACTAGGGCCCGCAACGCTCGCATGGTTCAGCACGGAATTGTCCGCGTCCGGACTCGACCCCGATGACTACCTGCTCATGCCGGTCCATCCGTGGCAATGGGACAACAAGCTCACCGTGACGTTCGCGGCAGAAATCGCCCAGCGCCACATTGTGCACCTCGGCTCGGGGGAGGACGACTACCAGGCCCAGCAGTCCATCCGCACGTTCTTCAACACCACGTCACCGGAGAAGGCGTACGTCAAGACGGCCATGTCCGTGCTGAACATGGGCTTCATGCGCGGGCTGTCACCGCAGTACATGAAGGCAACACCGGCCATCAACGACTGGTTGCAGGACGTGATCTCGAAGGACCAGGAGCTCCAGAACCGGGGCCTGGCCATGATCAAGGAATCTGCCGCCATCGGGTACCACAACCACTACTACGAGGCGGCTTCGGCCAAGGGTTCGCCCTACCGCAAGATGCTCTCTGCCCTGTGGAGGGAAAGTCCGCTGCCCTTGCTCAAGGAAGGCCAGCAACTGGCCACCATGGCTTCCTTGCTGCACGTGGATGCATCCGGCGTTTCCATGGTTTCTTCCCTCATTGCCCGGTCCGGGCTGGCTCCCACCGAGTGGCTGCGCCGTTACTTCGAGGCCTACCTCGTGCCGCTGGTGCATTGCCTCTACGAGTACGAGCTTGCCTTCATGCCGCACGGCGAGAACGTCATCCTGATCCTTGAAAACGGCGTGCCGGTGCGGGCCATCATGAAGGACCTGGCCGAGGAAATCGTGGTGATGGGTGACCGGCTTGAACTCCCGGAAGAGGTTTCCCGCATCAAGGCCGAGATTCCTGCCGAAGAGATGGTCCTGGCGATCTTCACCGATGTCTTCGACTGCATCTTCCGCTTCCTCGGTGCGATCCTCGTGGAAGACGGGACGCTCCGCGAAGACGAGTTCTGGGGAACCGCGGCCTCCGTGCTGCGCGAATACCAGGAACGCCATCCGCAGTTGGCAGACCAGTTCGCCATGCACGACCTCTTCGCCCCGGACTTCGAATTGTCCTGCCTCAACCGGCTGCAGCTTCGGAACAACCAGCAGATGCTGGACATCTCCGATCCCTCGGGCGGACTCCAAATGGCCGGACGGCTGGCCAACCCCTTGGCGAAGTTCGCCTAAGCACCCGCAGCGAGGGGTTGGCTTTCGGCACTTTCGAGGCTTGAAAAGCCCGGGAGCTAACCCCTCGGCGCGTCAACGAGCGCCACGATCTCCGTTTCGTAGGCCTGCGATGACGTCATGGAGCCGCGGAACCAGCACACTGCATGGATTGACGGATCGCCCGGCACCACGATAGGCCGGAGATTGTCCATATCCGAGCCTTCCGTCACGGCATCCCATGCCCAGCTTGCGCCCCTGTCCGTGGTGACGCCGCGGTAGAGCTCGTAGTGCGCGGTGGCCTCGCCGGTCCGGGGATCCACGGGCGTGGAGATGTACACACAGTCCAGGTTGTTCGGGTCCACGGCACCCAGGCCGGTGTAGTCCTGCTCGTGGGGCAGCAGCGCGGGACCAGCGACGGCGAGTGGGTTCAGTTCCCAGCGCACGCCGTCAAAGCGCGCGTACAGCAGGCGGTGATCGTCGACGTCGAGCATTTGCTCCCGCTGCAGCGGACCGTTGACGTCGTTGGCGCGGCAGGTGACGATCGCGCCGAGTTCCGAACCTTGGCGGCGGAGGTCAGTAGTCCAGCCGTGGGTGAGGGTATCGCCGTCGAGCGTCATTCCGGCTTCGAAGACCGTGGTGAGCACCGTTTGGTTGATGCCTGCAGATCCGATGACCGGCTTGCTGACCACGTTGCCTTCGGCGTCGTGCAATGCATCGTCCTGGATGAAGCCGTGGTGGATGCTGTTGTTGTAGTCCCGCGGGTGGTGGTCCGTGGTGATGAGGTCAATGCGGTCCGTGCCATTGGCGGCGTAGCGCGTGTAGCCGTTCACATATCCGATCTTGGGGCGGGTGAAGAGCTTGCCGCCGTAGCTCCATGTTGTTCCGTCGTCCTCGGAGACCATGAGTGTGGGATCGTCATTGATGGCGCGGACAAAGTTGTAAGTACGGCCCTCCGCGGCAAGCCGGTGGAGGTTGGAGTAGGTGGCACCGCGACCGCCGGCGAGTTCCGTCCAGTCGAAGACCTGCTCCGGTTCCCACTCGGTGGCGTCATGCGGGCGGACCGAGACACGCCACCGCGAATAGTTGTCCGTCTTGTGCTTGGCGTACATGGCCAGGTATCGGCCATCGGGCCGGATCAGGAGGGCCGGGGCGTTGTGGTCATCGGATTCAAGGCGTTCGTGGAGGACCTGGACCGTGCTGCTTCCGGTGTTGAGGTCCAGGACGGCCAGTTCGATGTTTCCGCCGCGTTCTTCACCGCCCTGTCCTGGGGGTGCCGCCACGGAACCGATCAGCAGGGTGTTGTTTGCCGGGTCGATCAGGGCGCGCTCATCCTGGAACCAGCACCAGGCGCCGTTGTTGTTGAGGACAAGTGGAGTTGGCTGGGCTTCGTTGGCCATGGGGATCCTTTGCGGTATTGCATCGTTTCAAAAGGAATCCTACGCCTCCTTGTTGGCGCGTAGTGACAGTCCTACGCGCGAACACCGTCATCAATGGGCATCTCGGCGGGAAGTGCAGGGGACTAATCTGGGCGCATGACGACTCGAGCCAACGAACGTACCGCCCTCGTGACCGGAGCTACGGCCGGGCTCGGCGCGGAATTCGCGCGCCAACTGGCCGAGGCCGGCCACCACCTGGTCCTGGTGGCCCGTGATGAAGGGCGGCTTAAAGCCAAAGCCGGGGAACTCGAACGCGACTTCAGTGTCTCGGTGGAGACGCTCGCCGCGGACCTGACTACCGCCGTCGGGGTTTCTGCGGTGGCGGACCGGCTCCGGGACGCTGCCAGGCCGGTGGATGTGCTGGTCAACAACGCGGGCATCGGCCTGTTGAAGTCTTTCGAGGACAACGAGCTGGAAGAAGAGAGGCGGCACCTCCATCTGCATGTCCAGACCCCGATGGAACTGTGCCATGCAGCCCTGGAGGTGATGCTGGTGCGGGGGAGCGGCCGGATCATCAATGTGGCAAGCGTGGCGGCCTTCGCCAACCGGGGCACCTACTCCGCCGCGAAGGCCTGGCAGGTCACCTTCAGTCGCTGGGCAAACCTTGCCTACGCGAAGTCAGGTGTCCAGGTGACGGCGGTTTGCCCGGGGTTTACCCACACCGAATTCCACGAACGCATGGGCATGGACAAGTCCGTCGCTCCACGGTTCCTGTGGCTCACCGCCGAACGCGTGGTGCGGGAGGGGTTGGAGGACAATGCGCAAGGCAAGGCCATCTCCATCCCCACCCGCCGCTACAAAGTGGTCAGTTTCTTCGCCCGGGTTCTTCCCGCGAAGCTCACGTCCGGACCGCCGCGGAGGCCGCTCAAGCCTTAGTGGCAGACGTCAAGGGCAGGGAGTCCAGATCGAGGAGCGGATTGGTGTCCTGGTTCGCTTCGAGTTCCTTTGCTTCGGCCTCGGTGTCCACGCTGGGCATGGAGCCCGGCAGCGGACGCCTGGCCGATTCCGGCAGGAAGTAGATGGCGATCGCCCCGATGACCGAGGTTCCGGCGAGGTAGAACGCGGGTGCCATGTCGCTTCCGGAGAGGTCGATCAGTGCCTGGATAATGAAGGGCGTAGTGCCGCCGAAGATCGCCACGGAAAAGTTGTACGCGATGCCCATGCTGCTGTAGCGGTGGGACGTGGGGAACAGGGCAGGCAGGGCGGACGCCAGATTCGCAACGTAGAACGTCACGGGGAACGCAACCAGGGCGAGGCCTGCGAGGGTGGACCAGACGGCTCCGATCCCGATCAGCAGGAAGGCCGGGATGGCCAGCACGATGGTGCTGCCAGCGCCGATCCAGAGCACCGGCCGCCGTCCGATCCGGTCCGAGAGCTTGCCGGTCAACGGAATGCACAGGGACATCACCACCAGCACCGGGATGCTGAGCAGCGTGCCGTGGATGGGGTCGTAGCCCTTGGACTCGGTGAGGTACGTGGGCATGTAGGAGGTCAGGGCATAACCCACCGTGTTTGCTGCCGCTGCCAGGACCATGGCCAGGACAATGTGGCGCCAGTGTGCCTTGAGGATTGCCGCCGGCCCGCCGGCCTTCGCCTTGGCATCGGCGGCAGCTTTGACGGCGTTGGCATTCTGGGCGTCCAGCGTTGCCTGGAACTGCGGCGATTCCTCGATCCTGGTCCGGAAATAGACCGCGGCAGCGCCCAGGGGGCCTGCAATCAGGAACGGCAGCCGCCATCCCCATTCCTCCATGGCGCTTTGGCCCAGGGTGAGTTGCAGTGCGGAAACCAGGGCGGCGCCCATGGCGAAGCCCAGGTAGGAGCCCATGTCCAGGAAGCTGGCGAAGTAGCCGCGCTTCTTGTCCGGGGCGTATTCGCACACGAAGGTGGTGGCGCCTGCGTACTCGCCTCCGGTAGAGAATCCCTGGGCAAGTTTCAGGACCACCAAGAGCACCGCGGCCCAGATGCCGATCTGGGCGTAGCCGGGCAGGATGCCCACAGCAAAGGTGCTTGCCGACATGAGCAGCAGGGTGGCTGCCAAGACCTTCTGGCGGCCTACCTTGTCACCCAGCCAGCCAAAGACCAAGCCGCCCAAGGGCCGGGCGATGAACGTCGCCGCAAAGGTCCCCAGCAGGAACAGGGTCTGCACTGACCTGTCCGCTTCGGGGAGGAATACCGGTCCCATGGTGGTGATCAGGTAGCCAAAGACGCCGACGTCGTACCACTCCATCGTGTTGCCGACGATCGTTCCGCCAAGGGCCTTCTTCAGCATCTTCGGGTTCACGACGTTGACGTCCGTCCACCGGAGGCGCCGCCTTGGCCCTGCTGTTCCCGATTCTGCTTCCGCCGGGTTTCCCTCCGGGTTCCGGCTGTTCGTACTGCTTTGATCGATGGTGCTGGCACCCTTGATTGTCGTCAACAGTTCTCCCGGGCTCACGCGTTCGTCATCAGGCCAGCCGGCTTACTTCACGCCGGCGCCTGGTTTCGCAGGACGAGGGGGAGGTGTTCCTGCAGTTTCTAAATGATCAACATGGTTCGCCTTGCGCAACAGGCGACCCCAACAAGAGTGCTTCAGCTCACATGCATTGTCAAGAAGATGTCGCCGGGATCAGGCCCGCGCGGCTGCGCTTTGGGACCGCGTAGACCGCGTCGGGCGCCCGGAAAGCCAGACGTAGGCAACGGCCGTAACAACGACGCCGCCTCCGATGACCATCCACCAGGGGTAGCCGGGGACGTCGGGTGAGATGCCTGCTGCGTCCACTTCCGCCTGGGGCGTGGGAATGACGCGTTCGCCCGTGACCAGGATGCGGTGGCTGTTGATTCCCAGGGGCGTGCACGTGACAAGGGTCAGGAGGTCCTTGCCAGGCTGGATGAGGAGGCTCTCTGTCTCTTCCGGTTCGACGATGAGGGTTTCGACCACCCGGTAGGTGAGGACCTCGCCGAACACCTCGATGGTGAAGGTGTCATCAGCCTTGACCTTGTCCAGGTCATTGAACAGTTCCGAGGTTGCAAGGCCCCTGTGACCCGTGAGCACGGAGTGGGTGGACGGCCCGCCGACGGGCAGGGCAGTGCCCTCGAGGTGGCCGACCCCGTGCTCCAGGACGGCGTCCGACGTGCCGTGGTAGATGGGCAGGTCCACTTTGATCGAAGGGATCCTGATGCGGGCCATGAGGCCCTCGGAATCACCCCGCAGCATGTCGAGGTATTTTTGTCCGGTGCCATCGCGGGGTTCCTTTGCGAGCGGGAGCCGTTCGTTTGCTGCGATGTCTGCTCCACCGCCGCTGAGGCTTTGGTTGTATTCGCGTGCTTCGTTGAGCCTGGAATGCAGTGTTTCGGCGCCGAGGTCCTTGATTCCCTGGGTGAGTTTGTCGATCTCGTGCGATTGGTCCACTGCGCTGAACCACGCGGCAGCGGCTGGGTAGAGCAGGAGCGCACTTCCGGACATCATCGCCAGTGCCACCAGCAGCGCCACCCCTGGAAGGCGCCACCGGCGCGGCTGGTCCTGAATACCTCGCGAGGCGGTGGAGACCGGCGAAGGCGGGGTGCCCTTTCGACGCCCCGCCTTCGCTTTCACAGTTCTCCGTTACGCGCGTGCGGGTGCCAGGGAGGCACGACGACGCGCGGTGATGATGGCGGTACCAAGGCCAATGGCGATGAGCCCGATGCCACCCACGGTGAACCACAGAGCGCCGTCACCACCGGTCAGCGGGAGCGCAAAGGCAGGAACCTGGTCGTGCTCGAATTCCACGTAGTTCTGCACAGGCGCGGTGGTGGACGAAGGACCGGCTACCACTTGGGTTTGCACCTGGCTCGGCGTGGGCAACTGGAAACCGGCCGGCGGAGTGATCTCGCGGACGTAGTAGTTCCCCGGTGTGATGATGGGGATCGCCACGAGGCCGTTCGCCCCAGTGGTCCAGTTCTGGATGCCGTTGATGAAGACCGCGTTCTGGCCCAGGTTGGCGTCGTTCTGGTTGAGGAACACCTGGTACACGGCGCCTGCGAGCGGAGTCCGCACGCCGTTCTCGTTCTGGTAGGCGAAAACGGTGAGCTGGCCGATCGGCGTGCTGCCCGTGACGGTCTCGATTGCGTTGTTCACTACGCTCCGTGCCGTGTTGGTGATGATGCCGTTGGCCGGAATGGTGACGGCGCGGCTGAGCACGTTCAGTGTCACTTTCCCGCCGGGCAGTGCGGCCAGGCGTGCCAGGCCAGCGGGTGTGAAGGTGACGGTGAGGTTACGTGTGGCTTCGTCGTAGGCGAGGCTGTAGTCGGTGCCGGCCAGGAAGTTTTGCGTAACATCGGCGGAGTTGGCTACCCGCACACTGGTTGGGGCAACGCCCGTGGGGCCGGTGGCAAGATAGTTGAGCTCGGCGGGCAGGATATCGGTGAGCGTGAAGGTGTTCAGGGTGTCACCACCGGCCAACGTCGGCACGTCCGAGTTGATAGCCCAGCGGATCAGGTCCGGGTTGCGGGCCTCCACCGAGTTGGCGGGAGCGGGGACACGGGTCTTGGTCAGGGCCGTGACAGCGTTCTTCGGGTACGCGTGGACGTCATAGATCCACTGGTTGCTCGGTGCCCCGTTCGGTCCTGTGGGGAACGGCAGTGTGACGAGGAACGGCGCCGAAGGGTTGGTCGCCTGGGCGGGCAGCACAGTCTCGGTCACAAGGTAGAGGCCGATCGGCAAGGTGTCGCCGTTGTTGAACACCGCCACGCCGTTGGTTCCGGTGGTGGCTGTATACGTGTCGTTGGCGTTGACCCGCGAGGCTGCCGTGGCAGGGGTCAGCGCGGAGACCTGCGTCCAGCCTTCCGGCGTCGTAAGGTCGACACCCTGGACCAGGGCGGCGGTGAAGGTGGCGCCCGAGAGCGGCGTGCCGGGGACGGTGACTTCCTGGCCGGTGCCGATCTGCTGACCGTTGTTGGGTCCGAGCGCGAACTTGTGGACGGTCAGGGTTCGGGCAATTGTCGGGTCGATGTTGCCCGGCTGGGTCACGGCTGTTGCCGGTGCGATGGCGGCAAGGGTCGCCGAGGCGCCCAGCGCCAAAGCGCCGACGACGGCGGATAGCCGCCTGAGGATGGTGTTGGACATGTGCTTTCTCCTACGAGTGAGGTGCGAGTGGCGGGCTGGACTGGATGAATCTGGATGAAGGCTGGACGGATGTCTGGCACGGTGTTCTGGGGTTGGTTTCACCGATGGGCGCCTCGCATCCGTCGACTTCTGTGCCACACCAGGAGGGCCAGTGACAGGACCAGCATCAATCCCCCTCCGATGTAGTAGGAGTCAGCGCTCGTACCGCCGGTGAGCGGCAAGGTGGTGGGCTGAACGGGGGCGTTGACGAAGCGGTAGACCGCCGTCTGCCCGGCTGCCGGAGCGGTGATGGTTCGTGACGACACCGTGGTCCAGGTTGAACCGACCAATCGCTCGAGGCGGAGTTCCTGGTAAGCAATCCGTCGGGTGGGATCAGTGGCCGCTTCGGAGAGTGTGTAGCTGTGGCCCGGCCTGACATCGAAGGTGTTGGCTGGGTTGCCCGAGGCGACATATTCGGCGCCCGTGCGCGTTTCCGTTGGCAGGACCCCGCCTGCCAGGACAGCCGGAGTGGCGGTAACTTTCCAGTCCGGCGCCTGGAAACCGGTCCGCGGGCTCACTACCTGCTTGAGCAAGGTGATGGACGCCGTGGCGTTCTGCACGGTGCACGTGATGCTGGCTCCGTTGCTCGGCGTCACATCCCCTGCCGCCGTGACCGCGACGGTGGCACCGGTTCCGGTAACGCACTGCCAGGTGCCGGTTTGGACATAGGTCAATGGACCGTTTGCTTCCGCGAGGCGGTACGCGGCGCCCGGGGTTACGGGGATGCCGGTGGCGGCGGCGGTGCCGGAGCGTCCGGCGGGTCCGGCAAGTGCCCCCGCGGGCCCGGTGGCGCTCAGGGTCCAGTCCGTGGGGAGCGCGGAACCATAGGTGACTTGCTTGACCAAGGTGAGTGACGCCGTCGGGCGGTTCACCATGGTGCACTCGACGCTGGATGACGGCGCAATCGCCGTGAGGCTTGCGCTGATGGTGGTTCCGGACTGGCTGAACGTCACCGCGCGGGCAGTGCCGTTGACCGTGCAGGATCCGCTGACGAAGGCAAAGCCGTCCTGCTGGATCTCGGAGACCACCACTGTTGCCCGGGACGCTGCCGAGCCGAACAGTACGGTCCAGCTGGCTTGGCCGGCGGCATCGGTCGCCTGCCGCGGTGACAGGCTCGGCAGGGCGGTTGCGGTTCCGGTGGTGGCCGTCGCAGCGGTGCCCACGCTCCAACCGACGCCGGGACGGGTCAGGCCGGAGAACTCCTGGATGGTCTTGGTGATCCGTACGCTCGAAACCGGTGATGGCGAGTTGAAATACGTGCATGTCACGTTCACGCTGAGCCGGTTCGGCATGGTGACGGTTCCCGTGGCGGTGCTTCCTGTGCTGAGCCGCACGCCGTCAGCCCAGCATTCATACACGGTGGTGTATACGCTGATGGCCGAGGTGGAGCCGGCTGCCATGGCCTCCGAGACTGTCACCGCGGTGCCGATCGGGACGGGGTAGGGCCCGATCTGTGCCGCTTGCCGTCCGGTGGCCGCGCCGGTGGTTGTTGCCGTGGCGAACGCCGTCAGCGGAGAACCGGCCGAGGCCGTCAGCGTGAACTGGTCGGCCGCGGCCTGGCGGCCCACCACGTTCTTCTGGACGGTAAGGGTCGACGGCGACGAGCACCCCGCGAGGTCAACCGAGTTCACTGCCACGCGGGGCGTTCCGCTCACTCGGGCCCAGGTGGTGGCGTCGAATTCGTAGGCACTGCCCGCATTGGAGAGGTAGACGGTACCCCGGGGTGAGAAGGCGATGCCGTTGATGTTGGCGAAGGCCGCGTCCGTGCCGGTGGTTGCTTTGGTGGTGGACGTGTTCACGGCCAGTGTCCCACCGGCTGCCGCGGCCAGGGTTTCGGCGGTGACCGTGTAGATCGTTGCGCTGTTGGTGGAGTTGATGGTTGCCGCCCCGACGACGTACAGGTTGCCTTGGGCGTCGAACGCCATGTCGCCGTTGCCGTTGGGCGCCGACCCGGTGGGGAACGCGCCGACGTAGGCGAAGCGGGTGGCGGTGGGGTTCGATTCGGTGAAGCTCCAAATATAGAACTGGGAGTTGGCGAAGATCCCGAACAGGTACCGGCCGCTGGCCATGTCCACAGCTCCGGCGACGATGCTTCCAGTGACAGCGGTGCCGCCCGCCGTCGTGGTGTAGGCAGTATTGGCCAGCTTTTCGAAACCGGCACCCGGTGTCCACTTGAGAATTGACGCGACATCCGAGGCATCTGCGGACCGATCAATGGCGTAGACGAGGTTTCCGTTCGAACCGATACCCAAAGCGTTGGCCGCCGTCACGCTGGACCACGAACCGACCGAGGCGAGGCTCCCGGAGACAATGTCGCCCTGCTCCAGCGCACCGGCAGCGGTGACGGAGTAGAAGTGGTTGGCGTCGCAGAAGAGTCGCGTGGCCTGGACCGTGTTGGTGAAGGTGCACAGGACGTCGATTCCCGTCTCGTTGGGAATGGTAATGGTGCCCGACGCGCCGGCGCCGGACGCGATCACGGTGCCTGAGCGGGTGCACTCATAGCCGTTGGAATAACCCAGGCCCGCGCCGGATGTGGGTGTTTCGTGAATGGTGTACGTGGACCCGGGCTGGACTACCGAACGGGTGATCTGGGCCGGCTGGATCCCGGTTGCCGTTCCGGTGGTGGTGGTCGAGGCCAGCACGGTGGTTCCGGTTCGCAGCGACAACGTGAACTGGTCGGTGGAGGCCGTGCGGGCGGGGAGGTTCTTGCGCACCGTGATGGTGGTTGCCGGTGCCACAGTGAGGCTGGCCGGCGTGGTGGTGATCAGTCCCGTGGGGGTTACCGTTCCGCTGGTGTACGTTCCGGCAGTGGCTGCCACGACGTCCACCGTGATGGTGCAGGAGGTTGCGCCTGCGGCAAGGTCCCCACCGACGGCCGAGATGGTTCCCGATCCCGCTGCAGCGGTGACGGCAAACGCCGTGCCCGTGACGTTCGTGCAGGTGCCGGCCACCGCGGGAGTCGGTGCGACGACGAGTCCGGTGGGCAACGCCGTCGAGAACCCCCAATCGGATTTGGCGAGCAGGTCTGAGGTGTTGGTGACCGTGTACGTCAGGGTGGTAGGCACCGTCGCCGTTGCCCCCGCCGCGTCGAAGGAAGTATCGAGGGCGGGGCTGACATCGAGGATCCGCACGTTGTCAACGCCAAATCCGCTGCCGGTACCGGTCACGGTGTTCACGATCTGCACGCGCGCGGCGGATATCTGGGCGGGAGTGAGGAGTGCGGTGTTGGTGCCGCTGTAGCTTCCTGCACGCACGGAGGCGGACCATGCGGGGTCCACGATCCCGGAGATCGTGCCCAGGGTGGGAAGTGCCGTGGAGGTGTAGTAGACGTTGCCGGTGCTGGTGCACGGGACCACGGGGGAGGTATATCCGCCCAGGAGGGTGGTGGCACCCGAGACCAGGTTCAGCGACAGTGAGGCGTTGTTGGTGCCGCACTGGGCTCCGACGGCATTCATGCCCAAGGCGTAATACCGCGAATCCGTGGGGCTCACGCCCGTTCCTGCTGCCGACTGAAGGACCGTGGTTCCGCCGGCGACCGTGGCGTAGGGAAGGGCGACGAGTGCGTGGTTGACCTGCGTGCTGGAGGTGGAGCCATTGGTGGGAGCGGAGGCGGAGGTGGAACCGGTGACGCCTGCCGCTACCTGGCCCAGGACGTCGGCCATGCGCCGCGCGTCACGTGCGGCCAAGGAGGACTGCCCGACGGCCAGGTTAGGCTGGGTGGGGCAGAATGACGCATTCGGGTAGGGCGAGAGATAGTTCACCAGCACGCCCGTGCAGCTGGTTCCGTTCAACCAACCGCTTGATCCCGTGTATTTGCTGGCCGAGTAGCTTGACAGTCCACTGGCATTGTTGGTGAGTCCGGACTCGAAGGATTCGGTCCAGACCTGGCGGGGCGCGTCGGCGACTCCCGCCGCGAGGAGGCTGGCGTCCTTGCCTGCGTTGGCTTCTTTGGCTGCGCTGGCCGCCGCTGGCGGACCGCGGCCGGTTTCAGCAACCGCGTCGTCGCCGGCAGCGCCCGGTTCCGCGCTCGGCGTCGTCCCCCCGGGACGCGGCTCAGGCTCGACGGCGGCGCTTGGGCCGGGTGCGGACGGTTCCGGCTTGTCCGTGGGCGTCTTTTCACCGGTGGACGGAGTGGCCGTTGGCTCCCCTGGTGCGGGGGCAGTTGTGGTGGCCGGCGTTGGCTCTTCGGTCCTGGGCGCTTCCGTTGTGGCGGCCGTTTCGGACGGCGACGCCGAATCCACCGGGGTTGGTCCCGCCGTGGCAGGTGAGACCGGAGCGGTTGCACCCCACCCGCCGAACATGACCACAACAGCGACGGCGGCTGCGACAGTGCGGGCACCTCGCCGTGACGTGGACCGGGCTTTGGGGCGCTTGCTTGGCTTTGTGTGTTTCAACGGGCCAGCGCTCCTCTCGGTTCGTCGTCGGTGGTTGGAAGACCACGACGGAAGGGACGCAGAAGCGTCACCATTTCCGAGAAGAAGCCCCCCAACTTCGGAATCAACTGCCGTGAAGGCGAGCTGACACCGCTGACCCTAACAAGCCCGTTCGAGGTGGCACAACCCCCCACATTTGACTATTAGCGCAGGTCAGAGTCTGGTAGGGGCGTGAAAATCGATCCCACGAGGAGGGCTTGGCGTACGGATTTCCCGCTCGTGCGAAGTGCCTGAAATCAGAGATTAGCTAGATAAACTAACTACATCGATCTATGCACTGCTTTGATATCCATGACTGCGGTAGTCCTGCCGCGTGATAGTTAGATAAACTTGATATATTTATAAGGTTCCTGACTTACAAACGCCAGACGCGGGTCGTGGATCGAGATCCCGATCAGGCGCTGAAGTCTCCGGCAGGCGCACAGCAGCCGTCTTAATTTTTGTCGTTATGAAATGTGACGGAGACGCTCCTCCCGGGTGCCGATGACCCCTCAATCGAGGTGGGCCGGGAATCTCCCGTATGACATCCACCTTGCCTTAAAACCGGATGTATGGTTTGTTTTAGGGGTTGCCGGTCGGGGCATCGATTGCTCCCACAGGAGAAGAGCTGCCGGTGGGAATCGCATTGGGGGGAGCCCCGACCGGCCACGTAAGATCCTCAGTGGGCCCGTTTCTTCGGAGCTGTTGCACCACGCCAATTCCGAGAGTCGAGGTTCCACCGTTGGTCCTTCAAGACCGAGCCAGGGCGACGCGGGAGGCAATCGTTGCAGGCGCCGCACTAGTTTTTGAGGAGCGCGGGTTTGGCTCCGCGACCATTGCGCTGGTGGCAGAAGCCGCACAGGTGACCAAGGGTGCCCTTTACTTCCACTTCAAATCCAAGGACGAGCTGGCCGGCGCAGTCCTGGAAGCGCAGCATTCGATCGCCATGGCGGCCGGCGGACGCATTCTTGGCGAGAACAGACCGGCCTTGGAGACGATTATTCGGCTGTGTGGGGCCTTCGGGAACCTGCTGGTCACCGACCACATTGTCCGGGCAGGCATCCGGTTGACGCTTGAGGCTTCGGCGTTCGGCCAGGAGGTCCGAAAGCCCTACCAGGACTGGCTCGACACCATGAGCCACCTCACCGAGAACGGAATCCAGCAGGGGCACATCCGGGCATCGGTGGATCCTGCGGACTTTTCCCGCTATATCGTGGCATCCTTCACGGGCGTCCAGATGGTTTCCAATGTCCTCAATGGGCGTGAGGACGTGATGCTCCGGATACAGCAGATGTGGGAAATCCTGTTGCCGGGAATCATCGACGGGAATTCCGGGCTGAGCCCGGCAGAACTCGGTGCCTTGGTGTCGCTCGAATCCACGTCGGGCAACGTAGCCGGCCGTCCCTTAGGACAATCTGCCTGACTCCCTGACCCCACGACGTCAGCGAATCCGAGCCGCGGGATGCCACGCTATGCCCGGCGCTGCACCACCACAGCCACGGCAATCCCCACAACAGCCCCCACGAACGTTTCCACTGCACGCTCCAGCACCAGCACACCCGGATCCATGGGCGCCGCCAACTGGGCGATCAGCAGGACAACCGGGGTGAAAAACACCATGGCCCACCCGTAATGCCTGGCCATGAACAGCTCCGTAGGGAACTGGCACAACACCACAATGACGGCGAGGACCACGGCGGTATGGCCGGGGAAATACTGCAGCGGAGACAGCGGGCTGGGGAAAAGCACGACTGCCACGACGCCCAATCCGAGGAAAGTCCCCACGATGCGGTGGATGCCCCGGTGGACACGGCTGGGGAGATCCGCGCCTGCAAGGGGCACGGCCGCTGCGGCCATGGCCCAGTGCGGGTGGCCGCTGCCGCTCAGCACGCCAATCGCTCCGGCGCCGGCGACGGCCAGGACATAGCGCGCGGCGTGGACGAGGGCCGTCTGCCGCAGAGAACCACGGAACAGAGGAACATCGCGGACGGCGCCGCGCTCCCAGGTCCTGTGACGCAACCAGCCGGCAAAGCCAACCACAAGGGAGAAGGCGGCGGAGGCAGCACCGATGAGTACCGCCGTCGTGAACGGAACACTGGTGGGGACCGATGCGCAGGCGCCCAACGCCAGGATTCCGAAGAAGGGTCCGATGGGCCTCAGCCGCGATGAATCCGCGTACAGCGAACCCGCACCCGCGAACAAGGTTGCCACCAACACAAGCCACCAGGAGTGGATGTGGTTCACGGACAGGAAGACGCCGATAGTCAGCCCTCCAACCAGGATCACGGCGGCCTGGGCCTGGTGTTTCAGGCGGAGCTGGTGGGTCTCGTTACGGCCGTACATGCCGGTCAAGGCGCCGAACACCGCGTACAACATGAGGTCCGGCCGCCCCACGAGGATCAGAACCAAGGCCGGGGCGGCGACACTAAGGGCCACCCGGACGGCGGACAAGCGATCGTTGTTGGCCGGTCCCAGCCTGTGAAGTTCGCGTGCGTGCGTCATGAACGTGGGCACGGGAACACCACCAATCATCCGGGGCTTGTGGGCGAAAGTCTCAGGTTCGAAAATTATCAGGGTCGGGTCAGGGTCCGCCATAAGCCCGGTCACACGCCGTTAAAGCAACGCACTGTTTGGAGTCTGGAAAGATCGAGATATGCCCGTAGCCTTTGTGTGCCGAACCCGCTCCGCCATGCCGCCGCAGGAGCTTTTCGACTTGTCCAGGAACATCGACGCCCACGTCGGCTCCATGACCAAGAGCCGCGAAAAAGCGATCGCCGGCACCACCACGGGACTCATTGCCCAGGGCGAGTCCGTCACGTGGCAGGCGTGGCATTTGGGAGTCAGGTTCCGCATGACCAGCCGCATCGTGCACATGGAGGCCCCGGCGTCGTTCACTGACGAGCAGGTCAGTGGCCCTTTCAAGTACCTCCGCCACACCCATCAGTTCCGCCCCGACGGCACCGGCACGCTCATGGTGGACACGGTGGAGTTCGCCGCACCCTTCGGGGCACTGGGCCGCTTGGTTGAGAAGCTGGTCCTGGCCCGCTACATGCAGAACCTGATCGAAAAGCGCAACGAATTCCTTGTCTCCCAGGCTCCTCCCGTTCCGGACCCGAACAGATGATCCGGCTGACGCACTCTGACGATCTGGGGCAACTCCAGGACATCGAAACGGCGGCCGGTCAAGCCTTCCGGTCGCTCGGCATGGACCAGATCGCCGATGACGAGTCCTTCCCTGTGGACGTCTTGCAGCGCTATGTCACCGGCGGACGCGCGTGGGTGTACGTGGACGGCCTCGACTTTCCCGTGGCGTACATCCTGGTGGACGTGGTGGATGGCAACGCCCATGTGGAACAGGTCAGCGTCCACCCCGACCATGCCCACCAGGGCCTTGGCCGCGAGCTCCTGCACGCCGCCCGGATCTGGGCGCGGGGGCACGGCATGCAGCGGCAGACCCTGACCACCTTCCGCGACGTGCCGTGGAACGCCCCGTACTACCGTCGCCTCGGTTTCGAACTGCTCGACGCCGGCACGTGGGGTCCCGAGCTCACCCGCCTCATGGAGCACGAGGCGGAGTTGGGCCTGACCCGGTGGCCGCGGGTGGCCATGTGGCGCCCGGTGGTTCCGCCCAAGTAGGTCGCAGTTGTGGGGGGGGTTGGGGGGGGAAAAACCCCCCACCCAGCCCCCAATGGGGGTTAGGGGGGCGCGCCAGGGCGCCCCCCCCCCCCCGGGGGCCCCCGCCCCCCCCCCCCCCCA
>NZ_JBIVGX010000008.1:190873-209235 GCF_044748905.1 Paenarthrobacter sp. NPDC089714
GCCGGCCCGGGGGGGCGGGGGGTGCCCTGGGGGCGCGGGGGGGTCCCCCCACTGTTGGTCGCTGTTGGGGGGTTTGGGGCCCCAAACCCCCCCCACAACTGCGACCTACTTGGGATTCCGGGCGCGCTCCATGTCCGCCGCGCTCGCCGGGTCGCCTGCCGCCCGAAGTCCCGCAATCACGCCGTCCACATCCGCAGCCGACCGGTTCTGGCTCAGTTTCGTCTTGGCCTCCACCCGGGTAATGACCAGTTCCACGCCCACGATCGCCCTCAGTTGCCCGGCGATGAACCGCTCGGGGGCGTCGTCGACGGTCCACGGCTGCGGCATCGAGGCCTCGTGCCGATCAGAAAGGCGACGCACGTGCCTGGCCAGCCAGTCGACGTCGTCATGGACCACCAACTCGCCGTAGACGTGCGCGGTGGAGTAGTTCCACGTCGGCACCACCCGGCCGTGCTCCGCTTTCGAGGCGTACCAGGATGGCGAGATATACGCGTCGGAACCCTGAACGATCATCAAGGCTTCTCCACTCACAGGGGACGACCACTGGGTGTTGTTCCGTGCCATATGCGATTGCAAAGCACCGTGCCCGCCCACGGACGGATCGTGGACAAACGGCAGGAACGTGGCGAGCAAGCCGTCCGTAGTCATGGTCACCAGGTTCGCTGCGCCGGAGTCCTGGAGGAGGGCGGTGATTGCCTCGGGGGAAGCAGCAAAGTGCGCGGGGGTGTACATCGATTCTTCCTTTCGCTGGGAGGGGCGGCTAAGAGCCCGACGGCGGTGCGAGCCTGACGCGCACAGCGGCACCTGCGCAGAGGATCACCAAGAGTCCGCCAACAACAGTGGTCAGGGTCAGGGACTCGCCAAGGAGCAGTGCGGCCCAGGCGATGGTCATGACGGGTTGGACCAGTTGGATCTGGCTGACCTGTGCCATCGGCCCGATGGCCAAGCCGCGGTACCAGGCAAAGAAGCCAAGGAACATGCTCACCACGCCCAGGTAGGCGAAGGACGCCCAGCTGGCCAGGGACGCGGACGGAAGGCCGGAGCCAAGGGAAGCCAGCGTCAGGACAATCATCACGGGCGAGGCCACCACGAGTGCCCAGGAGATGGTCTGCCACGAGCCAAGTTCGCGCGCCAGGAGCCCACCTTCCGCGTAGCCGATAGCCGCTGCAAGGACAGCCCCGAGCAGAAGCAGGTCGGCCCACTGCAGGGAACCGAAACCTCCGGATTGGACCAGGGCGAAGAGCAGCGCGGCCACCACACCCACTGCCGTGAGGACCCAGAACAAGGGGCGGGGACGTTCCCGCCCCCGGAGCACCGCTACTGTTGCCGTGGCCGCGGGGAGTAGCGCGATGACCACTGCTCCGTGGCTGGCCGAGGTGCTGGTCAGGGCGAAAGTGGTCAGCAGCGGGAATCCTGCCACGATTCCGCCGGCAACAATGGCCAAACGGAACCACTGGATGCCCTGGGGAAAGCGTTGCCGAGTGAACGCCAACGCCGCTGCGGCAAGAATGGCCGCGACTACGGCTCGGCCCGCCCCGATGAACAAGGGCGACATTCCCTCTACAGCTACCCGCGTGAACGGCACAGTGAAGGAGAAGGCAAAGACGCCCAGGAGGCCCCACCAGATTCCCACCGTTGTCCGTGTGGATACCACTGGCGATGAAAAGAGAGTAGCGCTACTATGTTGACTCATGAATAACGATAGCAGTTCCCGGATCGTTCTGCGACTGAAGGAATGGATTTCCAGCGCTGCCCCGGGGTCCAAGCTACCGTCCACCAGGAAGCTTGTGGCTGACTATCAGGCGAGCCCGGTGACCGTCCAGAAGGCCCTTCGCACCCTAACCGCCCAGGGCCTGATCGAGAGCCGCCCCGGAGTGGGAACCTTCGTGCGGGCCTTCCGGACGGCGAGGCCGGCCGACTATGCGTGGCAGACAGCCGCACTCGGAGCCCTCCAGGCACCCCGCCTCACCAACACGGCGGCCATGCGCAGCGCATCCAATGACGTGATCGCTTTCCATTCCGGGTACCCGGCCCGTGACCTGCTGCCCGAACGACTCGTCCGCGCAGCGTTGACGCGTGCGGCACGGGCGGAAGCGTCCTTGTCCCGGCCGCCGGTGGCTGGACTGCCGGAACTGCAGTCGTGGTTCGCCCGGGAACTCAGTACCTCAACGCCGGTTGGCGTCACGCCGCCACAGCCGAGTGACGTCGTCGTCCTTCCCGGGAGCCAGAGCGGACTCAGCTCGATTTTCCGCGGCCTGGTGGGGCACGGCCAGCCGCTGCTGGTGGAGTCGCCCAGCTATTGGGGTGCGCTGCTGGCCGCGTCGCAGGCGGGCGTCCGGGTAGTCCCGGTGCCCAGCGGGCCGGAGGGCCCGGACCCTGAGCAGCTCGCCCGCGCGTTCGAGGAGACCGGTGCGCGGATGTTCTACGCGCAGCCCAATTTCGCCAACCCCACCGGCGCCCAGTGGTCGGTGCAGCGCGGCGAGGAAGTCCTGGACGTGGTGAAGGCCCACGGGGCGTTCCTTGTGGAGGACGACTGGGCGCATGATTTCGGGATCGCCGCGGAATCCATCCCGGTCGCCGCGAAGGATGACTCCGGGCACGTGCTGTACATCCGGTCCCTGACCAAGAGCGTCTCCCCGTCCATCCGCGTGGCGGCGGTCATTGCCCGCGGACCCGCCCGCGAGCGGATCCTTACCGCCCAGGCCGCGGAGTCGATGTACGTCAGCGGGCTGCTGCAGTCGGCGGCGCTCGACGTCGTCACGCAGCCCGGGTGGCACACGCACCTTCGCGGGGTCAGCTCGCAACTGCAATCCCGCCGTGATCTCCTGGTCACCAGCCTTCGTGAACACGTGCCGCAAGCACACCTCACCCACCTGCCCAAGGGTGGCCTCAACGTGTGGCTGAGGTTGCCGGACGGGACCGACGTCGATCGCCTCACCCGCGATTGCGAGGCAGCCGGCGTGCTGATCGCAGCGGGTGCGGAGTGGTTTCCGGCCGAACCGGAGGGGCCGTACATGCGGCTGAACTATGCGGGGCCGAATCCCGGAGCCTTCCCGGAAGGCGTCCGGATCATCGGGGAGCTGTTGGGCCGCCAGGGGCGGTAGCCTCGGCCGTCACCCGGCGGGAAGCCGCACCACGAACCTGGCGCCACCTTCCGGAGCCTGGTCAAGGCTGATGGTGCCGCCAAGCCGCTCCACCAATCGCGCAGCGATGGACAAACCCAGCCCGCTGCCCACCTGCCGTTCGCCCTGGTACCGCGCGTGCAGCGCCCCGCGTTGGAACGCCACCACTGCATCGTCCGGCGAGAGGCCGGGGCCGCCGTCGCGCACTTCCACCACCAGCCCGCCGCCTTCGGAACGGGCGGCGAGGACTACGGGTGCCCCGGCCGGGGCAGCACGCAACGCATTCTCCAGCAGCCCGTCCACCACCTGCCGCAGCCGTTGCCCATCGGTCCGGACAGGCAACGGGCCGATGGGCACCGACTGCGGCAGGTCCAACCGTCCAATAACGCCGCGCTGGGCACAAACCGCTTGCCAGGCAGCCCAGCTTTCAAGCAGGAGCGGAGCCGCGTCCAGGAGTTGGAGGTCCATGCGGAAATCGTCGGCTTCCAGGCGCGCCAGCTCCAGGAGATCGCGGACAAACCGGTCCAGCCTGTCCGTTTCCGTCACCAACGTCCGGCCAACCCCGGCAACGTCGGGTCCGCTCACCACGCCGTCCGCGAGTGCCTCGGCGTATCCGCGGACGGCCGTCAGGGGTGTCCGCATCTCATGGGATACGGACAGCAGGAACTCGCGCTGCCGGCCCTCGCTGACCCTAAGCGCAGTGTCCAGGGCCGCCAGCGCACCTTGCACGGCCGCGACTTCGGCAGGACCGCCCGCCGCCACGGCCACTGAACGTTCCCCGGCGGCCAGGCGCCGGGCCGAGTCGGCAGTTCTCACCAACGGCCTGCTGAGCCACTGGGACACCAGCCCCCCGGCAACGATCGAGAACACCAGGCACACCACAAGTGCGATCAGCATGCGCCGCAAGAGGGGGGCCGCGGCTTCGCGGATTTCGGAAACGGGCTGCACCAGCACCAATCCTCCGCCCGCTCCAAGGGGGCGCGCCTCAAGAACCACCGGATTTTGCGGCCCGTCCACGGTCTTGGAGACGGACTTACCTGCCTGCACATCGGCCACGGTGGCGTCATCGAGGAATCTGGCCCCGGCACCGGTCACCCGGCCGTCTGCCCGGATCAGGGCAAGGCGGGCACCGTGCCCCACCAGGTCTGCCCGCAGTTCCTGCAGGTTTCCGGCCAGGGGTTCCTTGCTCAAGCTTTCGGCTTCCGCGGCGAGGTACTTCCGGGCCTCGTCCACCGCCGTCGAATTCACCAACTGGGCGGCCAGCAGCCCTGCAAGAACCACCGCCACCGTGGCCACACCTGCGATGACCAGGGTGATGCGGCCCGCCAGCGAGCCCAACCAGTGCCTCATGCCGGGGGAACAGCAGGCTGTGCCGCGGAGTAGCCCACCCCGCGGCTGGTGACTATAGGGGAGTATGCGCCCAACTTAGCGCGCAGCTGGGCAATGTGGACATCAACGGTCCGTCCGGCAGCGTAGTTGGCCTGGCCCCAGACTGCGGAGAGCAATTGTTCGCGCGAAAACACCCGTCCGGGCTGTTGCATGAGGAACGCAAGGAGATCGAATTCGGTGGCAGTGAGCACCACATCGGCTCCGTTCGCCCGTGCGGTCCTGTGCAGGGGATCCACTTCCAGCGGGCCGAGGACCAGCCGCTTGGAACCGGGCACGCCTGAAGTCCTGCGGAGGACGGCCTTGACGCGCGCCACGAGTTCCGATGGCGAGAAGGGCTTGGTCAGGTAGTCGTCCGCCCCGAGCTCCAGGCCCAGGACGCGGTCCACTTCCTCATCACGCGCGGTCACGAACAGCACGGGGGTCCAGTCATCGGCCTGCCGCAGGCTGCGGCAGAGCTCGATCCCGTCCATGCCGGGCAGGCCGACGTCGAGGATTACTGCCACGGGACGCAGCCGCCGGATCTGGCTGAGGGCCACCAAGCCATCGCTTTCCACGTGCACGCCGAAGCCGGCGCGGCTCAGGTAGAGGCGCTGGATATCGGCGATTGCCCGTTCATCCTCGGCAATCAGCACCAGCCCGCGACTGTCCTCCATGCGTCCATTGAACAGCAAGAACGCCGGCCGCGGAGGCTTTCCGCAGCGGCTTTACCTTCCCCGAACATTGGCCGAACACGCACTTCACCTTGCCGGTCCAGAGTCAGTACAGGAGCCGGCGGGCAGTCTGCCGGCCAGTGAAAGGACAAGGCAATGCAAAGCACCTCGGTAAACGGCAAGCGTTCGACGGCGGGACGCACCGCCGTCGTCAGCGTCCTCGCGGCGGGACTGCTGCTGGGCGGTGGAACCGTGGCCGCGAATGCGGCGACGCCCACCCCCACACCTTCGACGTCGTCAACGGCTTCAGCTGCTCCGTCCCCGTCCCCGTCGCGGGAAGGACTGGGAGCGAGGTTCTTTGCCCACCCCGCAGCCCACGCTGTGCTGCGCTTCTTCATCAGGGGCGACAGCAGCAAGACCGGCTACGGCGAACGGGCCGCGAAGTTGGCCGGCTTCATCCTGGACAAGAGGCCTCACTGGGCCGCCAGGCTGCCGGAAGCGTTGCAGGCGGATTTGAAGACCCTGCGGGACGCCGCAAAGGATGATCAAACGGCCGTAGCCACCAAGATCAAGGAGAGCGCCTTGAACGGTGGCTACGGCGAGCGGATCCAAAAAGCTGCGCAGAAGTTGCAGGCAAGCGGTTCCTAGACTCCGGCGAGATCCTTTTTGTCGTTACCGAAGGCCACTTCGCTGACCGGCTGGCCATCGAACGGCATCTCGTCCAGGTTGATCAGCGGGTTGGTGTCCTGCGTTTCAACGAGTTCGCGGGCCTCGGCCGGGGTGTCAACGCTGGGCATCGAGCCCGGAAGCGGACGCTGTGCCGACTCGCGGAGGAAGAAGATCGCGATGCCGCCAACAACGGACGTGGCCATGAGGTAGTAGGCCGGCATCATGTCGTTGCCCGTGCCCTCGATGAGGCCCTGGACAATGAACGGCGTGGTTCCACCGAAGATCGCCACGGAGAAGTTGTAGGCGATACCCATTCCGCCGTAACGGCTGGAGGTGGGGAACAGTGCCGGAAGTGCCGAGGCCAGGTTGGCAACGTAGAACGTCACGGGGAAGGCAACCAGTGCAAGGCCGAGCAGCGTGGACCACACTTCACCAATACCGATGAGCATGAAGGCCGGGATCGCGAACAGCACGGTGCTGCCTGCGCCGATCCACAGCACTGGACGGCGGCCGATGCGGTCGGACAGCTTGCCGGTCAGCGGGATGCAAATGGCCATGACCACCAGGACCGGAATGGTCAGCAAGGTGCCGTGGACGGGATCGTAACCCTTGGAGTCCGTGAGGTACGTGGGCATGTAGGAGGTCAAAGCGTAACCAACAGTGTTGGCGGCGGCCGCGAGGATCATGGCCAGCACAATCTGGCGCCAGTAGGCCTTGATGATGCCGACAGGGCCCTTGGCAACGTCCGCATCCTTGGACGCGGCGTCCTTGGCGATGGCCTCCTGGGCATCCAGGGTGGCCTGGAACTGCGGGGATTCCTCGATCTTGCTCCGGAAGTACACGGCGATCAGGCCGAGCGGACCGGCGATCAGGAACGGAAGCCTCCAGCCCCATTCCTCCATGGCTGCCTGGCCCAGCGTGAGCTGCAGGACGGAAACCAGGGCGGCACCGAGGGCGAAGCCGATGTAGCTGCCCATATCAAGGAAGCTGGCGAAGAAGCCGCGGCGCTTGTCCGGTGCGTATTCGCTGACGAAGGTTGTGGCACCGGCGTACTCGCCACCGGTGGAGAAGCCCTGGACGAGCTTCAGGATGACCAGCAGCGCGGCGGCCCAGATGCCGATCTGCGCGTATCCGGGCAAGAGTCCGACGGCGAACGTACTTGCCGCCATCAGCATCAGTGTTGCTGCGAGGACCTTCTGGCGGCCCACCTTGTCGCCGAGCCAACCGAAGACCACGCCGCCGAGGGGGCGGGCGATGAAGGTTGCGGCGAAGGTGCCGAGGAGGAAGAGTGTCTGGACCGACTTGTCGGCTTCCGGGAGGAAGACAGGACCCATGGTGGTGATGAGGTAGCCGAACACACCGACGTCGTACCATTCCATGGTGTTACCCACGATGGTTCCGCCGAGTGCTTTCTTGAGCATGGGCTGGTCCACCACGTTCACGTCGGATTCCTTCAACCGGCGCTTGGTGCGGAGCTTCATTTTCTTCGGGTTCTTAGCAGTGTCGGCGGCAGCCGGGGTGGTGGCTGCGGCCGGTTTTCCGGGGGCGTTCCTTGCGCCGTCCGGAGAGACGATCTTGCTTGGGTCTGTGGGCATTTGGGCTTCTCCTAGGGAGGTCATTTGCTTGCGACTTCTGCTGCCCCGCTCTGGGCAGGGTTTCAATTTTACGCGTTTTTGCCCCGAAACCCGAGTTGAGATCCGATTTATTGGCCATATCTGGGTCAAAATTGCCCAGATTCCTTACTTGTTTTTGCCCGTTCTTGCCCTGTAAACGCGCGGTTTTTGGCCCTCACGGGGGCGCTGTTACCAAATTGTTTAGCTCAGCCCACGCAACGGGGGCGATTTCAGCGGAAAAGCTTACGGATGTGGGACCGACTCCCGCGCGCGGCCCAGCACTACCGTGGCATCCACCCCGGCGTCCGAGGCAATGCGGGCCACGAGCCCTGCACCGGTGAACAGCCGTGCTGTTTCCGGCGCCTGCGACGCAGACGACTCAATCAGCACGAACCCACCCGGCGCCAACCACTCAGCCGCACCGTCCACGACCCGGCGCTGGACCGCCAAACCGTCAGTGCCGCCGTCGAGCGCTGTCAGTGGCTCGTGAAGGCGCGCCTCCGGAGGCATCATGCGGATCGAATCGGTGGGCACATAAGGGGCATTCACCAGAAGTACATCAACGCTGGCCATCAAGTGGCGGGGGAGCGGGGCGAAGAGATCGCCTTCGTAGACCCGCCCGCCCCGCGGCCCGATGTTGCGGCGCGCGCACGCCACAGCAGCAGGATCGATATCGGCCGCATACAGTTCCCTGGTTCCCAGGGCGTCGTGGACCGCGGCGCCGATCGCGCCGGAACCACAGCAAAGATCGACGACGACGGCACCCGGCCTCCCCAGCGACGCCGCCTGCCGCACCAGGAACTCCGTGCGCCGCCGTGGCACGAAAACGCCAGGCTCCACGACCATCCGGGTGCCACAAAAATCCACCCAGCCCAGGAGGTGTTCCAACGGCATGCCCGCGATGCGTTGCTCCACCAGGTGCTGAAGGTGTTCGGGGTCCCGGGCGGCCTCCATGAGCAGTGCTGCCTCGTCCTCTGCGAAGACGCAGCCAGCAGCCCGGAGTGCGTCGACAATCGGGGACCCAGGAGACATTGCGCCCATGCTAGCAAGGGGTTCCGCCGCACGGGGTTCCCAAACGCGGCCCATCTTGGCTAAGGTGTGACGCATGGGAACATTGATTTTTGAGTAAACCGCCTGCGCCGATTGGTGCGCAGCCGAGTTTCACCTGACAAAAATCCACGCCTGTTGAGGCCCTGCCTCCATGCCGTTCCCGTTGTCGCCTTCTTTGCTTCATGACCACACCGTGACGCCGTGGTTCCCGTGCCTCTCCAGGACTTCACCACCTTTGAGGAGTCCACTGATGACTGCCAACACGCCAGATAACAACCAAGCCGCCCAAGGCGGAATCAAATCCAAACTGACCGACGCCCAGCGGGCCATGCTTGACAGCAAGTCCGGGGGAGGAACCCCCGGTGGTTGGCAAAGCACGGGCAAGGGCCACAAGCCAACGCACGCCAGCGGAAAGCAGGCAAAAACCATGAAAAAGGTCCGCTGGTAGGCCTAAACTTGAAATCCCTTCGTTTCACTGAGGAAAGGAAGAACCATGACTGCGAACCACAACTCCGGAGGCATCAACCCCGAGGTTGCCAGCCACTTGGTGGAGTCCATGGATATGGCTCCGATGCCTGAGCCGGCTGCCGTAGCAGCGACTCTCGGCACCGAGCAGGGCAATCAATGGCCGGATGGTAACGGCAAGCGGCGGCACCCCAAGGACCGCGACCAGTCCCACGGCCGGGCAGGCCAGGGCGCAGCGGTCACCGCGGTCCACCGGACCAGCCGGCCCCAGATGCCGCACTCCTCCTGACCGGCTAGCCTAGCCCCGCCTGCCCAACTAGGTCGCAGTTAAGCGCGTTTTGAGCCTTCATAACGCGCACAAATGCGACCTAGTTGGGCGGGGTCACGTCGGAAGGCGACTTGTCCGGGCGCCACCCCTTCCACACGGGATGCCGCAGCCGCCCGGGACCGGTCCATTCGCCGAAGGTCACCTCTGCCACGAGATCGGGTTCCACCCAGCGCGCCCCGGCGGCGTCTTCGCGTGGGATGTCCACGAAAGGCGAATCCTTCGTGGCAAGGGGCTGGAGTTTCCCCAGGATGTCCTTGAGCTGCCAGTCGGAGAACCCGGACCCCACCCGGCCCACATACCGCAGCTTGCCGCCGTCGGGAATTCCCAGGAGCAGCGAGCCGAACGTCCCGCTCCTTGCGCCGGCACCTGGGCGCCAGCCGCCGACCACCACCTCCTGGCTCCGCTCCAGTTTCAGCTTGATCCACGAGCGGCTGCGCCTTCCCACGGTGTAGCGGCTGTCCGCCTTCTTGGCCATGACGCCTTCCAAGCCGAGTTCGGCAGCTACCGCCAGGAGGTCGTCCACGTCGTGGTCCAGGACCTCGGATACGCGTAGGGGACAGCCCTCACTGAGCCTGTCCACGAACGAGGACAAATGCTCCCGCCGCTCGCGGAACGGCAGCCTGCTAAGGTCCGCGCCGCGGTGGTACAAGAGGTCGAAAAGCATCAACTGCACCGGAACCGATGCCCGTGCCCGCTCAATGTCCGCTGCCTTGACCAGGTTCATCCGCTGCTGCAGGCGGCCGAAATCAGGTTTGCCGCCCTTTCCGAAGGCGACGATCTCACCATCGGCCACAAAATCGCCGTCCGGCCAGCAGCTGCGGTCCGTGAGCTCCGGATAGGCTGCCGTGAGGTCGTTGCCGTTACGGCTCATCAGGCGGATCCGGCCCTCCGTGCCCGTGATGATTGCGCGGATTCCGTCCCACTTAAGTTCGTAGAGCCAGTCACCGCCGCTGAGCTCTCCGGTGATTCCGGCCGAGGCCAGCATGGGAGTGTAGCCAGGCATTGGTTCAGGCTCGACGGCGGTTGGCGGCTTCGCGTCCGCAGCTGCCTTCACGTCAGGCGCCGGTGCGGCAGCTTTCTTCCGGCCTCCCGGTTGCTCCTTCATCAGGTGGATGAGCCAGCGATCGCCCGTGTTGATCAGGGCAAACCGTTTGGTTCCGCCCAGGCCGCCACCCGGTTCACCCGTGAGCGTGGCGATGACTTCCTTGCCGTCGCGCCACTTCTCGCACGTGAATTCACCGCGATCCCAGATGGTCACCGTTCCGCCGCCGTACTCGCCCTTGGGGATCACTCCCGCGAAGTTGGCGTAGTCCATGGGGTGGTCCTCGGTGTGGACGGCCAGGTTGTTGCGGTCCGGAGTATCGGGAACGCCGCGTGGCAGGGCCCAGGAGACCAGGACGCCGTCGTGCTCCAGCCGGAAATCGAGGTGGTAGCGGCGGGCATGGTGCTCCTGGATGACGAAGATGCCGCCGGGCGGCGCAGGGTCGCCGGGCCGCGGTTGATCGGAGGAGGCGGTGGCCGTCCCGCTTGAGGAAACGGACGACGCCGGGAACGGTTCCGGAGTCTTGCCCGGATCACGCATTCCTACATACTTGGCCAGGCGTCCCGCCACGGTGACCTTTTCCCGGCCACCCGTGGTGGGCGACCCTGCACCCTCAGCGGGAGTACCGCCGTCGTTCTCCTCGGCGTGGGGCGGCAGGTGCCGGCCGGAGATCGACGCGAAGTGGTCCTCGCCCGTGCCCACCCGGTCCATGACGTCCGTGAACTCGAGGTGGCTGAGCTCCGGATCGTCGAGTTCATCCCAGGTCCGGGGCGCGGCGACGGTGGGGTGCGGCTTGCCGCGCAGGGAGTACGGAACAATGGTGGTTTTGTTGCCGCTGTTTTGGCTCCAGTCCACCAACACCTTGCCGCTCCGGAGCGACTTCTTCATGTCGCTGACCACCAGCGTGGGGTGGTCCGCCTCAAGGGCACGGGCGAGTTCATGGGCGAAGGCCGAAACCTGCTCGGACTTCAGCGTCCCTTCGAGCCCGGTGTAAAGGTGGATGCCCTTGCTTCCGCTCGTGACCGGTACCGGCTCCATGCCCATGTCCTGCAGGATGGCTCGCGCCAGCTTGGCCACCTCCACGCACTCCGGCAAACCCGCACCGGGACCGGGATCCAGATCCAGGACGAAGCGGTCCGGCCGCAGGGGAGTCCCGGACGGATCCACTTGCCACTGCGGAACGTGGATTTCCAGGGAGGCAATCTGCGCCATCCACGTGAGCGTGGCCAGGTTGTTCACCATGGGGTAGTCGTTGGTGTGGTCGGAGTGATGGATGGTGGCACGCGGGATCCACCGGGGAACGGAGCTTTCGAGGTTCTTCTGGAAAAACACTTCCCCGGGGTTCGCGGCCGTGCCCACGCCGTTGACCCAGCGCTTGCGCGTCACGGGCCTGTTGGCCGCCGCTGGAATGAGGTAGGGCGCAACCGCGGCGTAGTACTCCAGCACCTCGGCCTTGGTGGTGCCGGTCTCGGGATAGATGATTTTGCCCAGGTTCGTGAGGGTCAGTTCGTGGCCCTCAACGGTGACGCGTTCCTTCTGCTTGCCTGCCACCTCTTCTCCTCTGTTGGCTTGTGCTGTTGACTGGGTGCATGAGGGCCATATGGAAGGGATCTATCGCGTTCGGTCTGGTCAACGTACCAGTTAAGCTCTACAGCGCCACAGAGGACCACGACATTGGACTCCATCAAGTCCACAATAAGGACGGCGGGCGCATCCGTTACCAGCGGAAATGTGAAATTTGCGGCGATGTGGTGGCGTACGAGGATATTGACAAGGCGTACGAAGAAGAAGGCCGAACCGTTGTCCTCACCTCCGCCGAATTGAAATCGCTCCCTGAAGAGAACAGCCGCGAAATCGAAGTAGTGGAATTCATTCCGGCCGAACAGCTGGACCCGATCATGTATGAGCGCAGCTATTTCCTTGAGCCGGATTCCAAATCGCCCAAGGCGTACATGCTTTTGCGGCAAACACTCGAAGACACGGACCGGATTGCAATAGTCCAGTACGCCCTGCGGCAAAAGACCCGGCTTGGTGCCTTGCGTGTGCGCGGGGAAGTGCTGCTCCTCCAGGCCCTTTTGTGGGGCGACGAGGTGCGCGAAGCCAAATTCCCATCCTTGGAAACAGACATCAAAATCTCGGACAAGGAACTCGAAATGTCCTCCGCGCTGGTGGAGTCCATGGCCCATGACTTCGATCCGGACGAGTACACCGACGACTACCAAGCGCAGCTGAAGACGTTGATCGAGGCCAAGCTGGAGAAGGGCGAGGCCCTGGACACCGAGGCAACGTTCGGCGTGGTGGAAGGGGAAGGCGAGGGCGGAGACGTCATCGACCTCATGGAAGCGCTCAAGCGGAGCCTCGACAAGAAGCGCGGCAAGGAAAAAGCGGACGACGACGATGCTGCCGCCACCAAGACTGCCAGCAAGCCGAAGGCGCGGGCCAAGAAAAAGGCTTGACCCGCCGTCGTTATTTGTACCCAACTGAGTCGCAGTTAAGCGCGTTTAGAGCCGCCAAAACGCGCTTAACTGCGACTCAGTTGGGCCGTTCGTCTCAGCCTTTGACGGAACCTGCGGTAAGTCCTTGCACGATGAACTTGCTGGCGAAGGCGAAG
This sequence comes from Paenarthrobacter sp. NPDC089714, assembly GCF_044748905.1. Taxonomy (NCBI): domain Bacteria; kingdom Bacillati; phylum Actinomycetota; class Actinomycetes; order Micrococcales; family Micrococcaceae; genus Paenarthrobacter; species Paenarthrobacter sp. NPDC089714. The sequence goes on from NZ_JBIVGX010000008.1 coordinate 203,813, forward strand.
ATCACCAGCGTGGGGACCACCGTGAGAACCGCGGCAGCGGACATGGAACCCCAATCAATGTTGAAGCTGGAGATAAAGCCGGCCAACGCCGTCGGGATGGTTTTGTTGCTGTCGCTGTTCATCAGGGTTACCGACAGGAACAGTTCGTTCCAGCAATTGACGAAATTGAAGACGAAACTCGCAGCAATGCCGGGCAGCATCACGGGAACGATGACCCTGAAGAGCGCACCCATTCGGGAACAACCATCAATCATGGCAGCTTCCTCCAAGGCATCAGGGACGTTCTCGAAGAAGCCCCGAAGCATGATGGTGCAAAACGGGATGCAGATGGCGATGTAAATCAGGATCAGGCCCGTTTTGGAGTCCACGAGGCCAAAGTCGGTCATCATCAGGTAGAGCGGGCCCAGGGCGATGAAGCCCGGGATCATCTGGGTGATCAGAAAGGCGCCCAATACTGCCCCGCGTCCGGAGAACTGGAACCGGGCCAGAACGTAGGCGGAGAGCAGGGAAATGAGCGTGGCAACGGAGGCTGCCACCAAGGCCACTACCAGGCTGTTGAGCATGTACTGGCCAAAGTCGGACTTCGTGAACAGCCCGATGTAATTGTCCAGGGACAACTGCCGGGGCCAGTAGTCCAGCGGGAGCGAATAAATGGCCCCCGGCTCCTTGAGGGACGTCACTATGATCCAGTACAACGGGAAGACGGTGACGATCAGGCATAGGCCCAGAAAGAGGAACTTTGCGATCCGGCCAACGAGCGTTGGAGTGTTGATCATTGGGCTCCCTTTCGAAAGCGCACAGCCATGAGGTAGAAGGCTGCAAACAGCATGAGCGTGACCATGACGATCAACCCGAGGGCAGACGCCTTGCCGTAGTCGCCTTCCTGGGTAATTTTGATCATGTAGGTGGTAATGATGTGGGTCTGGTCTGCTGGTCCGCCGCCGGTCATCGCGAAGATGATGTCCGGGAAGTTGAAGATCCAAATCACCCGCAGCAGGATGGTCAGAGCCAGCGTCGTGGAAATGCTGGGCAGCGTGATGCTGAAGAACGTCCGTACCTTGCCCGCACCATCCAGCGCAGCTGCCTCATACATTTCGTCCGACACCGACTGCAGGGCAGCAAGGATCATGATGGCGAAGAACGTCACGCCGTACCAGATGTTGGCGATGATGATGGCCGTCATGGCGAAGCCCGGATCGGACAGCCAGGGCAGGGGCGAGCTGATCAGGCCGGACTTCATCAGGAGGTCGTTGACCACGCCGAACTCGGCGTTGAACATCCAACGGAACAGCATGCCGATGAGGAAACCGGACACTGCCCAAGGGAAGAAGATCATGGCTTGGTACGCTCCGCGCATCCTGAACCGGCGTTTCAGGAACAGTGCCACCGCGAAGCCGATGACCACCTGCGGGACCAGGGAGCCGAGCACCCACACCACGGTGTTCCGGACGATCGTTCCGAACTCCGGTGCGTCGAAAAGGCTCTGGAAATTGCCGAAGCCAATCCACGAGGTGTCGGAAAGGTCGTTCAGGTTCCAGTTCCTGAAGGCCATCTGGCTGCCCGCGACCATGGGGTAGTACGTGAAGATCCCCACGAATACCGCGGCCGGGGCCAGGAACGCCAGCAAGGTCAGCGCTGTCCTGCCACTGAACCGCCTTTTCCTGCTGGCCGGCTCCCTTCGAAGGCCCTCACGCCCGGACGGCGGCGAGGTGGAACGCTTGAGGTCGAGGCTCATGGGCCTCTAGCCCTTCATCTTTTCTGTCCAGAACGTGTCCCAACTGGCCAGCAGCTCGGAGGTGCTCATCTGCCCTGTGAGCACCCGCTGGAGTTCGCCGTCGGACTTCTTGATCCACTCGGTCCACCAGGAAACGCTGCGCGGCTGGATGGCCGAAATATAGGTGTCAGGGTTCTCGGTCATCTTCACGTAGGCAGCCCACGGGCCGGTGCTGTAGAAGGTGTCCTGGGCGGCCGATTTCAGGGTGGGGACAAGGCTGTTGTCCTTGCTGAACGTGGTGGCGGCGTCGCCTTGGGCCAGGTACTTGATGAGCTTCACTGCTTCAGGCTTGGCGTTGGAGGACTGGGCGATGCCCCAGCCTGCCGAAGCGACTGGCTGGATGGCCTTACCGCTTGGTCCCACCAGCAGCGGGGCCACATTCCATTGGTCCGGCTTGATGGCCTGGGACTCCTTGACCGTTGCGATGACCTCCGGATCCTGCAGCAGGAATGCCGTGGAGCCATTGCTGAAGCCCTGGACCATCTCCGGATAACCCCAGGCAACGGAAGACGGCGGAGATCCCTTCTTGAAGAGGTCGATGTAGAGGTCCATGGCTTCCTGCGCCTTGGGGGAGGAGAAGATCGTCTTGCCGTTGGTCAGCTTGAACGCGTTTTCGCGGTCGATCTCGTCGGCAACGTAGGCCTCGATGATGGCTACGGCATTGGAGTTGGCGTTGGTGCCCCCGCGGAAGGCGTAGCCGAACTTGTTCTCTGATGGCTTGTTGAGTGCCTCGGCCTGTTTCGCCATGTCTGACCAGCTGCTCGGCGGACCGTCGAAGCCGGCGTCCTTGACAAGGTCCGATCGGTAGAAGAGGGAGAGCCCGTAGAAGCCGTAGGGGATGTAGTAGGTCTTGCCGTTTTGCTTGGAGTAAGTGACAGCGTTCTCGGTCAGGTTGTTCCAGCCATCCCAGCCGTCAAGGTCCTTTGTCATGTCGTAGAGCCAGTTGTTGGCGCCGAAGGAACCCACGGTGATGTCGCGGGCCTCCACCACGTCCACGCCTTTGCCGGACTGGAGCATCTGTTGGATCTTCTGGTCAGCCTGCTCGGTAGGCGGGGAGATGAGATCAACCTTGATGTTGGGGTTTGCCTGCTCGAAGCCGGCAAGGAGCTTCTTCAAAGTCTCTGTGCGGGTGGGGTTGGTGAGGCTTTCCACCATCTTCAAAGTGACCTTGCCATCGGCGGCGCTCTGTCCGCCACCGCCACAGCCTGCCAAGGCCAGAACTGCCGCCAGGCCTGCTGCGGCAGATGCCATGATTCTGGATTTCACGTGGGTCCTCCGTTGGTTGGTTGAGGTGGATTGCGCCGTGCAGTGGCGCGGACAGTGATGTTTAAAGGGATGTGGCGAGCCGTACGAGTTCCGGCACAGCGCGTTCAGCAAAGATTTCGTAGTCCTGCGGCGAGTTGTAAAGGTGGGCGGAGAGTCGCAGGAAGCCTTCGCCGTTGAAAGTGGTCACCGCGGTTTCGATGTCCAGTTGGTCTGAAATGAACGCCCGAACAGTGTGCGAATCCTCATGCGTGGTGGCAAGTCCCCGGGGCAAGCGAAGCAATCGCAGCGGCCCCACGGGCATGCCCGCATCCACGGTGTGGTTCTCACCGGTGAGGTCCGCGAAAGCCGAGCCGATGATGGCTTCTCCGTAATCGCAGAGGGCCTTGGCATAGCTTCGGAATGTCTGCCAGCCGTATCGTTCTTCGATGGTGGTGAACGCGGTGCCTGCGGCCATCCAGGACGTGACATCCTGGGTGCCTACGTGGTCGAAGCTCTCCGGGAAGCTGTACGGGAAACCCCATGAATCGATGAGTGGCACCAGGCCTTCGGCCCGATCCCCACGAGCGACAAGCGCCGCTGTGCCCCTGGGTGCGCACCCGAATTTGTGGAGGTTGCCAACCCAGTACCCGTCGAATGCGGGAACGGGAGCCTCCAACACGCCCGGTGCGTGCGCGCCATCCACCAGCAAGGGCACCCCGGCGTCCTTTGCAGCCTTCGCAACGGCTTCTACCGGAAACGCCCGCGCCGTAGCTGAAGTGATCTGGTCCAGCACGATCAATGCCGTCTTGTCGCCGACTTCCGCCATCACCAGCGCCGTTGCGGTCTCCGCGTCGGCATCCAAGGGGATCTCGGCAATGCGGACGCTGCCGCCGCACTTCCGCGCCACGCGGTAGGCGCCGTGCAGTACGGCTCCGTATGCGTGGTTCGTCATGACAATCTCCGCACCGCGGCCGAAGTCCAGCGAGTTATAGACGGCGGTGACTCCAGCGCTCGCATTCAGTACAAGAGCCATGTCCCCGGCGTCGACCTTCAGGAAGGAGGCCACGTCTGTCCGGGCGGCGGCCACGGCCTGGTACTGGCCCATGAACCAGGTGCACGGGTTTGCGTCCATGCGGGCCTTTAGTTCCAACTGGAATTCCTGCGCCGCCCGGGGGACCGAACCGTAGGAGCCATGGTTCAGGTGGATCTTGGAGGCTGTGAGGGTCCAGTCGGAGCGGGAAGGAGCGCCGTCCGGGGTTGTCATGGGACGCGGGGCCGTCAGGTTGCTGGCTGGGTGCACAAGGGCCTTCTAGGTCGGTGAGTCAGGAACTGCCTGTAAGTTACCTCACATATATGACCGAGACAACAGACTACTCCGCAAAGTCATAAGATGACTTTGGATCAGAAGTACTACCTAGACTCGTTTCATGATCTCTTTCGCCCAAGAGATACGATGTCTTGCCTCATGAAGTCTGATCACTTGCCTGAACGGAACACTGGGACGGGAGTGCTGTAGCGTGTACCAAGTCTGGAGGAGGCGGGTAAATGGGTGCAGTTGAAACGGCCATGCAAGGCCTGCGCAACAAGATCGCGTCGGGCGAGCTGGCACCCGGACAGAAATGTCCCCCGGAAGCGGAGTTGTGCGCACAACTCGGAGTATCACGGAGCTCCTTGAGGGAGGCCGTTCGCGCCATGTCCGCTCTGGGGATCATGGAGTCCAGGCACGGTTCAGGGACGTATATATCGTCCTTGGAACCCACGGTGATCCTTCAGAACTTCGCGCTGCTGGTTGACCTGCTTCCGCTGGATGGATTGTTGGAGCTGTTTGAAATCCGGCGATTGATGGAGTCGCATGCGGCGTCTGCAGCCGCGGCCAATGCGACTCCTACCGCCCTGGCCTCGCTCACGGCCCTGGTGGACGCCATGGAAAAGACCGCTGACCCTTCCGAATACTCTGAACTGGACTCGCGGTTCCATGAGGAAATCTGCCACGCAAGCGGCAATGCCACCTTGGCCGGCCTTGTCCGCCTGTTCCGCTCGCGCGGTGGCCACTTCCATATTTTCGACGGCGATGAAGGCACCGTCGTGCGCGAAGGCAGCACAGCCGGCCACGCCGCGATCCTGGAAGCCATCGCACAAAAGAACCCCACCTTGGCCGCCGTCGCCATGGGAGCGCATATTGCGCAGACCGAAGCCTGGCTCAAGCGGCTACGGCCTGTTCCGCGCCTCACGGAGTGACCTCGGATGGTGACCGGCCCGCCGTCGTCACAATCCGCCGTCGTCATCCCAACTACATAGCAGTAGATGCCGTTTTGAGCGGGCGGTTTCTAGCGGTTATCGCAACAGGAAGGTTCTGATCATCTCATTTGGGGTGCAGAAGTCGAATCGTTGGCGGGGTCTGTCG
>NZ_JBIVGX010000009.1:0-186392 GCF_044748905.1 Paenarthrobacter sp. NPDC089714
ACTCAACGACAGACCCCGCCAACGATTCGACTTCTGCACCCCAAATGAGATGATCAGAACCTTCCTGTTGCGATAACCGCTAGAAACCGCCCGCTGAAAACCACCACAAATGCCAGTCAGTTGCCAACCACCCAAGAAAAGGACCGCATCCATGGGCTTTGCCGACGAACTGAAGAACGCCTCCGCCGCCGATTGGGATGCGGCTGTCAACCATCCCTTCGTTGACCGGCTGATCGACGGCAGCCTCGAGGACGAGGACCTCCGCCGGTACCTGGTGCAGGACTACCAGTTCTGCGATGCCTTCACCGCACTCCTGGGCCAGGCAGTCGCCTCAGCGCCATCGCTCCCGTCGCGGCTGGTGTTCGCCAAGGTCCTGGGCGCCTTCGCCTCGGATGAGAACACCTATTTCCAAGACAGCTTCGACCAACTCGGCGTCCCGGAAGAGGACAGGCTCGCACCGGAACTGGGAACAGCAACCCGTTCCTTCGACGCCCTGATGCGCAGCGCGCTGGACACCCGCTCCTACCCGGACGTCCTTGCCGTCCTGCTCGTCGCCGAATGGCTGTATGGCGACTGGGCCGCGCGGGCCGGGGACATCGCCACCTGGCCGGCCGCGCCGAAGCATGCTGATTGGATCCGCCTGCACAACAACCCCGGGTACAACGCGTGGGTGACCTGGCTGCGCGGGGAATTCGACGCCGTCGAGCCCGTATCCGCCGAGGTGCGCGGGCGCGTTGCCATGACGTTCCGCGAGGCGGTACGCCTGGAACGTGAGTTCTTTGACGCCGCACTGGAGTCGTCGCCCGTCCACTGAGTCAGGGACTCTGCAGCTCCACCAATGTGAGGTCGAGGATCTGCAGATCAGTGCTTTCCACCGGCATGATGCCTTGGATGAAGGCTTCAAACTCTTCTGCGCCTGCCATGCCACCGCGGGCAAAGAACTCGATCCACAGGTCAGTCAGGGTCAGGTCACCTTCGGCGAGGACGTCCGTCGCCTCACGCCGGACACTCTCCTGATTCACCACGTCCGGAACCTTCCGCTCCGTCATTACTGACACCCCCCGGCAGGTCAGTCCTTGTACGTCTTCTGTCTCGGCACGCCTATATTATCAGCATACTTAGCAATGGGCCATGGGGGTCCGGCTCTTCGGTATGGTCCAAGCTGGGGCACTGCTCCAGGACCCCGGCGAGGTCGGTCCAATGCCAACTGTCCGGGCAGCGGTGGTTGTCGCAGAATTGCCACGTCATGGAGATCCCCGTTCACGGTCGATGGGGCCCGCCCTCATGACGGCCCGCCGCCGATTAGTGCCGGAATGGGCTATTAGTGACGCAGAAAGGCCAGTGAGCTGCGCCCTACCGGGTAAAGGTGTAGATGAGCGCCGAGACCAGGGACAGGGCCGCGATTCCGTAGCCGACCACCAAGGCCGAGATGGCGAAGGGACGTCCGCGCTCCCCGCGCTGCTCAATCTGCTTCAACGCAACATGCCCGGCACCCACCACGAACACGGCGATGATGGCCATGCCGGCGAGGAACAACCCCACGACCGCCAGCGCCGCCATGGCCGCCGAGACGATGGCGAGGTTGTTGACCGGCTGGCTCTCCCCTGCGGGCTCTGCTCCGGTTTCCGACGATTCGGCGCGAACACTCTCCATTGACATGTTTCTCTCCCCATTTGGTCCGTGCCAAGGAGTCTAACCGGGGCACTCGCCGATTCCGCGTTGCAAGGCCTGTTGTGCGCGCCCCAACCCAAAAATGACGCGCACAGCGGGCCACTCAACGGTGTTTGAACTCCGGTTGCCGCTTTTCGGCAAACGCGGCCATGCCTTCTTTTTGGTCCTCGGTGGCGAACAGCGAATGGAACACCCGGCGCTCGAAGACCACACCCTGCGCGAGCCCCATCTCGAACGCCGCATTGACGGCCTCCTTGGCCACCATCGCAGCCGGCTTGGACTTTGATGCGATGACCTCGGCCGCCTTCAACGCCTCGTCCACCACCTCGGCGGCGGGCACCACGCGCGAGACCAGTCCGGACCGCTCAGCCTCGTCGGCTTCCATGAAGCGCCCCGTGAGGACCATGTCCATCGCTTTCGCCTTGCCCACGGCCCGGGTGAGGCGTTGGGAGCCGCCCATCCCCGGGATCACGCCCAGGTTGATCTCCGGCTGGCCGAACTTGGCGTTGTCCCCGGCGATGATGAAATCTGCCATCATCGCCAGTTCGCAGCCACCACCCAAGGCGAACCCCGAAACAGCAGCGATGACCGGGATCCGCAAACGCGTGAGGTCCTCCCAGTGCCGGAACCAGTCGGCCGCGTACATCTCCATGTAGCTGTTGGAGGACATTTCCTTGATGTCGGCACCGGCAGCGAAGGCCTTGGCTGATCCGGTTATTACCACCGCGCCCACGCCCGGATCCCGGTCCATGTCCGTCACCACCGCAACGAGTTCATTCATGAGCGCCGTGTTCAACGCATTCAGCGCCGACGGCCGGTTCAGTGTCACCAGGCCAACCCGGCCCCGGCGCTCCACCAGAATGTTCTCGAACGTCATGCTCTCCCTCTCCACAGCAGTGGCCATCAACAAACCCTCACTCAGATTTTTCACGGATCTCGGTGATGATGCCGGAGAAATCCCGTGCCGCACCGTCTCCTGCCGCAAATGCATCGTAAATCCGGGAGGCCAAAGGACCCATTTCAGCCGCGACCCCCGTACTCTCCAGGGCATTCACCGCCAGGCGCAGGTCCTTGGCCATCAGGGCCCCAGCGAACCCGGGCTGGTAATCGCGGTTGGCAGGGCTGGTGGGCACGGGACCGGGAACAGGGCAGTTGGTGGTCAGCGCCCAGCACTGCCCCGAAGCGTTGGATGCAACGTCGAACAGGGCCTGATGGGTGAGCCCCAGCTTTTCACCGAGCACGAACGCCTCGGACACGGCGATCATGGACACTCCAAGGATCATGTTGTTGCACACCTTGGCGGCCTGCCCCGCCCCGTGGTCGCCACAGTGGACAATCCGCTTGCCCATGAGTTCAAGGATGGGCTTCACGGTGTCGAAGTCCTCCGGCAAGGCCCCCACCATGAACGTCAAGGTCCCTGCCTCAGCACCCACCACTCCACCGGACACGGGAGCATCCACCGAACGGTGGCCGGCATCCACCGCCAGCGATGCAGCTTCCCGGGCCTCGTCGACGTTGATGGTGGAGCAGTCCAGGAACAGCGTGTCCGGCCCGGCAACGGAGAGCAGCCCTGGCCCGCCCACTCCGCGGTAGGCGTCCAGTACGTGCTTGCCGCTGGGGAGCATCGTCAAGACCACGGCCGCCCCGGATACGGCGTCCGCTGCCGAATCCGCCATGGGCACTCCGTGCCCTTTCGCCGCTTCCACAGCTGCCGGAACGGGATCGTAACCGATCACATCGTGCCCGGCCTTGATCAGGTTGGCCGCCATGGGACCGCCCATATGGCCGAGGCCGAGGAAAGCGATGAGTCCCGTTGCTGATGCTGCGTTCTCTGTCATTTTCGTCTCCTCAACTGGGTTGGACTGACTCACACCGATTGGACTGGCTCAACTGCTTTGGACCTGCCCGACTGCCAGCCCCAACTCCCGCTCGCCGAGCGGCGCGAAGTAGGCCTCGACGTCGGACGTGTGGACCTCCGCAAGCGACGCCGGCTTCCACTGCGGGTTGCGGTCCTTGTCCACCACCTGCGCGCGGATGCCTTCCCGGAAATCCGGACCGGACAGGCAACGAAGTCCCACGCGGTACTCCTGGTCGAGCGCCTCTTCGAGGGTCATGCCGTGTTCAACGGACAGCCCCCGCACGCGCCGCAGCGACTCCAAGGTGACCTTGACCGACGTCGGCGATTTGCCCTCGATGGTGTCCGCGGCAGCAGAGGCCTCGCCGCCGGTCCCACGCAAACGCCGGACGATCTCCTCCGCGTCATCGCCCGCGTAACAGGAATCGATCCACTCCCGCTGGGCCGCCAGCGGCGAGTCCGGCGCGGCGTGGGCAAAACGCCCGACGGCGTCTGCCGCCGTCGAGCTTTCCAGCGCTTCGGCGAGTGCCGGGAGGCTTTCGGACCGCACGAACGAGTCCGCGAGCCCGAGGAAAATGGCGTCCGCGCCGCTCAGGTGCGCCCCCGTGAGCGCGGCGTGGGTTCCCGCCTCGCCGGGTGCGCGGGACAGCAAGAGGGTGCCACCGACGTCGGGCACGAACCCGATGGTGGTTTCCGGCATGCCGGTACGCGTCCGCTCGGTGACCACCCGGACGGAACCGTGCGCCGAAACACCAACGCCGCCGCCGAGGACCAGGCCGTCCATGAACGCAACGTACGGCTTGGGGTAGCCGGCGATCAGGGCGTTGAGCCGGTACTCGTCGGCCCAGAATTCGGCCGTTTCCGTGCCGCCGTGCAGCATGTCCTTGTAGATGGCCACGATGTCGCCGCCGGCACAGAGACCGCGGTCACCGGCGCCCCGCACCAGGACGGTCCGGACGGAATCGTCATCAGCCCAGGCAGCCAACTGCTGCAGCATGGCTTTCACCATGCCCGCATTGAGGGCGTTGACTGCCCGGGGCCGGTTGAGCGTCACGATGCCGAGGTGCCCGCGTCGCTCAAAAAGGACTTCTTCCTCCTGCTGCTCTGTTTCATTGCCCGCCACTCCCATCAACTGCCCGCCGGCATCACGAAGCTGGCGCCCTGGCGGATGCCTGAGGGCCACCGCGAGGTGACGGTCTTGGTCTTGGTGTAGAAACGGAACGCATCGGCGCCGTGCTGGTTGAGGTCGCCGAATCCGGAGGCCTTCCAGCCGCCGAACGTGTAATAGGCGATCGGCACCGGAATCGGAACGTTGATGCCCACCATGCCCACTTCGACGCGGCTGGCGAAGTCGCGGGCGGCGTCGCCGTCGCGGGTGAAAATTGCGACGCCGTTGCCAAACTCATGTTCGCTGCAGAGCCGGAGCGCCTCGTCGTAGTCGGCGGCGCGCAGGATGCTGAGGACGGGACCGAAGATCTCTTCCTTGTAGATCTTCATGTCCTTGGTGACGTTGTCGAATAGCGTGGGGCCAACCCAGAAGCCGCCGTCATAGCCGTCCACCGTGAGGCCGCGGCCGTCCGTGACCAGGGTGGCGCCTTCGTCGACGCCGGACTGGATGTAGCCTTCGATCCGTTCCTTCGCCGAGGCCGCCACCACCGGGCCGAAGTCCACGTCCTTGTCCATGCTGTGCCCCACACGGAGGTCCTTGACCCGTTCAGCCAGCTTGGCAACCAGGGCGTCTGCGGTTTCCTGCCCCACCGGAACCGCCACGGAGATGGCCATGCAGCGCTCGCCCGCGGAACCGTACCCGGCACCAATCAGGGCGTCGGCAGCCATGTCCAGGTCGGCGTCGGGCATGACCACCATGTGGTTCTTCGCCCCGCCAAAGCATTGCGCGCGCTTCCCATGCGCCGCCGCCGTCGCATAGATGTACTGGGCGATCGGAGTGGAACCCACGAACCCGATGGCCTTGACCCGCGGGTCTTCAAGCAGGGCATCTACAGCTTCTTTGTCGCCGTTGATCACGTTGAAGACGCCGTTCGGGACGCCTGCTTCGCTGTAGAGCTCGGCAAGCCGCAACGGTACGGAGGGGTCGCGTTCGGACGGTTTCAGGATGAAGGCGTTGCCGGCGGCGAGCGCAGGGCCCGACTTCCACAACGGGATCATGGCCGGGAAGTTGAACGGCGTGATCCCGGCAACCACCCCCAGCGGCTGGCGCAGCGAGTGGACGTCGATTCCCTGCCCCGCACTGTCCGAGAACTCGCCTTTGAGCAGGTGCGGCGCTCCCGCGGAGAACTCCACCACTTCGATGCCGCGCTGGATGTCGCCCTTGGCATCGGCGAAGGTCTTGCCGTGTTCGGAGGAGAGGAGTGTTGCGAGCTCGTCCATGTTCTCGTTGACCAGGTCCACGAACTTCAGCAGGATCCGACCGCGCCGCTGCGGGTTCATGGCGGCCCACTCGAGCTGGCCCTTCTCCGCATTGGCTATGGCGTTGCGGACCTCCTCGGCGCCGGCCAACGGGAGCCTGGCCTGGACCTCGCCCGTGCAGGGATCGTAGACGTCACTGAAACGGCCGGATGTGCCGTCGATCCGTTGCCCGTCTACATAGTGTGAAAGCTCGCGCACCATGGTGGAAATGCTCCTTTGCATTCGTGAATGATCGCCGTGCCGATCGGCTGTGGCGCCTGGCTGGAGCACCGCGGCAAGACGTCGCCAACTGTGATCCAGATCATCTCTGAACCCGAATATACTCGGACTTCCTACTAATTTCCAGAGGGCACCATGCGTGCAGCCACGCGGGCGTCAGTGCACCTCCTTCAGCTCCTTGTACGCCTCCAGGGCCTCTTGCCGGGTGGTCTTCAGATCAACGATTTCCTCCGGATAGTCCGGTGTCCCGAACTCCGGAATCCAGTGGGCGATGTACTTACCCTGCGGATCGAACCTGGTCCGCTGCGCCTCCGGGTTGAAGATCCTGAAAAACGGGGAGGCATCCGCTCCCGAGCCGGCAACCCACTGCCAGTTGGCCGGATTGGAGGCCGGATCGGCATCCACCAGCGTGTCCCAGAACCACTGCTCGCCCACTTGCCAATGGATGCCGAGGTTCTTGACCAGGAAGCTCGCGGCCACCATGCGCACCCGGTTGTGCATCCAACCGGTGTGCCACAACTGGCGCTGCCCGGCATCAACCATGGGAAAGCCGGTCTCCCCCTTCTGCCAGGCCCGGAGTTCCTGCGCGGCCGACTCGTGGCCGGGGTGCTTGCCGCCTTCCGCGTGGCCTGAGGCACCTGGCCAGGCCCAAGGGAACCGGTCGAATTCGGTGCGCAGGTTGGCCGTCGCCAGATTCGGATTGTGGAAATACTGGTGCCAGCAGAATTCCCGCCAGCCCAGTTCGGAAGCGTAGATTCCGGCGCTTTCCGAGCGTTTGGCCCCCAACGCATGCCACACCTCGAACGGACTGAGCTCGCCCCAGCGAAGATACGGCGACAGGCTGCTGCTCCCGTCCTGGTCCGGTCGGTTGCGGCCATCCTTGTACTCGTCCAGCCCCTGTGCCACGAATGCCTTCAAACGTTGGTGTCCCGCAGCTGCCCCAGGGGTCCAGCGCTCCCGCAGGCCACCCGCCCAGTCCGGCCTGGTGGGCAGCAGGTGCCACGATTCCAGGTCCTCGTAGGCCGGAAGGTCGCCAGTGAAACCGTGCCCCTTGGCCGGGATGGCCAACGGCTTGCGGAAGTCCAGCCCGGAGACGGCCTTCCAGAAGGGGGTGAAGACCTTGTACTGGCCGCCGGTCTTGGTGGATACCTTCCACGGTTCGTGCAACAGGGATGCCTGGAAGCTCTCCACATGGAGCCCCTCATCGCCGGCCCACGACTTGATATCGGCGTCGATGGTCCGTTCAACTTCGCCGTAGCGCCGGTTCCAGTACAGCGCGCCGGCACCTGCCGCCGTCGTGGTCTTCCGGACGATCTCCGCAGCGGGCCCGCGGCGCAGCAGCAGCGGGATGCCCAGCGCATCGAGGTCCTCGCGCAGGGCCGTCAAGGAGTGGTGCAGCCACCACCGCGCGGCGCCGCCGTGGGGGCGGATTCCCGGCGATTCTTCATCGAGGACGAAGAGGGCCACGGCCGCTCCATCGTCGACGGCGGCACGCAGGGCGGGATTGTCCCGGACCCTGAGATCGTCACGGAACCAGACGATGGATGGCTTCACTTGAGTCCCACTTCCGGGTCTAGAAACGGCAAATGCCCCTAAGAAGGCATCTTAGGGACACCTGCTGTGCGAACACTCAGACGGCAGCCGGGAGGGCCTCGTCGTCATCGGTCAACGGCACAGGGGGAACGCTGACCTCGTAGGCTTCCGGCACGCTGTTCAGGACGTAGTCACGGGCGGCGTCACCCACCATGCGCAGTCCCGGGTAGTAACGGTTGCCGTCGCGCTTGTGGTGCTTCACGCCGTTGAGGCGAATGGACGTGCGGAAGGCGCTGTCAGGGACGGGAATCTTGTTCCCCAGGACGCACCAGCTGATGTAAAGGCCGTACAGGGCATCGAGGTCCAGGCCCTCTTCGCTGTCTTCTTCGTACACAACGCACTCCCGCAGGAATGCGCCAATTTGGGTATCGGTCATTGGATAGGCCTCCGGCCATAAAAGGGCCGCCGGTCTGCATCAGCGAGTACTGCAAGTCTCACTATAGACGCAATTCTCCGCCCACACGCCGGGGCGAAGGTTAACTCTCGGTTGCGACCCGTCCGCGCCGCAATTTGGCGCCTCCGGGGCCTGGCGGGTCTGGTTTCCGGGGGTCCTCCGGCGTAGCGTCGAGTACGTCCCTGCCGACGCTTAATAAGGAGCTTCACGTGGCTGGATGGAATGCTGACACGGCCGCCGGTCCCTTGGGTTCCGGAACCGTCACGCTGGTTGAGGGCTCGTCCTTTTGCATCTCTGCCTCCAACGGGGACATCCGGCCGGAGCTTCCGCACGGCGTGTTCCACCTGGATACCCGGATCCTGTCCCGTTGGGAACTGACCATCAACGATCAGCCCCTGGAATCCCTGGCAGCGGAGACCAAGGAACCCTACCGGGCGCTCTTCGCCTGCCGCGTTCCACGCGCCGACGGCTACGCCGACAGCCCGCTGCTGGTGGAACGCCTGCGGGAGGTGGGCGCCGGGATCCTCGAGGAAATCACAGTCCGCAACTACTCCAGGCAGCCCGCCGAATGCCGCATCACCCTGGTGGTCGAGGCCGACTTCGCGGACCTGTTCGAGGTCAAGGAAGCCCGCATCACGCGCGATTGGCATGAAACGCGGCGGATCGAAAACGACTCGCTGGAAATCCGGGGCGTCTGGGAGGGCATCAGGAAGTCGGTGGTCATCCGGGCCGAGGGCGCAGGCGTCGGGGCCAAGGCCCTGGGCTTCAGGGTGACGGTTCCGGCGTTCGGTAAATGGAGCACGCACGTGAGCGTCGCCCCCACGTTGGAGGGGAGTTCGGTCCCGTTCACCCATCCGGCCGGCGGCGAGCTGTCACCGAGTGACCGGCGCCGGCAGGAATGGGTTGCGAAAATCCCCGCCCTGCAGATCGGCAACCGGTCCATTGAGCGCACGCTGCGCCGCAGCTACGAGGACCTGGGCGCCCTGCGCATCCAGGATCCGGACCATCCGGACAGGGTGGTGGTGGCTGCCGGCGCCCCTTGGTTCATGACGCTGTTCGGGCGCGACTCGCTGTGGGCCTCGGAGATGGCCCTGCCGGTTGACCCGTCCTTGGCGTTGGGCACGCTGCGGACGCTCGCTGACCGGCAAGGCACCGAGGTCAATACCGAGACCGAGGAAGAGCCAGGCAAGATCCTGCACGAGGTCCGCCTGGATGTCAGCACGGGGCAGGCCTTGCAAGGGAACTCCGCCTATTACGGCAGCGTGGATGCCACTCCCCTGTTCGTGGTGGTGCTCGGTTCCGTGAGCCGCTGGGGATTCTCCAAGGACACCATCACCGCCCTCCTGCCCAACGCGGACCGCGCCCTCGATTGGATCCGGAACTACGGCGACCGGGACGGCGACGGTTTCGTGGAGTACGGCCGGCCCAACGAGCACGGCCTCATCAACCAGGGCTGGAAGGACTCCTGGGACGGCATCAACTTTGCGGACGGCACGCTGGCGCAGGCGCCCATCGCGCTCGCCGAGGTCCAGGCGTACGTGCACGGCGCCTATGTGGCGCGCGCCTGGATGGCCTACGACGACGGCGACCTCGCGTTGGCGAATGAGCTGCGGGAACGCGCGGATCGCCTCAAGCAAAGATTCAACGAAGACTTCTGGCTGCCGGACAAGGGCTACTACGCCGTGGCCTTGGACCGGGACAAACGGCCCGTGGATGCCTGCGCCTCCAACATGGGCCACTGCCTCTGGTTCGGGCTCATGGATGAGGACAAGGTTCCATCCGTGGTGGAGCACTTGATGTCGCCCAGGATGTTCAGCGGCTGGGGCGTCCGGACCCTCGCCACGGACATGGCCGCCTACAACCCGGCCAGCTACCACAACGGGTCGGTCTGGCCGCACGACAATGCCCTGATCATGTCCGGTCTCCTGCGCTACGGGTACGTCGAGGAGGCTCAGAGGATCGGTACCGCGCTCCTGGAAGCCGCCGAGTACTCCGGCGGACGGTTGCCCGAGCTCTTCTGCGGCTTCGACCGGGGGCAGTTCACGGAACCCGTTCCCTACCCCACGGCCTGTTCACCGCAAGCGTGGGCCGCCACCACGCCCATCCACGTGGTCACCTCGCTCATGCGCTATGACACGCACATTTCCCTGGGCGGCATTTGGCTTGATCCCGTTCTTCCACGCGAATTCGGGGATCTCCACATCAGCAACGCCCCCATGGGGGATGCCCGGATCACGATCGACGCTTCAGGCGACCAAGCCACGGTCCACGGCATCCCCGACGGCCTCACGGTCCACCGCGGACAACGTCCGTGGATGTCCGAGCTGGTGGAGTGGGCGCACCAGGGAAAGCCGCAGGACTAGGCGTCGATCACCAGGTCGGTCTGCGCCGTGGAGCAGCAGGGCAGGAACTTGCCGGCATCGATTTCCCGTTTCCGGATTCCTCCCTGGTGGTTCATGTCCACGTCGCCGGACAGCTTGACCACCTTGCAGGAGCCACACATGCCCTCCTGGCAGTTGGCACCAATCCGTACACCCGCACGCTGGGCCACCCCCAGGATGTGCTCGGAAGGATCGATCCGCACGTTGATGCCCGTACGGAGGAAGGACATGGTGAGGCTGCCTGTTCCCACGGTGTCGAAATTCGAGGCATCCGGAGTTGCGGCTTCCGGCTCCGGGCTGGCTTCAGGGGCCTCCGGGCCGGTTGTTTCCGGTTCCACGGTTTCCAGCGGCAGTCCGGTCGCCTCCAAAGTACCCTCGGCGTCGTATCCGGGTTCGTAGATCCCGAAGGCCGCAGGCTGGCTCTCAAAGTAGTCCTCGGCGGAATCCGAGATCTCCTCGGCGATTTCCTCCGCGATATCCACGGCAAGTGCCAGTTCGGCCGCGTATTCAAGGAGCGTCTGGCGGTCCCCCGAGAAGAACTCCATGTAAATGGAGGTATCGTCCACGCCCACCTTCTGGAGGAGTTCGGTGGCGGTGTTCAGGTAACCTTCCGGGCCGCAGGCATAAACTTGGCGGCCGTTGGCGTCGGGGGCAACCTCGTCCAGCATGGCTGCTGTCAGCCGTCCGCTGAGTCCCTCCCACTCTTCGGGCTTGTTGCGGTCTCCCAGGGAGTAGAACACCTTGATCCGCGAGTCCACGGAGGCGATGTAGGCCAGCTCCCGGTGGAAGGCGAAGCCCCCGGCTTCCGCGCCGTGATAGAGCACCACTACATCGGCATGCCCGGGCAGCGAGTGGATGGTGCGGACCATGGACATGATGGGCGTGATGCCCGCGCCGGCGGCGAGGAACAGATACCGTGCCCGGCGGTCGGCGTCGGGCAGGTGGAAGGCACCCACCGGCCCGAGCATCTCAAGGACGGTTCCCGGCCTGACGTTCTGGTGCACCCAGGGTGAAACCAGACCGGCAGGGTCGAGCTTGACGGTGATGTTGAAGGTCCACGGTTCCGTGGGCGAACTGGACAGCGAATAGCTGCGGTCCACCGGATCCTGGTCTTCACCATTCACAGGAAAGGCGATGTTGACGTACTGGCCTGCGCGGAACGCCAGCGGTGCACCGTCAGTGCGACGGAACACGAACGTCATCAGTCCGCCGGCCTCGGGAACGGTCTCGACGCATTCGGCCATGAACTCCTGCGGGTGCCATGGACCCAGGGCGCGGGCAGCGCGGGCGGGCGCCTCAGTGCTGCCCATCACCCGGTTCCACGGCATCTCAAGACCGCGGATGCGCTGCGGTTCCTGGATTGCCGTTTCGGTGAGGACTTCGATCATGCCAAGTGCTCCTGAACACGCTGTACGTACCAGTTGATGAAGGCCCCTACCTGGTATTCGCTCTTCATGTACGGGCCGGGTTCGTAGGCGGGGCTGGCCGCGCCCTGCTGGCACAGCTCCACGAACGCCTTGTCCTGGATGTTGGTCTGCTCCCAGGTGTAGGTGAGCTTCTCGCGGTCGTAGTCGACGCCCTCCACGGCGTCGTCGGCAACGAGCCAGGTGGTGCGGACCAGGGTCTGGTGTTCGTTGATCGGGAAGACACCAAACGTGATCACATGGTCGCTCTGGAAGTGGAACCAGCTGTTGGGCTGCAGGTGCATGGAGCAGCGGCCCAAGCGGAAGTCCCGCAGGTCGCCGAGGAGCTTCTTGGAGAGCCTGCGGCCATCAGCCGAGAACGACTCACCCTCGCCATCGAGCGATTCCCGCGAAATGCGGATTCCCGCGATACGCGTGTCCAGCTCTTCCACCACCTCGTAAGGGAGGCCATAGCGGCGGCACCGCTCTTCAAGGGAGGACTGGGCTTCCTTGTTGCGCTCCCACACCTCTTCCAGGTGGGTGGGGATCAAGCCCTCCGTCAGGCCCCAGGTGGGGAAGAGCGAGCAGGCAAGCTCGGGGTGGCCGTCACAGTGGTAGCACTCACGGTTGTTCTCCATGACGAGCTTCCAGTTGCCCTCTTCGATGATGTTCTGCTGGTAGGCAATCTTCGTCTTGGAGAGATCGTGCGGAGCGAGGTAGGGCTCGAAGATCTTGGAGGTCTCGTCGAAATCCGTGGGCGGTTCGTTGGCGATGCAGACGAAGATGAGGCCGGCCACCTCGCGGCTGTGGGCGCGCTTGAGGGCAAAGCAGTTCTTGTCGAACTTCGCCTCGCCGGGAGCCGAAGCGTGGATCAGGTTGCCCTCCGGGGAGTAGGTCCAGGAGTGGTAGCCGCACACCAGGTTGCCCGTGGAGCCGGCAGCTTCGGTGAGGACGCGGGCACCGCGGTGGCGGCAGACGTTGTGCAGGACGTTGACTTCGCCTTCATCCGTGCGCAGCACGATGAGGGAGTAGGGGCCGTAGTCCACCGTGATGTAGTCGCCCGGCTCCGGCAGTTCCGCGACGCTTCCGGCGAAGATCCAGTGCTGGCCGAAGATCGCTTCCATGTCGATCTTGAAAAGGGTGGGGTCGGTGTAGAACGGGGCGTCGAGGGAATAGCCCGTGCGACGGAACTCGAACAACGCGGAGATTTCCGCCAGCTGTTCGGCAGGCAGCGTTGAGGCAAGTTTTCCGCGGGTGTTGAGGGGTGCGTTCGCTGGAGCAGTCATGGGTTCCTCCCGGGAGGCTGGGTCAGTGTCTGGTGATTCGTGGGACCGCGGGTGCGTCGTCGCGACCGGCGTTGTCGAAGTCTTCGTAGTAAGAGATTAGGGATTCTTGAACTGCAACAAAAGCGCAAGATTCAGTAGATAACCATGCACAATAGGTGCATGATCGATCCACGTCTCATTACACTCCGGGTGTTCGCCCGGTGCGGCACCGTCGGGGCCACGGCTGAGCTCACCGGTTACTCCCCCTCGGCCGTCTCAGCGCAACTGCGCGAGCTCCAACGCGTGCTCGGTTTGCAGCTGCTCACCAAGGACGGACGGGGTGTGCGGCTGACCGCCACGGGCCGCTTCCTGGTGGAAGGCTCGGACGCCCTCATTGCCGAGTGGGAGAGCCTCCGCGCCGCAGCCATGGAGGCCGGCGACCAGGTGCAGTCCCGCTTCGGTCTCGGTGGATTCTCGACGGCGGCCGCCCAGTTGCTTGCGCCGCTCGCCGCCACGCTGCGCGCCACACGTCCACAATTGGAGGTCCAGGTCCTCGAGGCCAACCCGTCCCGTTGCTTCGACCTGCTGGTGGCAGAGCGCATTGACCTGGCGGTGATCGTTGCCATGCAATCAGACAACCATGGCGAGGACGATCCCCGCTTCGAGCAGACGGTCCTCCTGGACGATCCTTTGGACGTGATCATTCCCGCGGACCATCCGCTCGCGTCGCGGGAAACCGTGACGCTGGAGGAGTTGGCATCGGAACCGTGGATCACCGAGACCGCAGGGTCCACCTATCACGCACTGTTCACCGCAGCTTTCACGGCCGTGGGGGTGACCCCGCGGATTGCGCATGAGGCGGTTGAGTGGGAAACCCAGATCGCGTTCGTGGGCGCCGGCCTGGGCGTGGGCCTGCTGCCACGCCTGGCGCCCCTGAACAACGCCGAAAACGTGGTCCGGCTGCGCATCACGGGCAAGGGGAAGCCGGCGCGCCGCATCGTCGCCGCAGCGCGAAGGGGCAGCATGTCGTCGCCGCTGATCAAGGAGTCACTGGACGTCCTGCAAAAGAGGGCGCAATGGATCCTGACGGCCCGCCCCGAGAACGAGGCGTAAACCTGGCGCGCAGCATCCATCCGCGCACACCGCCGAGACCCGCGATATGCCGGACGGTCTCCATGAAAGGCGATCACCCGGCGTCGTAGATCAACTCCAGCACCTCATGCTGAGGGCAGTGGCGATCCGGCAGCGTGCGTGAAAGGGGCCCTGCGCCCGACTGCCGCGGAAATGGCGGCTGCGTGCGAAGAAGGGGCCCCGCCCCCGACTGCCGCGGAAACGGCGGCAGCGAGCGGCGGGGAATAGCACGCAGGGGATTGCCGCTGTCCGGCCCAGGCTGCGCGGGAGCGATCAGGCGGCAAACAGCGCCTGGCGCACCGCTTGCTCAAAGCCGCTGACGTGGACGCGGGCCAACTCGGCCGCTTTCGCCTCATCGCCGTCAATAACGGCCTGCAGGAGATCCACGTGCTCATGGACGTGGTGTTCCAGGTTGGGCAGCCGGTCCAGCACCATGCACCAGATCCGGGTTGCCAGGTTGTCATAGCGGATCAGGACGTCTTCCAGGTGCGGGTTTGCCGCGGCAGCGTAGATGCCTTGGTGGACGCTCGCATCCAGCTTGAGCGTTTCCACCACCGTGGCCGCGCGGAGGTCGAACGCCTTGACTTCGGCCGCTACGCGCCGCAGGTGTTCCCGGCTGGCGGGGGTCGCAACCCGGGCTGCCCTGGCTGCCGCCACCGGCTCCAGTTGGACCCTGATCTCGGAGATGAAGGCCAGGTCTGTCACTTCCACGCGGGTGGCGAAGGTGCCCCGGCGCGGATAGGTCACCACCAGCCGATCCAGTTCCAGCCGCTTGAGCGCTTCCCGCACGGGGGTGCGCCCAATCCCGATCTCTTTGGCGAGCTGGTCGTCATTGAGGAGGTCGCCCGGCTTGATGTCGAGTGTCAGCAGCCGGTCACGCACGCTCTCGTAGGCGATGTCCGCCAAGGACTTCCTGCTGGCGTCCGCAGCAGGTGCCAGAGTTTCGAGTGCCATGATGCCGAGCCCCTTCCGCGGTGACGAAAAAACCTATTGACCCCGTTCCAAGGTCCAGTATACGCTGATCTCAATCCTAATATATCAGTACGCATTTCAGGAATATATCTAGGAAACCCATCTAAGGAGGACACATGACCCTCGTGGCTTCAGACTCACACCTCAGCACCCTGCCGGCTGAACGCGGTCAGCTCAAGGAAGAGCAGGCCCAAAAGTTCGTACTCACACTGTCGTGCGTCGAACAGCCCGGCATCATGCAGGCAGTCACCACTTTTCTCTTCGACCGTGGATTCAACATCGAAGAGCACCAGCAGTTCGATGACAGCCTGCGCCAGACCCTGCACCTGCGCACTGCCTTCTCCGGACCGTCGAGCTACTCGCCGGAGCAACTCGAGGACGAATTCCGTTCCATCGCGGACCGCTTCGACATGAAGTTCAGCTTCCACGACCAGACCAAGCAGCGCGTCCTGGTGATGGTTTCCAAGTTCGGCCACTGCCTGAACGACCTCATCTTCCGCTGGCGCGGCGGCAGCCTGGGTGGCGAACTGGTGGCCGTGGTTTCCAACCACGAGACCCACCGTGCCATGGCCGAGGCGGCCGGACTGCCCTTCATCTACGTTCCTGTCACCCCGGACACCAAGGCCGAAGCCGAGCAGAAACTCCTGGACCTGGTGGACGAATACCAGGCGGACCTGGTGGTCCTGGCCCGGTACATGCAGGTTCTTTCCGATGACTTGTGCCGCAAGCTCGAAGGACGCGCGATCAACATCCACCACTCCTTCCTCCCCGGTTTCAAGGGTGCCCGCCCCTACCACCAGGCCTACGACCGCGGCGTGAAGCAGGTAGGTGCCACGGCCCACTACGTGACCGCCGACCTGGACGAGGGACCGATCATCGAGCAGGAAGTGATCCGCGTGGACCACAGCTACGGTCCCACCGCCCTTTCCACTGTTGGCCAGGACGCCGAAGCCCTCGCCCTGTCCCGCGCCGTCCGCTGGCACTGCGAACACCGCGTCCTGCTGGACCAGACCAGCACGGTCGTTTTCCGGTAACCAGCCCGCCCTTGCCCCGCACGACTTACTAGCAGGAGAATCTTTCATGGCATCGACGCCCCGAATTGTCATTATCGGAGCCGGCATCGTCGGCACCAACCTCGCCGACGAACTCGTTCAGCGCGGGTGGAACAACATCACCGTCCTGGACCAAGGCCCCCTGAACATGCCGGGCGGCTCCACCTCGCACGCCCCGGGCCTGGTGTTCCAGACCAACCCGTCCAAGACCATGGCGCTGTTCGCCAAGTACACAGTGGAGAAGCTGCTCTCCCTGACCGAGGACGGCCAGAGCTGCTTCAACCAGGTGGGCGGCCTTGAAGTGGCCACCACGGAGACCCGCCTCACCGACCTCAAGCGCAAGCTTGGCTACGCACAGTCCTGGGGCATCGATGGCAAGATCCTCACCCGCGAGGAGTGCAAGGCGCTCTACCCGCTCATCAACGAGGAAGACATCCTGGGCGGCCTCCACGTCCCCTCGGACGGCCTCGCCTTAGCAGCCCGCGCCGTGCAGCTCCTTATCAAGCGCACCGAAGCCGCAGGGGTCAAGTACCAGGGCAACACGGAAGTCACCGGCATTGAACAGTCCGGCCGCCGGGTCACCGGCGTGCAGACGGCCGACGGCGTGATCCCGGCTGACATCGTGGTGTCCTGCGCAGGTTTCTGGGGTGCCAAGATCGGCGAAATGATCGGCATGTCCGTGCCGCTGCTCCCGCTGGCCCACCAGTACGTCAAGACCACCCCGGTCCCGGCGCAGCAAGGCAAGAACGAGCTGCCCAACGGCGCCCAACTGCCCATCCTCCGCCACCAGGACCAGGACCTCTACTACCGCGAGCACGGCGACCGCTACGGCATCGGCTCCTACGCCCACCGCCCCATGCCCGTGGACCTGGACGAACTGGGCAAGTACACCCCGGAAAGCATCAGCGAGCACAACATGCCCTCGCGCCTGGACTTCACCCTGGAGGACTTCCTCCCGGCTTGGGAAGCCACCAAGCAGATCCTTCCGGCCCTGCGCGAGAGCGAAATCGAAGACGGCTTCAACGGCATCTTCTCCTTCACCCCGGACGGCGGCTCCCTGGTGGGCGAGTCCAAGGAAGTGGACGGCTTCTTCGTGGCTGAGGCCGTGTGGGTCACCCACTCCGCCGGCGTTGCCCGCGCCGTGGCCGAGGTCCTGGTGGACGGCAAGTCCACGATCGACCTGGGCGACTGCGACATCCACCGCTTCGAGGAAGTACAGCTCACCCCGGAGTACGTCAGCGAAACCTCGCAACAGAACTTCGTGGAGATCTACGACGTCCTGCACCCGCTCCAGCCCAAGCTCTCCCCGCGCAACCTGCGCGTCAGCCCGTTCCACGCCCGCCACAAGCAGCTGGGTGGCTTCTTCCTCGAAGGCGCAGGCTGGGAGCGCCCGTACTGGTTCGAGGCCAACGCCGAACTGCTCAAGGAAATGCCGGACGAGTGGCAGCCCCCGGCACGTGACGCTTGGTCCGGCATGTTCAGCTCCCCGATCGCCGCTGCGGAGGCCTGGAAGACCCGCACGGCTGTGGCCATGTACGACATGACCCCGCTCAAGCGCCTGGAAGTCTCCGGTCCCGGAGCCTTGAAGCTGCTGCAGGAGCTGACCACGGGCGACCTCGCCAAGAAGCCCGGCGCCGTGACCTACACCCTCCTGCTGGACCACGCCGGCGGCATCCGAAGCGACATCACCGTGGCTCGACTGGACGAGACCACCTTCCAGCTCGGCGCCAACGGCAACATCGACACCGCCTACTTTGACCGCGCAGCACGCCACCAGACCGAAAACGGCGGAGCCGAAGACTGGGTCCAGGTCCGCGACACCACCGGCGGCACCTGCTGCATCGGCCTCTGGGGTCCGCTGGCCCGCGACCTGGTGGGAACCATCAGCAACGACGACTTCAGCAACGACGGCCTGAAGTACTTCCGCTCCAAGGAGGTTGTCATTGGCGGGATCCCCGTCACGGCAATGCGTTTGTCCTACGTTGGCGAACTGGGCTGGGAGCTCTACACCAGCGCCGACAACGGCCAGCGCCTGTGGGATGCACTGTGGAAGGCCGGCCAGCCGTTCGGTGTCATCGCCGCCGGCCGCGCCGCCTTCAGCTCGCTCCGCCTCGAGAAGGGCTACCGGTCCTGGGGCACGGACATGACCACCGAACACGACCCCTTCGAAGCGGGCCTCGGCTTCGCGGTCAAGATGGCCAAGGAAAACTTCGTCGGCAAAGCCGCCTTGGAAGGCCGCAGCGAAGAAAGCTCCGCACGTCGCCTGCGCTGCCTGACCGTCGACGACGGCCGCAGCCTCGTCCTCGGCAAGGAACCGGTGTTCTATAAGGACCAGGCCGTTGGTTACGTGACCAGCGCAGCCTTCGGCTACACCGTCAAGAAGCCGATCGCCTACGCCTACCTGCCCTCGGCCGTCTCCTTGGGCGACTCGGTGGAAATCGAGTACTTCGGACGCCGGATCCAGGCCACCGTCACCGAGGATCCGCTGTACGACCCCACCATGAGCAGGCTCCGCGGCTAACCCGGCCCTCCAGCCGCCACAGGCAGCGTCCCGGACCCGATTCACCCCGCAACCGGGTCCGGGCGCTGCCTTCGCTCTTTCTCCAGCCAGCACTTTCGCCACCCGGGATGACCCCACTCCGGACGCCCGCCCAGGAAGACACATGATCAGCTCAGAAACCATCAACGACTACCTCGCCCGGCTCGCGGCGCGCCAGCCGACTCCGGGCGGTGGTGCAGCAGCAGCCTTGCACGCAGCACAGGGCGCCGCCCTCGTGGCCATGGTGGCCCGCTACACCACCGGTGAGAAATATGCCGCCCACGCAGGACTCGTGGAGCGCATCACCAACGACGCCGACCAGTACAGGCTCGAGGCCCTGGGCCTCGCCGACGCCGACGAAACCGCCTTCCAAGGCGTCATCGATTCCTACAAACTTCCGGCCGGCACGGACGAACTCAAGGTTGCCAGGAAGGCAGCCATCGACGCAGCCCTGGTGGAAGCCGCCCAAACCCCCGCACAGCTCATCAAACTGTCAGGCAGCATTGTTGACCTCGCCACCGAGCTCTTCGAGGTGGCCAACATGAACGTCATCAGCGACGTCGCCGCTGCAGCGGACGCCGCCCGGGCCGCAGCCACCACCGCCCGGGTAAACATCGACATCAACGTTGTGGCCATCAAGGACCAGGCCATCCGGGCCGAACTCGCGGGGCGGACCGACGGGCTCGAGGACAAAGTGGTCCTCGCCGCCGATTCCCTGGTGAAGCGGGTCCGCGAAAGGATCCTCGCATGAACACCGCCACCCTCTCCGGCAAGCGCCTGGCCTCCCTCATCCAGCAGCGCGCCCAGGACCAGGCCCGGCTGGCCCAACACGAAGGCATCCACCCCACCCTCGCCGTGGTGGTGGCCACCGATGACGAGTCCACCCACTGGTACGTCCGGTCCATCGAACGGGCGGCAGACAGGGCAGGCATCGACTGCCGGATCGTGGACCTTGGACCCGATGCGACGGAACAGGTCCTCGCGAGCGTCTTGAAGGACCTCAGCTCCGAGCCCTCGGTGCACGGCATCATCCTGCAGACGCCACTGCCAACCGGCGTTGCGGCTGACAGCCTGGTGGGGCTGATCGCTCCGGAAAAAGACATCGACGGCGCCAATCCCCTGAGCCTGGGCCGCTTGGCTGTGGGGCGGCCCGCTTTCGCTCCGGCCACGGCCCGCGCGGTGGTGGAGCTTCTTGAGCACTTCGAGGTGCCGGTAGCGGGCCGCAACGTGACCGTCGTCGGGCGTTCCGCGGTGGTGGGCAAGCCGTTGGCGCTGCTGCTGCTGGAACGGGACGCAACCGTTACTGTCTGCCATTCCAAGTCAGGTCCCCTGGAGACGCATACCCGGCCGGCCGACGTCGTGGTTGTCGCCGCGGGCCGCACCGGCCTCCTGACGGGCGCGCACGTCACCGAAAAGACGGTAGTGATCGACGTCGGCACCAACGTCCTGCCCGACGGAACCTTGGTGGGTGACGTCGACGAAGCGAGCGTCACCGGAAGAGCGGCGGCCTTGACGCCGGTACCCGGCGGCGTAGGCTCAGTGACTACCGCACTCTTGCTGCTCCACACCACAGAAGCCGCCCGGCTTCAGGCCGGGGTTCCGGCATCCGCCGAACAGCCCGTGGCAGCCGGCGCCGCCTGACCCGCGGCATCGCCGCCCGTTCCTGATCTGGAGGGAAGACCACCATGGCTTCCAAAGCACCACGCCATAACATCGACGAGTCGAAGCTGACCGTCACCAAACCCAAGACCAAGGCCGTAGGCATCCCTGCCGTAGCCAATGCTTTGAAGATCTCGTTCGAGCAGATGGGCGCGGTGCGCAGCGTGCAGACGCTGATGGCCGTGAACCAGCTGGATGGGTTCGACTGCATGGGTTGCGCCTGGCCGGAGCATGAGAAGCGCAACGCCGCGGAATTCTGTGAGAACGGTGCCAAGGCAGTCGCCGAGGAAGCCACGCGGCGCCGGGTCACCCCGGAGTTCTTTGCCGCGCATTCCGTAGCGGACCTGAAGACCCGCGATGATTACTGGCTGGGACAGCAGGGACGGCTGACGCATCCGATGTTCCTCGATGAGGGTGCCACCCACTACGTGCCCATCGACTGGGACGAGGCCTACGAACTGATGGCCGGGGAGCTCCGAGGCCTGGCGTCGCCGGACGAGGCTGTTTTCTACACGTCCGGCCGGACCTCCAATGAGGCCGCCTTCGTGTACCAGCTGTTGGTCCGCGGGATCGGCACCAACAACCTGCCGGACTGTTCCAACATGTGCCACGAATCGTCGGGCTCGGCCCTGGTGCAGACCATCGGGATCGGCAAGGGCTCAGTCAGCCTGACGGACCTGGAGACGGCATCGCTGATCTTCGTGGCTGGACAGAACCCGGGGACCAACCACCCCCGCATGCTGAGCGCCTTGGAGAAGGCCAAGAAAAACGGCGCCATCATCGTCTCCATCAACCCGCTCCCCGAAGCCGGACTCCTCCACTTCGAGAACCCGCAGAACGTCTCCGGCATGCTGGTGGGCACCGAGCTGACCGACGACTTCCTGCAGATCCGCGCCGGCGGGGACCAGGCACTCTTCCAGGGCCTTGGGAAGTACCTGCTCGAGGCTGAAACCGCAGGCCGTTCCACGCCGGGATTGGACACTGTGCTGGACCACGCGTTCATTACCAACCACACCGTGGGCGTGGATGACTACCTGCGGCACCTGGAGAAGGTGGAGTGGGAAGACATTGTTGAAGCCTCCGGCCTGACCCTGGAACAGATCCACGCCACCGGCGAACGGCTCCTGGCTTCCAACGCCACCATCGTGTGCTGGGCCATGGGACTGACCCAGCACAAACACTCCGTACCCACCCTGCGGGACGTGGTCAACGTCCTGCTGCTCCAAGGCAATATCGGCAAACCCGGTGCCGGTGTGTGCCCCGTGCGCGGCCACTCGAACGTCCAGGGCGACCGCACCATGGGCATCTTCGAGAAGATGCCTTCGACGTTCCACGACCGGCTGGACCACGAGTTCGAGTTCCTCTCACCACGTGAGCACGGCTACGACACCGTGGCGGCCATCCGTGCCATGCGGGACGGCAAGGTCCGGTTCTTCATGGGCATGGGCGGCAACTTCGTCCGGGCAGCCCCGGATTCCCTGGTCACCGAGGACGCGCTGGCCAACACGGCCCTGACCGTGCAGATCTCCACGAAGCTCAACCACTCCCACCTCTCCACTGGCCGCCGGGCCCTCATCCTGCCCACCCTGGGCCGCACCGAGAAGGACGCCCAGGCCTCGGGCGACCAACGCGTCACCGTGGAGGATTCCATGAGCGCCGTCCATGCCTCCCGGGGACGCCTCAAGCCCGCCAGCGAGCACCTGCACTCCGAGGTGGCCATTGTGTGCAACCTCGCACACAAGCTCTTCACTGATGCCGAGGGCCGGCCGTTGCCCAATACTCCCCGGGCATCCTGGATCTCCCTGCGGGACGACTACTCCTTGGTGCGGAAGCACATCCAGGCAGTGATCGATGGCTTTGAAGACTTCGAGGAACGCATCGCCCATCCGGGCGGCTTCGTGCTGCCGCATCCCCCACGGGACGCCCGGGCGTTCGATACCCCCACCGGCAAGGCGCTCTTCACCGGGAACGAGCTGGAATACATCAAGATCCCCCCGGGCCGCCTGGTACTGCAGACCCTGCGCTCGCACGACCAGTACAACACCACCATCTACGGCAAGGACGATCGCTACCGCGGCATCCATGGCGGCCGGCGCGTGGTCCTGGTCAGCCAAGCCGACATCGACGAACTCGGCTTCACCGACGGGCAGATGGTACATCTGGTCTCGGAGTTCCAGGGCGTCGAGCGCCTGGCGGAAAACTTCCGGATCGTTGCCTATTCAACCCCCAAGGGCTGTGCTGCGGCCTACTACCCCGAAACCAACGTCCTCGTGCCCCTGGATTCGGTGGCCGACACCAGCGGGACGCCTACGTCGAAGTCCGTCATCATCCGGATGGAAGCCGCCTAGGTCCTGTACAGAGTGTGATCGGTGCCATAGTATGTGACTGATATATCTTTCCGATGCTTTGGAAGATATCAGTGGCCCCTCTCGCCACCCACAGCCTTCCCCATGAAAAACGCCAGTGACAAGACATGAATCAAAGGAGAAGCATTGTCTGACATCACCCAAGCCAACGCGGAGGCCGTCCTGGCCGCCGCCCTCGGATCAGCCCGCGAAACCGGCACGGCCATGAACATCGCCGTCGTCGATACCGGCGGCAACCTCAAAGCCTTCACCCGCATGGACGGGGCCTGGCTGGGCAGCATCGATATTTCCATCAAGAAGGCCCGCACGGCGCGCTATTTCGATATGCCAACGGGATCCATTGGTGGGTTGTCGCAGCCCGGCGGACCGCTCTTCAACATTGAAGTCTCCAACGGCGGGCTCATCACCTTCCCCGGCGGCATTCCGCTCCAGGACAGCAACGGCACCGTAATCGGAGCGATCGGCGTCAGCGGCAGCACCGTGGAGAACGACCACACGGTGGCATCGGCAGGAGCGGCCGTTCAACTCCAGGACGCCGCCTAGAGCCAAAAAGTTGTCCAGTTGCCCGTGAACGGCGCTTCGGTGGCCTGAAACCTGGGGAGGTATTTCCTCACCGAAGCGCCGCTTTCGGGCAACTGGCCAGTCCCATTTCCATCAGCAAATGGCCAAAGGAGTGTCATGTCAGGAAACAGAGCAGTCGCCTACAAGGAACCCGGTGTAGTTGAGATCATCAACACCGAGTATCCGACGTTCGAGCTCAAGGACGGCCCGGGCGTCAACCCTGCAAATGTTGGCAGGAAGGTGCCCCACGGCGTCATCCTGCGCACCGTGACCACCAACATCTGCGGTTCGGACCAGCACATGGTCCGCGGCCGGACCACGGCACCGCAGAATTTGGTCCTTGGCCACGAAATCACCGGCGAAGTGGTTGAGGTTGGACCCGACGTCGAATTCACCAAGGTGGGCGACATCGTCTCGGTGCCGTTCAATATCTCCTGTGGCCGCTGCCGGAACTGCAAGGAACGCAAGACCGGCATCTGCCTCAACGTCAACCCCGACCGTCCCGGCAGCGCCTACGGTTACGTGGACATGGGCGGCTGGGTGGGAGGCCAGGCCGAGTATGTCCTGGTTCCCTACGCCGACTGGAACCTGCTGCGTTTCCCGGACCGTGACCAGGCGCTCGAGAAGATCATGGACCTGACCATGCTCTCGGACATTTTCCCCACCGGCTTCCATGGCGCCGTCACCGCAGGTGTCGGCGTGGGCTCCACGGTGTACGTGGCAGGCGCCGGCCCCGTGGGTATCGCTGCGGCCGTGGGCGCCCAACTGTTGGGTGCCGCCGTCGTGATTGTGGGCGACATGAACGAGGACCGCCTGGCCCAGGCACGTTCGTTCGGTTGCGAAACCGTCAATGTCTCCAAGGGCGACCCGAAGGACCAGATCGAGCAGATCCTCGGCGTTCCGGAAGTCGATTCCGGCATCGACGCCGTGGGCTTCGAGGCCCGCGGCCACGGCAAGGACGCCTCCCACGAGGCCCCTGCCACGGTGCTGAACTCCCTCATGGATATCACGGCCGCCGGTGGCGCCCTGGGTATCCCGGGCCTGTACGTCACCGGTGATCCGGGCGGAATCGATGAGGCAGCCCAGCACGGCTCGCTTTCGCTGTCCCTGGGTACCGGTTGGGCCAAATCCCTGTCCTTCACCACCGGGCAGTGCCCGGTGATGAAGTACAACCGCCAACTCATGATGGCGATCCTCCATGACAAGGTCCAGATCGCCAAGGCCGTCAACGCCAAGGCCATCCCGCTCGAAGACGCACCCCGCGGCTACGCGGAGTTCGACGCCGGAGCGGCAACAAAGTTCGTACTGAACCCCAACGGATACGTGAAGGCTTAGTACGGAACCACAGATACCGGGAGTGGCAGGGTAAGCACCACGGGAAGGCCCTGCCGCCCCCGGCATCTGCACTTAACAGCACCCCCGCACCACTTAACAGCACCCGCGCACCAGGAAGTGGCCGCCATGCTCGCACAGGTCGTCGCCGACCCTCCTACCACCAGCCCGCCCTGCGGGAATCAACACGCGCCCGGTTGGGCCCCGGCGCGCCGACTTGCCTTTGACTGCGCCGCACCGCTTGGCTCCCTCTTGGTACCGCTTCGGGACGGGATCGGACGCGAGCTGACCTCCGCCGTGACAGCAACCCGGGCCATCCCGCACTACGCCTCCTCGGCCATGGACGGCTGGTCCATCAGCGGCAGCGGGCCATGGACCCTCACCACGCCGGGAGCGCCGTTGGAACCGCACCAGGCAAGCATCATCGCCACAGGCGGCCTGGTACCCGCAGGAGCCTCAGGCATCCTCCGCAAGGAAAGCGGCCTCGTGACCGCCAACGCGCCAGGACACCTTCTGCTCAAACCCGACGCGAAGCCCGGAGAAACCCTCCCGGGCCGCCACATCAGGCCTGCCGGAGAGGAAGCCGCCGCCGGCGATGTCCTCATTCCCGCAGGGACCCTCCTGAATCCGGCACACATTGCCCTCGCCGCCGTAGCAGGCCACGACGAGGTGGAGGTTCGGCGCAAGCCGATGGTCGCCGTCGTACTGACCGGATCGGAAGTGGTCACCTCAGGTGAGCCCGGCCCCGGGCAAGTCCGCGATACCTTCGGGCCACAGCTCGGAACGGTCATTTCCCAACTGGGTGGCCTGCCCGGGGGTCAGCTGAGGATTGGCGACTCCTACCAGGAATGGCTGTGGGCCCTCTCCGGCCCGGACGGCCCGTGGGCGGATGTCACCATCACTACCGGAGGCACGGGTAAATCCGGGACCGACCACTTCCGCGCTGCAATTGCCGCGATGGGCGGACGGTTGCTGCTCGACGGCATAGCCATGCGGCCAGGCCACCCCGCGGTCCTGGCGGAACTTCCGGATGGACGGTTCGTGATCGGGCTCCCGGGAAATCCGCTGGCCGCCATGATCGCCCTCATTACCCTTGGCGGACCGCTGCTGGCCGCCCTCGGAAACCGGGACCTGCCCGCCGCCGTGGACTTGACGTCCGGCGCGGACATCGACGCCGACCCCGGCAGGACACGACTGGTTCCCTGCACCGTCGAGCACGGACTCGCCTTGCCCGTACCGCACACCGGCCCGGGAATGATGCGGGGACTGGCTTGGGCAGATGGGTTCATGGCTGTTCCACCCGAAGGCGTCGAGGCCGGCCAGGGAGTTCCCGTCATGTCCCTGCCGTGGACTGCGCCCAGCAGGTGGCCCGCATGAGCCAGGAGGCCGCATGAGCCGCTGAGCGTCCCGAGGGGCGGTCCGGGCCGGTCTAGGATGAGAATCATGGCCGCACCCAGCAACCCGGACATCGACAAGGACGCAGACGCCCAGGGCGGAGGCGTCCAGTCAGTGGACCGCGCCCTCCAGATCCTGGAAATCCTTGCCCGCGAGGGAGACGCCGGCGTCAGCGAGATCGCCGAGGAAATGGGCGTGCATAAGTCCACGGTGTCCCGGCTTGTGGGTTCCCTGGTCACGCGCGAACTGGTCCGGCAGAACAGCGAGCGGGGCAAGTACCAGCTCGGCTTCGGAATCCTGCGCCTGGCCTCCTCCATCCCCGGCAGGCTGAGCGTGGTGCACGAGGCCAGGGAAGTCCTGGAAGCACTGGCCTCCGAATACAAGGAAACCGTCAACCTGGCTGTGCTGCGCTCCAATTACGCAGTCAACGTGGACCAGGCCATGGGTCCTTCCACCTTGGCCACGTACGACTGGGTGGGCAGCCTGACGCCGCTGCATGCCACTTCCAGCGGCAAGGTGCTCCTGGCTGCCCTGACGGCGGACGAACGGAGCCAGGTCTTCAAGGCCGTCGGGCTCCCCGCTCGGACGCCGAGGACCATCACCAACCGCGGGGTGCTCGAAAAGCAGTTGCACGACGTCGCGCGGAACGGGTACGCGGTGGTGCATGAAGAGTTCGAGATCGGGCTCACTGCCGTTGCCGTGCCCATTTTCAACCACTTGGGAAATGTCATCGCGGCCGTGAGCATCTCCGGCCCGGCGTTCCGCTTTACGCCCGAGGACCAGCCGGGGCTCATTGACGGCCTCCGCGAAGCAGGCCTGAGCATCAGCGCCAAGATGGGCTATCGCCACCGCTAGGCCCAAGCCTCGGGCAGCCGCACCCTCCCGCCAGCCCCACCTTTGCGCCAGCCCCACTGGCAGGCTATAGCGCAACGTTCTTCACCATACGCAACGATACGCTTTGCGGCCAATTGATATATCAATGTGCTGTTAAAGAGCTGCTACCTCTTGACTTTGAGTGTGAGGCAGCGCACTCTGTTGCTTACCGCGAATGTTGTTGATTACTGCGGAACGCCCCGGATCCCCAACCAGGCCCAAGCATCCACACATACACGCAAGCCCATGATTCCGAGCAAAGGACCCGCTCATGGCTATAAACAGTGGCACCAAACCCTTAACACCGGAGGAGTTACCGGCCGGCGACCAGCCGGCCGATGCTCCCTCTACCGAAACCCGCACCACGGAAACGCCCAAGGACACCCTCAGCGTCTCCCCCAACGAAACCAACCCCGCAGTCCTCGACGTTGAGGACGGAGGCGCAGAGTCCCTCCCCGACTCGGAAGAGTACGAGCAGATCCTGGAAGAACTGCGCCACGCCAAAACCGAGCAGGCCGTCTCTGCCCGCCGGAACCGCAAACTTACCCTCGACAAAGTCACCTTCGGGATCACGGGCGCCATCGCCGTCGCCTTCGTGGTTTGGGGCTTCGTTGGCCGTGACAGCCTGTCCGATACCTCCAAGGGAGCCCTCAGCTGGGTCATGGAGTACACCGGCTGGCTGTTCATGGTGCTCGCCTCGCTGTTCGTGATCTTCGTGCTGTGGCTTGCCCTGGGCAAGTTCGGCAACATCCCGCTCGGCAAGGACGGCGAAAAGCCCGAGTACAAGACCGTGTCCTGGGTGGCCATGATGTTCGCCGCCGGCATGGGCATCGGCCTCATGTTCTACGGCGTGGCCGAACCGCTCTACCATTACATCTCCCCGCCGCCGGGGACGGTGGATGGCCGCACTCCGGCAGCCGTCCAGACAGCCATGGCCACCTCGATCTTCCACTGGACGCTCCATCCGTGGGCCATGTACGCCGTGGTGGGCATCGCCATGGCCTACGGCACCTACCGGCTGGGACGCCGGCAGCTGGTCTCCGCGGCCTTCACTTCACTGTTCGGCATCCGCATGGTGGAGGGTCCGGTAGGGAAGTTCATCAACATTCTGGCCATCTTTGCCACCCTGTTCGGCACCGCTGCGTCCTTGGGCCTCGGCGCCCTGCAAATCGGCAGCGGCATGACGTCCAACGGCTGGATGGGTGAAGTGGGGACGCCGATCCTGGTGGTCATCGTCGCTGTCCTGACATTCTGCTTCGTAGCCTCAGCAGTGTCCGGCATCAGCCGCGGCATCCAGTGGCTCTCCAACATCAACATGGTCCTGGCAGTGGTGCTGGCCGTCATCGTGTTCGTCGCCGGACCCACGTTGTTCATCCTCAACCTCATCCCGTCCTCGATTGGCGACTACGCCCGCGACCTCGCAGAAATGTCCTCGCGGACCGAAGCCGTAGGCGACGACGCGCTGCGCAGCTGGCTGACCAGCTGGACCATCTTCTACTGGGCCTGGTGGATCTCCTGGACGCCCTTCGTCGGACTGTTCATTGCCCGCATCAGCCGCGGCCGCACCATCCGCCAGTTCGTCACCGGCGTGCTGCTTGTCCCGAGCATCGTCAGCGTGGTCTGGTTCTGCATCTTTGGCGGCGCCGCGTTCAACGTCCAGCAAGAGGCAGACAAGGCCGGAACCCCGGGACTCGTGACCATGGTGGACGGAGCACCGTCCATCAACTTCGACGGCGCCCTCTTCGACCTCGTCAAGAACCTCCACATGCCGGACTGGCTCACTGGGGCCGTCATTGTCCTGGCCATGGTGCTCGTAGCCATCTTCTTCATCACGGGCGCAGACGCGGCCTCGATCGTCATGGGCTCCCTGAGCTCCAACGGTGCGGAACATCCCCGCCGCGGAGTGGTCATCTTCTGGGGTTGCCTCACAGGTGCCGTTGCCGCCGTCATGCTCCTGGCCGGTGGTGACGAACCTTCCGAGGCCCTGTCCGGGCTGCAACGGGTCACCATTGTGGCGGCACTGCCGTTCATCATCGTGATGCTGCTGCTCTGCTTCGCCCTGGCCAAGGACCTGCGGCGCGATCCGCTCTCCCTGCGCCGGCGGCTTGCCACTTCCGTGGTGGAACGGGCCATCCGCACCGGCGTGGAACAACACCGCGGAGTCCAGTTCGATCTCGTGACCAAGCACGACTGCGCCGAAAAATGCCCCGACGCCGATTGTCCCGGCGGCACGCCCACGGGCAGCCTTCCGACAGTCGACAGCCCACGGGCAGACAACAACTGATCCCCAGCCACCCAGCAGTTAGGTAGTACCGCCATGACCCAAACTCCCGTAGAGGCAGCCGTCCGAGTGATTAACGATTCAAAGGACCGGATGTCCGTCACCGTGGATGGCACCAACCCCGTGACCGTCCGGATTGAACTGATCGGCGGCTGCCCGTGCGGCTCCGAGCACACGAAGACGGGCTCCTACGTGGACAGCGACCTGGGCCGCTGACCCTCTGAAGAACCCCTACAACACACAAAGCAGGCGCCGGTTAGATCCGGCGCCTGCTTTGTTGTTTCCGGAGTTCAGGAAAGCCGTGCGACGCTCCTGCGGGATGCCCGCGGCTTGGAGCCATCGGAAAACAGCTCAGGCGTGGCCCCCTGGATCCGTTCAATATCCTTGAAAACACCGCGTAGGTGGAGGCGGAGCGAGGCGTCGGCGGCGGCTTGGTCGCTGTTCTCCAGTCCGTCCACGACGGCGGTGTGCTGCTTGATGAGCGTGGCGACATGTCCGGCGTCGATGAGGCTCAGGCGACGGGCACGGTCGAGGTGCGCTTTGGCCGAATTGACTGCGTTCCAGGCGGCTTCGTGGCCTGCCAGCTGCAGCAACTCCCGATGGAAGTCCTCATCCAGGCGGAAGAACCGGTCGATGTCGCCGGCTGCTTCGGCATCCCATTGGGCCTGCAGGATCTCGCGGAGGCCGGCGATCCCCGAAGGCTCGGCGACAACATCGGCCAACGATGCGCATTCGATCGCTTCGCGGATGAACTGCGCCTGCCCAACCCGGGCCAGGTCCACCAAGGAAACGAATGAGCCAATCTGCGGAAAGACCTCAACAAGCCCTTCTTCCCGAAGGAGGATCAGGCTTTCGCGGACAGGCGTGCGGCTGACCCCCAGCTCCTGCGCCAACTCGTTTTCCGACAGCGGCGAACCAGGTGGCAGTTCCAGGGAGATAATCCGGCGGCGCAGCACATCCAGGGTCCGGTCCCGCACGGAAAGTCGGGGGGCGGAGGGGTCCGGTTCCGGTTTCTTGGTAGCCACAGCACCAGTCTAAGCCATCGTTGACAAACTAGAATGGTAGTGCTTGTATGGTAGTTATCACCGCGGGTTCGGAAGCCTCTGATTCCTCCTTCAACCCGCCACTCATTCCCCCATACAAAATCTCCCTGACTTCATCGCCTGCAAAGGAGCAAATGATGACCGAAAGCGTTGCGCCGCCGGTTCACGATGCCAAGCAGGCCCGCAAGACCGCGGGCGCCTCCTTCATCGGAACCATGGCCGAGTACTACGACTTCTTTATCTACGGAACAGCTTCTGCGCTGGTCTTCAACAAGATCTTCTTCCCGGACATCGACCCGCTGGTAGGCACGCTGGCCGCCTTCTCCACCTACGCGGTGGGCTTTTTCGCCCGCCCCCTCGGTGGGATCGTCTGGGGCCACATCGGCGACCGGATCGGGCGAAAGAAGGTACTCGTCTGGACCCTGCTCATCACGGGACTCGGCACCTTCGCCATCGGCCTCATGCCCACTTACGAGACCATCGGACTCTGGGCTGCCGTCATCCTGGTCTTCGTGCGCCTGCTCCAGGGCTTTGGCGTGGGCGGTGAGCAGGGCGGCGCGGTGCTCCTCACCGCAGAAGCAGCACCCCAGAAGCGGCGCGGCTTCTATGCCAGCCTGGTCCAGATGGGGTCCCCGGCCGCTTACCTCGTCCCGTCCGCGCTCTTCGCCTTCCTCACCACCCAACTCTCGGAGAAGGACTTCCTCGCCTGGGGCTGGCGCATCCCGTTCCTCCTCAGCATCGTGGTAGTGGCCATCGGCCTCTACATCCGGCTTCGGGTGAATGAGTCGGCAACCTTCAAGGCCGCGAAGGAAAACGCCAAGCAGCAGCAAGCCCCCATGAAGCTCGTGTTCCAACAGAGCCGCAAGGAAGTCTTCCTCGGCATGGGATCGAAGTTCGTCGAAGCCGCAGTGTTCCCCTTCTACACCGTGTTCCTGGTGGCCTACTCGAAGAACCTTGGCAATGATTCTGCCTTCGTGCTGGAGGCCATCATCATCGCGATCGTCGTGGAACTCGTCATGATTCCGGTGTGGGGCTGGATCACGGACAAGATCGGACGCAAGAAGGTGTTCCTCGGCGCAGCAATCCTCAACCTGGTGCTGATCTGGCCGGCCTTCGGCGCCATCGCGAGCGGAGACACCCTGCCGATCGTTGCCGTCCTCGTCGCCGGTCTGGCGCTGGGACACGCAGGAACCTACGCACCGCAGGCCTCGTACTACCCCGAGCTCTTCCCTGTCCGTGGCCGTTACACCGGTGTCTCCATCGTCTGGCAGTTTGGCGCCATGATCGCCAGCGGACCGTTCACTGTCATTGCGACTGCGTTGCTGGTCGCCGGAGGCGGTTCGATCGGAGGCGTGGCCATCTACGTCTCAGCCCTGATCCTGGTCAGTGTCGTCTGCCTGTCGTTCCTTCCCGAAACCGCCCCCAGCCAACGTGGCGGCAAGGAGTACGCCGAGTGGGCTGTCCCCCAGGAACCCGTAGCAGGCACCGCCGCCAACCCGAGCACGAGCTCGCTCAAATAGCCACGAAGCAAGAGGAACAACCAGTGAAGATCACCGATGCACGGGTAGTGGTGTCGTCCCCGGGACGGAACTACGTGACGCTCGTTATTGAAACAGAGGACGGAATCACCGGCATCGGTGACGCCACCCTCAACGGCCGGGAACTCGCAGTCGCGTCCTATCTTGCGGAGCACCTGTGCCCGCTGCTGATCGGACGCGACGCGCGCCGGATCGAAGATGCCTGGCAGTACTTCTACAAGGGCGCCTACTGGCGCCGGGGCCCGGTGACCATGACAGCGATCGCCGCGATCGACGTCGCACTCTGGGACATCAAAGGCAAGGCCGCCGGCATGCCGGTCTACGAACTCCTGGGCGGCGCCGCCCGCGAGGGCGTCATGGTCTACGGCCACGCAAGCGGCACCACCCTGGATGACCTCAGCGCCGACTTCCAGCACCACCTGGACCTGGGCTACAAGGCCATCCGGGCCCAGGCCGCGGTTCCCGGACTGGACAAGACCTACGGGATTGCGCCGGTGGACGGGAAATTGTACGAGCCGGCCAGCAGCAACGTGCCGCAGGAGGATACGTGGGAAACCTCCGCGTATCTGGACTTCGCACCGAAAATGATGGCCCACGTCCGCGATCAGTTCGGCTACGGAGTGCATGTCCTGCACGACGTCCATCACCGGCTCACCCCGATCGAGGCCGGGCGCCTGGGCGCGTCGCTGGAGCAGTACCGGCCGTTCTGGATCGAGGATCCCACCCCGGCGGAGGACCAGTCGGCCTTCCGCCTGATCCGCCAGCACACCACCACGCCTATTGCCGTGGGCGAGGTCTTCAACTCGATCTGGGATTGCCAGCAACTGATCACCGAACGGCTGATCGACTACATCCGGACCTCCGTTTCGCATGCGGGTGGCATCACCCACCTGCGCCGGATCTTCTCGCTCGCCGACCTCTACGGCGTGCGCTCGGGGTCCCATGGCGCCGGCGATCTCTCACCCGTTTCCTTCGCGGCGGCCTTGCACGTGGACCTCAGCATCCCCAACTTTGGGGTGCAGGAGTACATGGGCCACCGCGATCCCGCCGGGGAAGTCTTCAAGACCACTTACACCTTCACCGACGGCTACATGCACCCCGGCGACGCTCCCGGTATCGGCGTCGAATTCAACGAAGAAGCAGCCGCCGCATTCCCCTTCGACCCCAAGTACCTGCCCATCAACC
Organism: Paenarthrobacter sp. NPDC089714; assembly: GCF_044748905.1. NCBI lineage: Bacteria > Bacillati > Actinomycetota > Actinomycetes > Micrococcales > Micrococcaceae > Paenarthrobacter > Paenarthrobacter sp. NPDC089714. The sequence continues at coordinate 33,136 of NZ_JBIVGX010000009.1, forward strand.
GCCGCCTCGACGGTTCGATCCACGATTGGTGAATCCTGTGACCCAAGACCTGCAGCGCAAGCCGTTCGACGTCGTCGTCATGGGCGAAATCCTGGTGGAAGTCGCCACCGACATTCCGTTCGGCCACGGCGTTCCGGCCCAACTGGGCATCTCCGGTGATGCCCTCAATGTCGCTGCTGCGGCCGCAGCCGCCGGGGCACGCACGGGGCTGCTCGCCATCCTGCCCGACGACGATCTCGGCAAAGCGATCGCGGCCAGGATCGCGGAACTCGGCATCGCGACGGATCTCCTGACGTTCCGTCCGGGCCAGCAGGGCGTGTACTTGGTGCATTCCGATCCGCTGGGCCAGCGTGAATTCTCCTACGCCCGTTCCGGGAGCGTCGGATCCACGCTGGGCCCGTCGGACATCGACGAGTCCGTCTTCGCTTCCGCGGGTGCCGTGCTGGCCGGTGGAATTGCCTGCGCCATCTCCGAGTCCTCACGGACCGCTGTCTTCAAGGCAGCGTCCTTGGCCCAGCGCTTCATCTACGACCCCAACTACCGGCCAAGGTTGACCACCGCATCCGCCGCCGCAAGAGCCTTGGCTGAGCTGGCCCCGCAGGCTTACCTCGTGACGCCGTCATTTCCCGGCGAAACCAGCGCGCTGCTTGGAGTGTCATCAGCAGAGGCTGCTGCCGCAAAGCTCCTTGCCATGGGTGCTGCCGGTGTTGCAGTTACCTGCGGCGCTGAGGGTGTCCACCTTGCAAGCCCCGAACTCTCCGAGTGGGTGCCCTCCGTTCCGGCCCCTGCGGTTGTGGACCAGACCGGGGCCGGCGATGCCTTCGTTGGCACCCTGGCCGCCCGCTTGGTGTTGGGCGACCCCCTTCCGCAAGCGACGCGCTACGGTGCTGCTGCGGCCTCACTGGTGGTCGGCGGCAAGGGTGGCACGGGCTTCATTCCCACCTTTGAGCAGACCACCGCACACGCTGAAGGGCAACCGGTATGCGCCTGAGCCTCGCTTCCCTGGGTGAGACGCCGCTTGGCCTCGACCGCACGGCCCTCACGCCCGGCATCGTCCACTTGGGCCTCGGTGCCTTCGCCCGCGCCCACACGGCTGTCTTCACCGAGGGAGCGATGCAGTCCTCCGGCGAACCGGCGTGGGGAATCATCGGCGTGACGCAGCGTTCGGACACTGTGGTGCAGCAACTCGCACCCCAGGACGGGCTCTTCACCGTGGCCGAGCGCGGAGATGGGGCTGCACCCGCCCGTCTGGTATCCAGCGTCATCGAGGCCATTTCCGGGCGGGACAACCCGGCCGCAGTGGTCGAGCGCATCGCCTTGCCCTCGGTCTCGGTGATCACCCTGACCATTACGGAAAAGGGGTACCGGATGGACCCCCAGACCGGCTCGCTGAACCTCGGCGATGCTCAGGTCCAGGCCGACCTCGCCGGACATCCACCACAGACGGCCATCGGACAGCTCACGCGCGGACTGCAGGAACGGTCCCGGCTGGGCTCAGGGCCGATCACCGTGGTTTCCTGCGACAACCTTCCCGGCAACGGCGAACTCACGCGCCAGCTGGTCCAGGCATTCGTCGCAGCACTCCCCGCCGCCGAAGCTACAAACCTCCTGGCGTGGATCGCCACCAACGTCAGCTTCCCCAGCACCATGGTGGACCGCATGGTCCCCGCCACGACGGCACGCGACCTTGACGCCGTCGAGCATGAACTGGGCCTTCGCGATGAAGCCGCCGTAGTCGCCGAACCCTTCATGCAGTGGGTCATCGAAGACAACTTCGCCGGTCCCCGCCCGCGCTGGGAAGACGCAGGCGCGGTCTTCAGCACCGACGTTCCCGGGTGGGAAGCCGCGAAGCTCCGGTTACTGAACGCGAGCCACTCCCTGCTTGCCTACCTCGGCCTGGCCGCCGGCAACCCAACCATTGCAGAGGCCGTGTCCGTGCCCGCCTTCCGCGCCGCGTGCGAACGCATGATGTTCGACGACGTCCTGCCAACCCTCCACCTGCCGGACGGCCTGGACGGCGAAACGTACTGCAAGCAGGTGCTTGGCCGCTTTGCGAATCCGGCGCTGGGTCACACCACGGCGAAGGTGGGCAGCGACGGTTCACAGAAAATCGGGCTGCGGCTGCTCAGTACCGTCCGGGCAAACCTCGACGCCGGCCGCCCACCACGCTGGGCGGCGCTCGCCGTGGCAGCGTGGATGCGTCACGTCGCGGTCACGCCTGCTGAGGCCCTGAATGATCCCCTGGCGGCTGAACTGAAGGACGCGCTGCCGCGGGAGTTGTCCGCGCGGGCAGTGGTCCACGCACTGCTGGGTGTACGGAGCATTTTCGATGAAGCCACGGCAACTGACGCCGGTTTCGCCGCGCTGCTTGAACACTGGTACTCCGTCGTCGACGAACACGGGCTCCCGGGCCTGGGAAACGAGATCCCCCATGGCTGACGCCGCCTCCGTCCTGACCATCTCCCCCGTCGTTCCGGTGGTGACCATAGAGGACCCCTCACATGCAGTTCCCCTGGCCCGCGCGTTGGTGGACGGTGGAATCCGCATCATTGAGCTGACCCTGCGGACCGGCACAGCACTGGATTCCCTTCGTCTGATCGCTGACGAGGTGCCCGAAATCCTGGTGGGTGCAGGGACCATCCTCACCCCGGCCCAAGCCGACGCCGCGGTGTCCGCAGGCGCAAGCTTCCTGGTCAGCCCCGGAGTCACTCCCGGCTTGTTGCGCCACATGCTGACGCTGGATGTTCCGCTGCTTCCGGGCGTCGCGACGGTTGGGGAAGTCATGGCCGTCCTGGAGCATGGATTGAAGGTCATGAAGTTCTTCCCCGCGGGACCGGCCGGAGGACCTCCCTACCTGTCGGCGATCGGCGCACCCATCCCGCAAGTCCAGTTCTGTCCCACCGGCGGCATCAGCCTGGCGTCCGCACCGGACTACCTCAAGCTGCCCAACGTGGCGTGTGTCGGCGGCAGTTGGCTCACCCCGCGCTCCCTGGTTGAAGCCGGGGATTGGACCGCCATATCGGAACTGGCCCGCGAGGCGTCCGCCCTCCAAAGCCAGGCCTGACCTTCTAAAGAACCCTTACAAACAACAAAGCAGGCGCCGGGATCCCGGCGCCTGCTGCGTTGTGTTGGGACTGATGGACCAGAGGCCTACTTGGGCATCAGCACGGTGTCGATCAGGTAGACCGTGGCGTTGGCAGTGTGGACGCCGCCGCAGATCACGTTGGCACCGTTAACCGTCAGGGCATCCTTGGTGCCGGCAACGGTCACTTCGCCACCCTGGACCGTCTTGTGCGTTCCAACGATCTGGTCCGGGGTCAGCTGGCCGGGGACTACGTGGTAGGTGAGGATCTTGCTCAACGTGGCGTCGTCCGTCTTGAGCGCCTCGATCGTGGCGGGGTCGATCTTTGCGAAGGCATCGTCAACCGGAGCGAACACCGTGAATTCGCTGCCGTTCAGGGTGGAGACCAGGTCCACCTTCGGGTTCAGCTTGCCCGAGACAGCCGCGGTGAGGGTCTTGAGCAACGGGTTGTTGGAAGCGGCAACAGCTACCGGATCCTGTGCCATGCCCACAACCGAACCGGCGCCGTCCGGAACCTGTGAAGCATAGCCGGCGCAACCCGGGCCAACCAGGTCACGGGCCGGATCCATGGCGGCGCTGGAGGCCATGGCGGAGCTGGACGAAGCCGATGGCGACGGCGCCATGGACGAGGCCGACGGTGCGGCGGACGAAGACGCGGAAGAGCCGGAGCTACCTGAACCACCACAGGCCGTGAGTCCGAGAAGGGCGGCGGCAGTGAGGCCAACGAAGGCGAGGGCGGGGCGCTTTGTGGACAACATCTCATTCTCCTTGTTTGTGGAACCAGGGCGTTGGATCCAGTGGGTGTGGGACACGGCCTGCCTGCGACGCTTTTGCCTCACCTGCGGTTTGTGTCTCACCAGCTATTCGGAGGGTGTGGCCGCGCGGATGGGTGCGGATTGAAAAAGTTTTATGGAAACGGGAATAGGCCCGTTTTCCAAGCCCGCACCAAGCCATCGCCGTCCCGGCTCCGAACTCCCCGCAGATATCCGGAGCGGGCACCACCAGCCGCCGGCCCGGCGAAGTTTGGGAGAAAGAAATGCTGCAATTGGCACTCATAGGCCTGCTCGGTGGGCTCATTACGGGGATCTCGCCCTGCATCCTTCCGGTCCTCCCGGTCATCTTCTTGTCCGGCGGCGTCCAGGGTGCCCGGCCCGGATCGGCCGCGTCCGGTGGAGCCCCGAGGGACAAAACGTCCGACGGCGGCAGCACCTCAGGCGGCGAGGTCGCCGCCAGCGGAAACCTCGCTACCGCCGTCGAGCGTGAATCCGAAGCCAAAGCAAAGCGGCGGGCGGGATGGCGTCCCTACCTGGTGATCCTCGGGCTGGTGATCAGCTTCAGCACGTTCACGCTGGTTGGCTCGTTCCTGCTCACGCTGGTCAACCTGCCGCAGGACCTGCTGCGCTGGATCGGGCTGGTGGTCCTGGTGCTGATCGGGCTTGGCCTGATTTTCGACCGCTTCCAACACATCCTCGAAAAGCCCTTCTCCTGGATCCCGCAGCGCAGGGTCGGTACCGAAAATGGTGGGCTGGTGCTGGGACTGGCCCTCGGCGTCGTCTATGTCCCCTGTGCAGGACCAGTGCTGGCCGCGATCGCCGTCGCGGGTGCCACCGGACAGGTGGGGCCGGAAACCATCGTGCTCACGCTGACTTTCGCGCTGGGTGCCGCCATTCCGTTGCTCGTGTTTGCCCTGGCGGGCCGCCGCGTGGCCGAGCGGGTCAAAGCGTTCCGGAAGAACCAGCGCAAGATCCGCATTGCGGGCGGGATCATGATGATTGCGCTGGCCATCGGACTCGTGTTCAACCTCCCGCAACTGCTGCAGAAACTCGTCCCCGACTACACCTCCTCACTCCAGGAGCAGGTCCAGGACAACGACGCCGTGAAGAAGGCCCTGGACCTCGGCGGCCTGGTGAACGATCAGAATAAGGACCTGGACAAGTGCAGCAACGGCGGCACCTCGCTGGAATCGTGCGGGACAGCGCCGGATATCAAGGGCATCCAAGAATGGTTCAACACGCCCGGCAACCAGGCCGTGAACCTGAAGGACCTCAAGGGCAAGGTGGTGCTGGTGGACTTCTGGGCCTACTCCTGCATCAACTGCCAGCGTTCAGTGCCGCACCTCACCCAGTGGTACAGCAAGTACAAGGACTCCGGGCTGGAAATCATCGGCGTGCACTCCCCCGAGTACGCGTTCGAAAAGGAAACGCGGAACGTCATGTCCGGCGCGCAGAACCTCGGCATCACGTACCCCGTGGCCATCGACAACAACCTCTCCACGTGGACCAACTACCGCAACCGCTACTGGCCTGCGCACTACCTCATTGACGCCGACGGGACCGTCCGCCACATCAAGTTCGGCGAGGGCGGCTACCAGACCACGGAAAAGCTGATCCGTGAACTGCTTCAACAGGCCAAACCCTCCGTCCGACTCCCGGCACCTGTCGAAGCCTCCGACGACGGCCCGATTGCAGGTGCCACCACTCCCGAGACGTACTTGGGCGTCACCAAGAAGGTCAATTATGGGGGCACGGAACCGTACAGGGCGGGGGACGGCGTGTATTCGGCCCCTTCGGCTCAGCCTGCGGACAGCTTCGCCTTGACCGGTTCCTGGAACCTGGGGACCCAGTCCATTGCGCCCACCGCGGCGGGCTCGTCCATCTCGCTGAACTACCACGCCAAGCAGGTGTACATCGTGGTCAGCGGCGAGGGTTCGCTGGGTGTGATCCGGGACGGCAAAGCCAGCACCGTGGCCGTGTCCGGGACGCCCACCCTTTACAAGATCGTGGATGATTCCGAGATCCGTGAGGGGTCACTGGAGGTGAGGGTCCCGCAGGGAATCCAGGCGTACTCGTTCACATTTGGCTAAAGCAACGCGGGGTCACTCACGGCCCATGTTGACCCTCAGGATGGGCCACAAGTGACCCCGCGTTGGAATGGTGACAGGATGGGCCGATGGCTATCGAAGTTCGTCCCGCCACGGTGTTCGACGACGTCAAGACCATGGTGGGCCCCAAGAAACCCGACTCCAACGTGTGCTGGTGCCTCAGCTACCGCATCCCGTCCAAGCTCAACCAGAGCCTCCAGAAACAGGAACGCGGCAAGTACGTCGAGGGGCTGGTGGCCGAGGATCCGCCTCCCGGGGTATTGGCGTACGACGGCGACGAGGTAGTTGGGTGGGCGGCCGTCCACCCGCGCGCGGACACGAGTTTCGCAACGAACCGGAAGATCCCCCACGTGGATGATTCGGAGGTCTGGTCCGTGTGGTGCATCCGCGTGAAACCAGGGCACCGCGGCAAAGGGATCTCGCACCACCTCCTGCAGGGGGCCATCGACTTCGCGAAGGCGCACGGCGCACCGGTCCTCGAGGGCTACCCCGTGGACAACAAGGGCGGCAAAGTGGATCTCACCATGGCCTACGTGGGCACGCGGAGGCTCTTCGAGAAGGCCGGGTTCAAGAAAGTCGCCGAGACCACGTCCGTCCTCAACGGCTTCCCGAGGGTCCTGATGCGCCTGGACCTCACCTGACGCCCCCCCAACTGGATCGCATTTGTGCGCGTTTTGAGCCGTCAAAACGCGCACAAATGCGACTCAGTTGGGTCAGGATCCCTGCAAACGTGCGGTCATCCGGTGTGCTTCGGCCATGAGCAACTTGCCCAGGAACTCCTGCCGTTCCCCACGGAAACGCGGCTCGATCCCCGTCAAGGACAACGCCCACGCCGGTTGCCCCTGCCGGTCGAAGACAGCGGCGCCCATCCCCCAACTTCCTTCAAGGACCAGCCCGGGATTCACTGAATAACCGGCCAACCGGGTCCGTTCGAGGTTGTCCCGGACCACGTCCGCGGGATGCCCGACGGCGAATTCCCCGGCGTGCGCGGCCCAGTCCGCCAACAGACTTTCCTGCTCGCCGGGATCCATGAAAGCCATGATCGCAGTTCCGGCCGAAGCCACACCCAACGGGAAACGAACGCCCTCATGCAGCACAAAGGACCGGACCGGGAACGACCCTTCTTCACGCAAAACGCAGACTGTTTCATTGCCGCGGCGGATGGAAAAGAACGCGCTCTCCCCGGTTTCGGCGGCCAAGCGGCGCAGGGAAGGCCGGGCTAGGTCCTCCATGGGGAAACGGGCCGCGGCAACGGAACCCAGCAGGAAGACCTCCGGCCCCAGAACCCACTTTCCCGTGGCTTCCTCGTGTTCCACCAAGCCCTCCGCCGCCAAGGACGTGAGCAGTCGATAGGCCGTGGGCCGCGTCAGTCCGGACTCCCGCACAACCCCAGCGAGGGACATCCCGGCGGGCTTGCGCCCCACCAAACGAAGCAGCGCCGCGACACGGCCCACCACTTGGGCGCCCTGGACCGGGTTCGACGACGGCACCGCCTTTGGGGGCGCCGCCGCTCCCGAGGACGCCACCGCTTTGGCGCGCCCTGTTTTCTGGTCAGCCATAGTTACTCCCAAAGATTCATCCACAATATGGACACCTGTCACTCTATCGTCCACAGCATGAGTCGGGAAGCCCGGCTGGCCTTGCCCAACGGAGTGACCACTCCTAGGCTCAGTACCCAAGAACCCCAAGTCCACAAAGTGGATACTCAATGAGGAGCCGCCCCATGTCGAAGCTGCATCCCAACGCGGGCCAAGCGCTACAGGACCTTCTGGCAGACGGCCAGACGATCGCGGTCGGGGGCTTTGGCCTCAGCGGCATCCCGGCCGACCTGATCGACGCCGTCCGCGAGTCGGGCGCCAAGGACCTCATCATCGTGTCCAACAACATGGGCATCGATGGCAAGGGCCTGGGCGTCCTGATCGAGGCCGGGCAGGTCCGGAAGGTCATTGCTTCCTACGTCGGCGAGAACAAGCTGTTCGCCGAGCAGTATCTTGCGGGCAAGCTCGAGGTCGAGTTCACCCCGCAGGGCACCCTGGCCGAGCGGCTCCGTGCCGGAGGCGCGGGCATTCCCGCGTTCTACACGCGGACGGGGGTGGGGACCTTGGTGGCCGAGGGCAAGCCGCATGAAGAGTTCGACGGCGTCACGTACGTCCGCGAGCGCGCCATCACCGCGGATATCGCCTTGGTCCACGCGCACACGGCGGACACGGACGGCAACCTCGTGTACCGCTACACCGCACGGAACTTCAACCCCGTCGTCGCCACTGCCGGCAAGGTGACCATCGCGGAGGCGGAGGTGATCGTGCCACTCGGCGAGCTGGATCCGAACCATATTGTCACCCCGGGCGTCTACGTCCAGCGTCTGGTGCAGGCAAGCAACCGGGTCAAGGACATCGAACAACGCACGGTCCGGCAGCGCCCCGAACCCGTCCCGGCCTAAGCAAAGGAGCACACACCATGGCATGGACACGTGACCAGATGGCCGCCATCGCGGCCGAAGAACTCAACGACGGCGACTACGTCAACCTGGGCATCGGCATCCCCACGCTGGTTGCCAACAACCTGCCCGACGGCGTGCGGGTGGTCCTGCAGAGCGAGAACGGCCTCCTCGGCATGGGCCCGTTCCCGTACGAAGGCGAGGAAGACGCCGACCTCATCAACGCAGGCAAGCAGACCGTCACCATCAATCCCGGCGGCAGCATCTTCGACTCCGCCACCTCGTTCGGAATGATCCGCGGCGGCCACGTGAAGGTCGCCATCCTCGGTGCCATGCAGGTATCCGGCAGCGGCGACCTCGCCAACTGGACCATCCCCGGCAAAATGGTCAAGGGCATGGGCGGTGCCATGGATTTGGTTGCCGGCACTCCGCGCGTGGTGGTCCTGACCGAGCACAACGCCAAGGACGGTTCCGCCAAGATCGTCACCGAGTGCACGCTCCCCCTCACCGGGCTCAAGTGCGTGGACCGGATCATCACGGACCTGGCCGTGTTCGACATCGCGCCCGACCCGGAAACCGGTGAAGCGCACGACGGCGGCACTCGCCTGCTGCTGACCCGGCTCGCCCCGAGCGTCACGGTCGAAGAGCTGCGCGACAAGACCGACGCGGAGTTCACGGTCGCGCTGACGCACACATCTGTCGAAGAGACCCTCGAAGGAGCCAACGCATGAGCCTCAAGGACCAGTTCGGCAAAGACATTCTGCTCACGGGCTGGGGTCACAGCAAGTTCGGCAAGCTCGCCGACGAAACTTTGGAAACCTTGATTGTCCAGGTTGCCGGTGAAGCGATCCGGAACTCCGGCCTCGAGCCGAAGGACATTGACGAAATCTACCTGGGCCAGTTCAACTCCGGCATGCAGCCCCTGGGCTTCACGTCTTCGCTGGCATTGCAGCTCTCGGCTGACCTCGGCAACATTCCGGCCACGCGTACGGAGAACGCCTGCGCCTCCGGTTCGGCAGCCTTCCAGCAGGGCGTCAAGGCCGTCCTTGCCGGAACGGCGCGGAATGTCCTGGTGATCGGTGCCGAGAAAATGACCGACGCCGGTGCGGACGTTGTGGGGGCAGCCCTCCTTGGAGCTTCCTACGAGATGGCCGGGAAACCCTCGACCACAGGCTTCACGGGTCTCTTCGCAGAGGTAGCCAAGCACTACGACAAGCGCTACGGCGGCAGCATCGCAGGCCCTGGTTTCGAAGCCGGCCTGGGTGACGTCCTCGGCTCCATTGCCGCCAAGAACCACCGCAACGGCATGGACAACCCCTATGCCCAGATGCACCGTGACTTCGGCGAAGAGTTCTGCCGGACCATTTCGGACAAGAACCCCATGGTCGCCGAGCCCTTGCGACGCACTGACTGTTCGCCGGTCTCGGACGGTGCTGCCGCCGTCGTACTTTCCACCCAGGAAACCAACGGCGCAACCGCAGCTGTGCGCCTGGCCGGATTTGGTCACGCGAACGACTTCTTCCCCGCGGAGAAGCGCGACCCCACCGAGTTCGCCGCCACGCGCGCCTCATGGGAGCGGGCGTTCGGGATGGCGGGAGTTGGCGTCAACGATCTGGACTTCGCCGAGGTGCACGACTGCTTCACCATCGCCGAACTCATCATGTACGAGGCCATGGGCCTGACCCCGCGCGGTGAGGGCTCCCGGGCTATTAAGGAAGGCTGGGTCTACAAGGACGGGAAGCTGCCAGTCAACGTCTCCGGCGGGTTGAAGGCCAAGGGCCACCCCGTCGGCGCCACGGGCGTTTCGCAGCACGTGATCGCTGCCATGCAACTGACCGGCACCGCCGGCGACATGCAACTCCCCAACGCCCGCCGCGGCGCGGTCCAGAACATGGGCGGCGTGGGGATCGCGAACTACGTGAGCATCCTCGAATCCCTCTAGCACCCAACTGGGGGACAGCAAACGTTCCACTGAGCACTCAGTGGAGCAAGTGCTGTCCCCTACTTGGGTCCGGCGGGGTCAGCGGTTCCGGATCAGCGCCGCGATCTCAGCAAAGCCGAGCCGCTCCGCGTTCTGCAGGGCAGTCCGGCCTTGGGGATCGCGGATATCCGGGTTGGCCCCTGCCGCAAGGAGTTGCCGGACCACGTCCTGCTGCTTGGGCCCGCCATTGTTGAGCAGGATCGCTTCCTGCATGGCAGTCCAGCCCAGGTTGTTGACGTGGTCCACCGGCACTCCGGCCGCGATCAGGATCCGCACAGTTTCCGTGTGTCCGTGCTCGCTCGCGGGGATCAGGGCAGTACCGCCGTACCGGTTGATGCTGCGGGCATCGGCCCCGGCTTGCAACGTCAGCTGCAGGACCTCGTTGAACCCCTCGGCTCCGGCGTACAGGAACGCGGAGTCCTGGATCTCATCCTTGGCGTTAACGTTTCCCCCGGCCGCGATCAGTTCTTTGACCCGCAAAGGATCGTTGGCTTTTGCGGCCAGGATCAGGAGTCGATCGGTTTCCATCTGTTCCTCCGGTGACAGTTTGGGCGGCACAGACGACGCCGCGGGTCCACGACCCGCGGTCGACGCAGCTGAGCTGGGGGCTGCTTGAGTGCTGGCCGGGCTGGAAGGCAAGGGAACCGCCGTCGTGCTTGACGGACCGGCCGTCGGTGAACCAGCAGGGCCCGCAGGAGACCCCGGGGCGCAGCCGGCCACAAGTCCGGCGATCAGCAGCAGCCCCGACCCCACCACCGGAGCTTTTGTAAACGAAACACTCCCAGGGCGCGACCAGGAGCGCAGCATCCGTTCAAAAGCTCCGGAGGGGGACTTCATCTCCAAAGGCTACTTCGCCGCTGCGGCAAGCGCCTCGGCACCCGCGGTTGCGCAGGCTTCGTCGAGGGCACCATCGGGAGCACCGCCGACGCCGATGCCTGCCACGGAGACGCCGTTGACCTTGACGGGCACGCCGCCTGCCAGGAAGAGGGTGCCGGGGAGGTCGGCGATGGACGGGCCGTTGCCGTTGATGCGCTTGGCCAGTTCACTGGTGGGTGCGCCGAAGGCGGCCGCAGTGTAGGCCTTCTGCTTGGCGGCCTCGATGGTGTGTTCGGCGGCGTTGTCACCGCGGAGGAGTGCCTGGACGGTGCCGAAGCGGTCCACCAAGGCAACGGTCACGAACGGAAGCTTGTCCGCCTGGCACTTGGCGAGCGCAGCATTGACGGCCTTGCTGGAGGCACCAACGGTAATGCGGTTCTGGGCAACCACGTTCTCTGCGGCGGGTGTGACCTCTGCGGGAGCCTTGGCGGCAGCGACGACCGGCGCGGCTTCGGGGGCAACAGCGTTGGCCACAGCCGTGATCCCACCAGTGAGCAGCAGTGCTCCGGCAGCGGCGGCGGCAATCATCTTGTTGGACTTCTTCATGGGTTCTCCTTGGCACGTTCTTGGGTACATCTCCATGCTTCCGGTCGACACCCCGCGCCCACATCGGCCAGCCGCCGGTCCCGGGCTCATCCTTTCCGTCGGCGGTATCAGCCAAAAGGTGGAGAGACCTGCAACCGTGCGGGACCTAGCATGGAAAGAGCGCCCTCAACCGAACGGGAACCACCCATGACACCTGCCCCCAAGACGCCGTCGCATGGCCACCTGGATGGCCGCATCGACGTGGTGGTCCACCTCGGCTTTGCGGTGCTCATGGTCGCCTCGGGCGTCAGGTACGTCATGCGCCACGCACCCGCGGACAACCTCTGGGCCGTCGCGCTGGCCGCGGCCGTGTGCGCCCTCTACGCTGCAACAGCCGTCCTGGCCCGGCGGAACCGCGGCCCGTGGCTTCCGTGGATGGTCGCCCTGCTCGCAGCCTGGGCAGCGCTGGTCATCGTGGCGCCCAGCTTCGCGTGGTGCTCGTTCGCCATCTTCTTCCTCTGCCGCAGCGTTTTCCGCGGCTGGCCCGCGTATGTTGCCGGCGGCGCAACGGCTGCCGCCACCGCCGTCGGGCTGTTCCGCCTGAGCGACTGGACCGATGTCGCCATGGTGCTGGGTCCGCTGGCCGCGGGCGTTCTGCTGACCTTGATCTACGACAAGATCGAGCGCGACGCCGCTGTGCAACGGAAGTTGCTGGCGGACGTTTCCACGGCCCAGGACCAACTCGCCGCGAGTGAGCGCGCTGCCGGAATTGCGGCCGAGCGCGAGCGCGTTTCCCGCGAGATCCACGACACCGTGACGCAGGGCCTGGCCAGCAGCCTGCTCCTGCTGGAGGCCACCCAGCGCTCCTGGCCGGAACCGTCAGCCCAGGATGACCTGCTCAAGGCCACCGGACTCCTCCGCCGGAACCTGGCAGATACCCGCAGCCTGGTCCACGAACTTTCGGCTCCGGGCCTCGAATCCGGTCCGCTGGAAGAGGCCCTGGAGCACGCGGCCAGGCAGTACGTGCCCGCCATCAGCGTTCACGTCACCGGTGACCCCCGGGACGTCCCGCCGGAACTTCGGCACACCCTGCTCCGCGTCACCCAGAGCGCCGCGGCCAACATCGGATTGCATGCCGAGGCCCGGCACGCGAGCTTGACGCTGGGCTACCTCCCCGGGGCGGTCACTTTGGACATGTACGACGACGGCCGCGGCTTTGATCCCGGAGCGGTGCCTGCCCCGTCGGAAGCCGGAGGGTACGGGCTGCGGGCCATGCGGCAGCGGGTGGAACAGTTGGGCGGACAATTGTCCGTGGAAAGCACACCCGGCGAAGGCACCATCATCGCGGCCCAGTTGCCCCTACGCTCTCCGGAGGAGACCCCGTGACCACCATCTCCGTGCTCCTTGTGGATGACCACACCGTGGTCCGGAGCGGACTGAAGGCGCTGCTTGGCACCCAGGCGGACATCGCCGTCGTCGCCGAAGCCGCCTCCGGCGAGGAAGCATTGCAGGCCGCCGAAGCGCATTCCCCGGCCGTGATCCTGATGGACCTGGCCATGGGGCCCGGCATGGACGGGATCGAGGCCATCAAGCAGGTGCGGCAGCGCAATCCGCGGCAGGCGATCATTGTGTTCACCACCTATGACTCCGACGCGGACATTGTCCGGGCCGTGGATGCGGGCGCCATGGGCTACCTGCTCAAGGACGCGGCACCGGAGGAGATCTTCGCCGCCGTCCGCGGGGCCGTGCAGGGCAAGAGCGTCATGAGTGCACCCGTGGCCTCCAGGCTGTTCCAGCAACTCCGCAATCCGGACGAGGTCCTTACGCCGCGCGAAGCGGAATTGCTCAGCCTCCTCACCCAGGGCCTCAGCAACCGCGACCTGGGCAAACGGCTGTTCATCTCCGAAGCGACCGTCAAAACGCATCTTGCCCACATCTACGCCAAGCTCGGCGTGGAAACCCGCGCCGCCGCCATCGCCACAGCGATCCGGCGGGAAGGAATGCGCTGAGAAAAGAGATTCTCCGTTGCAGCGGCCGCTGTCGTGGGGCTCTCTGTAACTCGAACGCTCCGATGAGCCCGCTTCGATAGCATGTCCGCGCCAACTGCCCCGAAATGTGCTGATAGGCCGAAAGAATGTCAGTGCGCCCTGCAAACGTATGTTCAGGCCCGCCCCAGGCCCATCGACACCATATTCGAGGAGTGCGGCAATGAACACCGAGAACGCAGCAGAGAAGAGCAAATCGATTCGAGAGGAAGTCAAGGAACTCTTCGGCCTCAGCTGGGACAGGTTCGTTGAATGGGTCGTCATCGCTTGGCTTTCCCTGTGGTCGTGGGGCGGCCTCGCGGAGAGCAACGGATACATGCCTAAGCAACTGCCCCTTGAGTGGACTCGGACCGGGCTTGAATCGCTCTCCGTCGCCGTCCCCACGTGGTTCTCTGACATTCCCGTATGGCTTTCCTCTCCAAGTCGCAGCTGGCTGGCAATAGGATTCATCCTTCTGGCTGTCGCAAGCCAGACATGCTCTCTCCGCCGTTTCCAGAACACTGGTCTCAGGGTGGTCGCCCTGCTGGCATTGGTAGCGGCCATCGAGGCACAGCAACAGTACTGGCCACTTTTTCATTTCATCTGGATCGCGGCCATTCCGGCCGCGATCGCCGTTGCCCGTGGGTTCATGCCAGACCAGCGAAAAGTTGACCCGCTCACGGAGAGCTTCTATTACCACGGCGGAGTAGTCAGCAAGTTTGTGGGCTCTGTGCTTTCGCTGCTAGTCCTGCCGGTGCTGGCGCCCTTCGTTCTCATTGGGTCACTCGTTAGCAGTTACAAAGTAGAGGTAACTCGGGAGCCCGCTGTCGAGGCGCTCCAGCAAGTCACCTGGGAACTACATAACAAAGGCACCGCTTTGAAAGACTTGGATGCCCTCACGTTCCTCTCTGCACTTCTCCCAGTCCTGGCACTCAACAAAGGCTGGGCGGGCCGTAGAATCGCGTGGCACCTGCAGTGGGCACTTGGGGGGCCGAGGGGCGCACGCCCCGTCCGCAGCCAACGCTAAACTTAGCGGCGGTCGCGATCCGGCAGCCGCATCCTCGTAGAGGGCACGGATCGCTCGTGACGAATAGGCCTTGTCCCCGGTGAACCCGGGCCGGGGCAGGTCCGCGACCGTCCAAGACCGGCACAGAGCGACATTTGGACGAACCCTGCGAAGCAGGAACGTGAACAGCACGGATCTGTATCACCGAGTTCCCTGTTGTAGCGGATCCGTTTCCCATAAACTGGCGCTATGTCCGACGCCTCAGGACGCAAGATGTTCAAGCACTCCGGAACGGCACTCCTGTTCCGCGGGATCCTGGCTGTGCTGTTCGGCTTCGCCATCGCAGCCCTTCCCGTGTCCACCGTTTTCGCCTTGGTGTTCGTGTTCGGCGTCTTCGCGATCGTCGACGGCCTCACCAATGTTGCCCACTATTTCTACGATCCCTCCCGCCATTCCCGGTGGTCCCTGATCGGCGGCTTCATTTCCATCGCCGCGGGCCTTGTGGCCGTCGCCTGGCCCGGTATGACGGCGGCTGCCCTTGCAGTGTTGATCGGATTGTGGGCGCTGATCCTGGGCGTCTCCGAAATCATCCTGGCCTTCGCGGCCCGAAGCACCATGAGCGGCTGGCCTGTCTGGCTGCTCACCGGTGTGGTGACGGCCGTCTTCGGGCTGCTGGTGATCGTCAACCCGGGCCTCGGGTTCCTTGCCATGGCGGGCTTCCTGGCCGCGTTTGCCGTGATCGCCGGGCTGCTCCTGATCGTGTGCGGCATCAGGCTCCGCCGGGGCGCACGAAGCCCCTTGGTCTACGCCAACTGACGCGGGTCGCAGAGCGTCCAGACCGGTAGCAATCCTTTCGAAGGGGATGCGCGAGGCCCCAAGTTCGGTAAGTTAGTGGCTGTGAAGATAGCTACCTGGAACGTGAACTCCCTCCGTGCCCGCGCCGACCGCGTGGAAGCCTGGCTTGAGCGCAGCGACTGCGATGTCCTGGCCATCCAGGAGACCAAATGCAAGGACGACAACTTCCCGTGGGAGCTCTTCGAGCGCATGGGCTACGAGGTGGCCCATTTCGGCGTCAACCAGTGGAACGGCGTAGCCATCGCCTCCCGGGTGGGCTTGGAAGACGTGGAGCGGACCTTCATCGACCAGCCGGCCTTCGGCAAAGCGGGCAAGAACCCTGCCCAGGAAGCCCGCGCCATCGCGGCAACGTGCGGCGGGATCCGTGTGTGGAGCCTCTACGTGCCCAACGGCCGTTCGCTCGATGACGAGCACATGCCGTACAAGATCAAGTGGCTGGAAGTACTCCAGGGCCAGGCTGCCGAATGGGTCCAGGCAGATCCCAACGCCCAGATCGCCCTCATGGGCGACTGGAACATCGCACCGTTCGACGACGATGTGTGGGATATCCAACTCTTCCGCGACAACAACTTCACCCACGTCAGCGAACCTGAGCGCGCTGCGTTCCACGCGTTCGAAACCGCTGGCTTTACCGACGTCGTCCGCCCCTACACCCCGGGTCCCGGCGTCTACACCTACTGGGACTACACGCAGCTGCGCTTCCCCAAGAAGGAAGGCATGCGCATCGACTTCTGCCTCGCTTCGGCGCCGCTGGCCGCCCGGGTTACGGGCGCGTCGATCGACCGCGAGGAGCGCAAGGGCAAGGGCGCCTCTGACCACGCTCCCGTGATTGTGGAACTCGCGGACTAACCACCCAACGACTCGGAGTGAAAGGGGCCGGCTGGACATGAGTGGAAACCTGTACAGGGGCCAGGCCGGCCTGCCCTTTTCGTCTTCGCTGCGCATCTACGAGCCGCTCGAGGCGTTTCCGGCCGAACAGCAGCGCCAGCTCGTGGCGGACGGGGGCAGGATCGGTTCCCGGGCCGCCGTCGAAAATGCGGAACTGCAGGCCTCGCTCGGACGCATCACGCGCACCGGCGGTGACCCTTTTCCGACCGGACGAACCGACCTTGTGCGCATGACCCGCGTGCCCAACGGGCGGCACGCCGCACCGGATGACTCCGGTGAAGAGACGCCAGCGGACGACGCCGGTCGCCTGCTTTACTGCCCCAGCCAACTGGTGATCCGGGCCGGCTTGGCGGCAAACGCCCTCATGGACGGGGTGCACAGCCCGCTCGCGGACCTGCTGATTCCGGTGTCGCAGCGCGACAGGCACCAGGTCCGGATTGACCGCATCAACGCCGGGGACGACGCCAAGCGCGTCCACACCCGTGCTTCGACGTGGGGCATCCCCTTCAGCTGGTTCTCGCTCTTCGCTGAGTCGGACCGCAAGGACGTTGTGGAGTCTGACGGACACATTGTCACCGTCCGGGTGTGGACCCCGCTCACCGAAGCACTGGACCGGGCACGCTTCGCCGTGGCCCACTTGGCCCTTGCCGCACCGGACCTGGACATGCTGGACGATCTCACCCAGCTCACCGAATGGCTGGAACTGTTCCACGTCCAGTCCATGGTGGAGCTGGACTACGGGGCCGTGGCGGACAAGGTGTATCCGGACGAATCCCCCATGGATGTGCGCCTGGGCATCGAGTGCCTGGCCGAAGGCGACATGACGGGGGCGGCTGCGGCATACAGGCGCCTGGCCTCGCGCTGGATCCCCATCCGGCAACTGGCCCGGGCTTCCTAGCTTTCCCTACCGGCAGGGCGGGGCAGTTGTCTCGCGGACGATCAACTCGTGCGGAGCCGTCTGCGAGCGGACGGCCCCGGCATGGCCGTCGAGTTCGTCAAGCAGCATCCTGGTGCCCAACTCGGCTTGGTTGTCGGGCCGCTGGCCTACCGTGGTCAGGCCCAGGGATGCCGAGAAATCGTGGTCGTCGATGCCGATCACGGACAAGTCCTCGGGTACCCGCACCCCGTGGCGAGCCGCCTCGAAAATGACGCCCATGGCCATTTCATCCGACGAACAGAAAATCGCCGTCGGCTTCCGGCCGGGCTGGCTCCACAAGCGGTTGAAGGCCTGCTGTCCGCTGGCCACGGTGAAGTCCCCCCACTCGTCCCATTCGGGACGGACGTCCAGTCCGGCGTCGGACATCACTTCCTGGAAGGCGCGGATACGGACCCGGGGAACATCGAAGTTCAAGTCCGTTTCGTCGTCGCCGTGCAGCAGCGCGATGTCCTTATGCCCCAGGTCCAGCAGGTGCCGTACGGCGGTGGAAGCCGCATCGTAGTCGTTAATCCCTATGTAGGCGCAGTCCTCGACGTGACCACCAACCACTACCAGCGGAATGTCGATCTTGTGGAGGTGTTCCAGTTCTTCCTCGCTCAGCGCCATGCAGAGGACCAGGAGGGCGTCGATCTGCTTGTAGACCATGGTGGAACTGAACAGCCGCTCACGGTTGCTCCCGTGGCCGCCGAGGTTGAACAGGGAAAGGTTGTACTTGCGGGAGTGCAATTCCCGGTCTGCCCCCTCGATGGCCTTGGAGAAGAACCAGCGGCTCACGAAGGGAGCCAACACGCCTATGGTTCGAGTCCGCCCGGTAGCCAGGCCTGAAGCGGAAGAACTGGCAACGTAGCCCAGCGAGGCCGCTACCTCAAGGATCTTTTCGCGGGTTGCGGGTGAGACCCGTGGCAGTCCGCGCACAGCCCTGGAAACTGTCGCTGTGGATACCCCGGCGGCGGCTGCGACGTCTTCGATGCTGACGCCCGTATGGCCACCGCGCTGGGACCGTTCGTTCGTTTTAGCCACTAAAGCCCCCTCATTAGGTGCATGCCGAAGGCCGAGGGCTCCTCCCAGACGGCGTCGTTAAGCCTATCCGCCTGTGTGCCCTTCACCGATTTTGCACGGCTTGATGTCGACCCACTGTTAAGTTGAGGTGCTGTTCGATTGTGGCGCCGCGTCAGGTGGGGCGCCGGGTCAATTGAGTCGCCGGGACGTCCTTTCCGGGAGTTTGCGGCGGAGCCGGATCATGCCCCACAACGCAAGGACAGTGGCCAGGAGGCCCAGGGCCCAGCCCAAGGCGGGCTGGGCCGTAAGTTCCATGTACACCGTGACGGCCAACAGGACCAACGCCCAGAAACCCAGGAGCCCGATGATGATGTCGAAATCCTCGCCGGAGCGCACGCGCTTGGTATGCGGATCGACTTTCCGGGCCGCCGCAGCTTGCTGGCGCCGGCTTGCAGGGCTGCTCACTTCACTGCACCTGCCGTGAGGCCGGCGACGATCTTACGCTGGAAGACCAGCACCAGGATCACCAGCGGCACCGTGACCACAGTGCCCGCTGCCATGATGGCGGTGTAAGGCTCCTGCTGCGGCTGCGAGCCGGCGAAGTAGGCGATGGCCACTGTGACCGTCCTGGTGTCATCGTTGGACAACTGGCTCGCGATCAGGAACTCGTTCCATGCGGAGATGAACGCCAGGATGGCCGTGGTGAAGGTGGCCGGAGCCGCGAGCGGCAGGATCACCTTGCGGAAGGCCTGGCCTTGCGTGCAGCCGTCGATGCGGGCAGCTTCTTCAAGCTCCCACGGCATCTCCCGGAAGAACGAGGTCAACGTGTACACCGTCAACGGGAGCACGAACGAGATGTTTGGGATGATCAGCGCCTGGTAGGTACCCATCCAGCCGATGTTGGTGAACAGCTGGAAGAGCGGGGTCACCAAGGCGACGCCCGGGAACATCGAGGCCCCCAGGATGAAGCCGAGCACCAGGAACTTGAACCGGAAGTTCAACCGGGCCAAGGCATAGGCGGCAAACACGCCTACGATCAAGGCGATGATCGTGGTGACGGCACCCACGAACAGGCTGTTCAGCAGGTTCTTGCCGAAGTGGTTGCCCAGGCTCTCGTCGAAGACGGTTGCAAAGTTGTCCCAGGTGAAGTGCGTGAAGAACGGCGTGGTGTCGAAGGTAAATCCAACATCACGGAAGGCCGTGACGATCATCCAGTAGAACGGCGCGAGGCACCAGATCAGGATGACGATTGCGCTGACGTAGGTACGGAACGAACCCCAGTTGAATGGACGCTTCGGCCGTTCAGAGGGAGCTGTGGAAGACCTTGTTGCTGTGGCTGTTGCCATGTCACTTCGCCTTTCCGGACGATGACGCGGCATCGACCGCGTTGGCCCCTAGGAATCTCACAAAGATAAAGGCCACAAGGAAGATGACTATGAAGGTGATGGTGGATAGCGCCGCCGCCGAATTGAATCCTTGCCTGATTTGTTGGACCACCAGGATGGACAGGGTGGTGGTGCCGTTGGCGCCACCGGTCATGATGGCAGGAAGGTCGTACATACGGAGGGCGTCCAGCACACGGAACAGGATGGCGACCATGAGCGCCGGCCTCACCAACGGAAGGGTGATCAGGCGGAAGCGCTGCCACGTGGACGCACCGTCCACCTTGGCGGCCTCGTAGACCTCGTCCGGGATCAGTTGCAGGCCTGCCAGGATCAGCAGTGCCATGAAGGGTGTCGTCTTCCAAACATCCGAAATGATGATGGCCCATTTGGCGGGCCATTCAGAACCGGTCCAAAGGATCTGGGTGCCGAACAGTTTGTTGGCGATGCCTTCGAAAGCGAAGATGAAGAACCAGAGCTTGGCCGTGACGGCCGTCGGGATGGCCCACGGAACCAGCACGGCTGCACGGATCAGGCTGCGGCCACGGAAAGCGCGGGCCATGATGATGGCCATCCAGAAGCCGAGCAC
Source organism: Paenarthrobacter sp. NPDC089714 (assembly GCF_044748905.1). NCBI lineage: Bacteria > Bacillati > Actinomycetota > Actinomycetes > Micrococcales > Micrococcaceae > Paenarthrobacter > Paenarthrobacter sp. NPDC089714. The sequence goes on from NZ_JBIVGX010000009.1 coordinate 53,598, forward strand.
CGTTTCAAAGGCAACGGTGACCACGGTAAAGAAGAACGTGGTCCCCATGGAGTCCCAGAATTGGGCGCCCAGGGTGCCCGGAGGACACGCGACCGCTCCGCCTCCTGGCGCGGTACATTGCTGCGCCAGCCAGTGAACGTAGTTGTCAAAGCCGGCGGGACCACCCTCGGAGAAGAATCCGGTGGCGGGGTCCAGGCCGGAATCCTTTTGGAACGACATGATGATGGCGTTGACCACCGGATAGATGATCACGATCGCCAGGAGGATCAGTGATGGAGCCAGGAGCGTGGAGGCCCAGCGTCCCTGTGTTACTTGCTTGCGGTCCGCGCTTTCGCGCCCGGGCATCTTGTGTTCGGCAGCCGACGTCGTCTGCGGTTTTTGTAGTTCTGTTGACATGACAAGACTCCTGTCAGAGAGAAGGCCGTTGCCGGAGTCCGGCCGTCCGCCCTTGAGGGCAGACGGCCGGACGAGGGCCGGGGTGGCTACTTGGCTCCGGCCGACTCAATTGCCGACTGCATGTCGGAGATGGCCGAGTCCACGGTCTTCTCACCCTTGAGCGCTGCATAGGCGTTGTCCTGGACGGCCTTGGTGACGGCCGGGTAGAACGGCGTCACGGGACGCGGAACAGCGTTCTCGATGGACGTCTTAAGGACCGGCAGGTATGGCAGCTTGGTGACCAGTTCCTGATCGTCGTACAGCTTGGTCAGGACCGGGGCAAGGGAGCCCTGGGTGGCGTAGAAGCGCTGGGTCTCTTCGCTGGTGATGTACTTGATGAAGTCCGCAACGGTCGCCTTGTTCTTGGAGTAGACACTCATGGCGATGTTGTGACCACCCAGCGAGGAGGCACCGGGGCCGTCCTTGCCCGGAAGGGGAGCCATCTTGAAGGTGTCCTTCACCGTGGAGGAACCGTCGGTCTTGGCCAGGTTGTAGACGTACGGCCAGTTGCGGAGGAAGAGGAGCTTGCCGGCTTCAAACGCCTGGCGTCCTTGCTCTTCCTGGAAGGTCACGGCCTCGGTGGGGATGTTTCCGTCCTTGTAAGCCTGGACCAGGTTGTTGAGGCCCGCCTTGGCTTCGGCGGAGTTGACGGCCGCCTTTCCGGAATCGTCCACGATCTTGCCGCCGGCGGAGTTGATGGCTTCTGCCGCGTTAACCGTCAGGCCCTCGTACTTGGCGAACTGGCCCGCGTAGCAGCCAATGTTGTTCTGCTTGGCGATATCGCACATCTTCATCATCTCGTCCCAGGTCTTGGGCGGGGTGGTGACGAGGTCGCCGCGGTAGTACAGGATACCGCCGTCCGAGCTCTGCGGAGCTGCGTACAGGGTTCCGTTGTAGGTGGCGCTCTTGACGGTGGATTCGAGCATGCCGTCAGTTGAGATGGCAGTCTTGTCCTTGAGAGGCTGCAGCCAGCCCTTTGCCGCGAATTCAGCAACCCAGATGAGGTCGACGCTCATGACGTCGTAGTTGGCGTTCTTCGCCTGGAAGTTCTGGACGAGGTCGTCGTGCTGCTGGTCAGCCTGGTCCGACTGCTCCTTGAACGTCACCTTCTCGTTCGGGTGTGCGGCGTTCCACTTATCGATGAGGGGGCGGACAACGTTGCTGTTGTCCTTGCCCTGCACATACGTGATCGGCCCGCGGCCGTCGAGGTTGTTGGCTGCGTCGCCGCTCGCACCGCCGGTGCTCGAGCCGCCGCCTCCGCCCCCGCCGCCACACGCGCTGAGGGACATGGCAAGGACTCCGGCGATCGCTGCCGGAAGAAGGTACTTCTTCGATTTCATGCTGGGAACTCCTCGGTGAGTGGACCAGGTAATTTCCGCGATGCGGTTGATGTGGTGAGGCTCACACTAGCGAGGTACACCGACGCAATGCAAGCGCTTACACCGAAGTTAATCACAACGATACCAAGCAGCCTGATTGCTGGGGATTTTGGTAGGCGCACGCCCGCGCGATAGCACCGTCGGCGGCGTACAGGCGAGTCCGAGACGACAAAGTTCGATTTGATTGCCCAAGGTTGCCTATGGAACAGTGGGAAGCGTGGATGAATTCGAAGCACTCCAGACCATCGGCCGCCTCATCAAGGAAGAACGGCTGGCCCAAGGGCTGAGTCAAGTGCAGTTGGCCAAGCAGGCCGGAACCGCCATCAAGACCGTGCGCACCCTCGAATCGGGCACGCGACGCACCCAGGAGATCAACCAGCGCAAGCTTGAACACGCCCTGGGTTGGCGTGCGGGCTCAGTGTCCGAGGTCCTCAAAGGCAAATCCACGTTCGCGCCGGACCAGATCACTCCGGACGATATGCGGAGCAGCGACGGCGCCCGCCCCCTGGCCAATCCCTACATCGGCATACCGGCCGCACCCATCGCCAAGGCAGCCCACCTCAGCGATGAGGAACTCCTCGCCGAACTGACCTACCGCATGATGCAGCGCACCAGGGACTAAAGTGACTTCCGGCGCACCATCTCGTTGATCCAGCTGGGCGCGAAGGGGGAGGTGCAGTTCGGCGGCGTCGGATAATCCTTGAGGACCTCCAGCCGCTCTCCGATATCCAGCGCCCTGGGCCGATGTTCCGCGTGCTCGATCCCGATCTGGGCCAGGCAGGTGTTCATGGCCCACTGCAGGCGTGGAGAAGCAACTTTCATATCCTGCTCAATGATGTCCAGGAGACGCTCAAGCTTTAGGTCCCCGGGTGACTTGACCACACATTCGGAAGTCAGCGCCCACCCTGCGCTGGCGACCACAGGGTCAGGATCGTCGAACCATTCCCGGCGCAACTCCTCGGCGTGGGGACTCTTCTTCACCACGTAGTTGACCAGCCAGTCCTGCACCTTCGGCGTCCGCGCGGCACGCAGCATTGCGTCCAGCTCTTCGCGCTCGAAGGCCTTTGGCCGGCAAATCAGCAGCGCCAGCAACTTCGCAGCCGTATCGTCCGTGGCCCAGAGATCCCGCGCAAGTTCCTGCTGGGTCTTCAACCGCTTGGCTACCGCGCGCAGCTTGCTGAGATTGACGCCGTGATCGTCGCCGTGCTTCTCATTGACCTCGCGTGATCGCGGATCCTCAAGCGCCGCAAGTTCCGCCATTACCTCGGCCACGACGGCGGCATGCGCCGGGGATGCGGGCGAAGTCGCACCGGCCACCGTTGTTCCGGCCATCCCTGGCCTCCTGTTCATGAAGTTTGTGGGTCCCAGCCTACTGGGAGCGTCGGTAGGCGGCGGTGGCATGGAGGCAGCGGGAGGTGCTCAGGCATCGAGGCAGCGAGGCTGCGTCAACGCACTGGCACGCCAGCGCACTGACACACCGTTAGCGTACGTGCCTCACCGGGATAACGTACAGGCCTCACCGGGACGGGTCAGCCCACCCGCAAACGCACGACGGCGGCCCATCGCCCCCGGGATTCCCGTTGACCATGGACCGCCATCATTCCGGACGGTGCGGCTTACTTTTCGCCCTTGAACAATCCGGCAATCTTGGAACCAAGTCCCTTGACGTTTTCGGCTACGTCGCCAGCGATTTCCTTTGACTTTTCAGCCACATCGCCTGCGAGTTCCTTCGCGTTTTCCCCGACATCGCCCGAGAAGAATTCCTTCACGTTTTCTGCAGCATCCGTGGCGAATTCCTTCACATTTTCAGCGGCATCTCCAGCGAATTCCTTCACATTCTCCACTGCATCGCCCGCAAATTCCTTGGCATTCTCCAAGGCCTCGCCACCGAATTCCTTGGCGTTTTCCGCAGCGTCTCCTGCTGCCGCTGCTCCCGTGGTTTCTTCACTCATGGTGTTCTCCTCTGTGACGGTTGGAACGAGGACCACGCACGGCTGACGTTCACTCCGGGCCGGCCTCAACGTGCCAAGGGAGCCTTTCCCCCTGCCCTTTCAAACTATGGGCAAAAACAGCGGCTTGGCAACGCCGGACCCCATCAACGCAACAATCGTCCGCCGGGCCAGGCTCAGCGGACCCGCTCTGCCTTGGTAAACCGCGCCCGTGCCCCGGAAACCATATGTACCAACACAGGCGTCTTTTTTCCGATGACCAGATCCAAGGCCTCAACCATTTGGGAGATTTCCGCGGCCAGGATATGGGGAGCCACGCCTTGCCGGGGCTGAATCCGGATCCGTAATCCCGGCTGGCCCTTCACCTCATACGTAGCCACGGACGAGCCGGCAAGGTCCGTGCGTTCCGCCAAAGCCGCACGCAACGCCTGCTCCGCTACGCCCCCGCCAATCCGGACCGACCCCGGAACGTGGCTGTCGTCGTCGCCCGTCACCAAAAGGTTCGCGCGCCCTTTGCCCTGTTGCGAGAGCCAGGCGACCATGACCGCAATCACCACAACCAGGACCAGGCCCGCGACAATCCACAGCCAGCTTTCCTCGCGACCTGGGAACCGCGTTTGGCGGAAGGCCTCTTCGGCTCCGGCCCAGGCGGAGGCCGCCCAGCCGTGCCACCAGGACGCCACCGCGGGAACGGTGGCCAAGAGAACCAGCAGCAACCCAATGGCCAGAAGTTTGGCCCCAATGATGAAAAGCAGCACCCGGTTCAGCGCCCGCGGTGTTCCGTTCATGCGCCGATCACCCCCGAGGTCCCCAGGTTCACCCGGACATCCGGCATGGGCACCGGCGACATTTCTTCGAGTTCGGCCCGTACCGCCGAAAGGACCGCCTCCTCGCTGACCCGGCTACCCGACGTCGGCCTGACATTCACCACAACCAGCCGCTGCGACACCACCACCATCACCTGTTCAGGAGTGACGTTGGCGGCCGCCCGCGCGCGGCGGGCCAACGCCGAGGCCAGGACTTCGTCGTCAACCACGACGGCGATCCGCGGGTCCCGGAGCAAATGCCTCGCCCGCCTGCCAGGCAGCAGGGCATGAAGGAAGAAGAACAAACCAACCATGGCGATCACGGCACCGGCGGCACCAAGGAGGAGCGGCTGCATCCCGGCGGGAAGGGCGATGATGCGTTCGGCGGCCGTCCCGGGATCGATCAGCCACGGGGGCTGTCCCACCGCACGCACGCCGGATTCCAAAAGCGCATAGACGCACAGCAGGATCACCAAGACCGCCGCAATCCCTGCCGCTCCAGCACGGGACGAGTGCGTTTCCCGGCGCAAGATCCTGCCCATGGCCGGGTCTTCGCCAGCCACGGTCTGACGCGGATCAGTCGGGTTTACGTCCTGTGGTAGGAGCCCTGTTTCCTGGTCCTGGGTCACTGGACCCGGCCTCCTTCCGTGACCTGCGCGCCGCTGATCCTTATATCCACACGGCTCAACTGGGAGCCGCTGAGCTGTGTGACGCTGTCCAGCACCTTCGCTTTGGCAGAGACAGCACGGTCCCAGATCGAACCACCAAATCCTTGGACCCGTTGGGGCTGGCGCAGTACTTCACTCAAAGAAGGCACGCTGATAGGTGCCACGATGGACAAAGCCAGCAGGCCGTCGTCGTCCGACCAGTCTGCGCGGATGTCGCCGGGGGCGACACCAAGCGCCTCAGCGGCCGCAGCTTGGGCCAACGATGTCAGAGCCTGGGTACTGATCCGGTTGTGGCCGGCCAGGCTGGTGGTGGGTTCCACAGCCTCAGCCACGCTCATGACGACGAGCGCCGGCCCGTAATGGCGTCGAGGACGCTGCGGAGATCGAGCTTGCCGTCCGCCGCGCGTCCCAGAAGGGCGCCGATGCCCATGAAGAGCAAGGAAATGACGAAACCCCAGAACCCAAACTGGAAGGACATGAACGCCACGAAAGCTCCGATGGCGATGCCCACCACGGTCATGCTCATTGGAGTGCCTCCCTCTCCACCGATCCTGTCCTGGCTCCCGCAGGCTTTGGCGGCGGAGCAATGTAGACGTCGGTGACCTCGATGTTCACTTCGATGACCTGCAGGCCCACCAGTTCTTCGACGGCGCGGTAGACCGCGGCCCGCACCTGGTTGGCGACGCCGTGGAGCGGGTGTCCGTAGACCGCCACCAGGTTGATGTCCACGGCAACCTGGGTCTCGCCAACTTCGGCGCGGACGCCGGCAGCGTGGTCCGAACTGCCAACAGCGTCCCGGATGGCGCCGAGGGCACGCGATGGACCCGAGCCCAGGGAATAGACGCCGGGAACGGCCCGGGCGGCTATGCCCGCCACTTTGGCGACGGCGGCCTCGGAGATGATGGTGCGTCCGGTTCCCAGGACCTCTGCCTCGGGCACAGGATCCAGCCGCAACTCCTGACCTGGCACGCTCTGATCTGACAAATGATCTGACACGGAGCACTCCCCTTCTCTTGAATACCACCCTAGCGCCTGCCTCCGACGCTTTGTGAGAGAAGGGAGTGCGCGGCGCAGCTACTTGCAGTTCTTATCCATCCAGTCCTCGATCGGCTTCATCAGTTCCTCGAACTCGGGTTCCCCGTACTTGCTGAAATCCGTGCCTGCCGACTCCGTAAAAGCCCGCAGCTTTTCGAAACTCGGTTTCAGTTCATCGGGCACTTTGTCCTGCATTTGGGATAGTTCCTGCTTGGCCTTTTCAATGTCCTCCGGCTTGCCGCCAACCAAGGCCGCCAGCGGAAGGAGCGTCACGCTCAACATGGCAGCGCTGACGGAAATACAGGCTTCGGACAATGACGTGAATTCACCGTAGGGGCCGTTGGCTGAACCCGTGCCGGCGCCGGTACCCGTGGTTGGGCTGGTGGAAGGAACCCCCACCGAGGGGGCAGCACTCGGTTGGGCCGACGCGCTGGTGGTTGGTGTGGGTGTAGGGATGGGCAGCGGGAACGCGCAGGCACTGAGGGCCAGCGCAGTCCCCACAAGAATTCCAAGCAATTTCGACGTACGTGACCTACTGATCGTGACCATGGTGTCCCCCGTTTGGATGTGTGCGATGACGAACAGGCGAGGCAAGACTACGCCAGCCCACGTGCACTGACCAGAGCCGGGTTATCCACATACCCGCTTTTCCGGGATGAGTCCCTGAGCGCGGCCTGCCTAGACTGGCCAGCACTACGCCACAACAGCCGCTGGGGAGCCTGTCATGCCACACCATTCCTTTGCCCAATTCCTGCCTGCCCAGGGATCTCTCTGGATCCGAACTACCGTCTTGGCAGTGTCCGCAGTGCTGCTCTTGGGCGGCTGCCAAGGCGGCACCCCTTCCGAAACAAGCACGACGACGGCGCCGCCCACCTCAGGCTCCTCGGCGCCGGGCTCTTCGTCGCCGGGGACGCCCGCGCCCGGCACTGCGGGGGCCTCAACTGCAGGTAGGCCCACGCCGTCCGGCGTGTACAAGCCAGCGGATGCGACGGGCAAGGCCCAGAACGTGCCGGTGCCGGTGATGCCCGCCTTGGCGAAGGAGAACTCGAAGGAGGGGCTGGAGGCGTTTATCCGGTATTGGTACGCGCAACTCTCCTACGTCGACGAGACCGGTGACATGTCGGGCTGGCTTCCCCTGTTTGTGCAGGAGTGCAGGCTTTGTCTGGGACTTCGGGAATCCGGGGATGACGGCTACCGGAACGGGCGATGGTTATCCGGTGGGCGGATTACCGTTGCCACTGTGGAGCACCAATGGATCGACGGGGCGACGCGACAGTGGTCCAAGGTGCAGGTAATTCAGGATGCAATCGACTATCACAACCCTGATGGCAGCGCCGGGCGGGCCCGATCCGAAGCATCAAATGACGCCTTCGCACTGTTTGCTACATACGGAGATAACCGATGGACGGTGGTAGACCTTGGCGTCATCGCGTAAGCCAGGGATCGGCCGTCCACGCTCGCTGGTTACTCTTTCAATCGTTCTGGCGACAGTTCTCACATCGATAGGCCAAATTGCCGCAGCTGACGACGTGTGGGCGGTAAACAACGCTGGCGATCGAGGTATAGATCTGGGCGTTCGTTTCCATATCGATCCTGAGAGCGGCCAATTGCGCCCAAGCGTGTCGTCGGACACGCAAGAAGGGGCCGAGGATCCTAACCAGTACATGGCCGACACTCACTGCCGCGCCGACGGTCCTGACACCATTGATCCAGGCTGCCTCGCTTTGACGTGTCCCCCGTCGAGCACCAGCAGTGCAGCAGGGGTACCGGTGATCTGGAAGGAAGCACCACGGTCCATCACCAACCCGGGCTGGACCGATTGGGTCCCCGTCAGCGGTCCCACCTGTCTCTACGCCGCAGAACCCCAGAACGTCCTGGCCGATATTGCAGCCCGGATCCTCACCGACTTCCAACAACTCCCCGTCAACCCAGGAACCCTCGAAGCCCAACCCTTCCCCAACACCCTCAAAGGCGGACCCACCAACTTCTACACCACCACCACCGAACAGCAATTCGACACCACCATCCTCGGCCAACACGTCCACCTCACCGCCACCCCCACCACCCACACCTACACCTTCGGCGACGGCACCACCCTCGGCCCCACACCAGCCACCGGCTACCCCACCCCCGCCAACACCTGGCTCACCACAGAAACCCGCACCAGCCACACCTACACGGCCACCGGCAACTACCCCACAACCCTCACCACCACCTACACCGGAACCTACTCCGTCAACAACGGCCCACCCCTGCCCATCAACGGAACCCTCACCCTCACCACCACACCCAAAACCATCCACGTCTTCAAAACAGAAACAGCCCTCGTCGCCGACACCTGCGAACAAAACCCCCACTCCTGGGGCTGCCCCGGCACAAACACCCCAACCAAGCACTAACGAAGCCGGCACCACCGGAAACCAACACCACCGAAAAAGCCCGCACCACTCACGCCCCCCACAGTCACCCCGCACCGCCACCACCAACATTGGCCCCCAAACGCGCCCAGAACGCGGGAAAGACCCACCAACCGGGCCCAAAGTAGGTCGCGAAGGAACACCGGCGCGGGACCTCAGCCCGGCCTGATGCGAGACAGAGACACCCGAAGGGCCGCATCGCAAACTACTGCAGGACTTGCCTAAATCATCAGCATGCTTACAATGAACACCGAGCCGACACATCGGCTCGCCCGAACGTTGAAAAGGAGCGCAGTCATGGCAACGGATTACGACGACCTGCGTCCAGAGGTCAAAGAAGCCCAGGAACAATCCCTCGAGGCACTTCAGACGGCGAAAGCCCCCACTGCGATGACCGCAGTCCTGGAAGTAGAGGAAAGCGACGAGGCAGACTCCAACGGTCCTGCCGGCGAATTCATCGCCGAGGAGCTGATCGTCAACGTCGTCCCGGCGCAAGAGGACGAATTCACCTGCTCTTCATGCTTCCTGGTCCACCACCGGTCACAGATCGCGCGGGAAAAGGGCGGGTTGCTCTACTGCACGGAGTGCGAGGGTTAGGCGGATCGCGGCTCCATCGGCCGGAGGCAGGCTTCCGGCCGCCGTTGATTCCCGCCGGCCAACTCCAGTCGATGCTGGTTCCCTCCACCGGCCGCCCACTTTCCAGCGATCCTTCCAGCGAGGCCTATCCCTGCTAAACGAGCCCCTACCAAAGGCGCCCGGACTCAAGCATGGGCAGGGCGATGGGCCGGGAAACCGGCAATTCCAGCCCCAGCCCGGCCAAGGATTCGCGGGCCATTGAGACGTCGTTAACGCACACGCCTTCCACACCCAGACCCACGGCCTCGACGATCTGCTGGGCCGTGACCAACGTCCACGGATACACGGCAAGGCCAGCGGTGTGTGCCCTGGCCACGAGTTCGGAAGTGAGAAGCCCGACTTCCGGCGCTACCGCAGAGGCGCCTGTCGCAAGCGCGGCCTCGATCAGGGCGAATGGCTCAAACGGATACAGCCCCAGAGACGCAATGGCGACCTCCCGACACAGAGCCACCATGGGGATACCCGGGAGCATCGCGGCCATGGCGCGGATGATCTGCGGATCGAAGCTGCGGACACGAAGTGCCTGTTCGTGCTCGTGGGCCTTCAACACCTTGGCCAGGGCAGCCACCATCGTCTGGCCGTAGTCGTTCCAGGGGGCATTGTCAGTCTTCACCTCGATGTCCAGGACCACTTCCCCAGCCCCGGCAAAACGCAGGAGGGCCAGCAGTTCCTCGAGGGTGGGCGTCCTGGACTCCACGTCAACCGAGGTTGTCGTGGCAGCGTGAATCTCCACCGCGGCCTCCCGCAGCAAGGCCTCCCGGATGTCGAGGGAACCGACCACGGCATCATGGCGGAGCGCCAATTGCCCGTCGGCCGTGAGCCAGATGTCCACCTCGATGGCACCCACCCCCAGCCGCAGTGCTTCGACGAATCCGGCCAAGGTGTTTCCGTGCCGCGTCGCGAGGACCCCGCGATGCCCTTGAATTTCAATCATGGGTCTCTCCTTAGAGCGAAGGGATTCCACTATTCGGCCTCGTCAACCAAGGAGACCTCGGTGACGGAGCCGAGCTGCGAAAGCCTGCTGACGATGGTGGACGGAGCCGCGGAGCCTTCGATTTCGAGTTCAATCTCGATGAATTCGGCGGTAATCGTTGCTTCATCCCGCTGTATAAGTCGCTCAACAACACGTTTCGTTTCGCCGGAACCGCGGGTGGTTGTAAATCCCTGTACCTGGAAGCCCTCTTCCGTGCAGGTGCTGAGCACATCGCGAAGCGCCCCCACTCCATCAAGGTAGGTGACGCGCAGTACCCACCGGCCTGGTAAACCGAAGCGCAATTTCCGGGACATCACGGGGTAGGCGTACACAATGACAAAGTGCGCCGCCGTCACGAAGACTGCGGGCCACACCAGCCCTGCCCCGGCCGACGTTCCCACGGCCGCCGTGACCCAGATGGACGCCGCCGTGGTGAGTCCGCGCACTTGGTTGCGCCGCACAAACACCAGGCCGGCCCCAATGAAGCCGATGCCCGAAACCACTTGTGCAGCGAGCCTTGAGGGGTCCAGCCGCACAAGGTCCACCATCAGCACGTCACTGAACCCGTACTTGCTCACCACCATGAACAAGGCAGCACCGAGGCCCACCATGGCGTGGGTTCGCATGCCTGCGGACTTATTCTTGCTCTGGCGTTCGAAACCAATCGCAGTGGACAGCAGCAGCGCTACCGCGAGGGCCACGCACATCTGCCACCATTGGGTTTCCGCACTGAAAATCAATCTCTGCTCCTGTTCGGAATTTCGACCAAGAGCCCTTTTCTGTGGCGTGACCGTCCAAGCCGGAACCCAGGGGCTGGAGGAATTCCAGGACGTCGCGCACAGTTCTTGAAAAATCCACGCTTGATAGATTTGTAAGGACATTAGCACATTGAAGCCAGTGCTCTGGCAGTAAGGCCTTCACCGGCATCTTGCGCATCGAGCGCGCAGTCTGTAGCTTGGCACAAGACAAAAGGTTAGATTGTCCGGTCAAATGCCCCTTTGATCCTTTCCAGCCTCGTTAATCGCTGCCCCCAGACGGCAAGGACAATGAAGTCAGAGGTCTGTGGTGAGCGTTGTTGACGCAAATCATGGGGGCAAAAGTGGGCCCCCATCGTCCGGCAAAAGTGGCAGGGCAGATCCCGGGATAGCCGGGGGCCATCCGTCGAGTCCCCCCAAGAACCGCCGTTGGAATGGACGGACGCGCCGCGATGCCTGGACCTTCGTCCTGTTCGCAGCCCCCAACGTGATCCTCATCGTGCTGTTTACCTACCGCCCGCTGCTAGCCAACTTCTATTTCTCCACCTTGGACTGGACCCTGGGCGCCGCAAACGCCACCAGTGTTGGCCTGGGGAACTATGTGGAATTCTTTTCGTCCTCGGACGCTCCAACAGTCCTGGGCACCACAGCCATCTTCACCGCGATCACAGTGGGCGGGGCCATGGCTCTGGGACTCCTGATCGCGCTGGCCCTCAACCAGAAACTCAAGGGGCGCACGTTTGCCCGGGCCGTGGTGTTTGCCCCGTATGTGCTCTCCGGCGTTGGCGTCGGCCTGGTGTGGCTCTTCATTTTCGATCCCACCTACGGAGCGCTGTCCTGGTTCCTCCGCTCCTTGGGCCAAGCCAGTCCACAGTGGGTCAACGACCCCAAACTGGCCCTGGTCATGGTGATCGTGGTGTACGTCTGGAAGAACCTTGGCTACTGCGCCGTGGTGTATCTTGCAGGACTCCAGTCAATCCAGCCCCAACTGATGGAGGCCGCCGCACTGGACGGAGCCTCGAGTTTCCGGCGTTTCCGTTCAATCGTTGTCCCGCTCCTGTCCCCCACAACGTTCTTCCTGCTGATCACCTCGTTGCTCAGCTCCCTGCAGGCCTTCGACATCATCAGGATCATGACGCCGTCCGGAAACGGGACCAGCACGTTGATTTTCGAGTCGTACCTGCAAGCCTTCGGTTCTTACAACAGGGCGGGGTATTCAGCCGCCATCTCCGTGGTCCTGTTCCTTGGCCTGCTGGTCATGACGGCGGTCCAATTGCGGTTCGTCGAGCGAAAGGTCCATTACTCATGAGCGCCCCATCCGCGGACGTCTTCCAGGAACGGACCAGGCCCCTGTCCTGGCAAAACCTCGGAAAGACCATTGCTGCCGGCTACATTCCCCTCATCCTCGCCACGCTGGTGGTCTTCGTCCCCCTGCTGTGGATGATGTTGTCCTCGCTCAAGGAACCCGGCGAGATTGTCACCACGGACTTGGCGATTCTGCCCAGGAATCCGAACCTGCAGAACTACGTGGAAGCAACATCCACCGTTCCGTTCCCGCGGTTCTTCCTCAACAGCGTGATCGTGACCGCCGTCGGCTCAACGCTCAAGTGCGTCTTGGCCGTGTTCACGGCCTACGCGTTGGTGTTCATCAGGTTTCCCTTCAAGCGGGTCATCTTCCTGCTGATCCTCGTGGCCCTCATGGTTCCGCCGCAGGTTTCCGTCCTGCCCAACTATGTGTTGATCGCCAGCATGGGCGGGCTGAACACGTATTGGGGCATCATCCTCCCCGGCTTGGGAACGGCATTCGGGACGTTCCTGTTGCGCCAGCATTTCCTGACCTTGCCACCGGCCATCCTGGAATCCGCGGAAATCGATGGTGCCGGACACTGGCGGAAGTTGTGGCAGATCGTTGTCCCGGTCTCGGTGCCCAGCATTGCCACCGTGGCATTGGTGACCATCGTCTCGGAGTGGAACGAGTACATCTGGCCGCTGATCGTCACCGACCACCCTGACATGATGACGCTCCCCGTCGGCCTCACCCAGCTGGTGAACAGCGAGGGCAGCACCCAGAACTGGGGCATGCTCATGGCCGGCGCCGTGATTGTCCTGGTACCAATCCTGATCATCTTCGCCGCGCTCCAAAGGTACATCGTCTCCGGCCTGACCCAGGGGTCAGTCACCGGCTAAGGCAGCAGGACCACAGCATCTCGCAACAGAGCCATTACCCAACAGAAAGGCAGCCTCAGCATGTCCACCCCACTTTCACGCAAGCAATTCCTCAGTGTCGCGGGAGCAAGCTTCGGAACGCTGGCCCTCGCCGCATGCGCGGGCCCATCAACCACCGGCGGTTCAGCCAGCACCGCGGCGTCCACCGATTGGTCCAAGGTCAAACCTGCGAGTTCCATCAGCTTCATGTCCAGCCACCCGGGCAAGTCCCGGGATACCGAGTTGAAGCTCATTGAGGCCTTCCAGAAGGCGCACCCGGACATCAAGGTAAACCTCATCACGGGCGGAGCGAACTATGAGGAAGTAGCGCAGAAGTTCCAGACAGCGCAGGCCGGCAACGATGTCCCCGATGTTGTAGTGGCCTCGGACGTCTGGTGGTTCCGGTACGCAATGTCCGGCGCCATCCTCCCCATCGACGGCCTCCTGCAAGCGGCAAAAGCAAGCACGTCCGACTACGTCGCCGGGCTGATCTCCGACTACAAGTACGACAACAAGCAGTGGGCCGTGCCGTACGCGCGCTCTACCCCGCTGTTCTACTTCAACAAAGACCACTTCAAGGCGGCCGGTGTCCCTGAAGAGGCACCCAAGTCCTGGGAAGAGTTCGCGGGGTGGGCTACCAAGATCAAGTCCGCCAACGCGGGCCAGGCCGGTTACCAGAATGCGTACCAGTACCCCGCGATTGCAGGCTACGCCGGGTGGACCCTGCAGAACGTCCTGTGGGGCTTCGGCGGCGGGTGGTCCAAGGAGTGGGACATCACTACGGACTCCGAAGCCTCAATCAAGGCCCTCCAATGGGTGCAGGACTCGATCGTGAAGGACTCCTGGGCCGGCGTCTCGTCCAAGAACGCCATCACGGACCTCCAGGCAGGCGCGGTCAGTGCCACCATCAGCTCTTCGGCGGACCTCGCTGCGACCCTCAAGGCGGCAAAGGAGGCCAACATGCGGATCGGCGTCGGCTTCCTTCCGGGCGGTTCGGTGAGCCAGTCCCCCGTGTGCCCCACCGGCGGCTCGGGCCTGGTGATTGCCAGCAAGACCTCTCCGGAACGGCAACTGGCCGCGGCACTGTTCATGACCTTCGTCACCAATGCGCAGAGCACGGCCACCTTGGCGGCGGCCACAGGCTACGCACCCGTGGCCGAGGGCGCCGATATTTCGCCCATCCTGAGCCAAACCCCCGAGTTCCAAACCGTGGTGGACCAGCTGAAGGCCACCAGGACCCAGGACTACGCCCGCACGTTCCTCCCGGGCGGCGACCAGGAACTGGCGAAGGCCGCTACCAAGATCATGAACGAGAAGGCGGACGTCAAGGCAACGCTGACCGATCTCAAGGGAGCGCTGGAGTCCATCTACACCAAGGACGTGAAGCCGAAGCTCAAGTCATAGGGATAAAGCACGACGTCGGCATCCAGAGCGGGTGCCGACGTCGCCCCTTAATCCCTGACCGGAGACAAACAAACAGTTAAAAGAAGAAAAGCACCAGCTCCGAAGAACTGATGCTTCCCAGTGGTGGCTCCGACCGGCGTCGATCCGGTGACCTTTCGATTTTCAGTCGAACGCTCTACCAACTGAGCTACAGAGCCTAGGTGACAAGTCACCTTGAGAACCGGAATTTCTTCCGGCGCTCAGAGCGACCCTGACGGGACTTGAACCCGCGACCTCCGCCGTGACAGGGCGGCGCGCTAACCAACTGCGCTACAGGGCCTTGCTTTGCAGTATCGCTACCGCGTTTTTTCCAAGGCTTCTAGCTTACCAGACTTTTTCTGTCCGATTTACCACTTGCCTTGCGTACCCCCAACGGGATTCGAACCCGTGCCGCCGCCGTGAAAGGGCGGTGTCCTAGGCCGCTAGACGATGGGGGCCTGAACTCAATTCGAATTTCGCAACAGGAAACAACGCATTACGCGTTCTTTTCTGCTCTCGCTCGTCCGAACTGGACTCTAAAACTTTAGAGCATGGACGGCCATATTCCAAAATCGAGAACGGTGTGACCTCGAACACCTACTAAATGGGGCCTTTCAAACATTGGCAGTTTCTTGCCGTGAAGCGTCCGAAAACCGCCAGCCCTGCCGCCTTCCGCAGGACTAGATTGGCCCTATGACATCCACCCCGGCCGGACCAGGCCAGCCCACCCAGGGCCTCAAGCGCACCATCCCCGCGCCAGCAGCCTCCATCAGCAAGTCCGGCATCGCCGCCGTCATCGTCACTGTCGTCCTGTGGGCGTCGGCGTTCGTCGGCATCCGGGCCGTTGGCCCCAGCTTCTCCCCCGGCTCCTTGACGCTCGGACGGCTGGCGGTTGCCGCCGTCGTTCTTGGACTCGTGGTGCTGCCCGGCCTCAAGGTGTGGCCGCAAGGCCGCGAATGGCTGCCGATCGCGGCCTACGGGGTGATGTGGTTCGGCGGTTACAACGTGGCGCTCAACGCCGCGGAGCACATGCTGGACGCCGGAACCAGCGCCATGCTGATCAACGTGTCGCCGATCCTGATCGCGGTCCTCGCCGGCGTCATCCTCAAGGAAGGCTTCCCGCGGTGGCTGCTGATCGGCAGCGCCGTGGCTTTTGGCGGGGTGGCGATGATTGCCCTCGGTTCCGGGCAACGCTCGACGGCGGACGTCGCCGGTGTGCTCTTGTGCTTGCTTGCCGCGGTGCTCGCCTCAGTCAGCGCGATCCTGCAGAAGCCCGTCCTGCGGAAATTCACGGCAGGGCAGGCGACGTGGTTCGGCATCATGATCGGGGCGGTGTGCTGCCTGCCCTGGACCGGCCAACTGATCGGCGAAATCCAGACGGCCCCGGTGCCCGCAACACTGGGCCTGGTGTACCTGGGGATCTTCCCCACGGCCATTGCCTTCACCACGTGGGCCTACGCACTGTCCCTGATCCCGGCGGGGAAGCTGGCTGCAACCACCTACCTGGTTCCGGGCACCACCATCCTGATTTCGTGGGCCCTGCTCCAGGAAGTGCCCACCGTCTGGGGACTCGCAGGCGGCGTTGTGTGCCTGGTGGGCGTCGCCCTGACCCGACGGAACCCCCGAGCGAAAACTACCCTGCGCACGTCCAAGGCCAGGACGCGCGCAGGGCACGGATAGGCAAACACACCAAGGAAGCAGGAGCCTAGCGGGCCATGCCTGCCAACAGTTCGCGGTGCGTGGGCGGGTTGGCGCCCGGTCGGCCAACGGTGATGGACGCGGCCATGGACGCCGTGGTTCCGATCCGCTCGAGCACGGTGGGCGCCATCCCATCGCTGCCGCGCAGGAGCAGGCCCATGATGAGCGCGGACATGTACGAGTCGCCGGCGCCGATGGTGTCCGCGACGTCCGAGGGGATGGCCGGGACGTTGAGCTGCATCTGCCGGGTAGCCATGAGCGAACCGTTGGAGCCCTGCGTCACCACGGCGAGTCCCGTCCCGAGGGAGAGCAGGTGGCTGGCCGTGTCCTCCAGCGCCTTGCCCGGGTAGAGCCACTGCGCGTCGTCGTCGCTCATCTTCACCACGTCGGTGAGCGGCACCAGCTCCTCGAACAGGGTCAACGCCTCATGGTGGCTGCCTACCAGGTCCTTGCGGATGTTGGGATCGTACGTGACCATGCAACCACCCTGCGCCTGTTCCAGAAGGCTCCGGACCACACTGGCGCCCGGCTGCAGGAACGTGGCAATGGAACCGGTGTGCAGGATCTTCGGCGCGTACGGAAGCACCAAGGGAGACAGCGCCCAGTCGATGTCGAACGTGTATTCTGCGGAGCCGTCGGCTGCGATCTGGGCCGTCGCCGTCGCCGTCGTGCTCAGCGACTTGGAACCCGGCAGGAGCACCACGCCCGCGCTTTGCAGGTGCGTCGCGATGGCGTCCCCGCGCCGGTCCTTGCCAATGGCGGTCAGGAGGCCCGTCTTCACGTCCAGGCGGCCAAGCCCGTACGCGACGTTGGCGGGTGAGCCGCCGGGGTACTCCGTGCTCCCATCAGGCGATTCCACAATGTCGATGAGCGCTTCACCCACCACGACGACGTCGAGGGGTTCAGGCGCGAGGGAAGGGCTGGCGGTCATGCGGTTCCTGTTCGTTGGTTGGGGAGGTGCGGAGGCGCGGCCACGGAATGCCGGTCAACGAGGGGACATTCGAACAATTCAGTGTGGCCCGGGGACGGCGTACCGGCAAGGATCAGCTCCACGGCCCGCCTTCCCATGTCAATGAAGGGCAGTTCCAGGGTGGTCAGGCCCGGCCGCAAGTGCGGCGCGAGCGACTCCTGGTTGTCGAAGCCCACTACGGACACGTCGTCCGGCACGGTGAGCCCCAAGGACGCGAGCGCCTGGTAGGCACCCCACGCCGTGCGGTCGTTGCCGCAGAAAATCGCAGTTGGCGGCTGGTCCAGCGCCATGAGTTGGAGCGTCTCCCGGTGGCCACCGGCTTCCTGGCCGTCGCCCGCACGGTGGAGGTCGCCGTCGTAGGCTATGCCCGCCCCGGCCAGCGCCTGCCGGTACCCTTCAAGACGCCCGACGACGGCAGGGAGCCCGTCTTCAACCGCGCCAATGTTGATGAAGCCGATGCGGCGGTGGCCCGCGTCGAGAAGCTTCCTGGTGGCGGTATGGCCGCCCAGGACTTCCGACGGCGCGATGCTCGCGAACGTGCCGCTGCGGTCCCGGGCATTAAGCACGACGGCGGGAACCTCGCCCAGCGCGTCCGGGACATCCACTACCTGGTGGTACATGGACGCGTACACCACACCGGCAACCTTGTGGGACAACATGGCCTCAAGGGACGCCGCTTCGAGGTTCTTGTCGCCGCCGGTGTTGACCGTGAGCAGCAGCATCCCGGCTTCCCACGCGCGGGCTTGTGCTCCCTCGATGATCTTTCCGGCGAAGGGCGCGGTGGCCACGTGATCGCCCACGAAGCCGATCATCCCTGCCACCCCGTCACGGAGGACCTTGGCGTGGGCGTTGGTCCGGTAGCCCAGTTCCCGCGCCGCCTGATGAACCCGCAGCCGGGTTTCGTCCGAGACCCTGGCTCCCCCGGCATCGTTGAGGACCATGGACACCGTGGCCTGCGAAACCCCGGCGGCGGCCGCCACGTGGTGCATCGTGGGGCCGGAACCTGGGGTTCCAGGCCTGGTTCCATTGCGGGACATGGGGGACCTGACTGTGGTGGGAGTGGAGGTTTGGTTATACGCATAACCAAACCTCCAAAACAGTATCTGCCAACACATCCAGCGTCAATGCTCCCGGCGCGGACTAGAGTCGAACCATGCCCGCGAATCTTCCTCCCGGCCTTCCGATCGTTCCCGACGGCGACCGCCCCTCTTCGCCGCTGCCCTCGCTTCCGGCCCGCGAAGCCGTGCACAGCCCGGCCGAAGATTCCGGGCTGCCCCAGGGTGCACCGCTCGAGATGTCACCGGAGGAATTCGAGGCCGCCGTCAGCGACGCCTTGCAGTTGATTCCACCCAAAGCCGCGAGCGCCATGGACAACGTGGCGATCTTCATCGAGGACGATTACACCCCGCAACCCGGCGAAGATCCGGACACTGTGCTCCTTGGCTTGTACGAGGGCGTTCCCCTGACCGAACGCGATTCGTGGTGGGAAGCCGGTTCCCTGCCGGATCGGATCACCATCTTCCGCCAGCCGATCCTGGACATCTGCACCACCCGCGAGGAAGTCATCGATGAAGTGGCCATTACCGTGGTCCACGAGATCGCCCACCACTTCGGGATCGACGACGACCGCCTCCATGAACTCGGGTGGGGCTAGCCTTGTAGGCATGGGGCACGACCACAACCACTCCCACGGAGTCACAGCAACCGGCAAACACCGCAAGAGGCTTATCGCCGTCCTGGCCATCACCTTGGGGGTGGTGGGCATCCAGGTGGTTGGCGCCGTCGTTTCCGGTTCGTTGGCCCTGCTCGCTGACGCCGGCCACATGCTCTCCGACGCCGCCGGCGTGTTCATCGCCTTGATGGCAGCCTGGATCGCCACCCGACCGGCAAGCGACCAGCGCACCTACGGCTACCAACGCGCCGAAGTCCTTGCCGCCCTGGCCAACGCGCTGATCCTCATCGTCATCGCCGTGGTGATCATGATCGAGGCCATCCGCCGCTTTGGCGAGACTCCGGAGATCCATACGGACATCATGCTGGGGGCCGCGGTCCTGGGTGCCGTGGCCAACCTCGTCTCGCTCCTGGTCCTGCAAGGGGCACAGAAGGAAAGCCTCAACGTCAGGGGTGCCTACCTGGAGGTCCTCGGCGACCTGCTGGGCTCCATCGCCGTCATTGTGGCCGCTGTCGTCATCATGACCACGGGCTTCAGCGCCGCCGACCCCATCGCTTCCATGCTGATCTCGCTCATGATCATCCCCCGTGCCTGGCATCTGCTCCGCGACGTGGTTGACGTCCTTTTGGAGGCAACTCCCAAAGGCGTGGACGTCAACATGATCCGTGAACACATCCTCGCTGTGGATGGCGTGGTGGAAGCACATGACATCCACATCTGGACCATCACCTCCGGAGTGCCCGTGTTCTCGGCGCATGTGGTGGTGGAGGACGAGGTCCTGAATGCCAGTGGGGCGGACAGCATCCTGGACCAGTTGGGCTCCTGCCTGGGACGGCACTTCGATACCGAGCACTGCACGTTCCAACTGGAACCCGTGAGCCATTCAGAACACGAATCCCACCAACACGCCTAGCCTCCCGCCGGGATGATCGTCCCCGCGGCACCGTCCACCGTGATGGTTTGTCCCGTAGTGAGCTTGACCGTGGCATCAGGCACACCCACGACGGTCGGGATGCCGTACTCGCGGGCCACCACGGCGCCATGCGAATTGGGGCCACCCATTTCCATGACCAGCCCACCGGCGGTGAGGAACAGGGGCGTCCATCCGGGGTCCGTGGAGGGCGCCACCAGGATTTCCCCGGGCTCCAGATGCGCTCCGACGGGATCCATGATCACCCTCACGGGGGCCGTGACGATGCCTGCGGAAGCGGGGCTTCCGGTGAGCGATCCTGGCGCGCCCGGAGCGGTGACGAGAGCACCGGCAGCCTCCGGCTCCGTTCCGTCCGACAGCAGGACACGGGGAATGTGCCTGCGCCGCAGCTCAAGCCGGTAGGCCTCCCGGCGCTCGGCAACCACGTGCTGCAGGCCGGTCCCGGCAAGGGCGATCTCCACGTCGTTGAAGTCCAGGAAGAAGATGTCCAAGGCGTCGTCGAGCAGCCCCGCCTCCGCCAGGTCCTCACCCACCAGCACCAACTGCTCCCGGGCCGCGGCCAGGCCGAGGACCAGGTTGTACTTGGGGAGTTCCCGCATTCCCGCAAAACGTCGGGTCCGGTCCAGGGCCGCCCGCACGATTCCGGCGTGGACCGGGCTCTTGGCACGGGCCCGCGCCACCAGCCGGGACACGTGTTCTTCAGCCGCCCGGGCGGCGTCCTCGAATTGCCGGGCAGGGTCTCCGACCCCTGGCTCCAGGCGGAGGTAGTTCGCCACCACGCCAAGGATGTGGGTGGGGTCCTCTGACCAACGCGGCATGCCGAGGTCGATTTCCGCGACGGCGCGGTGTCCGTAGGCGGCCAGGAAACGGTCCAGGCCGGACTGGGAGCGCGGGGGAAGCATGCCGTTCTTGTAAGCATTGGTTAGCTCGGCCGCCGTCCGGGAGGCGAAGAACTCCTTGGCTTCGGGGTCCTGGCGGATCTTCGACGCCAGATTCCACAGTTCCAGATCCATCTCAGTGGTGACATTGTTGGGCAGTCCACGGATCACGGTTTGAAGTTCGTCATAGGACACGTCCGGTCCCAGGAGTTTGCGGACCAGAGCCAGCATGGCAAAGCCCACGGCGGGAAGCGGCAAGACCTGTGGCACGGTGGCGAAGATTCTCTGCCCCAGGATCTCCTCGACGCGCTGCAGCCGTTGGCGGCTCGTTGCCGTTTCCGGTGCTGCCAACGATTCCTGGAGACCCTGGTCAAGCCTGTCCACGCGCCGCATTGCCGCCGCCGGCCGGAACAGCGCCCGGAAAATGGTCTCGGGCACCCGGTACGCGGCGGCAACGGGTCCCACGTGCCGGATGAGCTTGAACGGCGTCCTGTTGGTGACAGCGAAACGGGGATCATCGCCGAGTCCACGGATCAGGGCAGCCGAGCGGGCTTCCATGATGTCGAAGACCCTGGGCACGATCAGCCGCCCTACCCTGCTGCGGAGCACGGACGTGACATCAAAGAAGATCCGCTGCCCTGCTTCGTAATACGGCGACGGCCCGGAACGCGGATGAGTCACGGCGAAGCGTGCTTTGCCCGCCACACAGGAGGCGATGAGGCGGATCCCGGCCAGTCCCATGGGTGTCAACGGACGGGTGAGTCCTTGGGCCAGGCTGAAGTTGAGGAAGGCGTGTTCTCCGGGAATGTCCGGCTTCCGCGTGGTTTGCGGATACAGGGTGGTGATGGGACGTGCCTGGGTGAGCCAGAGCTTTCCCTCCTGGTCGATGGCCCACTCGGTGTCCTGCGGAGCGTCGTAGTGCTCTTCGACCCGCTGGCCGAGCGCCGCCAACTCCTTGATCTGGACATCGCTGAGGCAGGGCTCCGGAGGTACCTCGGAGACGCCCTGTTCCACCCGTTCCGTGCCGCCGCCGGCCACGGAGCGGATTTCCACGTGCCTGTCACCGAGTGCGCGTTTCAGGATACGGCCGCCCTGCATGTCCACCACGTATTGGTCCGGGTTCACAGCCCCGGACACCACAGCCTCGCCGAGTCCGGGACTGGCGTCGATCACGGCTTCCCGACGGCGGCCGGTCACCGGATTCGCGGTAAACATCACCCCGGCGGTGGCTGACTGGACCATCTCCTGGACCACCACGGCCAAGGACACCGTGGAATGGTCGATGCCGTTGGTGGACCGGTAGCTGACGGCCCGGTCCGTCCAGAGGGAAGCCCAGCATTTACTGACGGCGTCCAGGACGGAATCCACGCCCACGACGTTCAGGAACGTGTCCTGCTGGCCCGCGAAGCTTGCGAAGGCGAGATCCTCCGCAGTTGCCGAGGACCGGACAGCGACCGGAACGTCGGTTCCCAAGGCCACATACGCGGCCTGTACCTCCTTGGCGACTTCCGGCGGAATCCCTGCCTCGAGGACCAAGGACCGGGCACGGGCCGCAAGGGAGTTGAGGCGGGCAGGGTCCGGGCCGGTCGGGGAGCCGTCGCGCACCGGCGTCGCGCCCGTCGGGGCACCGCCCGAAGCGGCAGGTTCCGGGCCGGTCGGGGAGCCGTCGCGCACCGGCGTCGCGCCCGTCGGGGCACCGCCCGAGGCGGCAGGTTCCGGGCCACCCGTGGCGTGGGCGCCCGTCGGGTCCGCGCCGGAAACCTCGGCCTCCATCGCCGCGAAGACCCCTTCCATTCCGGCAGACGCCAGCGAATGGCGGTAGGCCGCCGTCGTCAGGCAGAAGCCCGGAGGCACCGGCAGCCCGGCCGCCGACAGTTCACCGAGGTTGGCGGCCTTACCGCCAACATCCGCCAGCATGCCTGCCCGGATCTCCTCCAGCGGCAGGATGAACGCGGAGCCGCCAGCATCCTGCGGCGGCTCTTGTGCCCTTGCCTGCGGTTCCTTTTCCCGTGCGCCGGGAACCTGGCCGTCCATCGACCGGCGCCGTTACCTTATGCAGCCCCGAGCATGGGACCGAAGTTGGCCCGGTCGGCAAGCCGCGGGTCCTCCCGGTCCGGGACCACCAGCACCGGACCCTTGGCGTGGTGAAGGACGCCGTCGGACGTAGAGCCAAGGAGCATCCCGGCAAAACCGCCGCGGCCCCGGGTACCCAGCACCACAAGCTCAACGCCCCTGCTTGCTTCCACCAGGACATCCACGGGTGAGCCGTCGGTCAGTTCGGTTTCCACGGTCAGTTTGGGGAAGTGGCTGCGCAGCCAGGCGACGCCTGCGTCCAGTTGCACCTTGATGTCCGCGAACAGTGCATCCCTGTCCAGCGGCGCGGGAACCCAGGCGAGGGAGCCGCTGTATTGCGGGACGGCACAAATGACCCGGAGCTTGGCTCCCATTCGTTCTGCCTGCTCGGCAGCTTCCAAAACTGCGATGCGGGCCTGCTCGGAACCATCGACGCCTACCACTACGACGTTCTCCACCGTGCGCGGACCGGCCTTGGCGTGCTCGGCCTTGATGTGGCGGTCCTCGGTGTTCTCCCCGAGGCGATCGGCGCAGTACAACGGCACCGTAACCGTGGGGCATTTTGCGTGGGCCGGGAGCGCGCTGCTCACCGAACCCAGGAGCCGCCCAACGAAACCTCCCCGGCCCCGGCTTCCGAAGACCAGCAATGCGGCCTCGGTTGAAAGGTCCAGCAACACCCCGGCGGCATCTCCATTCTCCACGGAGGCATCCACGTCCAGGTCATAGCCGGCCACCTTGTCCATGGCCTGTTTGACGATTGCTTCCGCACCCTCGCGGATGACGGAATCGTCCACGGTGGCGTAACCGCCGTCCAGGCCGGAGGCCGCGAAAATCGGCACTGAATAGGCCGTGACGATATGCAGGGGAAGTTGGCGGCGTTCAGCCTCGCGGGCCGCCCACACCAAAGCGCATTGACCGTGTTCCGAGCCGTCTACTCCGACGACGATTCCACCGGGTGCAACGGCTTCTCCGTCGCCGCTCCGGGGTTCTTCAACGTGACTGCCGTGCTGGTCCATGGGGCCCGCCTCTCCACCTGCTGCTTTTGTTCCGGTCATTCTGCCAGAGGTTTCACCCGCAAGGTGACACGCCCGGCCTGGTGCGAATATCCGGGGAAGGAGAAGTTCAGGGCATCCCCTTCCACTGCCCACTATTCTCGGTTGCCAAGGCCGAATCAAGGCGACTTTTCGCCCGCCGCATAACGGTCCGGGCTCGGTTTCAGGTGTGGTTGCCGGACTCTGGATGAACAAGTAAAAACACGCTGCCATTGAGGCTATCCACGGCCCCAAAAGTTCTGTAGTGTTCGAGTCACCGAATGGCCGGCAAGCGTGTTCCAGGACACACCCGGCCATTTGTTTGCGGACGCTGGGGGAGCTTGGACGCGAAACAACGCGATGCCTTCGGGCACACACGTCAAGGAGGAACCAAGCAGTGTCACTCACGCCTGATTCCGGCACAGAGCGCACCACCACCGTGGTGATTGGAGCCGGGCTTTCCGGCCTGGCCGTGGCCAGCGAGCTCAGCCGCTACGGCGTTGGCTCAATTGTGGTGGACGGGTTTGGATCCCTGTCCACATCCGGTCCCTCCGTCCACACGGGAATGCTGCAGCGCTGCGATGCTGCCGACCCCGCGGCCATGCTGGAACGCAACCAAATCCTCCGGCACTTGCGGAACTACGCAGCCAGCCATCAGCTCGACGTGCGGAGCACCACCAAGGCGGTGCGCCTGGACTTCCTGGGAGCCAGCCAGGGCCTGCAACTCGGCGAGCGGAGCGTGGCGGACCTTTCGACTCCCGGCATCGGCGTCCCCGGCCTGGCAACGGCGGGCCTCGCCCCGTTCGAGCCGGCACCTCGACAATGGGCCGTACACACGGCCAGCGGCATCCTCCTGGCGGACCACATCGTTGTGACGCGTTGCGCCCAAAGCCAGTTGCGCCGGATGTTGGCCGAACTGGGCATCGCGATCGGGCAGAACCTCGTGGCAGCCATGCGGGCGGTGGGGATGCACCTTGTTGGCGTCGGAGAGCTCATCACCCCTACGCCCAAGGAAGTGCTCCGCCAGGCAAAGGCAGTGGGACAGGCCATCTCGTCGAAGGTGGCGCTCCCGGCAGGACCGGGCATCGCGATCGCCTGAAAACCCGGCAAGGCCAGTACCTCGGCAGTCTGACCAGTCCTGCCCCCGCCGCAGCGAGCAGCGACGTGCCGGGACCTTGAGTCCCCAGCTAGCCCTTAACAACCAAAGGCCGGCACCCGGAGAGCAATCTCTCCCAGGTGCCGGCCTTGGTGTTTAAGCGTGAAGCTTAGGCGCCAGCGCGTACGTACGTGATGGGGCCGGTTGCGGTCAGCCAGCTGATCGGGTGGATGCCGGTCTGGTTGCCGTTGATGCCGCCACTGATGGCCTGGCCGTTGCCGATGTAGATAGCAACGTGGCCGGACTGGACAATCATGTCGCCGGGCTGGGGATCGCTGACTACCTTGCCGTAGTTCAGGAACTGCATCGGAGCGAGGTCACCCACGGGGATGCCTGCCGAGCCGAGTGCGCGCTCCACCATGGCGGTGCAGTCCTGCATGATGCCGATCTGGGCGTAAGCCGAAGCAACCATGGCTGCGTTGACACTCCCGGCAGGTGCTGCTGCTGCAGGAGCCGCGGCGGCGGGAGCAGCCGCGGTAGCTGCAACGGTAGCCTTGGCCGTGGTGGCAGCCGCAGTGGTTGCCT
This sequence comes from Paenarthrobacter sp. NPDC089714, assembly GCF_044748905.1. NCBI lineage: Bacteria > Bacillati > Actinomycetota > Actinomycetes > Micrococcales > Micrococcaceae > Paenarthrobacter > Paenarthrobacter sp. NPDC089714. Next base: position 79,212 of record NZ_JBIVGX010000009.1, read on the forward strand.
TCTTGGCCGGAGCCGCAGCCACGGGGGCCGGCTTCTCGATCACGGGAGCTGCCACGGAGGAAACCGCGGGGCGCTCGAAGTTGATGGTGGCAGTTGCAGCTGCGGTGACCACCTTGTTGGGGGTCTCCGCAACGGTTTCGGCAACCGTCGCCGGGCTGGAGTCACGCTGGACCGGGGCCTGTGCGGGGGTCTCGGCAGCGTGGGCGGCAATGGAGCCGGTCAGGACAAGGCCGGAAGCCGCAGCAATAACGGCTGCCTGGCGGCCAGCGCCCGAAGCGTTGCTGGCAACGGCCTTGGAGATGGAGATGAACGGATTGGGACGTGCGATGTCCGCCTTACGACGGCCGCGAAGAATGCGTGAAGACATGAAAAAGCCTCTCCCGATGCCTGCGAGGTTAGCTGTCGGATTCGGATGGGAGTCACCCGGTCACTATCCCCCGCTGTTCAGCGGAAGCTTCGTGACTTCACCCCAAGGCGCGCTCAATGGCGGCCTAAAATGGGTTCCCCGTCTCTGCCGTAGGTTTGTCTGCGAACGGATTCCGGACTGCGGCAGAGCTAGGCAATCAGGCCGGAAGTGCCCCAAATAGGGATCGGGCACAGGTACTACCGTAACGGATGATCACGCCAAAGTCACATTTGAGTAACGAGGAGTTGGCTTTGCGCGTGTCGCGGTAACCCTTTCGAGATTTTCGCAGGTATGTAGAAAACCGCGTCATTCCGCGGAATTATCGCCCTCGGCCTCGTTGGAAGCGGCCAACTTCCTGCGGGCTGTAACAGCCAGGAAAACCACCAGGCCGACTGCCACCACGGCGAGGCCCACAATGCTCCACGGGAAGGGCTGGGAGGCGGCCGGAGCCGACTCGCCGGAGCCGGTCCCCGGAGCTGCCGTTCCTGCGCTCGGAACCACCGCTCCCGAGGCCGAAGCGGACGGCGAGGCGCCCGCGGAGCCGTCTGCCGCCGTCGTGCTTCCCGTGGTGGCCGTGAACTTGAAGGTGCCCTCAATGGGGTGCGAATCGGAGCTGACCACGCGCCACACCACCGTGTACTCGCCGGCCGGCGCTCCCGGGCGCAACTTTTGGACTGCCTGGTTGTCGATGATTTCGACGGCGCCGTCAGCCCAGTTTTCGCCGCCCGCGGTGACCGTCACCCCGGAACCGATGGCCAGCGGACGGTTGTTGAAGGTGATGGAGACCGACGCCGGGACTGCCGCCACGGTGGCTCCGTTGGCCGGAGTGGTGGACTCGGCGACGTCGTGCGCGGACGCGGGGGCGGCACCGAAAAGTACCGCCGAGGCGAAGGCAAGGGCGGCAACGACGGCGGCCAGAAGCGGGCGGATGGTACGCATGGGGCGGTTTCTCCTAATGTTGGCTTCCTTACAGACTAGGCGAATCGTCCGGGCGCCCCGTAGCCGCGGGCATAGGATTTGAGAGCACACTCACCCGATCCCCGGAGACCTTCATGCTTAAACAAGGTTCTGCCATAGACCGCTACTTCAAGATTTCCGAACGTGGTTCCACGTACTCACGGGAAATCCGGGGCGGGTTCGCGACCTTCTTTGCCATGAGCTACATCGTGGTCCTGAACCCCCTGATCCTCTCCGGAGCCGACTCCAGCGGAGCCTCCCTGGGCTTCACGGCAGTTGCAGCCACCACCGCGTTCGTTGCGGGCATCCTGACCATCCTCATGGGAGCCTGGGCCAAGCACCCGTTCGCCGTGGCCACGGGCCTGGGAGTGAACGCCTTCGTTGCCGTCACCGTCGCTTCACACCCGGGGCTGACGTGGCCGGACATGATGGGCCTCGTGGTCTTGTCCGGCCTCACCATGTTGATCCTGGTCCTCACGGGCTTCCGCACCGCTGTGTTCAAAGCTGTCCCGGAAGCCCTTAAGACCGCGATCGTGGTGGGCATCGGCCTGTTCATTGCCCTGATCGGCCTGGTCAACGCCGGTTTCGTCCGGCGCATCCCCGACGCCGCCGGAACCACGGTTCCCCTGGGACTCGGCGTGGACGGCAAGCTCATGGGCTGGCCAACACTGGTGTTCGCCGTCGGCCTGATCCTGACCATCGCCTTGGTGGTCCGCAAGGTCCGCGGCGCGATCCTGATCGGCATCGTCGTATCCACCGCGCTGGCGGCGATTTTGGAATTCACCCTGCACATCGGCCCGAGCTTCGACGGCAAGAACGTCAACCCGCGCGGCTGGTCCCTCGTGGCACCGACGCTCTCGGAATGGGGCGCTCCGGACCTGTCCCTGATCGGCAAGGCGAACCCTTTCGGCGCTTTTGAACATCTAGGCTTCATCGCCGCTGCCCTGCTGGCCTTCGTGATCCTGCTCAGCATCTTCTTCGACGCCATGGGCACCATGGTGGGCCTGGCCAACGAGGCGGGAACCGTGGACAAGCATGGCAACATCCCCAACGTGGACCGCGTGCTCCAGGTGGACGCCCTCGGCGCGATTGTTGGTGGCGGCGCGTCCGTCTCGTCCAACCAGATCTTCGTCGAGTCCGGAGCCGGCATCGGCGAAGGTGCGCGGACCGGCCTGGCGTCCATCGTGACCGGTGCGCTGTTCCTGGTGGCCATGTTCTTCACGCCGCTCATCAACCTGGTTCCGTTCGAAGCCGTCGCCCCCGCGCTGGTGGTGGTGGGCTTCATGATGGTGTCCCAGGTGGGCAAGATCGACTGGCAGGACTGGGGCGTGGGCATCCCGGCGTTCTTGACCATCGCCCTCATGCCGTTCACGTACTCGATCGCCAACGGCCTCGGGGCGGGCTTCATCTCCTACGTCCTGATCCGTACCTTCCAGGGCCGCGCCCGCGAAGTGCACCCGCTCATGTGGGCTGTTGCAGCGGCGTTCCTGCTGTTCTTCGGCATTGGCACCGTTGAGGAACTGCTGGGCGTGAAATAGGCATTCCGGTATTTCAGACACTCCGGACGCGGAACTGCTGGCTTTGGCAGTCCGGGTCCGGTGTGCTTTAAGCATGGAAACCAGCGCCTTCACCGTAGACACCACCCCCAGGCCGTGGACCGGACGCTTCGACGGCGACGGCGACGAACACCGCCGGTGGTGGCAGGCCGTGGCTCCCCATGCTCCGGAGGCCGCCGCAGCCGCCTCGCGCCCCGCCGTCGTGCTTGGTTTCTGCAGCGACGCCGGCGTGAAGCGCAACAAAGGGCGCGTGGGTGCCGCCGCAGCTCCGGCCGCGATCCGTGCCGCGCTGGGTCCTTTGGCCTTCCACCTGGACCGCGACGTTTTCGACGCCGGCGACGTTGTGGTCGAGGGCGACGCCCTGGAAGCAGGCCAGGAGCGGGCAGGACGCGCCATTGCGGGACTGCTCGACGGCGGCAACCTCACCGTGGTGCTGGGCGGCGGGCACGAGACCGCGTTTGCCAGCTACCTGGGCGTTGCCGGATCGGAGGCCGTGCGCAGCGGAAAACGTTTGGGCGTGCTGAACCTCGATGCCCACTTCGACCTGCGGGATGAGCCGACACCGAGCTCCGGAACCCCGTTCCTCCAGATGGCCCAGGAGGAGGCCGCCGCGGGGCGCGAACTGCAGTACGCCGTCGTGGGTATTTCCGAACCCAACAACACGCGGACCCTGTTCGATACCGCGGACCGGCTCGGCGTGAAATACCTGCTGGACGAAGACTGCTCACCGGAAGCGGTGGAGACCTTCGTGGCCGACTTCCTGGCCGGGATCGACGTGCTGTACCTGACGATCGACCTCGATGTGTTGCCCGCCGCGGTGGCGCCGGGCGTGAGTGCCCCGGCCGCGTATGGCGTGCCGCTGCCGGTGATCAGCGCGGTCTGCAAGCAGGTTGCCGCGAGTGGCGCGTTGCTGCACCTGGACGTGGCTGAATTGAACCCTGAGTTCGACATCGACTCCCGTACCGCCAAGGTTGCGGCCCGGCTGGTGAACACGCTCCTGGCCTAGCTGTTTCCTTGCGGCCATCCTGCGCATAGCCTGTGTGGATGGGCGCAACTCCTGTGCAGGACAAGTGGACTGTCCAGAACAAATGGACCTGGGTCTCCGGGCCCGTGGCGGTTGCCCTTGGCCTCGCTGCCCACGTTGTCTCCGGCGGAAGCGCGCCGGCCATCCCGGTACTGCTTGGTTTCGTGGCCCTTGCGGCGTTGGGCGCGCAGCTCATTTCCCGCTGGATCCACGGGCCGCTGCTGTTGCTGTTGGTTTCCGGAGCAACGCAGCAGCTGCTGTTCTTTGGCTTTGACGCGCTGGGAGGTTCCATCCCCGGGCTCGGCTCCCTGGACCACCTCCACGGCACCGGCCGGATTCCGGAAGACCTGCCCGTTCCCGCGCCCGGCGGCACCCCCATCCACGCAGGGGACCTCATGCTTTACACGCACGCCGCGGCGGCGATCCTCACGCTCCTGATCGGCGCCGGCGTGGCCAAACTGGCGGGAAGGTCATGGCGGGGGCGCATGCTTCATGCCACGCAACCGTAGGAAACAGTGACGTAGTGCGGCGACCAGCGACGTAGCCCGGGCGTCAGGCTGCGTAGCCCTGCGAAAACCGGAGCAAAGAACTTTGCTTGGCTACCCCGGCCGAACCTAGTGTCGTTGGCACGTGGTGTACCCAAGAGGCCAGGGAGCTGCCTGCAAAGCAGCGCACGCGGGTTCGAATCCCGCCACCACGTCTGATGGGTCCGTGGCCCTCGCCGGGTTGGCAACTCGGCGGAAGTCTTACTGCGCGGCGTCGAAGCCTGCGAGGAGCCGGCGGGATGCGGTAACCATATGGGAGCGCATCTGCTGGGTGACAGCGTCAACGTCCCGGGCCTTCAAAGCTTCATAGATCGCCGTGTGTTCCTTGAGGGCAGCTTCTGCGTGGCCTTCGTCCGTCAGGGCGCGGTCCACCCAGATCCTCAGCAGGGAGCGGATGCTCTGCAGGAGCTCCTCCAGGACCATGTTTCCGGAGGCGGCAGCGATCTCGCGGTGGAAAGCGGCGTCTGCTTCGACATAAGCTGCCAGGTCATCGAGGTTCCTCTCCATGGCATCGAGGTTGGCGCGCATGCGTTCCAAGGCCTCGTCGGTGACCCGCCCGGCGGCCAACTCCACGGCTTGCACTTCCAGGCCGCTGCGGAGCTCAACGAGTTCCCGCGTGCGCGGCTCCCCCAGCATCAAGCCCCAACTGAGCGTCCGCGGCAAGAGTTCGGAGACGCCGTCGCGCAGGTACGTCCCGGAACCCGGCCGGACGATGACGATGCCGAGAATCTCCAAGGCGGCCAAGGCCTCGCGAATGGCCGAGCGTCCAACACCCAACGACGCTGCCAGCGTGCGTTCGGCCGGCAGCCGTGTGCCCGGCGCGATATCACCGCTGGTGAAGTAGGCGAGCAGGCGCTCGGCCACTTCGGACACGACGGAGCCCTGCTCCATGGGCGCAAGAGCCGCCGTCATTTGGGCCGCTGCGGCGGCGGGATTCACAGGCATCCTCAAAGCGTAGCAACCGGATGACCAATCAGGGGCAGCGTCGGAGGACGCTTCCAAAAGGAACACATCAACCGGTTGACCAATTCTGATTCCAGTCCTATGGTTTAAGTCACAAGCTTCGTTTTGGCCGGACCCAGACCGGCAATCCACGAGTCAGCCCGGCGCATCCAATGCAGGATCTGCGGGGACACCAACATCTAGGAGTCAATGTGGACACCACACAATCGGTGGTAGAGAAATCCGCAATCAAGAAGGTGGCGATCCGGCTGGTGCCGTTCGTCGCCCTGATGTTCTTCATCAATTACCTGGACCGCACGGCCATCTCCTTCGCCGGCCCCAATGGCATGAACAATGACCTGGCGTTGTCCGCAGCCCAGTTCGGTTTCGCCTCAGGCGTCTTCTTCATCGGCTACATCCTGCTGGAAGTCCCCAGCAACCTTGCCCTCCACAAGTTCGGCGCCCGCCGCTGGCTTGCCCGCATCATGGTCAGCTGGGGCATCGTGTCCCTGCTATTCACCTGGGTGGGCAACGTTGAGCAGCTCTACATCCTGCGGTTCATCCTCGGTGTTGCAGAAGCCGGCTTCTTCCCCGGCGCCATCCTGTTCCTGAGCCTCTGGGTCCCGTCCAAGCATCGCAGCAAGATCCTTGCCCTGTTCTACTTGGCCCAGCCGCTGACCACCGTGATCGGTGCTCCCCTGGCCGGTGCGCTCATCCAGCAGCACGGCGTGTTCTTCGGCCTTGAAGGCTGGCGCTTCATGTTCTTCGGCGTCGCTGTCCCGGCCATCGTGATCGGTGTCATCGCCTGGTTCTACCTGGCCGACAACCCCGCCAAGGCCAAGTGGCTCACCGCCGAGGAAAAGACCTGGCTGACCGGCGCCCTGGAGAAGGAAAAGGCCCAGACTGCCGCCAGCAACAAGCACGTCAGCGTCCGCACCGTGTTCGGCAACGGCCGTGTCTGGATGCTCTCCCTGATCTACTTCGGCTTCATCTACGGCCTCTACGCCCTGGGCTTCTTCCTGCCGACCATCATCGCGGGCTTCGAAGGCCTCTACGGCGCCAAGTTCGACGTCTTCCAGAAGGGCCTCATCACGGCCATCCCGTACCTCCCGGCAGCATTCGCCCTGTACTTTTGGTCCAAGGACGCCACCAAACGCGGCGTCAAGACCTGGCACATCGCCCTCCCGGCACTGATCGGCGGCCTCAGCATCCCGCTGGCTCTCTTTGCCGGCTCCCCCGCTGCGACCATCGCCGTCATCACCATCACCGCCATGGCCATTTTCGCGGCACTGCCCAACTTCTGGACCGTTCCCACGCAATTCCTGACCGGTGCAGCCGCCGCAGCGGGCATCGCCCTCATCAACACCGTAGGCAACCTGGCAGGCTTCAGTGCCGGCTACATCACGGGCTGGCTCAAGGACTGGACCGGCAACTATACGGTTCCCATGTTCGTGGTGGGTGGCTTCATGTTGCTCTCCTCGATGCTCATGGTGGTCCTCAGCCGCCAGGGCAAGGCCGCAGAAGGCACCTCTGCCGAAGCCCTCGACCCCCAGGGCGCCGGACACCGCTCAGAGCCGTAACCCTCCCAGATCCGGGGTGCCCTCCCGAAGGGCGGTCACCCCTCCCAACCACGCACACTTTCACGCCAACTGCTCCAGGAGCCCCCGCATGACCCGCTTGTTCAATGAACCCTCAGCCTTCGCTGACGAGATGATCGATGGTTTCGTGGCATCGCACGGCCGGTGGGTCCGCCGGGTTTCCGGCGGCGTAGCCCGGAGCACGCGTTCGACGCCGGACACGGTCGCCTTGGTGATCGGTGGCGGCTCGGGCCACTACCCGGCGTTCGCCGGATTGGTGGGCCAGGGCCTGGCGCATGGTGCGGCGATGGGGAACCTGTTCGCTTCCCCCTCCGCGCAGCAGGTCTATAACGTGGCCAAAGCCTCGGATAACGGCGCGGGTGTGCTGCTGGGGTACGGCAACTACGCCGGGGACGTCCTGCACTTCACCCAGGCCCAGGACAGGCTCCGCGCCGAGGGCATCGATTGCCGCAGCATCGCGGTCACGGACGATATTTCCTCGGCCCCGTTGGCGGAGAAGCACAAGCGCCGCGGCATCGCCGGTGACCTGACCGTGTTCAAGGTCGCCGCAGCCGCCGCAGAGGCAGGCCACTCCATGGACTCGGTGGTGGAGATCGCCGAACGCGCCAATGACCGGACCCGCTCGTTCGGTGTCGCGTTCACCGGCTGCACCCTGCCCGGCGCTCCCGAGCCGCTCTTCTCCGTTCCCGAGGGGCGCATGGCGGTAGGCATGGGTATCCACGGCGAACCCGGCATCGGCGAAACGGACATCCCGACGGCGGATGCCCTTGCCGAACTGCTCGTGAAGGACCTGCTGGCCGAGGTCCCGGACGGTGTCTCGGTGGAGGGTGCACGGGTTGTCCCGATCCTGAACGGCCTGGGTTCGGTGAAGTACGAGGAACTGTTTGTGGTGTACCGCCGCGTCGCCCAGCTCCTCGCAGAGGCGGGTGTGGTGGCGGTGGACCCGCAGGTCGGTGAACTTGTGACCAGCTTCGACATGGCCGGTACCTCCTTGACCCTGTTCTGGCTCGACGCTGAACTCGAGGAATTGTGGCTCGCTCCCGCCGATGCTCCCGCGTTCCGCCGCAGAGCGGTCACCGCCCAAGCGCTCGACGCCGAGGAACTCGCCTTTGACGCGGAGCAGTTGGCCGTGATCCCGGACGCGAGCGAGGAATCGAAGGCTTCGGCCGGCGCTGTGCTGGCCGCTTTGGACGCGGCGAAGGCCGTGATCGACGCAAACGTGGCCGAACTGGGCAGGATCGACGCCATCGCCGGGGACGGTGACCACGGCATCGGCATGGAACGCGGTATCCACGCCGCAGCAGCTGCCGCGGCAGACGCCGTCGTACGCGGTGCCGGTGCCGGGACCGTGCTCAACCTGGCCGCTGACGCGTGGGCCGACAAGGCCGGTGGTACCTCGGGTGCGTTGTGGGGCATGGCCCTGCGCGCGGTCGGTGCCGCCGTGGGCGACACAGTGGCCCCCAACGCCGCGGCCGTGGCCGCCGGGGTGGCTGAGGCGAAGCGTTCCATCATGGACTTCGGCAAAGCCAAGGTGGGCGACAAAACCCTGGTGGATGTCCTGTCCCCGTTCAGCGACGCCCTCACCGCCGCGGTGAACGACGGCGGTTCCCTCCGGGACGCGTGGGGTGCTGCCGCCACGGTCGCGGAGCAGTCCGCCGAAGCGACCGCGAACCTGCTGCCCCTCATGGGCCGTGCCCGACCGCACGCCGAAAAGAGCCTCGGAACCCCGGACGCCGGAGCCATCTCCATGGCCCTGATCGTCCGGGCCATCCACAACACCCTCATTGGTGAAACCGCCGCTAAGAACACTGTTAAGGAGAACGCATGAGCGCCACACTGCGCCTGGTCATCGGAGCCGACGACGCCGGATTCGAGTACAAGGAAGCCCTCAAGGCTGACCTGGAAGCGAACCCTTTGGTGGAGTCCGTGACCGATGTCGGGGTGGACGCGACCTCCCACACTCCCTACCCGTCGGTGGCGATCGCCGCGGCCGAACTCGTCGCCGCCGGCAAAGCAGACCGCGCCCTGCTGATCTGCGGCACCGGCCTGGGGGTGGCGATCGCCGCGAACAAGGTCCCCGGCGTCCGCGCCGTCACCGCGCACGATTCCTTCTCCGTGGAACGCTCCATCCTGTCCAACAACGCCCAGATTCTCACCATGGGACAGCGCGTCATCGGCCTGGAACTGGCCCGCCGGCTGGCCAAGGAATGGCTCACCTACACCTTCGACGAAAGCTCCGCCTCGGCAGAGAAAGTCACCCTGATTAAGGACTACGAAGGTGTCACCAGCTGCTAATCCTGTTGCCGCCAAGGCCGTGATCGGGGTGAGCCTGAAGATGTACTTCGGGCACGCCCGCTCCGTGGACTACTGCCGCGACGTCGCCACGATCGCCTACAAGCACCCGGCGGTGCAGAACGGCGACATTGAACTGTTTATCCTTCCGGTCCTGCCCGCCCTGCCCGAAGCTGCCCGCATCCTCGGTTCCGCGCAGGTGGGTACCGGGGCGCAGGACATCTTCTGGGAAGACGAAGGCGCTTACACGGGCGAAGTCGGCGGCAAGACCGTGGCCGAACTCGGTGGCCGGTACGTCGAAGTAGGCCACGCCGAACGCCGCCGGATCTTCGGTGAAGACGACCGCGTCATTGGCCTGAAAACCGCTGCCGCGTACCGCAACGGCCTCACCCCCGTCCTCTGCGTCGGCGAACTCACCGCAGGCTCCCCCGAAGAGGCGATCGCCCAATGCACCGGGGATATCGACGCCGCCCTCAACCGGGCAGCCACCCTCGGGCCGGCGGGCAGGACCATCGTGGCGTACGAGCCGCAGTGGGCCATCGGCGCACCCGAACCGGCCACCCCGGATTACATCAGCGCGGTGGTCCGCGGCCTCGACGCCCACCTGCGCTCGTTGCCGGGCCAGGAAGACAGCCGGGTCATCTACGGCGGGAGCGCCGGACCGGGCCTGATCACGGAATTGGACACCGCCGTCGCGGGTTTGTTCCTGGGCCGCTTCGCGCACGACCCCGCCGCGTTGAAGACCATCCTGGATGAGGCCGCGGCCCGCCTGGCCACGCAGGAGGTGGCAGCATGAGCAGGATTGGGCTCTCCAGCTACGCGTTTTTCTGGCAGCTCTCGGACCAGGTCAGTAACCCGCTGAGCATCCACGACGCACTCCGGAAGGCCGCCGAGCTGGGCGTGGACCTCTTCCAGATCTGCGATTACGCGCCGCTGGAGGACATGGACGACGCCGACCTCGCCGCCGTCCGTGCGACGGCGGACGAACTCGGGATCACCCTGGAACTCGGCACCAAAGGCATCCAGAAAGAACACCTCCGGAAGTTCCTGCACACCGCCGGAATCCTGGGCTCGGACCTGCTCCGGAGCATGTTCAACGTTCCCGGCCACACCCCCACCACCGACGAAGCCACGGCGATCTTCACCGAGGTCCTTCCGGAGTTCGAAGCAGCCGGGGTGAAGATCGCGATCGAAACCTACGAACAAGTCCCCACCGAACGGATCCTGGACGTCATCAAGACCGTCAACAACCCGTACCTGGGCATCTGCAGCGACCCCGCCAACACCGTCGCGGCCCTGGAGATGCCCCGGCAGGTCATCGACCAGGTGGCACCGCATGTGCTGAACATGCACATCAAAGACTTTGCGTTCAGCCGCAAACAGGGATGGGTCGGATTCACGTACTCCGGCGCACCCCTCGGCGAAGGACTCCTCGACTACGACTACATGGTCGACAAGATCCAGCCCAAAACCAGAAACATCAATCAAATCGTCGAACACTGGCTGCCCTGGCAGGACACCGAAGCAGAAACCATCCGCCTCGAAAACCAGTGGACCCAACAAAGCCTCGATTTCCTAAGGAGCAAGTGAAATGTCAGCAGAAACTTTGACCGTCGCCGTCATCGGAGCCGGAGGCAAGATGGGGATGCGCGTTTCCCGGAACCTCCAGAAGTCGGGCCACACCGTCTTCTACAGCGAGAACTCCCCCGCCGGCCAGGAACGCATCCAGGCTGAGGGCCGCGACATCACCGCCACCGACGACGCCGTGAAGGGCGCCGACGTCGTGATCCTCGCCGTCCCGGACACCGTCCTGGGCATCGTCTCCGAAGGCGTGGTCCCGCAGATGAAGTCCGGCGCCATCCTCCTGACCCTGGACCCGGCCGCCGCCTACGCCGGCCTGCTGGCCAAGCGCGACGACGTGGTCCAGGCCGTCGCCCACCCGTGCCACCCGTCCGTGTTCCTGGAGCGCACCACCAAGGAAGAATGGGCCGACACCTTCGGCGGCGAAGGCGCACCCCAGAACGTCGTCGCCGCGATCGACGACGACGCCCCGGCGGCAACCCGCGACAACGCCGAAGCCGTCATCCGCACCATCTACGCCCCCGTGATCGACGTCCACTGGGTCACCGTGTACCAGCTCGCCGTGCTGGAACCCACCCTGGTGGAGACCGTGGCGTGCATGATCGGCACCCTGCTGAACGAAGCACTGCACGAGACCGTCCACACCGTCGGCGTCCCCGAAGCAGCTGCCAAGGCCATGCTGTTCGGCCACGTCCAGATCGCCCTCACCAACGCCCTCCGTGGCTCCAACCCGTTCTCCGAGGCCTGCGAAATCGCCATCCAGTACGGCAAGGACACCATCATCAAGGACGACTGGAAGAAAATCTTCGACGACTCCGAACTCGACAACGTCATCGCCAAGATGCTCAAGCTCGACGCCGTCAAGCGCTAAGCGCCCGCGGGCAAACACATCAGCCCCTTGCCGGACTTCCGGCAAGGGGCTGAGTGCGTCTGGGGATAAGCGTCTGCATGAACTAATAAGTAGCCAACTCTCGATAAACTACTTCACAGCGGGCAACAGCCGGCTGTTTCGTTAAAAACGAAAGACCCGACGGCAATCGGGTCCTTGTTCAGCGCGGAGCGCTCTTTGGTGCGATATTCAGGACATACCCCTGAAGCCACACCTCAAGGGTATGCCCCGTTGCGTGCCGTGTGCAAACACATCGGCCGCAATCGCACCCTGTCCTCGAGAGGGGGTGCACCATGCCTCGTCAGCGGAAACGCTCCGAGCACTGGGGCCGCCTGAACTTCATGGTCAACCTCGTTCGCCTTGCGTACGAGATTGTCAGGGGGTTCTGGCACACCAAACCCTAGCGGGTTTGCGGTGGCCGCGGGCAGGATCCGCGGCCACCGGCCGCACTCCGGAAGACCTCCCTGATCCCTTTACCGCCGGCCCCTTGGAAGCGATCATGGGATGAGGCGCAGGGACTTCGCCGACCGCACCAGTACGGCCGCTACTTGCGCAGCCCCAGGGCAGCGGAGGCGCGACATGGCACCCACAATGGAGCCGGCGGACGGGTTTCTCACCGACTACTACGAGCACGTGGCCGACGACGACGTCCGCAACTACACCCCCGAAACCCTGCTGGAACGGGCCCGCTACCACCGGACCTTGGCTGAACGCCGCGAGCCCGGGCAGTCCGTGATCGGCATCCTGCACGAGGCCGATGCGAGCGTCATTGCGATCGTCACGGATGACCTCCCGTATCTCTTGCCCTCGGTGACCGCCGAGATCGCCAGGGACACGTCATCGATCCGTCTCCTGGTCCACCCCACGTTCCGGGTGGACCGCGACCCCGCCACCCACCGCCTGGTCGGCCTCCATCGGGGACCGCACCGCACGGGGCTGCCCACCGGCGTCGAACACCCACCGGAAACGCACGACGTCGGCAGCCTCACCGAAGCCTGGCTCGCGCTGGACATCCCACGGTTGGCGGATGAGGAAACCACCGCGCGGCTCATCTCCCGTGTGGAGGCCGTGGTGCACGACGTTCGTACCGCAGCCGAGGACACTGTGGCCATGCACGCACAGCTGGAGAGCGTGCTGCGGGAACTGGACAGGCAGTCCGACGCCGGAACGGACGAAGCCCAAGAGCTGCTGCGCTGGCTGGATGACGGAAACTTCGTGTTCCTGGGGTACCGCGGGCCGGATGGAACGGGGCTCGGGATCCTGCAGGACCTTCCGGCCGCGGAGACCGCCATGGACAACCCACATTCCGGGACGCCGATCCTCACGCTCACCAAGTCCAACCGCCGCTCGACAGTGCTGCGCCATGCGTACCTGGACGAGATGAGGGTCCGAACCCCCGGCGTCCCGGGCGGGCGCACCTTCGTTGGCCTGTTCTCCCCCAACTCCTCGGCCCACTCGGCCCTGCAGATTCCGGTCATCCGGGACACGGTGTCGGAGGTGCTGCGGATGTTCGGCTACCCCGCGGAATCACATCCCGGCAAGGAACTGGTGGCCGTCATGGACGCCTATCCGCGGGATGAACTGTTCCACATCGATGCCGAACAACTGGCGGTGCACGCCCGCGAAATCCTGCGCCTGCAGGAGCGTCACAGCACCCGGCTCTTCCTTCGCCCGGACTCCTACGGCCGGTTCATGACGGCACTCGTCTTCCTGCCCCGCCACCGGTACAGCACGGCCGTCCGGCTCAACATCGAGCGCGAGCTGCGCGAAGCCTTCGGCGCCGAAGAGATCGAGTTCGAGCTGCGGCTGGGAGAGTCAGCCATGGCACGGGTGTTCTTCCGGATCCTGATTCCCGGCGGCAACCACAGCGAAAGCGGAACCACTCCGCAGGGGGTGACTGCCGCCGTCGTCGATTCAGCGGTCCTCATCGATTCAACGGTCCTGGAACAGCGCATCCTTGCCGCCACGAGGTCCTGGGCCCAGGGCCTGGACGAGGCACTGCAGGCAAGGTATCCCCGGGAGGAAGCCACCCGGCTCTCGGCGCAGTGGGCCGGGGCGTTCCCGGCGAGCTACAAAGCCGACTATGAGGTGGAAGATGCCGTTGCGGACATCGCCAGGTTCGAAGGATTCCCGGCGGGAGACCAGATCGAAAACCGGGAACCGGATCCCATCGTCTCCGTCTACAAGCGCCCCGGCACCGCCATCCTGGCCGAGGACGCCCGCGTGCGCCTGTACTTGACCCGTCCGCAGAGCCTCACGCAGATCCTGCCGTTCTTCCACAACCTGGGGCTGAAGGTCCTGGACCAGCGGCCTTTCGATGTGCAGCGCGCGGATGGCCGGCAGTTTTTCCTGTACGACCTCGGGCTGAAGTACCCCCGCGGCGTGGACCCGCTGCCGACGGCTGACCTGCTGGCTGACTCGTTTTGCGCCTCGATGCGCGGCGATGCGGAGTCGGATGCCTTCGACGCCCTGGTGATCAGGGAGGGCATCGACTGGCGCCGGGTGGCGATCCTGCGCGCCTACGCCAAGTACCTGCGGCAACTGGGCAGCACCAACTCGTATGGTTTCATTGCGGATACCCTGCGGGCCAATGTCACGGCCACGCATGCGCTGCTGGAGTTGTTCGAAGCCAAATTCAACCCGGACCTCTTTGCGCCGGACCTGTTCGAACCCGGCCCCGGCGCGCCTGCAGGCGGCGGCGATGTCTTCGAAGAAGGCACCAGCGAGCTCAGCCACCGGACCCAGGCCATCCATCAAGCCCGGACAGCGTTGGCCGCAGCAATCGACGCCGTGCCGGTCCTCGATGCGGACCGGCTCCTGCGGCAACTCGCGAGCCTGGTGGAGGCCACCCAGCGCACCAACTTCTACCTGGACAAGCCGTACATCAGCGTCAAGCTCAACCCGTCCAGCATTCCCGCCGCACCTGCGCCCCGGCCCAAGTTCGAGATCTGGGTCTACTCGCCGCGTGTTGAGGGCGTTCACCTCCGCTTCGGGCCTATTGCCCGCGGCGGGCTGCGCTGGTCCGACCGGCGGGAGGACTTCCGCACGGAGATCCTGGGACTGGTGAAGGCCCAGACCGTCAAGAACGCGGTCATCGTGCCCACGGGCGCGAAGGGCGGCTTCTTCCCCAAGCTCCTCCCGGACCCCGCCGAGGACCGGGCGGCATGGCTCGCCGAGGGACAGGAAAGCTACCGGACTTTCATCCGTGGCCTCCTGGACATCACGGACAACCTGGTGGCCGATCCCGACGGCGGCCCCAACGGCACGGTAGTGGCGCCACCTCGCGTGGTCCGGCACGACGGCGACGACTACTACCTGGTGGTGGCCGCGGACAAGGGAACCGCTGCGTTCTCCGACCTCGCCAACTCGGTGGCGGCCGAGTACGGCTTCTGGCTGGGAGACGCCTTCGCTTCCGGCGGCTCCGTGGGCTACGACCACAAGCAGATGGGCATCACCGCACGCGGGGCCTGGGAGTCCGTGCGGCATCACTTCAGCGAACTCACCATCGATTCCCGCGCCGAGGACTTCACGGTGGTGGGCATCGGGGATATGAGCGGCGACGTGTTCGGCAACGGCATGCTCCTGTCCAACCACATCAAGCTGGTTGCCGCCTTCGACCATCGGCACATCTTCCTTGACCCCACCCCGGACCCGGCGGCCTCCTACCAGGAACGCGAACGCCTCTTCAAACTCCCCCGCTCGTCCTGGGCCGACTACGACCCCACCAAACTGAGCCCCGGCGGCGGAGTGTTCTCCAGATCGGAAAAATCGATTCCGGTCACCGAACAGGTCCGCCTCGCCTTGGGCATGGAGGAAAGCACGACGGCGGCCAGCCCGCCCGAGCTTCTGCGCGCGGTCCTCGCTGCCCCGGTGGACCTCCTGTACAACGGTGGCATCGGCACCTACGTCAAGGCCTCCACGGAATCCCATGCGGACGTCGGGGACAAGTCCAACGATTCCATCCGCGTGGACGCCCGGGATCTTCGGGCTCACATCATCGCCGAGGGCGGAAACCTCGGGGTGACCCAGCGGGGCAGGATCGAGGCAGCCCTTGCTGGAATCCTGGTGAACACGGACGCAATCGATAATTCGGCCGGGGTGGACTGTTCCGACCACGAGGTCAACATCAAGGTGTTCCTGGACCGGATGATCTCCGCAGGACGAATGTCCGCGGCGGAGCGGACCGGATTCCTGCACTCGCTCCAGGGCGAAGTGGGCCGGCTGGTCTTGAAAACCAACGACCACCAGAACACGCTCCTCCTCAACGACAAGCAGTTGGCAGTGGAGTGGAGTCCCAGTTTTGAACGGACCATGGACTGGCTGGAAGCGGCAACGGACCTTGACCGCCAGTTGGAATGTTTGCCAAGCGACGAGGAACTCCGGGCGCGGATCTTGACGGGCAAGGGCCTGACCACCCCTGAGCTGGCGGTCCTGGCGGCCTATGCCAAGATCGAGCTCGCCAAGGAACTCACGGACGGTGGCCTGGCGGACGATCCCTGGTTCTCGCAAACCTTGCACTCGTACTTCCCCAAGCAGGTCTCAGAACGGTTCGGCGAGCACCTTGCCACCCACCCGTTGCGCCGCGAAATCGTTGCCACGGTGGTGGCCAACGACATGATCAACATGGGCGGCATCTCCTTCGCCTTCCGGGCCATGGAGGAGACCACGGTGTCCGCCACTGCCGTGGCCAGGGCGTTCGTGGTGATGCGGGAGATCTGGGACTTCGATTCCGTCATGGAGACCATCGCCCAGCTTCCGTCCAGCACGCCGAGCGAGCACGGAGCGGCCGTGGCCCTGGACATGCGACGCCTGCTGGATCGCGCCGTCCGCTGGTACGTCACCCATGATTTCCGGGACAAGCCGGTGGCGGATGCCTTCGCCCGGCTGGAACGTCCCATGGCGTTGATGCGGGCCAACTTCACGGGATTCCTGCACGGCATCAACCTGGCCCACTCCTTGAAGCGCCTGGCCCACACCGACTCCGTGGGATTGCCGCACAGCCTGGGCATCCGGGCCTCCGAGCTCCTGGTGAGCTACGGGCTGCTGGATATCTCCGCGATCGCCGAGGAACTCCAGGAGCCGGTGGAAGCTGTGGCCGAGGTGTATTTTGCCGTGTTCGAGCGTATTTCCGCCATCCCCCTCCTGGAACACATCACCATGCTCTCCAGGGACACCCATTGGGAATCCCTGGCCCGGGCGGCTTTGAGGGATGACATGTACCTGGTGCTGGCGGACATGACCAAGGCCGTGGTCCGGCACACTCCCCGCTCAGCGACCGTCAGCGATCCCGTAGAGCGGATCATGGACTGGGAACGGGGAAACATCGAACAACTGGCGCGCATCCAGGAGACCATCCAGGAAGCAATCAAGCCAGGTCCCATGGACATTGCCGCGCTGTCCGTGGCTGTGAAGCTGCTCCGGGCCATGGTCCGCCGGTGAGACACACGTCACTTAGCTGCCAGTCATCTTACAAATTTTTGGGTGAGAGGTTCTATAATCGATGGGTCGCCCTCGCATGCGGCACGTAATAGGAGGTCCCCCAATGACTGCAATGACGGCAGAACGCGAAATCCGCCTGTCCTTTTCCGAGGCAGGCGAGATCCACGACGGACTCGATCGCGCCGTGGATACCCTGATCGAAAGCGCAGCAGCAGAAGCTAACTGCGGCATACTGGTGACGCGCCACGAGCCCGGCACCTACACCGTGGCCCTGGACGAATCCGTTCCCTTCGGCCAGACCCACGAAGCCCTCGCCGCCTGACCACACCCACGAAGGCAGGTTCTTGGCAGCGAAGCCAAAAACCGGGGCCTGTCCCTTTCCGCTCTACTACCCGCGGAAAGGGACAGGCCCCGGTTTCTGTTTAAGCTCCCCAAGTAGGTCGCAATTGTGCGCGTTTTGAGTGCTCTAAACGCGCACTACTGCGACTCAGTTGGGTTGTTATGCCCGGCGGAGGGTCACGCCGTCGGACTTCATGAAAAGCTCCTTGCCCTCTTCGGTGACCCCGGGCCCCGAATGTTCAAGCCACACCACATTCCCGCTGCTGGAAACTTCCTCGATCTGGCCGGTTGCGATGACGTGGGCGTACTTGACCACTTCCACCAATTCGCCCACCCGGAGTTGCCTCCAGTCGGACACCGTAGCCGTGTGAGCGTTTCGCCTGGACAGGACTGCTCCGCGTGCCTTCATTGAACTTCTACCCCTTTGTGGATGTTCGTTGTGTATTGACTTGTGTAAGACGGTTGACCGTCAAGCCCACGACATCGTTGGCGTGGACGTGACGTACACCATAAGTATTACTACATTTGCCACGTTCCGGAGACTGCGTTGCGAACAATTTCCGGAACGTGACAAACATGCGCCTTATATGAGGCTTTTATTCGACGTCAGGCCAAAATCCCGACGGCGGATTCGGCTGCCGCACGGACGGCACCCGAGCCGACCAAACGGTCAGCCGCTTCGAGCTCAGGCGACAGGAACCGGTCGGTGCCCGGACCCTGGACCACTTCGCGAAGCACCTCAAGCACTGCCGTGCCGGCAGGACCTGGGGTGAGTTCGCCGTCGGACAGCTGCGTGCGCATATCGATGGCGCGGGCGCTGGTGACAAGCTCGACGGCGAGCACCCGCCGCAGGTTCTCGACGGCCTTGCGCAGCTTCCGGGCAGCGTGCCAGCCCATGGACACGTGGTCTTCCTGCATGGCGGAGCTCGGGATGGAGTCCACCGATGCCGGCACGGCCAGCCGCTTGTTGTCCGAGACCAGGCCGGCCTGGGTGTACTGGGCGATCATGAGGCCCGAATCCACGCCCGGATCTGCTGCGAGGAAGGCCGGGAGTCCGTGCGAACGGGCAGGATCCAGCATGCGGTCCGTCCGGCGCTCGGCGATGGAGCTCAGGTCGGCAACGGCGATGGCCAGGAAGTCCAGCACGTAGGCCACCGGTGCGCCATGGAAGTTGCCGTTGGAGGTCACGCGGCCGTCCGGGAGGACCACCGGGTTGTCGATCGCTGCGGCCAGCTCGCGGGATGCCACCAGCGCGGCGTGGTCCACGGTATCGCGGACAGCTCCGGCAACCTGGGGTGCGCAACGCAGCGAATAGGCGTCCTGGACCTTGGTGTCGTTGATCCGGTGGGAAGCGACGATCGGCGAGTTGGACAGCACCCGGAGCATGTTGTCCGCGCTGGCAGCCTGGCCCGGGTGCGGGCGCAGTGCAGCGTGGAGCTCGGGCAGGAACACCTGGTCCGTGCCGAGGAGGGCCTCGACGCTGAGCGCCGCGGTGACATCCGCCGTCGCGAGCAGCATGCGGATGTCGGCGATGGCCATCAACAGCATGCCGAGCATGCCTTCGGTGCCGTTGACGAGGGCCAGGCCCTCCTTCTCGGCGAGCGTGACAGGCTCGATGCCGTGCTGCGCGAGCAGCTCGGCAACAGGCGCCTTGCCCGCCACGCCGTACAGTTCGCCGTCGGGCCCTGTTGCTTCGCCTTCGCCCATGAGGACCAGCGCGCAGTGGGACAGCGGGGCGAGGTCGCCGGAGCAACCCAGCGAACCGAACTCCCGGACCACCGGGGTGATGCCCGCGTTGAGGACGTCCACCATGGTCTGCAGGACGACGGGACGGACACCCGTGCGGCCCGATGCCAGGGTCTTGGCGCGGAGGAACATGATGCCACGGATGACCTCGCGTTCAACGGCCGGGCCCATGCCGGCGGCGTGGCTGCGGATCAGCGACTTCTGCAACTGGGTGCGGAGTTCGTTGGGAATGTGGCGGTTGGCCAATGCGCCGAAGCCAGTGGAGATGCCGTAAGCCGGAACCTCGCTCGTGGCCAGATCGTCAATGTGGGTGCGAACCTTGGCAACCGTGTCCAGGGCGTCCTGGGAGATGGTCACCTTGGCGTCGTGGCGTGCGACGGCGACAACGTCTTCCGGGGTCACGCCGCTGGAGCCGAGGGTGACGGTCAGCTGTTCGTTTGAGGTGATGGTCATGGGGTTACTTGCCTTCGTTCATGGGGATGCGGACGCCGCGTTCGTGGGCGACGTCGATGGCGCGGTCGTAGCCGGCGTCGGCGTGGCGGATGACGCCCATTCCGGGGTCGTTGGTCAGCAGCGCGGTCAGTTTCGCCGCGGCCAGTTCAGTGCCGTCGGCCACGGAGACCTGTCCGGTGTGGATGGACCGGCCGATCCCGACGCCGCCGCCGTGATGGATGGACACCCAGGTAGCACCCGAGGACGCCGCGGTCAGGGCGTTCAGCAGCGGCCAGTCAGCGATCGCGTCCGAGCCGTCCTTCATCGCTTCGGTTTCACGGTACGGGGACGCGACCGAGCCCGAATCCAGATGGTCACGGCCGATCACGATCGGGGCCTTGACCTTGCCCTCGGCAACGAGCTTGTTGAACAACAGCCCGGCCTGGTGCCGTTCACCGTACCCGAGCCAGCAAATCCGTGCCGGCAGGCCCTCGAACTCCACCCGCTCGGCCGCGGCATCAATCCACTTATGCAGGTGCTTGTTCTCCGGGAAGAGTTCCTTGATCGCCTCATCCGTGACGCGGATGTCCTCCGGGTCACCGGAGAGCGCCACCCAGCGGAACGGGCCCAGGCCCTCGCAGAACAACGGACGGATATAGGCCGGGACGAAGCCGGGGAACTCGAACGCCCGGTCATACCCGCCCTTGCGGGCCTCATCGCGGATCGAGTTGCCGTAATCGAAGACCTCGGCGCCGGCGTCCTGGAACTCCACCATCGCCTGCACGTGGCGGGCCATGGAGGCCTGGGCTTTCTTCGTGAACCCTTCCGGGTCCGCTGCGGCTTCGGTGTGCCACTCGGCCACGGTGATGCCCTCGGGCAGGTAGGACAACGGATCATGCGCGGACGTCTGGTCCGTGACCACATCAATGGTCAGCTCGCCTGCCTTGTGGCGACGAAGGAGTTCGGGGAAGACCTCGGCGGCGTTGCCCACATACCCGACCGACCAGCCACGGCGCTCGGCCTTGGCCTTGGTGACCTTGGCGATCGCGGTGTCCAGGTCCGTTTCGACCTCATCCAGGTAACGCTTCCCGGCACGGCGACGCAGGCGGGTCTCATCAACATCGATGATCAGGCACGCACCGTCGTTCAGGGTCACCGCCAGCGGCTGCGCACCGCCCATGCCACCACACCCACCGGTCAACGTCAGCGTCCCCGCCAACGGCCCCTCCGCGGAACCTTCCGCCGAGGGGGCGGGGTGGCGTCCGTCGGCCTTGAGTTTCTCACCGACCGCGGCGAACGTCTCATACGTGCCCTGCAGGATGCCCTGCGTGCCGATGTAAATCCACGACCCCGCGGTCATCTGCCCGTACATCGTCAAACCCTCGGCCTCCAAGCGGCGGAACTCAGGCCACGTCGCCCAGTCCCCCACCAGGTTCGAGTTCGCCAGCAACACCCGCGGCGCCCACTCATTCGTGCGGAACACACCCACCGGCTTACCCGACTGGACCAGCAGCGTCTCGTCCTTCTCCATGGTTTCCAGGGTCCGGGTGATCGCATCAAACGCAGCCCACGAACGCACCGCACGACCCGTACCCCCATACACAACGAGGTCATCCGGACGCTCAGCAACCTCCGGATCCAGGTTGTTCATCAACATGCGCAACGGCGCCTCAGTCTGCCACGACTTAGCGGTGAGCTCCGTGCCACGGGCAGCTTTGACCGGGCGGGCTCCTGTAGTGAAATCGGCGGGTGCCATGATGGCTCCTTCATCTCTCGGTAAATGTCTGGGTGAAAGATCTTCTGTATCCAGTAGAGCCTGTTCCCGGGGCGCCCGGAACGGCTTTTCGACGGGTGCTGTCCGGGATTACAGACCGCTGCCGCACCCTCGCATTCACGGCAAAACAGGCGCATGCTGAAGCCATGGGAACATTCCACGTGTCCACCTTCATTGCTGCTCCACCGGAGCGTGTTTTCGCCACCTGGACGGACCAGGACCGGTTCAAGGAATGGATAGGCGGCGTCACCGGCGTGACGGATCGCGTGGGCCCGATTGACGAGCCCGGCAGCCGCTACACGGTGTGGTTCGGGCGGATGGCCAGCCCCACCGAAGTCTTGGCTGTCGAGCGGCCACGGCATATCCGCACGCGCTTCGGCAACGCGATCCTCAAGGGCGAATCGGATGTCACGTTCCTGCCCGAGGATGCTGGAACGCGCCTCAACCAGGAGTTCGTCACGCGGGGATTCATTGCGGGAATCTTTGGGCGCCTCTTCGCAACGGGCTCCTACAAGGGCAGCTTCAAAGGTGAGCTGGAAGTGTTCAGAAGGCTCGTCGAGCGCGAGACCCCGGAGCCTCCTGGAACTTCCTAAGCTGCAGGCCTCGTCACCCAAGTAGGTCGCATTAGTGCGCGTTTTGACGGCTCAAAACGCGCACTAATGCGACCTAGTTGGGGCGGGGGCAGGCAACTCAGACGGCCGGGCGCCCGTGGATCCGGACCGACAATTCATCCGCCGCCTTGCGGATGCGGGCAGCAAGGACCGGCCATTGCTCGGCCGGCACTTTGTCCTCCAGGAACGTCACGGCGACTGCCGCCGTCGGCCACCCCACGTGGTCCGTCACGGCGGCGGCGATGGAGCCGAAACCCGGCGTGATTTCACCGTTTTCCGTGGCGTAGCCTCGCTGCCGCACCTGGTCCAGGTGCGAGGACAAGGCCGAGTACTTCATGATGGGGAACTCCACCTCATGCCGCGACGTGAAGGCTGCAGCATTGGGGTACAGCGCGCGGACTTGCGATTTGGGCAGCGCCGCCAAAATGGCGCGGCCGCTCGCGGTGAGGTGGCTGGGCAGGCGAACTCCGACGTCGGTCACCAGGCTGGGGCGGTTCTTGGCCCGCTCCTCCACGATGTAGAGGACGTCGCGACCGTGCAGGACGGCCAGGTGCGCGCTCTCACCGATGACATCCACCAACGAGGCAAGCATGGGCCGCCCCAGACGGGAAAGGGGCTCCTGCCGCGAGTAGGCCGAGCTGAGCTCAAAGGCGCTGATTCCCAAGCCGTAGCGCTGTTCTTCATGCAGGTGCAGCACAAAGCCGTTGGCCTCCATGACCCCCAGCAGGTGGTAGACGCTGGAGCGCGGCAGGCCGAGCGCCGTGGCGATGTTCGACGCCGCCATGGGACCGCGGCGCGACGCCAGCAGCTTGAGGATGCGCAGGGTGTTTTCGGCGGCCGGAACCTTGGAAGTGGACTTGCCGGGTGCCAGTGGCGTGGTTGTCATGGTGCCTCACTGCTTGGGTACTCAAGGGTGACTTTCCAGGCAACTTTCCCACCGCCTGTCCGGTATCCCGTACTCAAGAATGCACAGAACTGCCACTGACTTCCTAGCCCTCCCCGATCGCGAGCGTCCGGAATACCAGACTCTCACGGCACAGAACGGTCCCGCGGGCAGGGGAACCTGGACGCATGGAAAAGCCGCCCGGCGGTTGCGATCGCCGGGCGGCTGACTTGGGGTGGGCTGGACTATCCCTGACCGGCGGGCTGGGGCTGCCCGTCCACGAGGCGGTTCACGTTCCAGGGGTTGGCGTCTTTGAGGGCGGCGGGGCACAGTTCCTCGGGGAAGTTCTGGTAGGCAACGGGACGCAGGAAGCGGTCGATCGCGAGGGTGCCGACGGACGTGGTCTTGGCGTCCGAGGTGGCCGGGAACGGGCCGCCGTGGACCATCGCGTGACCGACTTCGACGCCGGTAGGCCAGGCGTTGATGATGATGCGGCCTACCTTGCGTTCCAGGGTGGGGATCAGTGGTGCCGCGGTGGCGTAGTCGGCTTCCGTGAGGTGGAGTGAAGCGGTGAGCTGGCCCTCGAGCTTGGCGGTGGCTTCGATGAGGTCTTCGATGCCTTTGTAGCGGACCACGAGGGACGCGGCACCGAACACTTCCTCATGGAGGATCGGGTTGTTGATGAACACGTCCAGGTCCGCGCCGAACACGGCGGGTGCGGGCGCGTTCTGGCCCGGGCCTTCGGTGCCGCGGCCCAGGATTTCGACGTCGGGGGCGGCTTCGAGGGCGTCGTAGCCGTGCTGCCATGCCGTGGCGATCCCGCCGGTCAGCATGGTCTGGCCATGGAGAGGGGTGACTTCTCCAGTGACGGCTGTTGCGAAGCGTTCCCCTGCCTCCCCTGCCGGGACGAAGACCAGGCCGGGCGAGGTGCAGAGCTGGCCGGAGCTGCCAGTGACAGAGCCGATGTACTGCTTGGCCAGGGCTTTGATGTCCTCTTCGGAGCCTTCGAGGGCTCCCGGGAAGACGTAGACCGGGTTGATGGAGGACATTTCGGCGTAGACCGGGATTGGCTCCGGTCGTGCCGCGGCGGTGCGCATGAGGGCAGTGCCGCCGGCGCGGGATCCGGTGAAGCCCACGGCCTTGATCGCAGGATCCGCAACAAGGGCCTGCCCGATGCTCGAACCTGAGCCGTAGACCAGCGAGAACACGCCCGGATGCAGGCCCAGGTCCTTCACGGCCTTGGTGATGGCCTGGCCCACGAGCTCGGCCGTGCCCGGGTGGGCGTTGTGGGCCTTCACGATCACCGGGCAACCCGCAGCGAAGGCCGAGGCCGTGTCGCCGCCGGCCACGGAGAACGCGAGGGGGAAGTTGCTCGCACCGAACACAGCCACCGGGCCCAGGGGGATCTGGCGCTGGCGGATGTCCGCGCGGGGCAAGGGCGTACGCCCGGGAAGGGCGGGATCGATGCGGACTCCGCGGAAGTCGCCCTGGCGGACAACGTTCGCGAAGAGCCGCAGCTGCCCGGTGGTACGGGCACGTTCACCGCGAAGACGGTCCAGTCCAAGCCCGGTTTCCAAGGACGCGCGTTCGACGAGTTCCTCGCCGACTGCTTCGATGTTTTCCGCGATAGCGTCCAGGAACCGGGCGTGCTCCTCCGGGTCCAGGGCGCTGAAGGAACCGAAGGCGTCCTCGGCGGCCGCAGTGGCTTCCTGCAACTGCTTTTCGCTGATCAGGCTGTAGGCGGGTTCCAGCTGTTCATTCGTGGCAGGGTTGATGCCGAAGGCCGAACCGCTGGTGCCGGGAGTGGCCTCGCCGGCGATGAGGGAGTGTCCGTGAAGAGTCATGGGGAGCTTTCTGGGTTAGTTTCCGTGTCCGAGGTGCCAGATGCCGAGGGCCGAGAGGAGCTCGCGGGGATCCCACACCACCCATTCCTCGGCGAGTTTATCGCCGTCGAACGTCAGGAAAGAGGCACCGGTCACGGTGACGTTCCTGCCCGTGGCGGGGACATCCATGAACTCGCCCGTGTGCGTGCCCGTGGTCTGCCAGTGGATGGCAACCTGGGTGCCGTCCTCGATGATCTGCAGGATGTCCGTGGACGAGTCCGGGAACGCCGTGTGCATGGCTTCGATGGTTTTGCGGAGGCTGGCGAAGTCCTCGCTGCCGGATTTGGAGCGGCGGACGTAGCCAGGGCTGAGCAGCTGCTCGAACGCGGCGAGATCGCCGTTGCCCCAGGCGCCGTTCCAGGCCTTCAAAATGGTGTCGCGACGGCTCATGATGCGCTCCTTGCGAGTTCGGGTGCCTGTGCTGGAGCGACGGGTGCCGGGGCGACGGGTGCCGCAGCGGCAGGCGCCGGGATGTCGATGGGCACGTACTGGCCAAACTTGCCGCCACGGAACAGCAAAGCATCGCCCGTTCCGTCTTCCATGCTGGTGACGGCGCCCACCACCATGTAGTGGTCTCCCACCAAGACCTCCGCCGTGACGACGCAGTCGATGTAGGCCGTGGCACCTTCCAAGTGCGGGGTTCCGAGGGGACCGGGCGTGGAAGGGAGGCCCGAGAACTTCTCAGGGCCCTTGCGGGACAAGGACTTGCAGATGGGGATCTGGTCATCGGCGAGGATGTTCGCGGTGAACTTTTGGAGCTTCCGCAGCTTGGGCCAGCTCGACGAGGACTTGTCCACGCAGAACATCACCAGCGGCGGCTCAAGGGACAGCGACTGGAACGTGCCCACCACGAGGCCGAGCTTCTCGTCGTCGTCATTGATTCCGGTGATGGCGGTGACGCCGGTGGGCAGCTTGCCCAGGATTTGGCGGTAGAACGCCGGCGTGATGTCGCTCATGGCTATGCCTGTTCCTCGTGCAGTTCTTGATGTACTTGGCGGCCGACGCGGAGGCCGGATTCGATGGCTCCGTCGAAGAAGCCTGCCCAGATGTTGGCGATGTCGCCGCTGGCGAAGTGCAGGGCGCCTTCGGAGGCCTGTTGGGCTGCGTGGTATTTGGTGAGTTGGCCGGGGCGCTGGACCAGCCAGGTTTCCTCGGCGTAGGGGTCTTCGCCCCATTTGTGGCCGGTGACTTCGATGACTTCCAGGTCATCGCGCCACACTTTGATGGCTTCCTGGACCTGCTCGATGTCCGTGACGTCGATCCGGTTGGCGTCGGCGCCGAAGCCCACCAGCACGGCGTCGTCTTCGCCGAGGAATTCGGTGCGGATCACAGAAAGTGGCTTGTCCTGGGCCGAGTAGGCGAAGAAGGGCTTGATGGGTCCCTTGACCCGGATCCAGGCCTTGACGCCCTGGGAGGCGGTGCGTTCCCGGCTTGGGGCGGTCTTGCCTTCGGGCAGGGCGGGGGTGACGTCGAGTTTGTGCAGGACGTTGACCGGCAGGGTGATGACGATCTTCTTCGCTTCGATGCGTTGCCCGTCGCCGTAGGTGACCGTGCCGCCGTCGTGGTTGTGCTCCACCTTGGTGACCGGGGAGTTGAGGCGGATGTCCGCGGTGGTGTCTTCGGCGATGGCGTTGACCAGGCCGTCGTTGCCGTCCTTGAGGCGGTAGATGGCCGAGGCCTCGTGCATGAGGTGCCAGTGCCCGGAGGAACCGGCGGTCCAGCGGAGGGCGTTGACGTAGGCGCACTGGTTAAGGGGTGCGTTGAAGTGGCCCACCCAGGCGGCTTCGTTGGCGTTGCGCTCGTCCTCGGAGAGGTCCAGCTTGTCCAGCATTTCCTGCAGGTTGTACTGGTCGGCTTCGGCGAGGTTTTCCACGGTGAGGGGGGCGTCCGGGCGGGGCAGCCACTTGACGGTGTCTTCGAGCAGGCGGGTCATGCCGGGGTCGATGAGCTTCATGAAGTCGTCCAGGTTGCCGCGGCGGACCTCGTTGCCGGCCAGCCAGAACGTCTCTTCCGAGCGGGGGCCGCGGGAGACTTCGAGTCCGTAGCGGGTGACTTCGGCCCAGACGTGGGGCTGGGTCCAGTGCAGCCAGTTGCCGCCGAGTTCCAGGTTCTGGCCGAGCCGGCGCTCGGTCCACAGCCGGCCACCGAGCCGGTCGCGGGCCTCGAGGACCACCACGTGGTGGCCTCGGTTGGTCAGTTCGCGGGCGGTGATCAGCCCGGCCAGTCCGGCGCCGATGACGACGACGTCAGCCTGTTCGGTGTCAAAGAGTTCAGTCATGGGTATCTCCGTTGATATCGGTGGGTGCTTAGTTCGCCGGGGCGAGGTGCTGGGTGCGGTGTCCCGTGGCCGGGTGGCCGTCGAGGGTGAACTTCTGGCCGAAAAGCGTCTCGCGCAAGGTCACCGCGTCCCGCTCGTGGTCGCGGAGCGGCGCAATGAGTCCTTGGGCGCGGAGTGCGGGGAGGGCGAGTTCGATGAAGTCTTCCCAGCTGCCCGGTTTGGTGGTGTAGCTGAGGTTGATGCCGTCGATGTCGGCCTCGTCGCGCCAGCGGCGGAGTTCCTTGGCAACCGTCTCGGGCGAACCGATGACGGTGGAACCGGTGCCGCCAACGGCCAGGAATTCGGCGATCTGGCGGGGAGTCCAGTCGCGGTCCGGGTCGGCCTTGGAGAACATGTCCACCATGGACTGGCCGGCTTTGGTGCCCACCGAACGCAGCGGAGTGTCGAGTTCGTAGTCGGACATGTCGATGCCGGTCCAGCCGCTGAAGCGGGCCAGGATCCCATCGATCGGGGCTGTGTCTACGGCCTTCCGGTACTTTGCCTGGGCTTCTTCGTCGGTGGGGGCAACCACGACAGTGAGCAGGATGACGATCTTCACGTCGCGCGGGTCGCGGCCGGCGTCGGCCACAGCCTGGCGGAGCTTGTCCACGGACCGCCGGGTTCCCTCCACGGACGTTCCCTGCAGGAACACCACTTCGGCGTGCTTGCCGCCGAACTCCATGCCCCGCGATGAGGCGCCGGCCTGGAACAGGACCGGGGTGCGCTGTGGGGAAGGCTCACACAGGTGGAAACCCGGGACCCGGAAATGCTTGCCCTCATGGTTGATGGGGTGGACCTTGGCAGGGTCGATGTACGTGGCGGTTTCGGCGTCGTTGACCACGGCATCATCCTCGAAGGAGGACTCCCAGAGCTTGTAGACCACTTCCATGTACTCATCAGCCATGTCATAGCGCTCAGCCGGGGTGAGCTGCTGCTCCTTGCCCAGGTTCCGGGCGGCGGCCTCGGAGTAGGACGTCACGATGTTCCAGCCCACCCGACCACCGGTGAGGTGGTCCAGGCTGCTGAACTTGCGGGCCAGCAGGTAGGGCGGCTCGTACGTTGCCGAAACAGTGACGCCGAAGTTCAGGTGTTTGGTGACCGCGGCCATGCCACTGATGAGGACTGTCGGATCATTGATGGGAATCTGGGCAGCGTCCCGGAGGGCCGCGTCCCCGTTGCCGCGGTACACATCGTGGTAGCCCACGTTGTCCGCGAAGAAGATCCCGTCAAAGCCGGCGCGTTCAAGCATCTGGGCGATTCCCGTCCAGTACTTCAGGTCGGTGTAGCGGTGCCCTTGGTCGCCGTCGTTCCTCCACGACCCGGAGGTCAGGTGGGAAGGGGCGAAAACATCAAAGGCGAACAGGCTCAAAGGCGCATTATTCATGGCAGCGGTGCTTCCTTGGACTCGTGCCGGGCTATGCAGGCAACTTCACTTGCGACGTTCACTTGCTGAACGCTTCGTTCAATTTAGAGCGTGGCTTGGCTCACTGTCAAGGGGTTCCCGCGGGGCCTTCAACAAAGGAAAAACTCTTGACAGCGAATGTGGCGCATGCCATATTTTTGATCACGTCGTTCAAAGAATGAACGTTTGAGATTTCGCCCCGCCACCCCAACTGCGCACGGGCGCAAGATTCCGGCCACAATTCCCAGCGATCCCCAGTACGGCTCAAGCGTGGATGCGGGACGTGTGGCGTACCTCCAAAGGAAAGAAGGACAACGATGTTCGATCAGTCCAGAGCACAACGTGGCGCGCCTCAAGGCGCCACCCGGCGGTTACGGGCAGAAGACTGCATCATTGTGGACAACCGCGAGCTGCGTAAGGCGCAAGTGGGCGCCGGCGTGGGCAACTTCATCGAGTGGTACGACATTGGCATCTACGGCTACCTGGCCGTGACCATGACGTCCGTCTTCACCGAAGGCATGGACGAGCGCATGGGCCTGTTGGTCACCCTGTTGGGCTTCGCGGTCTCCTTTGTGGTCCGCCCTCTCGGCGGCATGATCCTGGGACCCTTGGGGGACAAGATCGGCCGCCGCAAGGTCCTCTTCTTCACCATGGCACTCATGGCCGCGGCCACCACCACCATCGGGCTGCTGCCTTCGGCGGGACAGGTGGGCCTCTGGGTGATCATCCCCCTTTACCTGCTCAAGATGCTGCAGGGCTTCTCCACCGGCGGCGAGTATTCCGGCGCCGCCACCTACATCGCCGAATTCTCCCCGGACCGCAACCGCGGCTTCATGACCGCCCTCCTGAACTCCGGCTCCATGCTGGGCTTCGCCGTCGGCGCGGGCGTGGTGGCCGCAACCACGGCGCTGACCACCTCTGCGTGGGGTGCCCAGGCAATGCACGACGGCGGCTGGCGGCTTCCGTTCCTGCTCGCCCTTCCGCTGGGCATCCTTGCAATCTCGCTCCGAAGCCGCATTCCAGAATCGCCGGCGTTCGAAGTTGCCCACGATAAGACCACCAACCCGGACGTCAACCCGCTCTTCGTGCGGCACAACCTGCCCAACATCCTTCGGTTCTACTGGCCGCAAATCCTCATCGGCATAGCCCTCATCGCAGCCGACGGAACCTCGTCCTACATGCTCACCAGCTACATGCCCACCTACATCGAGACGGAGGTGGGCTCTCCCGCCGTCCACACCGCGGTAGCCGCCGTCGTGGTCCTGGTACTCCAGGCCGTGCTCATTCCGCTCGTCGCGCGCTGGTCGGACCGCATTGGCCGCAGGCCCATCTACACCATGGCCACCATCGGCAACCTGGTGCTGCTGATACCCGCGTTCGCCCTCATGCACGTCGGAACCCTGTGGTCCCTCTACCTGGCGATGTTCCTGGTGATGGTGCCCAGCGCGTTCTTCCTGGCACTCACGGGCGCCGTGATGTCCGAGCTGTTCCCCACCGCTTCCCGCTACGGCTGCGTGGGCGTCACGCACAACCTGTCCATCTCCATCTTCGGCGGCACCACGCCCTTGGTCAGCCAGATCCTTGTTGAAGTCACAGGAAACCCGTATGCACCGGCTTTCTACATCATGTTCTTCTCCGCAGTGGCGCTCTTCGCCGTCTTCAAGATGCGGGAATCGGCAGCCCATCCCCTCCTTGGCTCGGTGCCCGTGGTCAGCAGCCGGCAGGAAGCCGTGGAGCTGGCCGCTGGACAGGACAGCAACGAGCGGCTGGATACTGGCACCATGCTGCTGACCCCGGCTCCGTCAGGCACAACCCTCGAACGCGCGTAGCCCCGGCATAGGATGGGTGGGACATTGAGCACGAGGGCACCCAGCCTTGGCCACGAAGACCGGGAGCGGCATGGCATCGGAAGCAGAACAGGCAGACGTCGACGGCGGAGCATCAGCGCCGGACGAGGCCGCGGACCTGACCAACAAGTCCGTCATCAAGGCCACCATCCTCCTTTCCGAACTCGGCCGGCACCGCCAGGGCATCACGGTGACCGAACTGGCCCAGGCCGTTGGCATGACGCGCCCCACTGCGTTCCGCCTTCTCTTGAGCCTGGAGCAGACCGGCTTTGTTGACCGCGTGGACAACCGCTACCGGCTCGGGTGGGAAATGTCCCGCTTGGGCCGGCTCGCGGATCCTTACGCCGGAGCCGTGGCCCGAATCCAGCCAATCCTGGATGACTACGCAGGCAAGCTCAAGGAGACCGTCAGCTTTGCCATGGTGCGCGGCGAACTGGCCTACGATGTCATCGCCGAAGCGTCCGCTTCCAGGTACCTGAACGTATCCTTCTACGTTGGCGAGACCTATCCGCTGCACGCCAGCGCGACGGGCAAATTGATGCTCTCCGAATTAAGCGACGAAGCAGTGTCCGCAGCGCTGCCCAAGAAGCTTGCGTCCTATACCTCCCACACCATCACCAGCCGGGAGGGATTGCTCAAGGATCTTCGACGGATCCGCGAGCAGGGCTACTCCATCATGGACAACGAGCTGGAGGAGGGCCTCTTCGTAGCGGCCTACCCGGTTCGCGAGGTGGACGGAACCCTCATGGGCATCGTGTCAGTGAACGGCCCGGTCCAGCGGCTGAAGTCTGAGCAATTGCCCGGCACCATCGACCAACTGCGCAAGGCAGCTGAGGAAATCACCAAAGCCCTGTCCTAGCGGCAGCCTGCCGAGGCACGACGCCGGTGCCGCACCTGCGGCGGCCGTCCCACCGGCGGTGGCTCCGCGCCGCCGTCGGCCGCCCCCTTGGCTGCCACACACCGCCGCCGACCGTCCCGCCCTGGCTGCCACGCGCCGCCGTCGGCCGTCCCACCGGCGGTGACTCCGTGCCGCCGTCGGCCGCCCCGCCCTGGCTGCCACTCGCCGCCGTCGTACTATCCGCGCGCCTGAACAAGGTCCGAATCTCTTGACGCACTCACCCATGTGCGCATACCTTGAACGAAACGTTCATTGAACGAACAC
The DNA here is from genome assembly GCF_044748905.1 of Paenarthrobacter sp. NPDC089714. Lineage (NCBI taxonomy): Bacteria > Bacillati > Actinomycetota > Actinomycetes > Micrococcales > Micrococcaceae > Paenarthrobacter > Paenarthrobacter sp. NPDC089714. The sequence goes on from NZ_JBIVGX010000009.1 coordinate 110,837, forward strand.
TTCCAACCTCTTCCAAGGTGCCACCATGAGCCTCCATACCCCAACCCGCAACGCCCTCCCAGCCCGGCCCGTCCCGAACTGGTCGAAGCTCTCCCGCAACGACCGCGTCCAGGTGTTTCACCGCGACGGCCGCGTGACCACCGGGCTGATCGAGATGATCGCGGTAGACCGCAGCGTTTTCTGGCTCATCCAGGATGACGGCCAAGGGCGCCTCATGGTCTGCCGCGGCGACAGGCCACAGGTGGTCAAGAGTGCCGCAGCCCAGAAAGCCCCCTGGCTGCACGACTAAACCATTGCGCGCAAAAGGTGAGGCGTGACACAATGGACTAACGTTCATAAAATGAACGTCACGTTCAAAAATTACCTCTGTTGGGCCGATACATCGCCGTATCCGCCACCGGAAAGAAGGGACGGGACCATGTCCATCTCCATCACCCACCGAGTCCTCGCCAATGCCTTCGGCCGCCGGACTACCACCTACCGCCAGCCTGCTCCCGTGCACGCTCCGGAACAGGACGCCAACCAGGGAAGTGTCAGCTGCGCCCCCTGGGAAGGCCTGTATCTTGAGCCGGAAGCCTCCCTGGGCCAGGAACTCGACGCCTTTCTCGCCGGCCTGCTGCACGGAGAATAGGAAGGCCCTGGGGGTCGCCGCCCCAAGCCACCGCAAAACCCGATTGTCTGCGATCAAAGACAGCAATGCCCCGTGAGACCGATCACAAGGTCTCCAAAAATGGTCTGCTGGTTAGCGATCCCCTCCCAAAGACGAGAAGGTTTTACCATGCAACACACCACGCTGGCCGAAAAGGACACTGTCCTCCAGGCCGCCGGATCGGCGCTCAGCCGTGGCCTCAACGTCCGCCACATCCGCTTCATGGCACTTGGATCCGCCATCGGCACGGGGCTCTTCTACGGTTCGGCCTCGGCCATCCAAAAGGCGGGTCCCGCCGTCCTCCTGGCCTACATCATCGGCGGCGCCGCCGTCTTCATGGTGATGCGGGCACTCGGCGAAATGGCGGTGCGCCACCCGGTCTCCGGCTCGTTCGGACAATACGCCAGCCGCTACCTGGGACCGTTCGCAGGCTTCGTTACCGGTTGGACGTACGTGTTCGAAATGGCCATCGTGGCCATCGCCGACGTCACGGCCTTCAGCATCTACATGGGCTTCTGGTTCCCCCAGGTGGATCGCTGGATCTGGGTCCTGGCGATCATCCTCTTCCTCGGCGCGATGAACCTGCTGAGCGTCAAAGTCTTCGGGGAACTTGAGTTCTGGTTTTCCCTCATCAAGGTTGTGGCTATCATCGCCATGATCATTGGCGGCGCGGCGATCGTCGTGTTCGGCTTCCAAACAGGGAACGACGGCGGTGGCGTGGCACCGGGACTGGGGAACCTCGTCAACCACGGTGGATTGTTCCCGAACGGCTTCGAAGGCCTCTTGGCCGCGTTCGCCGTCGTGATGTTTGCGTTCGGCGGGATCGAAACGATTGGCATCACGGCAGGCGAGGCCGCCGATCCCAAGAAAGTCATCCCGCAGGCCGTGAACACCGTCCCGGTCCGCGTCCTGCTGTTCTATGTGCTGACCCTTGGCGTGCTGATGAGCATCTTCCCCTGGAACGACATCGGCAGCAACGGCAGCCCGTTCGTGCAGATCTTCGCTGGCCTTGGCATTCCCGCAGCGCCGCACATCCTGAACGCCGTGGTGATCACGGCCGCGTTGTCCGCCATCAACAGCGACATCTTTGGGGCCGGCCGCATCCTCTTTGGCCTGGCCCAGCAAGGCCACGCACCCAAGAGCTTCGGCAAGGTCTCCCGCCATGGCGTTCCGTGGATGACCGTGGTGATGATGGGTGGCATCCTCTTGGTCGGTGTGGTGCTGAACGCCGTCATTCCCGAGGACGTGTTCGTGGTCATCGCCTCCATCGCCACGTTCGCCACCGTGTGGGTCTGGGTGATGATCCTCGCCTCGCACGTAGCCATGAAGCGCGAGATCAAGGCCAAGGGGCTGCCTGCGTCTGAGTTCGGATCGCCCTTGTGGCCTCTCGCGTCCATCGTGACCATGGCGTTCATGGCGTTGGTGATCGTGATCCTGGGCGTCTTCGAGGACACCCGCGTGGCCCTCTATGTTGGTGCAACCTGGTTGGTGCTGCTGTTCGTGGCCTACAAGCTGTGGGTGCGTGGCGGTGGCCTACGCCGCGCGGAACTCGTTGACGAGACGGCTTCCCTCCCAGTGGTGAAGGTTCTCTAGAGCCTCCAGGCACTGGTTGGCGCACCCCTTTCCGCCCGATGCACCCCTTCGGCCGGATTAGCGCACCCCTTTCCGCCTGACGCACCCGTGCTACTGGGCGCGCCGGGCGGAAACGGGGGCGCCGAAGGAACTGGGCGCGCCGATTACCTCGCAGGCAAGTCCTACCTCGCCGACCAGCCGCCGTCCATGGTGTAGCTCGCGCCGGTGACCATGCCGGCGTCGTCCGAGGCCAGCCAGGCCGCCAGGGACGCCACCTCGGACGGCTCCACAAGACGCTTGACCGCAGACTCAGTCAGCATCACCTTGGCGAGCACCTCGGCCTCGGGGATACCGTGGAGCCGGGCTTGGTCGGCGATCTGGCGCTCCACCAAGGGGGTACGGACATAGCCGGGGTTGATGCAGTTGGAAGTGACGCCATGCTCGCCACCCTCCAAAGCCGTGACTTTGCTGAGTCCTTCAAGGCCGTGCTTCGCGGACACATAAGCACTCTTGTATGCCGAGGCCCGCAGCCCATGCACCGACGAGACGTTGATGATCCGGCCAAAGCCGTTGGCGTACATGTGCGGGAGTGCAGCGCGAACCAGCAGGAACGGCGCCTCAAGCATCAACGCCAGGATCCGCCGGAACTCAGCGGGTTCGAACTCCTCAATGGGCGCAACCTTCTGGATGCCGGCGTTGTTGACCAAGATGTCGCAATCCAGGCTCAAAGCAGCGAGGGAATCCACGTCCAGCAGGTCCACGGTCCAGGCAGTACCACCCAGTTCGTCGGCGAGGGCCGCGGCTCCGGAGGCGTCGACGTCGGCCACTACTACTTTCGCGCCACGGGCCGCGAGCGCCCGCGCACAGGCCGCCCCGATTCCGCTGGCACCTCCGGTCACCAGGGCTTTGCGCCCATTCAAGGAGTTGTCCATCAAATCAGCCCTTCGAAGTAACGGAAGCGGTAGTCAGTCCGTGCCGCTCGGCGTCGGCGGCGTCGACGTCTTGCAGCGCGATGCCCTTGGTCTCCTTCAGGGAAACGACGGCGACGGCGGTAATGGCGCACGCGACGACGAGGTAGATCGCCGTCGGCACCCACGAACCGGTGTCCTTCAGCCACTGAGTGGCCAGCAGGGGTGCCAGGGAGCCGGCGAAAATCGAGGTGACCTGCGAGCCGAGCGAAACACCGGAGTACCGCATGCGGGTGGGGAAGAGTTCGGACATGATGGCCGGCTGTCCTGCGTACATGAACGCGTGCAGGCAGAGGCCGATGGTCACGGCGAGCACAATGATCACGGCGTTCTTGGTGTCGAACATGGGGAAGGCGAAGAACGGCCATACCGCGCCGGTGACAGCGCCCACCAGGTACACGGGCTTTCGTCCCCAGGAATCCACCAAGCGGCCCACCTGCGGAATGACCAGGAAGTGGATCACGTGGGCGATCAGGAGTGCCAGGAGGAGCGAGGACGTGTCGTACTTGTGGACGCTCTTGAGGTAGACGATCGCAAAGCTGACCACCAGGTAGTACATGATGTTCTCGGCGAAGCGGAGGCCCATGGCCTGCAGGATGCCCTTGGGGTACTTGCGGATGACCTCGCCGACGCCGTAGCTGATGGCTTTGGACTCCTCCACCTGGGCTTTGGCTTCGAGGAAGATCGGGGCTTCGCTGACGTGGGTGCGGATGTAGTAGCCGACGAAGACGATCACGGCGGACAGCCAGAATGCGACCCGCCAACCCCAGCCGAGGAAGGCTTCGCTGCTCAGGGTGGTGGACATGACGAACAGGACCAAGGTGGCCAGGAGGTTGCCCACGGGAACAGCAGCCTGCGGCCAGGATGACCAGAACGCACGCGACTTGTTGGGGCTGTGCTCGGCGACCAGCAGCACTGCGCCACCCCATTCACCACCGAGCGCGAAGCCCTGGATGAAGCGGAGGGCAACCAACATTGCGGGCGCCCAGTAGCCAATGTCCATGAAGCCGGGGAGGCAGCCCATAAGGAACGTGGAGACACCGACGATCACGATGGTCAGCTGCAGCGTAGGCTTGCGGCCGAGCTTGTCGCCGATCTGGCCGAACACTATACCGCCCAGGGGCCGGGCGATGAAGCCGACGGCATAGGTGATGAAGGCCTGGATGATTCCGTCGAGTTCATTACCGGTGCTCGGGAAGAAGTACTTGCCGAATACCAATGTGGCGGCCGTTGCGTACAGGAAGAACTCGTACCACTCCACCACGGTTCCCACCATGGACGCGGCGACGATCTTCTTCAGGCCTGATCCCTTGCCGGTGTTTCCGGCAGCGGGTGTGGAGCGTTGCTCTACGCTCATATCCATCTCCTCAGTGTCTTCTTTGACAATGCCCTTTTTCATGCGCGTTGTGATCCACAACACGAATAGCTTCACTGAGTATTGCTGCAGATTCGGCGTGCCTCAATAACCAAAGAGGCACCCCCTATGTGCAGAATTGCAGATATGAACCCAAACCCAGACGACCTCCTCATCCTCCTCGCCGTCTCACGGTCGGGTAAATTCACGACGGCGGCACAAGCCTTGGGACTGAACCACACCACCGTTTCGCGCAGGATCGCCGCGCTGGAAAAGGCGCTTGGTGGCCGCGCCCTTGCGCGTGCGGCAGGCGGCTGGGAACTGACCGAACTGGGGGCGGCCGCCGTCCAGGTAGCCGAGCGGGTGGAAGCGGCGGTGGGTTCGCTGGGACCCAGCGACCGCGCACCCGACCCCATTACCGGCGTCGTACGCATGACGGCTACCGACGGCTTCAGTGCCTATATCGCGGCACCGGCCGCCGCGCGCATCAGGAGGGACCACCCGGGCCTCAGCCTGGAGATCGTTACCGTGACCCGCCGGGCACTGCAGCAACGCTCGGGCCTGGACATCGAAGTGGTGGTGGGGACGCCACAGGTGCACCGGGCCGAAGCCATCAAACTGGGCGAGTACCGGCTGGGGATGTACGCCTCACGCAGCTACCTCGAGGACAACGGAACTCCCGCCAACGCAGAAGAACTGACCCAGCACCAGTTGGTGTACTTCGTGGATTCCATGCTGCAGGTGGACGACCTGGACGCGCCCCGCAGGCTGGTTCCGAGCATGCGGGACGGCCTCACCTCTACCAACGTGTTCGTCCATGTGGAAGCGACGCGGGCCGGCGCAGGGGTGGGATTCCTGCCGTGCTTCATGGCGGATCGCCACCCGGACCTGGTTCGGCTGCTGCCCGAAGACTTCGCCGAACTGCTCCCCTATTGGCTGGTCCTCCGCCCCGACTCGATGCGCCGCCCCGCGGTAGCCGCCGTCGTGCATGCCTTACGGGAGGAGACGGAGAACCGTCGGGCTGAGCTGCTGGGCTGAGGCGGTCGCCGGGGAGTTCCCGGGAGCCTAGAGCGGAATGACCAAAGGCGTGTGGCTCACGGGATCGTCGATCACCATGCAGGGCAGGCCGAACACGTGCTCCACCAACTCCGCGGTGATGACGTCCGCAGGCCGCCCCTCGGCCACCACCGCACCATCCTTCATGGCGATCAGGTGCGAGGCGTAGCGGCAAGCATGGTTGAGGTCATGAAGCACGGCCACCAAAGTGTTGCCCTCGCCGTTCAGGCGCTTGAACAGCTCCAGCAATTCGATCTGGTGGGCGATGTCCAGGAACGTCGTGGGCTCGTCCAGCAGCAACAACGGCGTCTGCTGCGCGAGGACCATGGCCACCCAGACGCGCTGCCGCTGGCCTCCGGAGAGTTCGTCCACCAGCCGTCCGGACAGCCCGGTCACGTTGGTCGCCTCCAAGGCGCTGACGACGGCGGCCTCGTCCTCCTCCGACCATTGGCGCAGCAACTTCTGGTGCGGGTAGCGGCCACGGGCCACGAGGTCCGCAACAGTGATGCCGTCGGGGGCAAGGGAGGTCTGCGGCAACAGGCCCAGCCTCCGGGCCACGTCCTTGGCGCCGTAGGAGGAGATGTCCTTCCCGTCCAGGAAGACCGTGCCGGACGTCGGCTGCAGCAGGCGCGACAAGGCCCGGAGCAACGTGGACTTTCCGCAGGCATTCGGACCCACGATCACCGTGAATTCGCCATCGGGAATCCGGACGTCCAAGGCGGAAGACACCGTCCGGCCCGCATAGCCCAGGCTCACGCCGTCAGCTCGCAACCGGGCATCCGTGGACACGAGCGGCACCGCCGGGGCAGCCAGCACGTCAGTCAAAGCAGTCTCCTTCACAGTCATTGCCGCCGCACCTCGCGCGCCAGCAGCCAGACGAGGTAGCAGCCACCGATGCTCACGGTCACCACTCCCACCGGCAATTGAATCGGCGCGAAGAGGTTCTGCGCCACGATGTCGCTGGCCACGAGCAAAAGAGCACCCATGGCAGCGGAGGGGACCAAGCCCACTGACGCCGAGCGGGTCAGCCTGCGGGCGAGTTGCGGAGCAGCGAGCGAAACAAACGCGATGGGTCCCGCAGCCGCAGTGACCATCGCCGTCAACGCCACGCCAACGGCTGCGAGGACCACCCGCGAACCCTCCAGCCGAACGCCCAAGGCGCGGGCGGCGTCGTCGCCCATCTCCAAAAGCCCCAACCGGCGACCAAAAAAGGCCAGCACCCCCAGCAGCCCGGCGAAGATCAGCACCACTGGCAGCACCTGCTCCCAAGACACCTTGTTCAGCGATCCGGCACCCCATACAGCGGCGGACATGGCCTGCTCGAGGGACGCCTTGAGGATCATGTAGGTGTTCACTGACGCCAGCATGGCGCTCACCGCGATGCCCGCGATAATGAGCCGGAAGCCTTGGATGCCCTTCTTGTAGGCAAACAGGTACACCAGGACCGCGGTCACCAAACCACCCACCAGCGCCCCCGCGGACACGGCGTAGTATCCGCCACCCATCAACAGGATCACCACCAAGGCACCCGAGTAGGCGCCGGTGTTGAAACCGATCACGTCGGGGCTGCCCAGCGCGTTGCGGGTCAGCGATTGGAAGATGGCCCCGCTGCCCCCCATGGCCGCCCCCAACAACAGGGCCAGGAGGACGCGGGGCAACCTCCACTCCACTACCACCATGTGGATGGCGCCGGTGGAGCGACCGAACAGCGCCGAGACCACGTCCGGCACCGGAATACTGAACTCGCCCAGGCCAAGGGCGACGACGGCGAGCGCAAGGGCGGCGCCGACGAGGACGGCGGTGACAATCATCGAGCGAACGTCGAGGCGGGCCGAAACCCGGCCGCCCAGCGGACGGACCGCGAGTGTTCGCCGGCCAAAATCAAGGGTGCTCACAGGGTGCTCACTTTCCGGCGGCGGATCAGCCAGATCAGTACTGGTGCCCCGACGAACGCGGTGATGATGCCTACCTGCATTTCGCCGGGCCTGAGCACCAGCCTGCCGAGGACATCTGACACCAGCAGCAAGACCGGTGACAGCACCAGCGTGTAGGCCAGGATCCATCGCTGGTCCGGCCCGACGATCCAGCGGGCCACGTGCGGAATCATGAGGCCCACGAAGCCGATGGGACCTGCCGCTGCAGTAGCGGCGCCACACAGCAGGGTGACGGCGATGATGGTCCACGTGCGGGTGCGGAAGATGTTGGCGCCGAGTGACGTGGCGGTGTCGTCACCCATGGCCACAGCGTTGAGTGGCCGCGCCAGGGCCAGGGCGATGATGGTGCCCACCACGATGAACGGTGCGACGGTGGCCACGATGTCCCACGAACGGTTGCTGAGCGTACCGGCGGTCCAGTTGCGCATGCTGTCGAACACGGCGGGCCGGAGGAGCGTGATCCCGGAAGAGACCCCGCCGAGGACCGCCCCCAGGGCAACCCCTGCCAAGGTCAGACGCAGCGGGGTTGCCCCTCCCCTGCCCATGGAACCGATCAGGTAAACGATCACGGTGGCGATCACGGCCCCGGCAAAGGAGAACCAGATGTATTCCTGGATGCTGGTTACCCCGAACAGCGCGACGCCGAGGACCACGAAGAAGCCAGCACCCGCGTTGACGCCCAGGATGCCTGGGTCCGCCAAGGGGTTGCGGGTCATGGCTTGGATGAGGGCTCCGGAGAGTCCCAGTGCAACGCCCACGAGCACGCCGACGACGGTCCGCGGAAAGCGCAGGTCATGGATGATCACATGTTCCGGCGAGCCGTCGTAGGCCGTGATCGCGGGCCAAAGTGAGGCCGGGTCCACGTCCTTGGAGCCGATGACCATGCTGAGCAGAAGGGCCAAAGCCAAGGCCGCGATGGACGCGATCAGTCCGAGCAGGCGGTAGCGGTTGACGGTGGCAAGGCCGGCGCTGCCCTGGCGTGCGGTTGCGGAGGGCGCTGCGGGGGCGGAGGGCGCCGCGGATGCGGGGGCCGGGGCAGTTGTGGAGGCCGGCGCAGTCGCCTGCCCAGCCCCGGCCTCCGTCCCCGCCATGGTTCCGCTGGCCATTACAGTCCCAGCAGTTCGAACTTGGCGTCCTGCAGGTCCTCGAGTTCTTCGCGGTCGCGCTTCCCGTCGGACCACAGTTCGTCGAACCAGCGGCGGGTTTCGGCGTCGAGGTTCTCCCAACGCTCCGTCCACGCCTCGCTCTTGTCCGTCCAGTAGCCGATCAGCTTGTAGGACTCAGGGGTGAGCTTCTTCTCGTGGCGCAGGTACTTGCGGATCCCGCGCAGTACCTTTGCTTCCCCGGCCACCCAGATGTAGCCCGTTCCGCCGGGGAGTTCCATGCTTTTCAAAGCCTCGTCCAACCGCGATTGGCTGTGCCCGTTGCCGCCGTGGATCCAAGCGACTTCAGTGCCCGCGCCGATGACCAGGTCCTGCTGGTGCGAGGGGTCTTCCACCTCGATCAGGACGCGGGTCCGGACACCCGGCGGAGTCTTTTCCAGCAAGCGGGCGACGGCGGGAAGTCCCGTCGCGTCGGCCAGCAGGATCTGCCATTGCAGCTCTGCCGGCGGTTCGTACAGCCCGGTGGGCGAGTTGAGTCCGACGACGTCACCCACCTCGGCGCGCTGCGCCCAGGCTGCTGCCACACCGCCGTCGTGAACGACGAAGTCGATGTCCACGGTGCCCGCGGCCGGGTCCACGGAGCGGACCGTGTAGGTCCGCATGGCGGAAGGCTTGACGCCGGGTTCCCAGTCCCAGGAGTCGCCCGTGGAAATGGGCAGCCGGGCCTCGTGTTCACCGAAGTCCGGCAGGAAAACGCGGAGATACTCGTCGCCTACGCCGGTGGATTCGAATCCGGCCAGGCCGGGTCCGCCGAAGGTGATGCGGACCATCCCAGGCGTCAAAGCCCGGGTAGCCAGCACCTCCGCGCGGTAGATGCTCATCATGGCAGGAGCGCCTTCTCGATCTTCTCCAGCAGTGCGTACTGGCCGCTCGGGGAGCCGTAGATCATCTCAAGGTCGTAGGTGAAGATCTGCTTGTTGGCTACGAACGGCAGCGAGGTCCAGAGCTTGTTGTTGGCCAGCGGAGCGAACGCGTCCGGGTTGGCACCGTCCTTTTCGGGGACTTCGGTGGTGATGACGGCGTCAATGCCCTTCAACTGCTCAAGCTGCTCGGCGCTGAGCTTGGCACCTTCGCCGTCTGCCAGAGGTGAAATCTTCAAGCCCAGGTCCTTGATCACCAGGCAGGGGGTTCCGTAGCAGCTGACAGAGACCTGGTCCTCGTAGTAGTCAACCGGGCCGATCACCAGATCGCTCTTACCGGCCTCGGCCAGGCGCTTCTTCACGTCGTCCACTTTGGCCTGGTACTTGTCCATCCAGGCCTGGTACTGCCCGGTCTTGCCGAAGGCCTCGGCGACGGTCTTGAACTTGGTGCGCCAGTCGCTGCCGTCAAAACCGTTGAAGGTGTAGGTGGGGGCGATGTCGGAGAGCTTGCCGTCCAGCTCCTTCTCGTAGCCGAGGCCGTTCAGGATGACGTCCGGCTGGGCCTTGAGGATGGCCTCGAAGTTGAACTCCGGGTAGTTGGTGAAGGGGGTGATCCCCTCCAGTGCCTTCTGGTCGAAGAAGTACGGGAAGCCCTTGTAGCCACTGTCACGGATGGGCTGCTGGCTGGCCAACGGGATGCCGAGCGTGATGAGCATGTCCAGGTCCGTGGTGTACATGCCCAGGGCCTTCTTCGGCTCCGCCGGAATGGTCAGCTCCTTGACCTCGCTGGTAACCGTGCGGGTTTGCGCAGCAGCTGAGTCATTGGCGTTCGCCACCGGGCTCGCGCAGCTGCTCAGCAGAAGGGCCGCCGAGGCAAGCGCCGCGAGGGCAGCGGACATGGTTCTAGGGCGTGAAATCACTGTGGTCCTCTTGATGCTCAGGGGAGGTTGGAGGTCTCCCGTTGGCAGTCGAGACGCAATGAGGGTGCTGTCATCGGACTGTCGAAGTTAGGTATACCTACCCTAACAACGGCTTTCCGCATTGGACCCGCGATTTCTATTCGGAACCGGCCAAGGACTGATGGTTTCCGGCCTTAAGCGAGGCCACGTACCACCCTGGAGTGTGCCCCATCACTTTCCGGAACACCTGCACGAAGGCGCTCGGGTTGTTGTAGCCCACGCGCCGGCTGACCGAGGAAACGGGGTACCCGGCAGCCAACAGACCCAAAGCCACGCGGACGCGCGCGTGGATCCGCCACTGGGCAAACGTCATGCCGGTCTCCTTGTGGAACAGCCGGGACAGGTTGCGGACACTGATGGCCACTTCGGCGCCCCACTCCTCAAGGGAACGGTCCAGCGCGGGATCATCCAGGAGGGCCCGCGCAATCCGTTCCAACCGGGGGTCCGAGGGCATGGGCAGCAGCATGGGCCGGGCGTCCACCACAGCCAACAGCGCTATGGCCAACTGCTCCGAACGTTCGCGCAACTCCGGCTCCATATCGAAAGTCCGCATGTGGCGCAAAAGTTCCTGGGCCGCCGTCGGGACCGTAACTGCCACAGTCCGGCTGTCCAGCGGCGCCGCGACGTCCGCGTCTACATGCGAACAGAAGAAGCCCGTACCTTCGGTCGATTTCACCGCGTGCGGGACTCCCGCCGGAATCCACAGGCCCAGCGTGGCAGGGACCGCAAAGAACGCCGCGTCAGCTTCGACCGTGAGTACGCCACGGGCACCCCACAACAGTTCATGGGTGGGGTGCACGTGTTCCGTCCACGTGGCCGGTGTGGCGCATTCAAAGTACGCGGTGTACACACCACGGACCGTGGGCTGTCCGGAATGCGATAGAGCTTGGCGGGTCATGGGGCCTTCTTGAAGTTAGGTGAGCCTTACCATGGTAAGCATGCCTTCCAGTACCGCCATGCCGTCCTGCCCACCCGGGCGTAACAAGCAAACTCCATGGAAGGCCTCACGCCTCTTCAGCTACTCCCTCTTCGGAAACCGCCGCTGGAAGTATGTGGTGGTTGGTTGCGCAGGCCTGACTCTGCACCAAATCAGCGAGGCTCTGGTGCCAACCACCATCGGCGCCGTGGTGGACAACGCGATTACACCGCACGACGGCGGCGCCCTCCTGTGGTGGCTCGGTGCACTGGCCGCGGTGTTCATCGTGCTGGCCCTGTCCTGGCGCATCGGAACGCTCGCCACCATGCGCTCCTTCTCCTACGGCTCGCACGACCTCCGCCAACTCGTGGTGGAACGGACGCTGCATCCGCGGGGAATGGCGGCTCGTCGTGCGCCGGGTGAAATCGTGGCCATTGCCTCTTCGGATGCGGACAGGGTTGCTGGATTGGCCTGGCTCATCGGCGGCGGCCTCGCGTCCACCGCGGGCGTGATCACCTCGGCAGTGACCCTCTTGCTCATTTCCGTGCCCCTGGGATTGGCCGTGCTGCTGGCCACGCCCCTGATGCTGTTGGTCATGCACCGGCTCACCAAGCCTCTGGAAGACCGCAGCGACGTGGAACAGTCGACGGCGGCCCGCGCCGGAGCCTTGGCGACAGACTTCATCACGGGGTCGCGTCCGCTGAAGGGACTGGGGGCCGAAGATGCTGCCATTGCCAGGTACCGAGCGGCGAGCCAGAGCTCGTTGGTATCGGCGTTGAAGGCCATCCGCGCGAAGAGTGCGTTCACTGGGGCGAGCACGGCCATGTCGGCGGCCTTCCTGGCGGGCATCGCGTTCTTTGCCGCATGGTTCGCCGTGCAGGGCAGCATTACGGTGGGGCAACTGGTGGCCGTGGTGGGCGTGGCCCAGTTCGTCCAGGGTCCCATGGCGGCCCTCGGGTTCCTGAGCGTGGAACTGGCCCGGAAGCGGGCGTCGGCGGCGCGTATTGCTGTGCTGCTTGGCGAGGCTGAGGCGGTGCCGGAAGTGGGCGCTGCGTTGGGTGTGGCGGTGGCGCCGGATGTCGCGGCTGCGCCGGTTGCTGGCGCAACCGGGCGCGGAGCTACTCCCCTGCTCGAGGTTCGTCCTTCGCCCGGGTCACACTTTCCCGCGTTCTCCGCGTCCGCGGGGGATGTTGTGGGTGTTGTCCTTCCCGATGGCGTGCAGGCCAGGCTGCTGGTGGACACCCTCGGCTTCCGGGTTCCCGCGCCCACGGGCCTGGTGACGATAGACGGCTCTGACGCTGCGGACCTTGACCCTTCGCACGCGCGGTCGCGGGTGTTTGCCGACAGCCATGAGGGTGTCCTGTTCCGCGGCACAGTGCGGCAGAACGTCGCGGTTGCCGACGCTGAACTGGACGATCGCGCCTTCGCGGCTGCCGCCGTCGTCGATTTCGTCTCCCAACTGCCGGAAGGAACCGAAACCATGCTGACCGGACACGGGCAAAGCCTCTCCGGCGGGCAACGGCAGCGCTTGGTGCTGGGCCGTTCGCTGCATCAGCCGCAACCGGTGCTGGTGCTCCATGACCCCACCACCGCCGTCGATACCGCTACCGAAGCCGTCATTGCGGATGGCCTGCGGAACTTTCCGGATAAGGCGCTGGTCCTCGTGACCACGAGTCCTACGCTGCTTGCCGCATGCCACCGGGTGGTGCTGGGCACCGCGGACGGGCCGCCCGAGACGGGGTCCCACCGTGAACTGCTGGCGACGTCGGCAAGCTACCGTGCGGTGGTGGGTTCATGAGCACGGACGCATCCATGAATGCAGGCATCCTGCCCATCGCGACACCGCGTGAAACCCGCCGGGCCATGTGGAAGTTGCTGGCCCAGCGGCCCGGCCGGCTGGCGCTTACCGTGCTGGTATTGTTGGCCGCTTCCTGCTGTGGGCTGGCCGCACCGGCGATCCTTGGCATCATGGTCAACATCGCCGCCAGCGGCGGCGAGGTGGTGTCCCTGTTGTGGCTCGCCATCGGACTCCTGGCGGCCGGTGGCGCGGGTGCGCTGCTCGGCATCCTGGGCCAGAACCTGTTGGCCAGGATCTGCGAGGAAGCCTTGGCCGGACTACGGGAGGAGGTGTTCGCCGCAGCCGTGCGCAAGCCGCTCGCGCAACTGGAGAAGGCAGGAATCGGGGATGTCGTGGCCCGTGTATCCGGTGACGTTGAGGCCGTCAGTGAAGCAATTTCCGGCGTGCTTCCGGCTTTCACCAGCGCCGCGTTCACCATCGTGGTCACGCTGCTGGGCCTGGGCGTGATCGATTGGCGCTTCGCCGTGGCCGTCCTGATCGCCGCCCCGCTGCAGATCTTCACGCTCCGTTGGTTCCTGAAGCGGACTGCGCCCATTTACCGGACCGTCCGGATCACTGAAGCCAACCGGACCGAACAGATCATTGAGACTGTCCACGGCTCGCAGTCTGTCCTGGCACTCGGCCTGGGTGGCAAACATGCGGACTTGGTGGCGTCGGCTTCGCGGGAAACCATCGGCCACTCCCTGCGCGGTATCGGGTACCTTACCCGGTTCTACAACCGCCTCAACCTCGCCGAACTCCTTGGCCTGTCCGCCGTGCTGGTGGTCGGCTTCTGGCTCCATGCCGAAGGTGTGGTGACCATCGGGGCGGCCACGGCGGCAGCCCTCTACTTCTACCGCCTGTTCGATCCGATCGGACTGGTGCTGGGACAGTTCGATGAACTGCAAAAGGCCGCTGCCGGACTCGGGCGGATGTTCGGGCTGACGCGGGGCACCGCCTCCGGGGAAGCCGAGCGGACCGCCGTCGAACGTCCGGCGCGCGGACCGGCGTCGGACGCCGTGGTCCTGGACAAGCTGACGTTCAGCTACCCCGGACAGCGGCCGGCGCTGAACGCCGTGTCCCTGCGGGTCGCGGCGGGTGAAAGGGTGGCGATCGTAGGGACATCCGGTGCCGGCAAGACCACGCTCGCCAAGGTCGTCATGGGACTCGAAAAGCCCGACGACGGGCGGGTGCTGGTGGGCGGACTCGATGCGGCCGCTGCTTCCGCGGCGGAACTGCACCAGCGGATCGCCATGGTCAGCCAGGAAGTCCACGTGTTCTCCGGAACGCTCGCGGAGGACCTTCGGCTTGCCAAGCCCGGCGCCACTTCTGACGAGTTGCGGCGCGTCCTGCGGGACGTCGGCGCCGCCTGGCATGAAATGCTCGACGACGGGTTGGAGACTTTCGTAGGTGCCGGCGGCCACCAACTCACGCCGGAACAGGCCCAGCAACTGGCCCTGGCGCGGCTGATGCTCAAGGATCCGCCCATCGCGGTCCTCGATGAAGCCACGGCGGAAGCGGGCACCGGCTCGGCAACCATGTTGGACCAGGCCGCCGACGCCGCACTGGCCGGGCGCACGTCGGTGGTGATCGCACACAGGCTCTCCCAGGCGGCAACGGCCCACACGGTGGTGGTCATGGACCAGGGGCGGATCGTCGAATCGGGCTCGCACCAGGAACTGCTGGCCAACGGCGGCAGGTACGCCCGGCTTTGGGAAGCCTGGAACACGTCATTGAGCCGGGCCTAGGGCTCGGGGGCAGTACAGGTCAGCGCAGCGCTGGGAAGCCCAGCGCTGCGTTTACGTTTCGGGCGCCGCGGCGGGATCGTGCGTGGGGGCGGGATCCGGCGTCGCGGCAGGATCCGGCGTCGCGGCGGGATCCGGCATCGGGGCGGGATCGTGCCGCACGGGCGTTCCCGCCGCGAACGCGCGGACCTGGGCATCGTTCCACATATGCGCGGGAACCGCGCCGCCAAGGAGCCTGCGGGCCAGGCTGGGATCATCACCGAAAGGAACGTGGCTGCCCGCCATGATCATGTTGCCGTAGCGCCTGCCCTTGAGCATGGGCGGATCGGCAATGATCAGCGTGTGTTCGAACGTGTCAGCGATGGTGGCGGCGTCGGCCCGGGCATTCTTAAGGTCCGGAGCGTCGCCGGAGTTCACTACATACAGTCCGTCCGGCGCCAGGACGGCGTCGGCGTGGGCATTGAACTCGCGGGTTGTCAGGGCGCGCGGAGTGAAGGCTCCGGCGAAGACGTCACGGATGATGAGGTCGCGGGTGTCCGGAGTGAGGTGCTCTGTCACCTGGCGGGCCTCCCCCACCCGGATCCGCAACAGTGGGGCCTTGGGTAGGTCGAACCAGCCGCGGACGTACTCGGCGAGCTTTCCGTCGAGTTCCACTACTACTTGGCGGGCATCGGGGTACGCGGCGTTGAAATACCTGGCCATGGAGCACGCTCCCCCGCCCAAGTGGAGGGCCCGGAGCTTGGGCTTGGTTTCCCGTGGCCACCGGGACTCCACGAGGGCAGCGATCCAGCGCATGTACTCGAAGTCGAGGAACAACGGATCAGCGAGGTCGATGTGCGAGCTCAGCACGCCATTGATCTTCAGGAGCCAGCCATTGCCGTTGTCCGGATCTGGCAGGAGCTCGCAGTCGCCGGTGTCGATGTAATACACGCCAGCGGCCGGACCATCGGGGCGGGTACCCTCGGGCACCTCGATGACTGCCGCCGTCGACCTTTGAGCGCCGAAACTGCCGGACCTGCCGGACTTGCCTTTCCTGGATTTGGTCACTGGATCCGTCCTGCGTCAGTCATGGTTCCAGCCTAGTGGAGCGCATGGCGGCAGGCGGCTAGCCGCGGACCATCCTGTGTTCAGGCAAGGAGTACCAGGACGGATCGCACAGTTGCCGCATACCGTCGGGGACGAAGCCGTTGCGCCGGTAGAAGGCCTGGGCCCGCGGATTGTCGTCAAGGACCCACAGGTACGCGGGCCCGTTGCCGAGCAGGGCATCCACCAGCGCCTGGCCCACACCCCGGCCGTGGACGTACTGCAGGGTGTACAGCATGAAGAGTTCCACCTCGCAGGGACTGTCCTCGTCCCTGCCTGGCCCCGACGCCGCGATGCCAACGAGTTCCCCGTCCGGCCCGTGGGCCAGCATCCTCCGGTGCCCCGTGGCAATATATTCCCGGTACCGCATGATCCTGTCCGGCAGGGCAGCTTCCTGCTTGGCGAAAAACTCCGGCGGCAGCAAGTGGCCGTAACTCTCCCGCCAGGCCTGGACGTGCATGACCGCCATGTCTTCGGCGTCATCAACCACTGCAGCGCGGAGGCTGAAATCCATCAGCGCACCCGCGCGATCGCGAAGCCGTCCCAACCCTTGCTGCCCACCGTCTGGATGGCGGTGGAGTCCAACCGTGGATCCTGGCCCAGCATGTCCAGCGCACGGATGATGCCCGGCGCGTTCACTTCGTCGCGTTCCGGCTCCAGGATGGACCCGCCCCAAATGACGTTGTCGATCACGATCACCGTGCCGGGATGTCCCAGCCGGATGGCCCAATCGAGGTAGTTCGAATCGTTTTCCTTGTCCGCGTCGATGAAGACGAAGTCGAACGGTTCTTCGGCTTCCAACGTGGGCAGCGTATCCAGGGCAGCCCCCACCTTGATTTCCACCTTGTCCCCAACCCCGGCTGCGTCGAGGTTGGCGCGTGCCACGTCGGCGTGCTTCTGGAGGTATTCGCACGTGACCAGGCGGCCGCCGTCGGGCAGCCCCTGGGCCATCCACATACTGCTGAAGCCCGCCAGCGTACCGATCTCAAGGACCCGGCGGGCGCCGGACACCTGGACCAGCATCTTCAGCAGCTTCCCCGCATTGGGAGCAACTTCGATGGCCGGCATGCCCGCCTCGACGGCGGACGTCAAAGCCCGTTCGTGGGCGGGATCGGGACGCACCACGACGTCAGTCAAGTAACGCTCCACCTCAACCCAACCGGGCTCGGTCACGTGTTCAATCATGCGCCCCAGTCTTGCACCCGGCGCAGCCGTGCGGAAGGAACTACTCCTGGTTCTTGAGCGCGCCCTCGAGCCGTTCCACCTTGCCGGTCAGTTCACCCGAGTAGCCGGGGCGGATATCTGCCTTGATGACCAGGGAAACACGGCTGCCATAGCGCCCCACCGCCTCCGTGGCGCGTTTGACGACGTCGAAAACTTCGTCCCATTCACCCTCGATGGTGGTGAACATGGAGTCGGTCTGGTTGGGAAGTCCGGACTCCCTGACGATCTTCACCGCGGCAGCTACGGCGTCGTGGACGGAGGCGTCTGCGTTGGGTGAATCGTTGGGAGCGGAAGCGGGCTGGCCCGAAGGGGCTACTGAGAATGCAAGCAACATGAAAACCAGTGTTTCACGTACCGGTTTGTCATATAACAGCCTACTCCCGCGTAACCACTGGTGATCAGCGCTCCATTGCTAGTCTGGGCAGCATGGAACTGCCCTCCGAACGCAAGCCCCTCAGGGCCGACGCTGCACGCAATGTGGACAAAATCATCACCGCGGCACGTCAGTGTTTCCGTGAACACGGCCCCGAAGTGCCCTTGCAGACCATTGCCGCGACGGCCGGGGTAGGTCCCGCAACCCTTTTCCGTAACTTCTCCGACAAAGAACAACTGGTGCTTTCCGCCCTGTCCCGCGAGCTCCGCCAGCACGCGGATCCGGTGGCCCAGGAGGCCCTGGACGGCATGGACGCCGCCGAGGGGCTCATGAAACTCATCGACGCCGTGATGCGCGTGGCAAGCGATGACGCCAACCTGCTCAGCGCCGTCGCCGGCCGCCGCGGACTCCTGGTGGGCATCACCCGAGGGCTCATCGACACCATGGCCACGCTGCTGGAACGCGGACAGGGACAGGGTTCCCTGCGCCGTGACATCACCATCGAAGACATGGTGCGGCTCGTGGCCATGCTCATCGGTTCAGTGGACACCATGGAACCTGGCTCCGAAGCGTGGAAGCGTCCGCTGGCGCTGGTGGAAGACGCCATCCGCACCGAGCGCCCTTCACGTCCGCTGCCGGAGCAGTCGGACATTCCGGGCGTTTCCTTCGAAGCTGTTTAGGACCCGGAGCGCCTAGCCCCAGCCGATCAGCCTCAGCAAGGCAGCCGCGGCCGCGCCGGAGATCACCACCACCAGGAACGGCGCCCGGAGCAAAAGCGCGACGGCGGCAGCCACCAAGGCGCCCATGCGGGCGTCGAGCACCAAGCCCTGACCGGAAGCGACGGCATTAACCACCGTCAGCGACGCCAGCAGGCCAATGGTCATGGTTCCCGCGATGTGCATGATCCGCGGGCTCTTCAACAGCTTTGCGGGGACAAAGTAGCCCACCAGCTTGGTCAGGTAGGCCAGCGCACAGGCGATGGCGATCCACAGCCAAAGATTCATTCCATGCCGCCTTCCCGCTGTGCCCGGCCATCTGCTCTTTTGTGGTCCTGCCTGTTTTCCGGGTACGGATCGATGTCCGGTTCCAGGCCCTCATCCATGCGGGCGTGGCTGAACCAGCCGATGACCCCGGCCACCAGCGCGGCCACCAGGATAGGAACGCCGGAGGGGACGAACGGGACGGCCAGGATGGTGGCCAGTGCGCAGGCAGCCGCAATCGCCCATGGTTCACGGCCCTTCAGCCGGGGCCAAAGGAGGGCGAGGAAAGCGGCAACCGCCGCTCCATCGAGGCCCCACTGCTTTGGATCGCCCATGGCATCGCCTGCAAGCGCTCCGATCGCGGTGAAGATATTCCACAAGACGAATATTCCAATGCCAGCGGTCCAAAACCCCCTGCGCTGCTCGTCCAAGTGCGATTGGCCGGACGCCGTGGCCGTGGACTCGTCGATGGTGATGTGCGCTGAGACGTAGCGCTTCCATCCGCCGGGACGCAGCATCGCGTTGATCTGCATGCCGTAGATGCCGTTCCTGAGACCGAGCAGGGCGCTGGCCGTCATCGCTGCCACCCCGGAACCGCCGCCGGCCACCACACCGATGAACGCGAACTGCGAACCGCCGCTGAACAGCAGCAGGCTCAGCACCATGGTCTGCCAGAAATCGAAGCCCGAAGCCACGGACAAGGCTCCGAAAGAAACTCCGTACAGGCCCGTCGCAATGCTTAGTGAAAGAGCGATCTTGAAGGCCGGTGAATCCCTGAGCTTCACTTCCGCAGGCTCCACGACCACAGGATCAGCGGAATCTGCAACGGCAGGCGCAGGGTGTGGATCCGTCGTTCCTTCTGTGAGCCGTACGGACCATAGGCGCGTCGCAGCGCGTCAATATGCCCGGCCAGGAATGCTGCGAACATCGCAGTGGTGCCGTCCGCGGCAGCCTTGCGGGTAGCCGGAATCAACAGGCCGACGGCGGCAGCCGCCTCCAGCAACCCGGAGGAGGCGATCCATTCCTCGCGGGACATAACTGCCAAGGGGCCATTCGGTGCACCGCCCGGCTCGTCATTCCGGCACAAGTATTCCGGCACAACGGGGTTGTAGAAGGAGGGTGTCCGGAAGTGCTTCATGGCGCTGGCCATCAGGAGCGCGCTCAAACCTATGGCTGAGAGGGTATGTGTTGCCTTGGGTGACCAGCGAAGTGACATGAGACCACTCAATCACAACGGCCGCGAGGCCCGCTAAAGTTTCGTCTATCTGCTGGGCACGCTTAACTGTGCCAGGACCTGTGCTGGCCGGTTGGTGGTGATCTCGTGGATGCCCAGGCCCTGGCACAGTGCAACGTCCTTCTCGGAGTCCACTGTCCACACCCGGAAAATACGCCCGGCATCCAACCACTGCTGCACGTTCCGGGCATGTTCCCGCACATAGTCGATGCCAGGACCAGCGATGCCCGCCTCGCCTTCGTCCAAAACGCGTTCGGCTTCCTGCTGCGCTGCCTTCATGACGTTGGCTAAGGCGCCGGCCGTGATGGGGCCCAGTCCCAACTCGTCGCGCAGTTCCCGGACCGTGAAGTTGTCCACCAACTGGCAGACATGCCCGGCAGGTACGTCTTCCAGCAGGCGCTGCACGGAATCCGTGTCGAAACTCATGAAGGAGACCTGGATGTTGTCCACGCGTGAATCCGTGGGGGTCCAGCCCTCAGCCGCCAACAGATCCAGCACCCGCTCCTCAAGCTTCAGCTGGTAAGGACTGGGGTGCTTGAGCTCGATGGCCAAGCCAATCTCACGGTCGGCTCCGCGGAGGATGTCCAGGAGCTCCGGCAACGTCAGGAACTGGTCCGCGATCCCACCGTAGGCCTCGGGAATCCTGGCACCCTTCCATGACGAGAAGTCCAGTGCACGGAGTTCCTCCAAGGTCTTGTCCGCCACGGTGCCTGTGCCGTTCGAGGTGCGGTCCAGAGTGGCGTCGTGCAGCAACACCACGTGCTGGTCACGGGTGAGGTGGACATCGCACTCCACTCCGTCGGCGCCGTCGGCGATGGCCTTCAAATATGCCGCACGGGTGTGCTCGGCGAAGGCAGCACTGGCACCGCGGTGCGCGTAGACCCTGGGGCGCGGGGAGTCGAAGGATTCACTGGTCATGCAGCCACGGTAGCCCACGCGCCTGCACGCACAGCGCTAGGCTGGGCTAATGCAGGTGAACTCTGAACAAATCCCAGCCGAAGACGTCACCAACCCGCCCCAACCAGCCCCCACCACAGGTGGGGCTACCCCCAAAGCGCGTTCCGCCGTCGTCGGTCTTTCCGATGGTGACTTGGAGAAGGCGGCCGCGCTGCGCCGCATGAAACGGCTGGCGTTGTCCCTGCTGCTGGTCATGGCCATGATCTTCCTGTTCGCGTTTGCGCTGCAGAAGCACTATCCGTGGCTCGAGTACGTCCGGGCCGCGGCCGAGGGCGGCATGGTGGGTGCGTTGGCCGACTGGTTCGCGGTCACGGCGCTGTTCAAATACCCCATGGGACTCAAGATCCCCCACACCGCCATCATTCCCCGCCGCAAGGACCAGATCGGTGAATCCCTCAGCGATTTCGTGGAGAGCAATTTCCTCTCGCAGGAAGTGGTCCAGGACAAGCTCGCCAGCATCGACATCGCACGAAAGGCCGGCACCTGGTTGTCCCGCCCCGGCGGCCCGGAGCGCGTGGCCAAGGAAGGCGGCGCCCTCATCCGCGGTGCGTTCACCGTCCTTAATGACGACGACGTCCAGGCAGTGATCGAGGGGCTGGTCCGCAAGCACCTGCTCACCCCGCCGTGGGGTCCGCCCGTCGGACGCATGGCTGAGCGGATCTTCGCCGACGGGCACCACCACAAGCTCGTGGACCTGCTGGTGGACCGGGCCGCGGACTGGGTGGATGCCAACCACAACACCGTCAACCGGCTCGTCTCGGACCGCTCGCCGGTCTGGGTGCCCACGTTCGTGGACGGGCTGGTGGGCGACAAGGTGTACGTGGAGCTTCTGAAGTTCGTCCGCGCAGTGCAGAACGACCCCAACCACCAGGTCCGCCAATCCATTGACACGTACCTGACCGACCTCGCCCAGGACCTGCAGCACGACCCCGCCATGATCGAGCGGGCCGAGGCCATCAAGGCCCAGATCCTTGGAGACCCCGAGGTCCGCGAACTGGCGTCCCGCACGTGGGGAACCGTCAAGAACGCCTTGCTGACCGCCGTCGACGATCCCAACAGCGAACTCAGCCAACGGTTCAAGGGCGCCGTGCGCGACTTCGGCGCCCGGCTGGTCAACGACGCCGAACTGGCCGGGAAGGTCAACGCGTGGATCGGGGATGCTGCCGGTTATCTGGTGAACACCTACCGCTCAGACATTGCCGGGGTCATCTCGGACACGGTTGCCCGCTGGGACGCCGAGGAAACCTCACAGAAGATCGAACTGCAAGTGGGCAAGGACCTCCAATACATCCGGATCAACGGCACCGTGGTGGGTGCCCTGGCCGGACTGCTGATCTTCACGGTGGCACATCTGATTTTCGGGTAGGACCAGCGGCGGGTCCTGCGACTAGTGACGGGTCCGGCGGCCCGCACGCGCAGCGAAGTCATCCAGTGCGGCGATGATGTCTCCGGCGATCCACACCCGAACGCCGCCGACTTTTCCGGCGGCGTTCAGGATGCCCAGCGATTCCAGGCGCTGGACAGCCCGATAGGCCGTGGCCGACGAAACGCCCGTCAGTTCAGCGGCCATCTCCGCTGTTACTGCCGGCTCCCTGGGCAGAAGCTCAACGATTTTCAGCACGGAATCCTGCACCGTTCCCAGCCGATCCCGGTAGTCCTGCATAGCGGCCTGAATGTCTTCAGCCAGGAGACGCCCGTGTTCCACTGCCAGGATGGCAGACTCGGCGAACCGTTCCACGATCGGCAGGACGTCACCTTCGCGATAGGAGCCAAGCGCGTCAAAGTACAGCTTCGTGTTGGTCAGGAGTCCCGAGGACACCGGGATAGTCACCCGCTCGGTGACGCCCTTGGCCCGGAGCAGGGCGCTGACGATCGCCCGCCCGGTCCTGCCGTTGCCGTCGGCGAAGGGGTGGATGGTCTCGAACTGCGCATGGGCCAGCGCCGCCTGTGTGAGTGCTGGAATATCATCACGGCGCATGAAAGCAACAAGGTCATCCATAGCCTCCATCACGCGCTCGTGGTGCGGGGGTACGAACTCGGCCGAATGGGGTGAATTGCCACGGATCCACACCTGCCTCTGGCGGTATTCACCGGCGATGGTGTGGTCCGAGGAACGAAGCAGCGTGTGGTGCATAGTGCCGATATTGTGCACGCTCAGGTCCTCGGACAATGCGATGGCCGCTTGCATGGCACTGACGTTGGAGGCAATCAAGGAAGCGTTGACGCTGGACCGATCACCCAACTGGGCCAACAGGATCCTTCGCGCGCCGGCTGTGAGGTTCTCGATCTCGGAACTTGAAGCGGACTCACTGCGCAGCAGCAGCGCTGCGAACGGAGCCGAGTCCTTCCCCAGTTCAGCGTCAAAACGCACCATCTCAACGGTTGCCGCCTCCACCAGCGACTGGGTCCTTGAATCAACGTCCGGATCGATGTCCGCGATCATCGCAGGAACAGCAGCTTGATACGGTCCGCGGGCCAGGAGACGTTGCCTCCGGGAAACGCCAACGGCGGGCTCGGCTGACCAGGGCCGCTGTTCATAGGCGATGCGTGGCCAGTCAGCCATGGCGCTCCTTGTGAGAATAAGAGAACCCAATTTTCTCACAAATTAACGTTCATGAGAAAATCAGACGTTGATTTTCTCACCCAGGCCCATTTTTGAGAAAATCCCGCACCGCCATTCTCACCCCAGCAGATGCACCATCTGCCCGGGCCGGGCCTGCCCCAGGGAATCCAGGTCCTCGTCCCGCACCACGGCGATCACCGGCGATTCGCTTGTGTCCGGATGGTCTGCGAGGGCGATGACGGGAAGGCCCGACGGCGGCAGCAGGACTGAGCCGGCCACCAGCGGTTGGGTGCCGGGTGCCGGAGATTCGCCGACGGACAGCGGCCGTCCCGCCAGCCGGGCGCCCACGCGGTCCGACTCCGGGGAGAGAGTCCACGGTTCCGTGGTCAACCGAAGCCAGGTGCCGGCGTCGTACTTCTCTGCATCAGGGCCCGGCGCCACTCTGGCCACAACAGGCCGTTCAGCGTCAAGGGCCCGCCTGGTTGGATGATCCACGGAGGGGAAGCCGTGTCCGTGAAAACGGCCGAACGTCAGGGTCCGGCCGGTGTGAAGGGGATCGGTTTGGGGCTCGATCCCGCCCTGGACGGCAAGGTAATAACGGATCCCGAACAGTGCGCGCCCGAACTCCAGCACGGCACCTGGAGCCACCCGCACGGCTTTGTTCATGGCCAGCTCGGAACCGTTGAGCCTGACCAGGCCTTCAGCACCCGTCACGGCAATGGCTGTTCCCGTCACGAAACGCAGCCGGAGCCCGCCCACCAGCGCTTCAAGGCCGGGAGCCGAATCGGGATTCCCCAGCAAGGCGTTGGCCAAGGCAAGGGACGCACGGTCCAAGGCCTTGTCAGGAGGCACAACCAGGGTCATCGCGCCGGGATCCATCACTATGGCACTCATCGGGCCTCCTTTGGCTGCAGTCCGAACACCAGACTAGGCGAACGCCTGGATCTCCACACCCGCCTTTTCGAGGCCGTTGCGGACGGCTGCGGCCATCTCGACGGCGCCGGGCGTATCTCCGTGGATGCAGAGGGAATCGGCCTTCACGGAGACCACCGTTCCGTCCTGGGCCACCACTTCGCCGCGGGTGGCGATCCGCACGGCTTGGGCCACTACGTCGGCGGGGTTGTGCAGTACGGCACCCTCCTGTGAGCGCGGCACGAGCGTCCCGTCAGCAAGGTAGGCCCGGTCCACAAAGGCCTCCCGGAAAACAGGGTGCCCCGACTCCTCGGCGAGATTCAGCCAAACGGAGTCCGGCAGGCCGAGCACGGGGAGCCCGGGATCATAAGCGTGGACAGCGGCAACCACTGCTTCCGCCTGCTCCGGATCGTGGACGATCCGGTTGTAAAGGGCACCGTGCGGCTTCACGTAATCCACGGAGGCGCCGACGGCGTGGGCCACCCCATCCAGCGCACCGAGTTGGTAGAGGACATCGCCAAAGAGTTCATCGAAGCTCATATCCAGCGAGCGCCTACCGAAGCCCGCAAGGTCACGGTAACCGACATGCGCGCCCACCCGGACGTCCAGGTCGAACGCGGCCCGGCAACTGTCCAGCATGGTCAGCGGGTCTCCGGCGTGGAATCCGCAGGCTACGTTGGCGCTGCTGACGATGCGGAACATCGATGCGTCGTCGCCCATGGTCCAGGAGCCGAACGACTCTCCGAGGTCAGCGTTGAGGTCCACTGGTACCGCCTTCCAGGATTTGGTTTTTCGCATTGGTCGGCAGCAACTCGCCGGGAACGGTTGCGGGCAGGGCGCCGAAAGCTTCCTTGGCCGTGGCGACGACTGCCCGTCCCATCATGAGGTTGCCGGCACCGCCCACCACGGCGCCAACCCCGAAGGGCAGCGCACGGCCCAGGAACGCCGAGCCCTGCTTCTTCACAAGGTTCTTCAGGAATGCCCGTTGGATCGCGTCCCGGATGACACCAAATCCGCTGCCCGGAATCTTCTTGGTCAGCGTCCGTCCCCACGCGTGGGTCACGCCTTTGCCGCGGCCCAGCGATTGCCCGCTCAGCGCGCCCAGCAGCGACGTCCCTTCCTCGCCGAGCATGATGGCCATGACCATGGTGCGCGCGCGTTCGGGATCGGTCAGCCGGATGCCGTGCAGTTCGGCCAGAGACGACGCGTACAGTGCAGTGGTTTCCAGGAATCCCACGGTGGCCAGGGCGGAAAGACCCAGCGACGCCGCGGTTCCCAGTCCGGGAACGACGGCGATGGCACCTACCCCGGCTCCCCCACCTGCCACTGCGGTCAGGTAGTCGCGTTCCAGCTTGGCGGCCAGTTGGTCGGGCGTCGCATGGGGGTGCCTTCGCTGCATTCTTTTGAGGTTCGCGAGGACCAGCGGGCGCTGTACTTCCACGGCTTTCAGCAGCACGTTGTGGACGCCTGGCTTGGTGTTGCCTTGGGCGTCGAACACTGCGTTGTGGGCTGTTTCCTGGGCGATTCGTACCGCCGGGTTGGGTCGCTTCGGCATGTTCACAGCCTATGCCACAAGACAGGGCCCCGGCGTAGACTGAGGGCATTCACGGAAGCAGGTCCACCCACGGACAGGGAGTATCCGTCATGAGCGCAACCGACAAGCCAGAGCACGTCATCAGGCACCATACAGACGCCCCGGCCGAAGGCGAGACGGACGGGTGGGTGGCGCACGACGTCGGCCTCCACAGCCAGGATCCTGCCGAAGGTCCGGATATTGACGACGGCGACGCCCCGCCGTCGGGCGCTTCATAACTGACACCCCTCCCGCGCCTGCGCGGGCGCCCCTCCCCCGCCGGCTTTCCCAGGTCTAGGCTGGAGTGATGGTGGCTCTGAGGGCGCTGCGTCCTTTCGCACACCGGGAATTCCGTGTGCTGATTTCCGCGTTGTCCATCTCGATTTTCGGCTCCGGCATGTGGGCCGTCGCCATGGTCTACGAGGTGATCCACCTTGGTGGGGGTCCGCTGGAACTGTCCTTGGTGGCCACGGCAGCGAGCATCGGCCTGGTGGCCTTTGTGCTGGTGGGCGGGATCGCGGCCGACCGTTTTCCGCAGCGCCTGCTGATCATCGCGGTGGAGGGTGCCAACCTCGCCGTCATCGCCACAGTCTCCCTGTTGGCCATGCTCAATGTCCTGCAGTTGTGGCACCTGGCTTTGGGAGCCTTCGTGCTGGGCGTTGGCCAGGCGTTCTTCTTTCCTGCCTACTCGGCCATCCTGCCCCGAATACTGCCCGCCGAGGACCTGTTGGCGGCGAACGGGATGGAAGGGACCGTCCGGCCCATCCTCCAGCAGGCAGCTGGCCCAGCCCTGGCCGGCATCATTGTGGCATCTTTGTCGCCCGCGTTTGCCGTGGCCGGGGTTGCCGTGTGCCACTTCCTGGCGTTCGGCATCCTTAATTTCCTGAGCCGGCAAACCTTGGACGCCCGCGGGATGGCCCCTGCTGAGGGCCCCACCGAGTCATCCTTCTTCTTCGACCTCAAGGAAGGGTTCACCTACACCCTGCGAACCCCGTGGCTGTTGTGGACACTCATTTGGGCGTGCCTGTCCGTGCTGTTCCTGATCGGTCCCATCGAGGTGCTGTTGCCGTTCGTGGTCCGGGACCAGTTGGGTGGCGACTCGAGGATGTTCGGGTTCCTGCTGGCCATCATGGGCGTTGGCAGCGCTGTCGCTTCGCTGACCACGGCTTCGTTCCCCCTGCCACGGCGCTATTTGACGGTGATGGTAGTGACGTGGGGACTGGGAAGCCTTCCCGTTGCTGCGATTGGCTTTATCACCGAGTTCTGGTGGTTGGGCGCGGCGATGGTGGTGTTCGGCGTGACCGAGGGGATCGGCGTGGTCATCTGGGGGACGCTGTTGCAGCGACGCGTACCACCGCATCTGCTGGGCCGGATTTCCAGCCTGGATTTCTTCGTCTCGCTGGCGTTGATGCCCGTGTCCATGGCCTTGGCCGGTCCGGTTGCCGAGGTGGTGCCGATCTGGCTGATCTTCTTCGTGGGCGGTTTGGTTTGCCCGCTCATGGCTTTCCTGGCGCTCTTCGCAGCCCGCATGACCAGCGACGAGATCGCCCATCCGCTGACCTCGGACACGGTCTCGGCCGAATCGCCGGACAGCCAGCCGGACGCGGTGTAGGGGCGCGTGCTGCGCACCCGCACCCGCCCTGCGCACCCCACGGCACACTCCCCGCGACCGTTCCGGCCCTATGCACCCGCACCCGCCATGCGCACCCCCAGGGAACGTCCATCGCACCCATAGCCGCTCCACGCACCCGCAAGAACGGGCGCGAACGGCGTGAACGGGTGCGCCCCCGGATTGGTGAGCGGGACCACGGCGCGATCGGCGGAAATGGGCGCGCCCCCACGCACCCGCACTCGCACCCGCCTTGCGCAACGACACCCGCCATGCGCACCCACACGGAACACTCATCGCACCCATAGCCGCTCCACGCACCCGCAAGAATGGGCGCGATCGGCGGGAACGGGTGCGCCCCCGGATTGGCGGGCGGGACCACGGCGCGATCGGCGGGAACGGGTGCCCCCGGACTCCGCGGCGCGCCTACGCCCGAGCTGGGCCGGTGGTGCTGCGAACCACCAGGTGCGGGGTCCGCACCTGGTGCGCCGCCGGCGTCGGGCTTTCCAGGCGGTCAATGGCGCGTTCGACGGCGGCACGCGCCAAAAGCGGTGCGTCCTGGCTGATCGACGACAACTGGACGTAACTGAGCCGCGCGAACTGACTGTCGTCATAGCCGAGGACCGAGACGTCCTCCGGAACGCGGAGTCCGGCGGCCCTGAGGCTTTCGAGTACGCCGAGTGCGCAGCGGTCGTTGAAGGCGATGATGGCCGTGGGCGGGTCCGCACGGAGCTCATGCCCTGCGCGCAGCCCGTCCTCTTCCGTGGGTCCGCCGGCCACGATCCGGGGCTCCAGACCCCGCCTGAGCATTTCTGCGCGGAAAGCCTCGCGGCGCTGCGGACCGGATACGGTACTGCCGCCGTCGACGTGGACAATCCGTTGGTGTCCCAGCGAGGTGAGGTGTTCGATCGCGATACGGATTCCCTCGAAATCGTCGCTGCTGACGGAATCCAAGGCCTCGCCAACATCGTCCCGGAGCAGGCTGACCACGGGCACCCGCGCGGCATAGCCCGCCAGTTCGGCCTCTCCAAGCAGCGGCGAAATCAGGATCAGTGCCTCGCAGCCGAGGTCAAGGAGTGATTCGACGGCCCGTTGTTCCGGGCGGCCGTTGGCCACAGCGCTGAGGGCAATGTCATAGCCGCGCTCGGTGGCGCCGGCGTAGGCGGCGTCCACGATTTCGGCATGGAAGGCGTGCGCCGTGGAGAAGCTGATGCCCAGGAGCCTGGTCCGGCTGCTGCGAAGGAGCCTGGCACGGCTGTCCGGGCGGTATCCGAGGTGCCGGGCGGCTTCCTGGACTTTGAGCCGGGTGGCCTCTGACGCACCGGGAGCATCGCGCATCACGATGGACACGAGCGCGCGGGAAACCCCGGCCGCTTCAGCGACGTCCATCAGTGTGGGGCGTTTGCCTGCCATGTACCTCCTCCGCCGGAGCCAGTCTATAGAACGATCCAAGACAGCCCCTTGCGGACTTTGAACGTGCGGCCGGTCGCGACTCAGACGACCGACCGCACTTAGCCCGGTTATCCGCAGTGACGGCGCCCCGGGCGGGCCCCAGAACCCGCCACATCCATCACTGCTAACGCAACGTTGCCCGCGGAACTGCGTCGAAAAGGGCGACAACACAGATTGCGATGCAACGACATAGGCACTGGATATGTGCAGACCCCTCCTGAAACGTGACGGGTGGTTTCGAAAAAAGTTTTCGGCACCGGATTACGGTCAGCGGCCCGGGTAGACCATGGCCTTGAGCTGCCCCGTTTCCTTGCCTGCGCGCAGTGCCGCCTCGGCTTCATCGAGCCCGAATTTCCCGGTAACAAGGATGTCCAGGTCCACCTTGCCGTCAGCAAGGAGCTGGATCGCCAGGGGCCACGTATTGGTGTACCGGAACACGCCGGACAGCCAGATCTCCCGGTTCTGGATATGCGACACGGGAAGTTCCACGTCGTCGGCGCCAAGACCCACCAGGATGACACGGCCCGCGGGTCCCACTGCCTTGATCCCGGCACGGACGGCGGCAGGTGCGCCGGAAGCGTCAATGAAGGCATCGACGTCGAGCCCTTCCACGCTGTCCGTTTTTACGTTCAGGGCATGGGTGGCACCATGCTCCAAGGCGAAGGCCAGGCGATCCTCCGCGATGTCCGTGATGTGGATTTCGGTGGCCCCGAATGCCCGCGCCGCCTGCGCTGCGATGATGCCGATAGGCCCGGCACCGGCAATGAGTACCCTGCTTCCCGGCTTGACCTCCGCGCGCTGGCAGGCCCACAAACCCACGGACAGCGGCTCGATCAAGGCCCCGGCGTCGTCGCTCACCGAGTCCGGGATGGCGTACGCGAAGTCGCTTTGGATGGCGACGTACTCGGCGAATGCACCGTCCACCGGCGGGGTGGCGTAGAACTCCATATCGGGGCACAGATTGTACCTGCCGGCCTTGCACTGTGTGCAGCTCCGGCAGGGCCGTTGGGGCTCGACGGCGACCCTCTCACCGATGCGGACGGGATCCACAGCGGTTCCGACGGCGGCAATCCGCCCAGACAGTTCGTGGCCCAGGATCAACGGATGCACCACCACGAAATCACCGATCCGGCCGTGCTCGAAATAGTGGACGTCGCTGCCGCAGACGCCCACAGCGGCCACCTGGACCAGGACCTGGTCCGGCTGCAGCTGCGGTACGGGGAGTGTCGCCTGGCTCATCACTCCCTGGCGCTGCAGGACCGCGGCACGCATGGTGGCAGGCATGTGGGGGTGTTCCAGCAAGGGCGTCAGTGCACTTGTCATTTCGGGAGTTCCTTTGGCGCGTTGATTTTCCTCAAGGCTAGGCAGCCGGGGCGGGAACAACTAGCGCCGGAAGTACGCCATACTGATACTTATTTGCCACGTACCGGAAGGATTGCCATGTCCGCTCGGATGCCCGCGCTGCTCGCCGGCAGTCTGGTGGGACGGCAAGCGGTGCGCGAAGTGGTGCCCGCAGACCCGCACCACTCCGTGCGCTGGCACCAGCATGATTACCCGAGCCCATTGGCGCGTTGGAACTACCACCCCGAGTACGAGATACACCTGACCAGGGCGGGTCCCGGCAAGTTCATCGTGGGCGACTATGTGGGCACGTTCGAGCCCGGCAATGTGGTGCTGGTCGGACCGGGCCTCCCCCACGACTGGGTGAGCGACCTGGAAGCAGGCCAGGTCCTGATGAACCGCGACGCCGTGATCCAGTTCGAGGGCGCGTGGGTTGCCCAGGCGTCACTCGTGGTGCCTGAATTGGCGCAGATCAAGCCCTTGCTGGAGGAGTCCGCCCGCGGGATCGAGTTCCTGGGCGCTGCGGCCGGTGATGCGGCCCGGGCCATCGAGGCAATGGGAGCATCCACCGGCCTGCAACGCCTGCAGCACCTGGTGGACCTGTTCGGCATCCTCAGTGCGGCTCCTGCGGGTGAACGGCGCTATCTCGCGTCGGAGTGGTTTCACCCGCAACTCGACGGGAAGGCCGCCGCCGTGGTGGAAATCGTCCTCGAGTACGTTTTCGCGCATCATGCCGGCCCCCTCTCCATGGGCGAAGCCGCAGCCTTGGTGGGCATGGGTGAGCCCGCCTTCTCCAAGTACTTCAAGCGGGCAACCGGGCAGAACTTCAGCGACCTGGTCAGGAAGCTGCGGCTCGCCCACGCCCGCCGGCTCCTGGAGCGGACTGACAAAGCAGTATCGGATATCTGCTACGAGGTTGGCTTCACCAACCTCTCCAACTTCAACCGGCACTTCCTGCGCGACACGGGCCAAACGCCCAGGGAATTCCGACGGCGGCTGCGCGCCTAGGTGCGCGCGTTTGCCTTTGCCGCAGCACGCCAAGGGCGGCACACAATGCGGGATTCGAGCCTTCCATCGGCTTTCTGGCCAACGACTACCAAGAGGCCCAGGCCATGGTCAGTGTGGGCATGGGTGTGGCACTTGCGCCTAAAACAGCGGTTGCCCTGCTGCATCCCGAGGTGAAAGTCATCAGCATCGGCGATGCTGCACCCCTCCGCCGCATTCTGCTGGCCCAGCGCCAGGACAAGGTCTACGCACCGGCCGAAGTCGCCTTTCAATCCACCCTCCTTGAACTCGCCCGCGAGCGCGCCGGAGATTACCTCTAAGCAGTAGCTGAATCGCCGACACGTTCGACGCTCCCGGCGCACTCATCCCTCAGTGGAAACCAGGGATTCAGGAGTGCTTTGTGGAGTTCTTTGAAGGTGTGGACGTCCGATTTCTCTTGATGGCAGGGTCGGTGGTTCTGACCGGCGTGGGGGCTGGAGTGTGCATGCTGCTCCTCCTGCTCCTTGCCCCCGTGCTGCACGTTGCCTTGGGGCAAGCATCGAGCGACGATCCAGGAAACCTACTAGAACGATCTAGACAACCCTTCCGGCGCCGTGTCACCATAGTGAAAACTAGAACGATCTAGTCACCATCGACGAGGAGCCATCAATGACGTACCTCCAGCACCCGGTCGCGGAAGACCGGCCCGTTCGCATCGCCCTGATCGGCGCCGGATGGATCGGAAAATTCCACGGAGAATCCATTGCACGGCGCATCCCGAATGCCCGGCTGGAGGCCATTGCCGACCCCGCCCTTCCGGCCGTCCAGGAACTCGCCACGACGTTGGGCGTCGCAAAGATCAGCACAGACACAGCCGATGTCCTGGCTGATCCGGACGTGGACGCCGTCCTCATCGCCTCGCCCATGCGCTTCCATTCGGACCTCATCGCTGCCGCCGCCCGCGCGGGGAAGGACATCTTCTGCGAAAAGCCCGGCGGACGGACCATTGAGGAACTTGACGCCGCCATCGACGCAGCGGCGAGTGCCGGCGTCGTACTTCGCTTCGGGTTCAACCGGCGCTACTCAAGCGATTTCGCGGCAGCCCGGAAGCTCATCGACGACGGCGCGGTGGGCGTTCCGCAACTGCTCCGCTCCCTCACCCGCGATCCAGGCACGGAAGCAGGCCTCAGCAACCCCGAACGGATCGCGCCCGGCACCATCTTCCTGGAAACCCTCATCCACGACTTCGACACACTGAACTGGTTGAACCCGGGCGCAGTTCCGGTCAGGGTCCACGCCGTCGCCGATGCCCTGGTGGCACCCGAGGCGAAGGCCGGCGGCCTGCTGGACACCGCCGTCGTGACCGTCACGTACAGCAACGGCGCCATCGCGGTGGCGGAAGCGAACTTCAACGCGCTCTACGGCTACGACGTCCGCGGCGAGGTCTTTGGCTCCGCGGGCATGGTCACTGCCGGCACGCCGCAAGCCACGAATGCCACCAGCTACACCGCCGCCGGCATCGCCTCGGACACCTCGCGCCTCAACATCCACCTCTTCCACGATGCCTACACCGACGAGCTGGCGCACTTCGCGGACGACGTCGCCGCACGCCGCGGTTACGCGGGAGGACGTACGACGGCGGGCGCCTCCCCTGCCGCCGGGGCGGCCTCCTCTGTCGCCGCGCCGGGTGGGGTGGATGCGCGCAATGCGTTGGCCATTGCCCTGGCTGCGTTCAAGTCGGCGCAGACCGGGCTGCCGGTTGAGGTCTCGGACATCGCGGAGCTCCAGGCTGCTGAGGCAGCCCGCGTCCTGCAGGGAGCCAGGGCATGAGCTTCCGCCTGGCTGTCTGCGCCGAGATGGTCTACGGTGAGCTGCCGCTCATTGATCGCGTCCGCCGGATCCATGACCAAGGCTTCGAGGTGGAACTGTGGGACACCCGGGGCCAGGACATCACGGCCCTCGCTGGCACGGGAGCCCGGTTCTCTTCGATGAGCGGCTACTTTGGCGGGAGCGTCATCGACCCCACCTACGCCCACGAGGTTTTGGCCTCCGCGGAGAAGCTCATTCCAACGGCACTGGAACTGGGTGTGGAACGGATGGTGGTTCACCCCGCGGAATTGGGTGAGGGCGGCCGCGCTGTCCGGCCAACGCACCGCTCCACGGGAGAGATGTGGCTGACAGGACTGCGCACGCTGGAGAAGCTCGGTGAGCTGGGCGAACAGCACGGCATCACGTTCGCCCTGGAGAACCTCAACACCATCCTCGACCATCCCGGCATCCCGCTCGCCCGGGCCAAGGACACCTTGGCGCTGGTCCAGGCCGTGGACCACCCCAAGGTGAAGATGATGCTGGATCTGTACCATGCCCAAATCGGCGAGGGGAACCTGATCGAGCTGGTCCGGGCATCCCAGCCGTTCACCGGCGAAATCCAAGTGGCAGATGTTCCCGGACGCTTCGAGCCCGGCACGGGCGAGATCAACTACCCGGCCATAGCCAGGGCACTCCGCGAGGCCGGGTACACGGGTGTGATCGGGATGGAAGCGGGCGCCATCGGCGGCCAGGGCATCGAAGCGGGCGACGCAGCCCTGGCCGCCTTCCGGGCCGCCTTCTCCCCCAACTGAGTCGCAGTTGTGCGCGTTTTGAACCGTCAAAACGCGCACTAATGCGACTTAGTTGGGTTCAGTACTTGATGGGTTCCATGCGGCCGGAGCGAAGGGAGAGGACGGCGGCCTCGGCGATGGCTTGGGCTTTCAGGCCGTCTTCCAAGGAAGGGGTTGGGGCCGTGCCGCCGTCGAGGGACGCAACGAAGGCCGCAAGCGCTGCCGCGTACGTCGGCTGCACCCGCTCGAACCAACCGGGTGGAGCCCGTCGTCCACCACGGATGTTCCGGAGTAGCGGGACACGGCTCCGTTGCGGTGGCGGCGGGCTTCCACCATTCCCTCGGAGCCCATGATCTCGATGCGTTCGTCGTAGCCGTATCCTGTGCGCCGCACGGAATCGATCTGGACCAACGCCCCACCGGGGAGCCGCAACGTCACCGCGGAGGTGTCGACGTCGTCGTACTCCACAATCCCGGGCTCCGCCAAAGCCGAGCCGGCAGCGAAAACTTCCACGGGATCGAGGCCGGAAAGCCAGCGTGCGAGGTCGAAGAAGTGAACGGTCTGGTCCCGCATCTGGCCACCGGAAACCGCCACGTAGGACAGCGGCGGCATTGACGGCCCACGGGAGGTGAGCTGGATGAGCTCCACCGTGCCGATCCCACCCGAGTCCACCACGCGCTTGAGTTCGGCGTAGTCGCGGTCGAAGCGTCGGTTGAAGTCCACCATCACCGGGACGCCGGTTTCCTGCGCGAAGGCAGCAGTCTCGCGGGCGCGGTCCAGGTCCAGGTCGATCGGTTTCTCGCACAGGGCGGCAATTCCGACGGCGGCAGCCCGGCGAAGGTGTTCGGCGTGCGTATCGGTGGAGGACGCGATGAAGACTGCGTCGATTTCCCCGGGGTTGAACACGTCCTCGATCGAGGTCGCGGCGGCAGCGCCGTGGGCGGCGGCGAGGGACTGCGCACGCTGCTGGTCCACGTCATAGACCAAGCGGAAGTCGATGCCGGGATGCGCGGCGAGGTTTGCTGCGTGGACGGAACCGATGAAGCCGGCTCCCAGGAGGGCGAAACGGGGCATGTCAGACTGCTGCTTTCTGTAGGGCGGAGGCGGGGACTTTCCATGCGGAATCGTCGTGGTGCGAGGCCGCGACGGCCTCGACGAACTGGACGCCGATCAGGCCGTCGATCCCCGTAGGGAAGGACAGGTCCCGCTCCGGGAGCGGCGAAGAGTCGCGGCGGGCGCGGAGGACCTCGGCGAGGTCCGAGTAGAAGTTGGCGAAGGCTTCAAGGAAGCCCTCCGGGTGGCCCAGGCCGACGCGCGTGAGCCGGGACGCGTCGTCGTGCAGGGTGCCGAGCCCATGCGTGAGGATGGTGGTGGCGCCGGCCAGGTCCTGGACTGTGAGGTGGTGCGGGTCCTCATGCTGCCATTCGAGGCTGCCCTTTTCGCCGAAGATGCGGATGCGGAGTCCGTGGTTGTGGCCGGTGGCGGCCATGCTCGCCCAAAGGCGCGCCGGGACGTTGCCGGTCAGCTCCAGTTCAACGGTGGCGTTGTCGAAAACCCGCCTCCCCGGGACGAACGCCTGGAGCCGGGCGGACAGGCGCTGCGCCTCGAGCCCCGTGATGTAGCGGAGCAGGTGGAAAGCGTGGGTGCCGAGGTCGCCCACGACGCTCGGGAAACCGGCGATGTCCGGGTTGGTGCGCCACTTCGCCTGCTTGTGGCCTGTGTCCTCCAGAGGCGTCGCGGCCCAGCCGGAGGCATGTTCGACGTCGACAAACCGGATGGCGCCCAGCTCGCCGTTGCGTACCATGCGGGCGGCCTGGCGCACCATCGCGTAGGCGGAATAGCAGTGCGGGACGGCGAGGATTGCGTCGTTGTCTTCGGCGATGCGGACCAGTTCCGCCGCGGTGGCGGAATCCTGGGTCAGCGGCTTCTCGCACACCACGGAGATGCCCTTTTCCAGGAAGGCCCGGGCGATCTCGAAGTGGCTGTCATTGGGAGTTGCGACCACCACGAGGTCCACCCCATCTTCGCGTTGCGCCTCGGCGGCGGCCATTTGTTCGACACTGCGGTAATTGCGTTCTCCGGGCACGCCGAGGTGGGCCGCAATGTCGCTCGACTGACGTGGATCCCGACCGAAGATTCCGGCTTGGAGATCGTAGTGACCGTCCAGCCGCATGGCGTAGCGGTGGGTCTTGCCGATGTCGGCGCCCGGCCCACCGCCAATCATCCCTGCGACCAGTTGCCGCGAATTCGGTGCACTCATGAAAGATCCTCATTGACTCTTTGGAATTTACTTGGACCGGTCCATAATGGCTGTGGAAGGTCACAGCCGTCAAGCCCCTAAGCTTGAACCCGGACGACACACGACAGGAGGCACTGCATGGCCGCCAAGCCCACCATCCGCGACGTAGCGAGTACCGCCGGAGTCTCAAAATCCTTGGTCTCCCTGGTCCTCCAGGGCTCTGCCAACGTCAGTGAGCCCCGCCGTCGTGCCGTCCTGGACGCCATGGAGCAACTGGGCTACCGGCCCAACAGACTGGCGCAACGCTTGTCCGGACCGCGCAGCGGGACCATCGGCGTGATGCTCAACGACATCCGGAACCCGTGGTTCGTCGAACTGCTTGAAGGGCTCACTGCGTCCCTTCACTCGGCGGGTGTTTCGCCGGTCCTCGCCGATTCCTACACGGACAACCGCGTGGGGCGCAGCTCGGTGGAGACCCTCTTGGAGCAGCGGATCGACGGACTGGTGGTGGTCGGAACCACGGTGGAATCGGCTGCCATTGAAAGGGCTGCGCAGAGCATCCCGGTGGTCCTGGCCGGCACCCGCGAACCGCACCTTCCCGGCGTCGACATTGTGGTCAACGACGACGACGCCGGCGCACGGCAGGCCACCGAACACCTCATCTCCCTGGGCCATGAGCGCATCGCACACTTGCAGGGCCCGGGCGAAGTGGGCAAGCTGCGGCGACTGTCCTTTGAGCGAACCATGCGCGGTTCCGGGCTGGAGCCCGTAGTGGTCGCCGGTGGCGTGAGCGAGGAGAGCGCCTATGCGGCGGCGGGCCGGCTGCTCTCTTCCGCGAAGAGGCCCACCGCGATCTTCGCGTACAACGACATCGCCTGCATCGGCGCCCTGTCCGCCGCCGACGATCTTGGCTTGTCCGTACCCCAGGACCTGTCTTTGGTGGGTTACGACAACACCTACCTGGCCAAGATCCGCCACCTCTCGCTGACCTCCGTGGACAACGGAAACCTTGCCGTGGGCGTGGAGGCCGGGAAGTTCATCCTGGAACGGCTCACCGCCCCAGACCTCCCGGCAAGGTTGCACCAAGTGCCGTCGCAGTTGCAGGTCCGGGGCTCGTCGGGTGACGTGCCCGCCCGGGGCTGACTCAGCGCCGGCCCAGGAGCAGCACGCCCGCATTGGCGGCAACGATCAGGCCTATCCCGGCCCACTGCAGCGCGGCCAGGTCCTGGTGCAGCACGAGCGCGCCGATGATGGCGGCGAACACCGGGTTGATGCTCATCAGGATGCCGAACAGACTGGCAGGGACCCGCCGCAAGGCAATCAGGTCCGCCACGTATGGCAGCACCGAAGCAAGGATCCCAGCGCCCACGGCACACAGGACGGCAAAACCATCCACAGGCT
The DNA here is from genome assembly GCF_044748905.1 of Paenarthrobacter sp. NPDC089714. Classification (NCBI taxonomy): domain Bacteria; kingdom Bacillati; phylum Actinomycetota; class Actinomycetes; order Micrococcales; family Micrococcaceae; genus Paenarthrobacter; species Paenarthrobacter sp. NPDC089714. The sequence continues at coordinate 148,375 of NZ_JBIVGX010000009.1, forward strand.
GGCTCAGGAAAACCACGACGGCGACCGGCAGGAAGAGCGTGGCGGACACCCCCGTGGCCGCCGCAGTCCCTTGGACTCCCTGGATTCTTTGGCCGACCACGCGGTTCAGGAGAATGTAGGCGGCCCAACTGCACGCTGCCATGAGGCCCAGGCCAATCCCTGCGAAATCAGTGGAGGCTTCGGGCCGGGTGATGGCCACTACCCCGCCGGCCGCAGCCACGGCGCACAGGACGTTGCCCTTCCGATGGGAGCCGGCCTGGCGTCCAGAGCTGATCAATGCCACGGCCAACGGCCCAAGGAACTCCAAGGTCACTGCGAGGCCCAGGCCGATCCGCTGGATAGCGGCATACAGGCCAAGGTTCATGGTTCCGAAGGACACGGCCAGCAACAGAACAGGCCACCACTGATGCCACCGCAGGTCCCGCAGCCGCGGCCGCACGACGGGAAGGAGGACGGCCGCGGCAACGAGCTGTCGCACAGCCACCACACCTACCGGCCCCAGGGCAGGGAAGGCCAGCGAACCACTCGCTGCTCCGAGCTGGTTGGAGAGTGCGCTGGCCACGAGGGTAGCGGCGCCACCGGCTTTTCCTGAAGCCGCAGGGGTCTGGTTCATGAGGAGATTCTGCGCTTGCGGCGTCCATCCACTAAATGCATGAATGACGCTATTTATACGCTGAACGCATGAATAGAATAGGCCGCATGGACGTGGACTTGCGGCAACTGCGCTGCCTGCTCGCGGTGGTGGACGAGGGCACGTTCACGGATGCCGCCATCGAGCTGCGGATATCCCAGGCCGCGGTCTCGCGGAACATCGCAGCGCTGGAGGGCGCTTTGGGCGTGAAGCTCGTGCAACGGACCACGCGCAGCGCTGCGCTCACACCTGCGGGCGAGCGGGCCGTCGCCAAGGCACGGCGGATCGTCGCCCTGATGGCTGACCTTGAACGCGATGCCCGCGCCGGAACCGGACAGGCACGCATCGGCTACGCCTGGTCGGCACTCGGCGAGCACACCACGGAGTTCCAACGGCAATGGAAGAGCCGCTTCCCGCACACGGAACTGCACCTGGTCCGGTCCAACACACCCAGCGGAGGCCTGCTGGACGGAACCACAGACTTCGCGATCCTTCGCCGCCTCCCCCAAGGCGCCGCCGTCGAGCATGTCCTGATCGGTGAGGAGAAGCGCTACTGTGCCATGTCCGCCGACGATCCCTTGGCCGCGCGGCGTTCCGTGACGTTGGCGCAGATTGCCGCCATGCCGGTGGCGATGGACCTGCGGACCGGCAGCACCACGCTGGACCTTTGGCCGGAGCAGGGGCGGCCCCAGGGCGTGATCCCCATCAACGACATTGACGATTGGCTGACCGAGATAGGCAGCGGAGCCGCGCGGGGCATCACGGCTGCATCAACCGCGCACCAATACCGCCGCCGGGGCGTCACGTACCGCCCCGTGCGCGATGCACCCATGGTTCCGGTGTACGTGGCATGGCTGCGGAGCGACCCGCCACCGGAACGCGAAGCCGTCATTGCTCTATTGGCCGCCTTATATACCTAAAAAGCGGACGACGCCGGGAATCACCCAACGCCGTCCGCCCGCTTTAGTGGATCAATCGGCTTTTCCGGCCAGTGCAACCAAGACGCCGGCAGTGGCAAAATACTTGTTGCTTCCCAGATCGCGCACCGTCTTGATGCCCAGACCGGCAAGCAATTCATCATGCTTGTCCGTCAATCCGGCCAACGCTGACGGCGGAGCGGCCAGGACCTCGTCCAGGCTGGCATTTTCGTAGGCTTTATCGAGTGCTTTGCCCAATTCAACAGAAACAGCCAAGGCATTTCCTTTCATCGATACGGAACAAGTGCAAACGTGCTGCAGAACATTAACCACGCAACCGGTGAATCCGGATCCCCCAAGGAATTACGGTTCGGGCCGCATACCTGTCAAGATAGCCCACCTCGGCGCGAAGGTGGGTAGGTTTGACCAAGGAAATTGCCGGAGCTCAGACAGAAGCCCGGCTGGCAAACCGGGTCCTCGGTGCCTCAGCCGCTGGCCGGCCCTCGCCCGTCTGGCCGTAGAGCCAATCGTTGTACTGGAAGTCGTTGTCCTTCCGGCTCTTGAAGAGGAGGTTCCGGAGCGTCCGTGCCACACCGGAGACATGCCAGGACTCACCCCAGACACGGGCCGTGCGCTGGACGCGGGACGTGCGTTCTGTCCGGGCGGCATTGAAAGCCCGGATGGCCTCGTCCCAGCCGGTCGGGTTGATGCCGTCCTCGCTGAAGACCGTGTTGGCGCTGACGTCCTGCAGCACCGCCGCGTCTTCGAGCGCCTGGCAGGCACCCTGCGCGAGGTACTGGAGCATGGGGTGGGCGGCGTCGCCCATCAGGACCATCCGCCCGGCAACCCAGTTTTCGATCGGGTCTCGGTCATACATCGGCCAACGGATGCTGGTACCGAGGTTGGCCAGCGCGGCCTGTACCGCCGGAACACAGTCCTTGTAGGCCGCCTGCAGTTCGTCCACTCCGCCGTATTGCTCTTCGCCGCGCTCGAAGGACGGTGACTTGAACACTGCCACCGTGTTGAGCAATTCGCCCTTGCGGAGCGGGTACTGGACCAGGTGGCAGTCCGGGCCGAGGTAGACCACAACGTCCTCAAGGTCGGCAGCGGGAGTCTCCGCCGTGATGGGAACGGTGCCGCGGTAGGCGACGTAGGCGGAAGACACAGGCTGGTCCTGTGCCACCTGCGGGCGAAGCGTGGATTTGAGCCCATCGGCACCGATCACCACGTCAGCTTCATAGTCCTGACCGGAGGCTGTACGGGCGATTGCCCTGCCGCCCACGGTGTCGACGCGTTCCACCAGGACGTCGTTGACCAGTTTCACGCCGGCAGCTTCGCATCCTTCAAGCAGCACACGGTGCAGGTCGCTGCGGTGGATCACTACATACGGTGCGCCGTAGCGCTCCTCGAACTCACCCTTGAGGCTCTGCCGGGTCAATTCTTCCCCGGTCACGGCATCCCGGAACACCAAGTGCTTTGGCTGTACCCCGATTTCCAGGGCCTTCTCAAGGAGTCCCCAGCGCTGGAGAACCCGGGAGGCGTTCGGAGCCATCTGGAGGCCCGCGCCCACTTCCCCGAATTCCGGCGCACGTTCCACGAGGGTCACGTTGGCTCCGTTTTCGCGCAGGGCCAGTGCCCCCGCAAGCCCTGCCATGCCGCCTCCGACTACCAGGACATCGGTGGAATTGGCGTGCTCAGTCATGTGTTGCTCCTTGCTTTGCTTTGATGGTGAATCCGACGGCGGCCAGCAGGATTGCGGCTGCGGCTGCGGCGCCGGCGAACGTGAGGAAGTTGGAGCCGACGCCCAGCCCGGCTGCCAGGAGGAGGCCGCCCACCTGCGGGGCAACCACTGCACCTATCCGGCCGGTGCCGAGCGCCCAACCCAGGGCGGTACCACGCAGATGGTCCGGGTAGTGGCTTGCCACGGCGGCGATGATCAGGCACTGCGTCCCATGGGTCCCGACGCCGGCCAGCACCAGGGCGAGGTAGACCACCGTCACCGGCGGTCCCGCCAACAGGACCAACAGCCCGACGGCAGCGACGGCGGCCGCTGCGACCGCCGTCGGAATCGGTCCAAAGCGTGTTCCCGCCCATGCCGTGATGACCGAACCGGCAACCGCGCCGAGGTTCAACGCAAGGGCGAAGGTGAGTGCAGAACCGAGGTTGTAGCCGGCGATCTGCATGAGGTTCGGCAGCCAGGTGCCCAGGCCGTACCAGGCGAAGAGTGTCGCAATGGTGGCGACGGCAAACAGTACGCTGACGCCCAAGTAGGGGGCGCGCAGGAGCGACGAGAAACCGATCGCTTCTTTGCCGGCGGCCTTGGAGTTCGTCGGCGCGAGGGTTTCGGGAATGTACTTGATACCCAGCGGAACGACGATCACCAAAGCAAGCACAGCCACGAGGAACATGGATGGCCAGCCGAAGGCCGGAATCATCGGAATGCCCACCAGGGCTGCGATAGAGCCGCCAATGGGAACTCCGGACATCATGAGGGTGGCCGCGGTGGAGCGCCACTTCGCGGGAACCAACTCGGCTACCAGCGCGTTGGCAGACGGCACCAGACCGCCCAGGCCGATGCCCGCGAGCAGGCGGAGACCACCGAAAACCGCGGCGTTCGGGGCGAAGGCGCACAGGATGGTGAAGACCGAGAAAACCGTGGCGCATCCGAGAATGGTCTTCCGCCGTCCCCACGAATCGGCCATCCTACCGGCGAAGATGGCGCCGATCATCATGCCCAGGAAGGCCATGGAACCGATGGTTCCTGCCGTGGCCTTGGTGAGTCCCCAGGTAGTGTCGGCGATCAGCGAGGACTGCACGGTGCCGTAGACAATGAGGTCGTAACCGTCGAAAACCACAAGGAGCCAGCAGACCAGGACGGCCAGGGCCGAACCGGTGGAAAACTTCGGGGAGGTTCCGGTGGCCGGCCGTTGCGACGCTGCAGCGGGAAGTGTGTGATTCATGCCACCAACTGTCAGGTGAACCCTCAGTGAAGCACCATACAATTCTGATGTGCAGAATAAAACACCAGGCGCGGGCAGTCGGAAACCGGTCCAAAAACGGCCCACTTACTCCATCGAAGCAGTGGACAACGCGCTGCAACTCCTGCAGCTCCTCCGCGACGTGGGCACTCTGCGGCTCAAGGATGCTGCGGCAGAACTCGGAGTAGCACCCTCGACGGCCCACCGCCTGCTGGCGATGCTTGTGTACCGGGGCTTCGCCGTCCAGGACGAGAACCGGCGGTATGTTCCGGGGCCGGCCATGGGCGTTGGCCCGGCGGGGCTCAGTTGGACCAGGCAGCTGAGGGACCTGGCGCTGCCCCACATGGAACTCCTGTCATCGCGGCTTGACGAGACGGTCAATTTGATGGTCCGGGTGGGCACCAGGGTCCGCTTCCTGGCGACAGTGGAGGGCAGCAACGTGCTCCGGATCGGCGACCGGCAAGGGACCGTCATGCCTGCTGACAAGACCTCCGGGGGCAAGGCCATGCTGGCCGAGCTCGAACCGGCCATGATGGAGCAATTGTTCCGCAGCCAGAACGCGGGAATCAGTGGTGACACCATTCCGGACGCCGAATATGGCGCCTTCCTGCGGGAGTTGGAGAGCATCCGCAGCAACGGCTTCGCGGCCAACTTCGAAGGGACGGAAGAAGGCGTCAGCGCCCTGGGCATGGCATTGCACAACAGGGCCGGGGCGGTGGTGGGGGCCCTGACAGTCGCCACCCCCTCCACCCGGTTTCGCAAGGTGTTCGACGCCGGTTTGGTCGCCAACCTGCGGGAAACCTGCCGTCAGGTGGAGATCGACATCGCGGCCAACCCGGCCGAGCCTGCCTGACTAACCCCTCAGGGGATTCTGCTCTACAGAATTTTATGGGATCACTAGGCGGCCCTCCCTAGTGTCGAACTACGCCACATTCCGTTCGGACCCTATCGAGGAGGCCTTCGTGTCCATCAGCGCCGAGAACACGACCCATGAATCAATCGCCGCCGCGCACGAGGCCGCCGGCCATCAATTGCCCGCGCCCACTCCGGAGGAGCAGGCCCAGCTGGATCAGCTCTACAAGGACTTCGATGCAGAGAATTTGATCCCCTTGTGGACCGAGATCGGCGACCTGATGCCGATGGTTCCCACCCCGAAGGCCGTCCCGCATGTGTGGCGCTGGAATGATCTGTATCCACTGGCCGCCCGTGCCGGAGACTTGGTTCCGGTGGGTCGGGGTGGGGAACGCCGCGCCATCGCCCTGGCCAACCCGGGCCTGGGCGGAACTCCGTATGCCACGCCTACGTTGTGGGCTGCGATCCAGTACTTGGGCGCCCACGAAACCGCGCCGGAGCACCGCCATTCGCAGAACGCCTTCCGGTTTGTGGTGGAAGGCGAGGGCGTCTGGACAGTGGTGAACGGTGACCCTGTGGCCATGCGCCGCGGTGACTTCCTGCTCACCCCCGGCTGGAACTTCCACGGGCACCACAACGACACTGACCAGCCGATGGCCTGGATCGATGGGCTGGATATCCCGTTCGTGCACTACGCGGACGCCGGGTTCTTCGAGTTCGGTACCGAACGCGTCACAGACGAAGCCACCCCGGACATCTCCCGTTCCGAGCGGCTCTGGGCCCACCCCGGGCTGCGGCCGCTCTCCGGGTTGCAGGACACCGTCAATTCCCCCATCGCCGCGTACCGCTGGGACCATACCGACGCCGCCCTCCGCGAGCAGTTGCTCCTGGAAGACGAGGGCCACCCGGCCACCGTGTCCCAGGGCCACGCCGCGATCCGCTACACCAACCCGACTACGGGCGGGGACGTGATGCCCACCATCCGGGCCGAGTTCCACCGGCTGCGGGCCGGGGCGTCCACCGAGCCTCTCCACGAAGTCGGCTCCAGCGTGTGGCAGGTCTTCGAGGGCACCGGCACCGTGATCCTGAACGGTGAAACCAAACAATTGGCCAAGGGCGATCTGTTCGTTGTGCCGTCCTGGCAGGAATGGTCCCTCCAGGCGGATGCCGATCAGCCCGGGTTTGATCTTTTCCGCTTCAGCGACGCCCCCATTTTCGAACGCCTGAACTTCAACCGCAGCTACACCGAAGGACGCAAGTAATGAGACTCCTCACCCTCCGCACTTCTGAAGGCACCCGAGCCGTCCGCCAGGACGGCGACACCCTCACCGAGATCCCCGGCTTCGCCGACGTCGGCGCCCTGCTCGCCGACCCCGCCTGGGAAACCACGGCGAAGGCGGCCAACGGCGCAACGCACGCGCTCGACGGCGCCGACCTCGCCGCCGTCGTGCCTTACCCGGGCAAGATCATCTGCGTTGGCCACAACTACCGCAACCACATCAAGGAAATGGGCCGCGAGATCCCCGAGCACCCCACCCTGTTCGCGAAGTACCAGGAATCCCTGATCGGTCCGAACGACGACCTGCCGCTGCCGCAGGAATCGGACACCGTGGACTGGGAAGCCGAACTCGCGGTGATCATCGGCAAGAAGGGACGCCGGATCGCCGAGGCAGACGCCAAAGAACACATCGCCGGGTACGCGGTCTTGAATGACGTCTCCATGCGCGACTACCAGTTCCGCACCATCCAGTGGCTGCAGGGCAAGACGTGGGAGAACTCCACGCCGTTCGGCCCGGCCGTGGTCACCAAGGACGAATTCACCGCCGGCCCGCTCATGACCTCGGCCGTGGACGGCCAAATCCAGCAGTCCACCCCCACGGGCGATCTCGTGTTCACCCCGGAGTTCCTGGTCTCCTACATCTCCACCATCATCACCCTCAACCCCGGCGACGTGATCGCCACCGGCACGCCCGGCGGTGTTGGCCACGCACAGGACCCCAAGCGGTACCTGCAGGAAGGCCAGCTTCTGGTCACCACGATCGAGGGCCTGGGCCAGCTGAACAATCGTGTGGTCAAGGAAGCCTGATGGTCGCCCGCCACGACCTCACCACCGATCCGTGCCTGCAGGAGGACCTCCTGCAGGCGCGGCGGGGTACCGCATTCTTCGCCCGGAAACTGAACGAACTCAGCGACGCAGAGCTCGACGGCGGCACGCGCCTTCCCGGTTGGACCCGCCGCCACGTCGTGGCACACGTCGGGTACAACGCCCGGGCCTTGGCGCGGCTCATCGAGTGGGCAGCTACGGGCGTGGAGACCCCCATGTATTCCTCACCAGAGGCCCGGAACCAGGAAATCGACTTCGGCGCCACGCTGTCCCCGATCGCCCTGCGGAACCTCTTCGACCACTCGGCCGTGCACCTGTCTGTGGAATGGCGCGACCTCCCGGACGCATCATGGGCCCGTGAAGTCCGCACCGCCCAAGGCCGCACCGTCCCGGCGTCGGAAACCGCGTGGCTGCGCACCCGGGAAGTCTGGATCCACGCCGTGGACCTGGACAACGGTGCCACCTTCAACGACATTCCAACGCCCGTCCTGGAACGGCTCCTCACGGACATCACCGGCGCCTGGCGCACCCGTGGCACCGATACCGGGCTGCTCGTCAGGGTGGACGGAAACAACGTACCGTTCGGCGACTCCAGCGCCGCGGACCCCACGATCATCACCGGGCCCCTGCCCGCCGTTGTCGAATGGGCCGCAGGGCGAGGCAGCAACGGAGTAACCGCTGCCGGACCAGCCGCTAACGAAAGAGTTCCGGCGGCTCCTCAGTGGATCTAGCAAACTCTTGAGATGCTGGAGGGGTGACCACACTTTCGATGGACGCGCCGCGGACCGCCCTGAGCTGGAAACTCTTGCCCGCGGCGCTTCTTTCGGTGTCCGGAATCCCGTTGTTCGCCCTTGGCAACGACCTGGTGGGGTACTCGCTGATTGCTTTGGGTTTGGTCACTGCGGCTTTCATTGACCGGAGTTTGTTGCGGCACCTCGCCTTGATCGCCGCGGGGATGGTGATCATCAGCCTGGTGCCGCTCAATGCGGACCTAAGCCTGGAGCACATGGCCCTCATGGGCGGCGCGTTGGCCCTGGCAGTGCTGGTTCCTTGGCTGGTTTCGCGCTTCGCCTACCGGGAACACATCATCAGGTTCCCGGTCAACACCGGCCGGAAGTGGCCCCTCGCGGCGAAGCTCTACCTGGTGGGAGTGGTGGCACTGGGCTACTTCATCCTGCCGGCCTACCTGATCACCACTGGCGTCTACCGAAACTGGCCCGACGCCTCGGACCCCACCATCTTCTGGCGGCTCTTCCTCGGCGTTAACACCGTGGGCATCTGGGACGAGCTGTTCTTCATCTGCACCACGTTCACCCTGCTGCGGCACCATTTCCCGGATTGGTTGGCCAACCTGCTCCAGGCCGTGGTGTTCAGCTCGTTTCTGTGGGAGATCGGCTACCAGTCATGGGGTCCCTTGCTGACGTTCCCGTTCGCGCTCCTGCAGGGCTATACCTTCAAGCTGACCAAGTCCTTCACGTATGTGGTTTCCGTCCACCTGATCTTCGACTTCGTGCTGTTCCTGGCGCTGGTGCACGCCCACAACCGGGAATGGCTCCCGGTCTTCCTTTACTAGGAATCCGCCCATAAGACGGTATACCTAACTGCTACTTTTCGGTGCACCTAACTTTCCGCTATCCTCCTAGTATCACTACGCCCCAATGATGAGGATTGACCATGGCAGCACCCACCCTGGAAAAACGAGCAGCCCCCGGCCGCGTCTGGTCGCGACTGCTCCTGCTTGGCCCTGCCTTTGTGGCAGCCATTGCTTACGTCGATCCGGGAAACGTGGCCGCGAACCTCACTGCGGGCGCCAATTACGGCTACCTGCTGGTTTGGGTCCTGGTGGTAGCCAACGCCATGGCCGTACTGGTGCAATACCAGTCCGCCAAGCTGGGCTTGGCCACAGGTATGAGCCTCCCCGAAATCCTCGGCAAGCGCCTTGGCACCAAGCGGAGGCGTGCCTACTGGCTGCAGGCGGAAATCGTTGCCGGTGCCACTGATATGGCCGAAGTGATCGGCGGCGCCGTGGCACTCAACCTGCTGTTCGGCCTCCCCCTGCTCACCGGCGGCGTCATCATCGGCATCGCATCCATGCTTCTCCTCGCCCTGCAATCGCGGAGGGGGCAGCGCTCCTTCGAGTACGCCATCCTGGTGCTGCTCGGGGTCATTGCCGTTGGATTCATGGCCGGTCTTTTTGTCAGCCCTCCTGACGCGAGTGAAGCACTGGGCGGACTGCTCCCCCGCTTCGAAGGCACTGACACGGTACTGCTCGCGGCCAGCATGCTTGGCGCAACGGTCATGCCCCACGCCATCTACCTGCATTCGGCCCTCGCCCGTGACCGGCACGGGTTCTCCCCGGATCCGGTGGTGCGTACCCGCTTCATCAAAGCCACCCGGTTCGACGTCGTCGGCGCCCTGCTGCTGGCCGGCGTCGTCAACATCTCCATGCTGCTGCTTGCGGCCACCAGCCTGCGCGGGATCGAGGGAACGGACACCATTGACGGAGCACATGCAGCCGTCACAGCAGCGCTGGGTCCGGCAATCGGCGTCGTCTTTGCCATCGGTCTGCTGGCCTCCGGGCTGGCCTCGACCTCTGTGGGTTGCTACGCGGGCGCCACCATCATGGGCGGCCTGCTCAAGGTCCGCGTACCGCTGCTGGCGCGCCGCGTGATTACGCTCATCCCGGCACTGATCATCCTTGGCGCCGGAATCGAACCGACCCTGGCACTGGTCCTGAGCCAGGTACTGCTGAGCTTCGGCATCCCCTTCGCACTGATCCCCTTGATCCGGCTCACGGGCAAGAAGGACGTCATGGGCATCCATGTGGATTCCCTGCCGCTGAAGATCGCGGGATGGACCAGCGCAACGCTGATCGTCGGCCTGAACTGCGTGCTGATTACCCTGACGTTGTCAGGTCAGGGCTAGGTCCGGCTAGGCGACACCAGCGGCCAGGCCTACGGGCTGCTTCCCGGCACAGTCCTCGGCGGGCACGTAGTCTGCGTGTCCGCCGACCAGGCTCGCCTGGCACTCAGCCACGCGGTGTTCAACGTCGCCGTGCACGGCCGAGGTGATGGCTTCCACTACGGCGATCTGGCCGGTGGTGTCCGGGACGCCGGGGAACTGGACCTGCGGAACTTCCTCCACCACGGCCAAGGGGGCTTCAGTCGTGGCGCGCATCCGGACCAATGCTATCGCGGAAATCAGGAACCAGGCCACGTTGGTGACCACCGACGGCCATGCCCCGTGGACAGCGCCGTTGATCATGAAGGCGACCGCCCCGATCAGGTTGGCCGTCTGGAAACGCCGGCCCGCTTTCAACCAGCCCATGGAGACGCTCAAGTAGGCACTCAGGATGAGTACGGCGCCCGTCCAACCGGCAATTTCCCACAGCAATTCCATGGTGGCCTTTCAAAAATGTGTGCCCGTCGTGCTTAGGTGCTGTGCGGGAAAAAATGGGGAGTGGCATGACTTGCCGCTACCAAATTTATCAACCGGACAGGCCACCGTTCAACAGGTGATCAGCCACCTCACTGTGTGATTCTGCACACGGCGTCCGTAAGGCCCAATCGGCCCCGCCGTCCCTCTCTCACCAAACACCCCCTCACCCGCCGACCCTCTCTCACCAAACACCCCCCTTCCCGGAACGCTCTATCAGCTGCACTCCGGCAGCCAACGGCACCCGCGTTTCGCGAGTCCGGCGTACCGCCACGACCCCCTTTGAATGGGGAGAGTGCCGACGCGCCGGGCCAGTGGGCTTCCGACCACCTTCCGGTCGTCGAAGTCGGTGGTAGCGGCACAGCACTGCGTAGCGGATTACGACGGCGGTCGGCTCGCCGGGTAGCGGACGGCCACCAGGTACCGCCCCCCGTCGAGCAATCCCCCTACTCCCAGGAATCCTTATCCACTGAGATCTCCTCGGCCATGTCATCCAGGAAATGCATCACCACGTCCCTTTCGGCCGGCGTCAGGCGCGCGGCGGCCAGGAAGCGCCGGGCGTGCTGCCTGCCCACGGTTTGCATGGCAGCCTCATGGGTTTCCGGCGTGATGGCAATGGCCAGCGCCCGCCGGTCGGAGGGATGTGGCTGCCGGGTGACATGGCCCGCGCGTTCCAGGCGGTCCAGCAACTTGGTGGTGGACGCCGTCGATATCTGCAACTGGGCGGCGATGGCGCCCGGGGTGGCGATGATGCCGCTGTTCGCAGAGACGATCAGGTAGTGGAGCGCCCGCATGTCCGAGGGGTTGAGCTTCATGTACTTCAGCGAGGCCTCCGACAAACGCTCTTCCGCGTCGCGCAGCCGGCCCATGGCGGCCATCAGTTGGTTGATCTGCCGCAGGTCGGCGTCACTGAGCCCACTCCTGTCCACAAGTTGCTGCAACGGATCGTTGGCTTCCATGTCGTAGAGACGGGAGGAGGACGCTGCGTCAACTTCTCCCTTTTTGAGCATGAAAGTATGTTACACCTAACTGCCTACATGGTAGTCTTTTTTCTAGCTTGTCTAGCAATACTCGCGTTGGAGGAAGGCTCACCATGAACACCGCAGAGATGGTTGTCCTCCTGGACGATGCCGGCACGCCCATCGGGGAAGCCCTCAAATCCCGGGTGCACACAGAGGACACGCCCTTGCACCTCGCCTTCTCCTGCTACCTCATGAACCGCGCCGGCGAGCTGCTCCTGACCCGCCGCTCCCCGGAAAAGAAGACCTGGCCCGGCGTGTGGACCAACAGCTTCTGCGGGCACCCCGGCCCGGGTGAAGACCCGGAGGAAGCTGTCATGCGGCGGGCACGCTTCGAACTGGGGACAGACATCACCCGTCTGGAACTGGCCCTTCCGGACTTCCGCTACAGGGCGGTTGACCCTACGGGCGTAGTGGAAAACGAACTCTGCCCCGTCTACGTTGCACAGATCCATGGTGAACTCCAGCCCAACCCCACGGAGGTGGCGGACTGGGTGTGGGTCTCGCCGGATCTCTTGTCTGGAGCACTCGAACACACAGCCAGCGCGTTCAGCCCATGGCTCGCCCTGCAGTTCCCCCAACTCCTTGAGGCGAAGGGCCTCACCCTGGGAGTCTCGGCATGACCACCATGCCGAACATGGTCCGGGCCAGGCCACATCTCTGCTCGGCCATCGAGGGCGAACTCTCTACGCTCATTGGCGAGCGGACCAAGACCGCTGTCCGGTACGGCCCCGAATTCCACCGGCTGTGGCAGATCGCCGGGGAGAACGTGCTCGGCGGAAAGTTCGTGCGCCCCCTGCTGCTCGTGGAGACCTACGACTCGCTGACGGAAGCAAACGCCCGGGACCGCGGCACTGCCATCTCCATCGCCGCCGCCATCGAACTCCTGCACTACGCCTTCCTGCTGCACGACGATGTCATCGACGGCGACCTCGTGCGCCGGGGACGCCCCAACCTGATCGGGTCCCTCCTCGCAGAGGCCGGCCAACTGCCGCCGTCCGGGGAAAGGCCCGACGCCGGCCGTCCGGACAGCGCCCTGCATTGGGCACAGACGGGCGGCATCCTGATGGGCGATATGCTGCTCGCCGCGACCCACCAGGCGTTCGCCCGCGCAGAACTGCCGCAGGAAATCCGGATCAGGCTCCTGGACCTGCTGGAACACACCATCAATGAGACAGTGGCCGGAGAACAGCTCGATGTGGGCCTTGGAGACGGCATCATCGCCCCCGAACTCGAAACCATCCTGACCATGTGCGGCTACAAAACTGCGACGTACACGTTCGAACTGCCCCTGCGCGCCGCGGCGACGCTTGCCGGCGTCGAGCCTTCCACCGAGACCACGCTGGCGGCGGCGGGCCGCCACCTGGGCCTGGCGTTCCAACTCCAGGACGATCTCCTGTCCACCTTCGGGGATCCGCGCCAGCACGGCAAGGATCCTTTTTCCGACCTCCGCGAAGGCAAGCAAACGGCGATCATCGCCTACGCGCGGAAGACAAGCGCGTGGGCGGGCATCGAACCCTGGTTTGGCCGCGCGGACCTGGGCGGCCGCGACGCCGAACGAGTCCGGGAGCAACTGTCCGGGTGCGGGGCGGAAACCTTCGTCCAAGGCCACATCGACCAGCAAACGAATGAATTCCGCAAGGCCATCTCCAGCGCAGGCATCCCCGGCGGAGCCCGCGATGTGCTGCTGGAGCTCGCCGGACAACTCGAAGGACGCCAATCATGAGCCTTGACGTGGACACCTCCTTCAGCCAGTTCACCCGCACCGCCGAACGCGCCGCCAACCAGGTGATTGCGGCGTACTCAACGTCCTTCGGCCTGGCCACGCGCCTCCTGGGTCCGCGGCATCGCCAGCACGTCCGCAACATCTACGCCCTGGTCCGCGTGGCCGACGAGCTGGTAGACGGCGTCACCGCCGAGGCCGGACTGAGCCGTGAGCAGCAATGCGAGGCCCTGGACCACTTTGTGGACGAGACCCACCGGGCGCTGAAGATCGGGTACAGCAGCGACCTCATCATCCACGCCTTCGCACAGACTGCCCGCGTGGCGGGAATCGACGAGACCCTGGTGGACCCGTTCTTCGCTTCCATGCGCACCGACCTTGGCGCCCAGGGCTCGGCTCCGGCCGCACCGCTCCGCTTCGACGCCGCCGCCCACCAGGGTTACGTCTACGGTTCGGCCGAGGTGGTGGGACTGATGTGCCTCAAGGTCTTCGTGCGGGGCCAGGCCATGGACGACGCCGACGCTGCGGCCCTGGAGTACGGCGCCGGACGGCTGGGGGCTGCTTTCCAGAACATCAACTTCCTGCGCGACCTCTCCGACGACACCACACGCCTGGGCCGCAGCTACCTCGGCACCGCGGACCACCTCGAAGACGCGGACCGTGCCGAATGGGTGAAAACCATCCACACCCAGCTGGCCGATGCCAACGCCGTCATCCCGCTCCTCCCCCACGATGCCAGGGCCGCCGTCCGGAGCGCCCTGGCACTCTTCGCAGCCTTGACCCGGCGGATCGAGCGGACATCCGTTGCCGAACTCTACGAGTCACGGGTCCGCGTGCCCGATGTCTTCAAAGCCGGACTGGCCGCCCGGGCGGTCGCCGCAACCTGGTTGGAACCCCGCGGATGACCAGGACAGTAGTGATCGGCGGTGGCATTGCTGGGCTTGCCACCGCCGCACTTCTTGCCCACGAAGGCCACGAGGTCCAGCTCCTTGAACGGCTTCCGCGGGTGGGAGGCCGCGCGGGAACGCTGGAACGGGACGGCTTCCGCTTCGACACCGGCCCGTCCTGGTACCTCATGCCGCGCGTCTTCGACCACTTCTTCGAGCTGCTTGGAACCAGCACGGAAGAACAGCTGGACCTGCGCACGCTGAGTCCCGCCTACCGTGTCTTCAGCGAACCGGACGACGCCGGCACCCGGCCCGAGCCGGTAACCGTCCCCTTGGGCAGCGATCAGGTCCGGGAAGCGTTCGAACGGCTTGAACCCGGTAGCGCCAAGCAACTGAAGGCGTATCTGGACTCCGCCCGGCACACCTCAGACATGGCCGAACGGTATTTCCTCTACAACCCGTTCACCCGGCTCAAGGCACTCCTGCAGCCCGAAGTGCTCCGGGGGCTCCCCGAACTTGCCCGTTTGTTGGCCACGCCCTTGGAGAAGTTCATCGCCCAGCGCTTTCAGCATCCCGTGCTGCGCCAGGTACTGGGTTATCCGGCAGTGTTCCTGGGGACCAATCCCGCCGATGCACCCGCCATGTACCACCTCATGAGCGCCCTGGACCTGGGCGATGGGGTGCAGTATCCGGTGGGTGGCTTCTGGGAACTCGTCCAACGCCTTGAAGCCTTGGCCGTGGAGGCAGGGGTCCGGATCCACACCGATGCCCAGGTGCTGCGTATCGCCACCAGGCAGGCCCAACCCAAGGCCCAGGATCGCTTCACTCCACACGGCCATTTCCAGGGTCCGGCACCGTTCCGCAGCAAGCGCTCCCGCGAGGTCACGGGCGTCAAATGGCGGGACGCAAGCGGAGCGGAGCATTTCAGCGTGGCAGACATCGTTGTGTCCGGGGCGGACCTGCACCACACGGAAACGCAACTCCTGGACATCACGGACCGCAGCTACCCCCGTTCGTGGTGGCAGCGCCGGACGAGCGGTCCAGGAGCGGTACTGGTGATGCTGGGAGTCCGCGGCCAGCTCCCCGAATTGCCGCACCATTCACTGTTTTTCACACGTGATTGGCAAGCCAACTTCGAAGCGATCTTCGGCAAGCCTTCGCGGATTCCCGATCCGGCGTCGATCTATGTCTGCAAGCCGAGCGCAACGGACTCCGGCGTGGCCCCCGGCGGCCACGAGAACCTGTTCGTCCTGGTGCCCATCCCGGCCGATCCATCGTTGGGTTCAGGCGGGGCGGAGGCCACGGGAGACCCGCGGGTCGAGGACATCGCCGACGCCGCCATTGACCAGATCGCCGGCTGGGCGGACATTCCGGACCTCCGCGAGCGCATCGTTGTCCGTCACACGATTGGCCCGGCGGACTTTGCGCGGGACTACAACTCCTGGCGGGGAGGCATGCTGGGACCGGCGCACACCCTGGGCCAGAGCGCCATGTTCCGGGCGCAGAATGCCTCCAAGAAGGTAGATGGTTTGTACTACGCTGGGGCCACCACGGCCCCCGGGGTCGGTGTGCCGATGTGCCTGATCAGCGCCGAGCTGGTCCTGAAACGGATCCGTGGCGACCACAGCGCCGGGCCGAGCCCCGTGCGCCACCGCAGCACCACCCGCAGGACGGTGGGTTGATGGGCTTCGTATACCTGGCAGCGCTGCTCGCCGGCATCGGATGCATGCTGCTCCTTGACCACCGGTTCCGGCTCTTCTTCTGGCACGACGCCAAGGCAGCGGCG
Source organism: Paenarthrobacter sp. NPDC089714 (assembly GCF_044748905.1). Lineage (NCBI taxonomy): Bacteria > Bacillati > Actinomycetota > Actinomycetes > Micrococcales > Micrococcaceae > Paenarthrobacter > Paenarthrobacter sp. NPDC089714. The sequence continues at coordinate 164,707 of NZ_JBIVGX010000009.1, forward strand.
ATCGTCACCGCCGTCGGGCTGGTGTTCCTCCTCGGCTGGGACCTGGCGGGAATCGGCCTGGGCATCTTCCTGCGTGGCGAAGGGGCCATAGCCACGGGGATCCTGCTGGCGCCCGAACTCCCCCTCGAAGAGCCCGTGTTCCTGCTGTTCCTGGTTCTCTGCACCATGGTCCTGTACACGGGCACCCGACGGATCCTCGAGAGGCGGGCACTGGTGCAGGCAACTCCGGGCAACTCCGCACGGGAGCGGGAGAACGCATGACCTACTTCTGGCTCGCCCTGGCGTTCGTGGGTGCCGCGGCTGTTGCCGGTGCGGCTTTTGCCAGGAGCACGACGGCGGCGCCCGCCATAGCGGCCGGCGGCACCCACCGTGGGGACGGAGAGCGGGACGGCACCGCCAAGGGGCCCTCTGCAGCGCATTGGCGGGCCGTCGGGCTGGCCTTTGCTGCCCTCGCGGTCCTCACGGCGGTATTCGATTCAGTGATGATCGGCATGGAGCTGTTCCACTACGACGAAGCCCATCTCCTCGGCGCGAAGATCGGCCTGGCGCCACTGGAGGACTTCGCCTATCCCCTGGCCGCCGTCCTGCTGCTGCCCGGGCTCTGGCTGTGGCTGACACGCCGCACGGCTGCCCAGACGGACGCGGCCACCCCGGAAGGTGCCCGCGACTCCGTGCGCCCCAACCCCCCGGACCCCTCCGGGTCCCGTCCCGCCGGACTGCTTTCCCAGGCCATCCTTGCCTCACGTCCCGTGAGCTGGATCAACACGGCCTACCCCTTTGCCGCGGCCATGCTGCTGACCACCCGGGAGATCGACTGGGTGCTCATAGTGGGCACGTTCTATTTCCTGATCCCCTACAACCTGGCCATGTACGGAATCAACGACGTGTTCGACTACGCCTCGGACCTGCAGAATCCCCGCAAGGGCGGCATCGAAGGCGCCCTCCTGCCACCCCGGCTGCATCGGCCCATGCTGTGGCTGGCCGTCATCACCAACGTGCCCTTCCTGGTGGTCCTGGCCTTCGCCGGTGGGCCGGCCGCGTGGATCAGCCTCGCGGTGAGCGCCTTCGCCGTGGTGGCTTACTCCGTGGCCGGACTGCGCTTCAAGGAACGCCCGCTGGTGGACTCCATGACGTCCAGTACCCACTTCGTCAGTCCCGCCGTCGTGGGCTTGGCGCTGGCCGGGGCGGACGTAACCGCGGGCCTTCTGATCCTGCTGGCCGCGTTCTTCGTCTGGGGCATGGCGGCGCATGCGTTCGGTGCTGTGCAGGACATCGTTCCGGACCGGCAGGCCGGCATCGGTTCCATCGCCACGGTGATCGGCGCCCGAGCCACGGTGCGGCTCGCCGTCGTGCTGTGGCTGCTGGCTGGACTCGCGATGCTGGCGACGCCGTGGCCCGGGCCGCTCGCGGCCGTGGTGGCACTGCCGTACGTGGTCAACTGTGCGCCCTGGTGGAACGTCACGGATACGACGGCGGCACGCACCAACAAGGCCTGGCGCCGCTTCATCTGGCTCAACTACGGTTCAGGATTCCTGGTGACGCTGATCCTGATCCTGCAGTGGAGCCTCAGCTCATGATGGCCCGTAGCCGTCGGCGGGTTCGTGGTCGATCGTGTCCAGGGCCTCGCTCATGTGCCGGAGGAAATCCATCACCACGTGGGCCTGCTCCTGGTCCAGTCCGCTGGCAACATCCAGCATGCGCCGGTGCATGGCGCCCAAGGTGTGCCGGACTTCCTGGTCCGACGTCGGCGTGGGCCGCAGGATCAGCGCCCGGCGGTCCGTTGGGTGCGGCTCCCGCCGGATGTGCCCGGAATCAACCAGCCGGTCGATCAGCGTGGTCATGGATGCCGAGGTTATGCCCAGCCGGTCACCGAGGTCCTTCGGCTTCATCACACGGCCATCGGCCTCGGCCTCAAACAGGTACCGAAGCGCCAACAGGTCCTTTTCGCCCATCAGCATGGAGGACCGGGTCCGTTTGCGCATGGCTTGTTCGGACACCCGGTAGTCCCGGAGGGCATTCAGGACGCCAACGGCGAGTTCCTTCTGTCCCGGGTCCTTCCCGTACCAATAGCCCTTGGCGTGGCCGTCTGCGTCCATCCAATAGTCCTTCGCAAAACATGAAGCTCGTTTACCTAGCATCTGATAGTAAGTCCGGAGAGGTCCCTCAAGGAAAGAGGCTCTGCACGTGAAAACGAAAAACTCGGATTTTGTACGCCAAATTTTGGTGACCGTGAGCCTGGTGGTCTGCATCGTCGGCTCCATGATCGGGGTAGGCGTGTTCGGCGGCACGCCCATCGCACAGGCCGCAGGTGGAGCGCTCAGCGCAGACTCCACCCTCCTGGCCCCGGCAACGCCGGCGTTCTCCATCTGGTCTGTGGTGTACACGGGATTGGTGGCCTTCACGGTGTGGCAATGGCTGCCATCGCAGCGAAGCAACCCGCGGCAGCGCTCCCTCGGCTGGGTGGTGGCGGGGTCCATGCTCCTGAACGCGGCGTGGATCCTGTCGGTGCAGGCCGGCTGGCTCCCGGTGAGCGTCGTGGTCATTGTTGCCCTGCTCGCAGTGCTGGTGATGGCCTTCCTCCGCTACAGCCGGAGCCGGGCCTCGTCCTGGGTGGAGGCCGTGGTGGTCGATGGCACGCTGGGCCTCTACCTCGGATGGACCAGCGTGGCCGTGTGCGCCAACATTGCCGCGGCGTTGAAGGCAGCGGGTTTCTCAGGATTCGGGCTGCGTCCGGATGTGTGGTCCGTAGCGGTCCTGGCGGTAGTCGCCGTCGTCGGCATTGCCCTGGCGGTCAAAGGCCATGGCCGGCTTGCGTTGGCAGCCGCCATCGCCTGGGGGCTCGCCTGGATCACGGTGGGCCGCAGTGCCGACGCACCCCAGTCGACGCCCACAGCCATCGCCGCGGCCGTGGCGGCGGTTGCGGTGCTGGGAGCCGCGGTAATCGTCCGGACGCGAACGACGGCGGCGCCGGTGCGGGTGCGCGGTGGGCGCGGTTGACCGGCGTGCTTGTTAGCGCCGCGCCATGCTTCTACATTGGAAGCCATGACTGCTGAAGATAAGGCCGAGGACTTCGAACGGTTGGTGGACCTTATCGCCGGCACCGAAGACATCAAGGAGTTCCTGGGCGGACTCACGGGCTTCTCCGCCGACATGATGAGCCAGGCCACCGGCGTTCACATCGAGTGCGCCGTGACGTTGCGGCGCCGGAAACGCACGGCAACCATCGGCGGCAGCAGTGAGCGGGCCGTTGTCCTGGACCGGATCGAACAAAGCCTTGGGGAGGGCCCTTGCGTTGACGCGTTGGACAGTGGCGTCCCCAAGATCCTGGAGGACGCCGCGACTGATCCGCGCTGGCCGGACTATTCGGAGGCTTTGCTGGCCGCGGGCATCAGCAGCGCACTGGGTGTTCCCATGGACCTGGGCGACGAATCGGCGGCCGTCCTGAACTTCTTCGCCGCAGAGCCCGGGCTGTTCACCAAGAAGACCGTGGATGACGCTGTCCGGTTCGTCACCATGTCCAGTAAGGCACTGCGGCTGGCGGTACGGATCGCGGCTGCGGACCAGCGCGGCGATGACCTCAAGGCCGCCATGGAGAGCCGGACCGTGATCGACCTCGCGTGCGGGATGATCATGGCGCAAAACCGGTGCTCGCACGACGAAGCCTTCGACATCCTCCGCCGGGCGTCCAGTGACCGGAACCGCAAGCTGCGGGACATCGCCCAGGAGATCGTTAATCGGATGGCCGGGCAGCCGCACACGGCACCGGCACATTTCGAGGACTGACCACTGGAATTGATCAGCAAGCTGCTTATTCTAAACTCGCTTGACGAATTCGGCACGTAATGATTGACATGACATAACTCACATTCTGTAAGCTGCTTTTACAGTCACGCAGCCGGCTTCCTTCGCTCTACTCCGGGGAGGTCCGCATGGCCCCCAATTCAGTCAAAACCACCTATACCCATGGCGTAGCGCCGTTCGCTGCCCCGATCGCTCAACGAGGAGCATCGAGGCCGCACGACCTGCCCAACAAACCGGACGCCCTCCTTGGCGCCATCGCCGTCCGGCAGTTGTTCCGGCGCTGGCCGCTGGTGCCTACGCGGGAGCTGGAACGTATCCGCCACGTCCTGGTTCATTGCGACCAACTTGGGTCCCCGGACGCGCACCACTTGTCCGAACCGGCCCAGGCCCTCCTGGACCTCATCACGTCGGAGCTGAACAACCGCAGGGAAGCCGCCAAGGCGGCCCACCCCGCAGGCGGCCGCCCCCTGGCTCCGGTGAAACCGCCCACCTCACCAGCGAGCGGCCTGGTGGAGGACCACACAGCCAGCGCCAGCTAGCGGTCACGCACCAACGATCGGAAGTCCCGCCGTCGGGAACGAACTCGGGAAGACCGACGCCGGAGGCACCGGTACCGCCTCAAGCGGCACCGTTACCGTGCTCGGACCGACTGTGACGCCGTGGTCCCGGACCTGTACACGGAGCGGCTCATTGCTGTATCCGGCCGCTTCGACCAGACCAAGCGCCATGGATCCCTGGGAGAGCTCCACGGACAGCAACCGCCCCTGGACCTTCAGCCGGAACGCCAGGTCTTCCCATTCGGAGGGCAGCCGCGGATCGAAGCGCAGCACGTCGCCTTGGTCCCGCATGCCCGCGAAGCCGCACACCAGGGAACTCCAGATCCCGCCGGTGGAGGCGATGTGGACGCCGTCGATCGTGTTGCCGTGCGAGTTGTCCAGGTCGATGAACAACGCCTCGGTGAAGTGCTTCAGCGCGAGTTCGCCGTAGCCGATCTCGGCCGCCATGATGCCCTGCACGCAGGCGGACAGGGTTGAGTCGCCGGTGGTAATGGGATCGTAGAAGTCGAAGGCGCGCTGCTTCTCCTCCGCGGAGAAGTCCTGCCACTGGAGGAACATCGCCAGCACGGTATCGGCCTGCTTGAGGACCTGGTGCCGGTAGATCACCAGCGGGTGGAAGTTCAGCAGCAACGGGTACTTGGACTGGGGAGTGTTCCAGTCCCACGGCTCCAGGGTCATGAAGTCGTTGTCCTGGCTGAAGACCTCAAGGTGGGGATCGTAGGGCAGGGACATGCGTTCGGCCGCCTGGCGCCACACCATGCGCTCTGTATCGGCGATGCCCTCGTTCTCCAGCGCCGCTGCAGCCCGCAGGTTAAAGCGCGCCATGACGTTGGTGTACAGGTTGTCGTTGACCACGGCCGTGTACTCATCCGGGCCGGTGACGCCGTGGATGTGGAACATGCCGTCCTTGCCAAAGAAGCCCAGGGAGGCCCACATCCGCGCCGTCTCGATCAGCAGGTCCGCGCCCACCTCGGACTCGAATCCCGCATCGGCACTTGCCCAACGGTACCGGGTTGCTGCGAAGGCGATGGCCGCGGCGATGTGGAACTGCGCGGTTCCGGCAGCGTAGTAGGCACTGGCTTCCAGTCCGTTGATGGTCCGCCACGGGAACAGGGCACCGTCCACGCTCAGTTCCTTGGCCCGCACCCGAGCGTCCGGCAGCATGGCGTGGCGGGACTCCAGGACCTTCCGGGCACCATCCGGGTTGGTGTACGTCAGGTACGGCAGGAGGTAGACCTCCTGGTCCCAGAAGTAGTGGCCCTCGTAGCCGGATCCGCTCACACCCTTGGCCGGAATACCCGCAACACCGGCGCGGGCCGTGGCCTGTGCCAGCTGGAACATGGCCCAGCGAACCGCCTGCTGCAGTTCGGGCTGCCCGCCGATCGAAACGTCTGCCGTGGTCCAGTACGTGTTGTAGTGGGCAAGGCTCTGGGCCAGGATCTCGTTGAACGGAACCAGGTTGGCTTCGGCTTCGGCAACCAGGCTCTCGCCGCGGTCCTCTGCGTCACCCGCGGATCCGGCCACCATGTAGCTGACTGCTTTTTCCAGCCGGAACGGCTCACCGGCGTTGATGGCCAGCACGTAGCGGACGGACGACTCGTCTTCCGCCACGGCAGTCTCGAACGGCTGCCCCTCGTAGGAAATCCAGTGGTCCACTGCCATGGCCACGCGCTGGCGTGATTCCGAAGTTTCCCAGGCCAGGCGAAGCGAACCATCCGCGCCTTGCAGGTGCAACGGCAGGAGCACCCGCCCGGCATGGCGGCCGGAACGCCGGGGGTCGTGGACCGAGTGGTCCTCCACAGGCTGGTCCTGGCGGTTGACGACGGCGGAGCTGATGTCCGCTGACACGTCACGGTCCGCGCTCACGGACAGCTCCAGGCCAAGGCAGCCGCGGGAATCGAAGCCCACCGCGCGGCGCTCCACCGTGGTGACCGTGGCACCGGAACGGCAGGCCCACGTGGTGGTTTCCTCGTACACGCCGGTGGCAAAGTCGATGCTCCGGTGGTAGTCCAGGACCGTCGACTCGGCCAGGCTCAGGGCCTCGCCGTCGATCCAGATGGAGAAATTGTTGGCGTCCGGGACATACACGATCCGCTGGCCGGTACGGGCGAATCCGTAGGCATTTTCGGCGTGCTTGATGTCCCAGATCTCATGGAAACCATTAATGAAGGTGCCCGGGAGTTCGCCGTCGCCAGGAGTCGAGTGCGAGCCACGGATGCCAAGGTGGCCATTGCCCAGCGCGAAGAGGGTTTCCAGGGTTCCCTCGTCGCCAGGGACGTGGATGTTTTCCACAAGTTTCCAAGGCTCGCAGGGGAAGCGCAGCCGGTCAGAGCTGATGAGTGCCATGGGCTGATGAAGTCCTTTGAGAAAGTCGGGTCAGAGAAGGTCGTTGAGGTCTTCGACTACCAGCGTCGCACCGGCGTCAAGAAGGGTTTGGCGGCCGGCGCCGCGGTCCACGCCGATCACGGCCTGGAAATTTCCCGCGCTTCCGGCCTGGACACCGGACACGGCGTCCTCAACCACAATGCATTCCTCCGTGGGGACGCCCAGCAGCGAGGCCGCATAGGTGAACGTTGCGGGGTCCGGCTTTCCGGGAAGCCCGACGGCGGCAGCCACCTGCCCGTCCACCACCACCTCGAAGTGGTGGTCCAGTCCGGCGGCCTTCAGGACCGCGGGAGCGTTGCGGGACGAGGAAACAACGGCAACGTGGAGGCCTTGCTCCAGGGCCGCGTTGATGAACTTCACCGAGCCCGGGTACGGCTCCACGCCGCGGGTGTCCACGATCTCGTTGAAGATGGCGTTCTTCCGGTTCCCCAGGCCCTGCACCGTCTGGTTGGTGGGGGCATCATCCGTCGGCCCCTCGGGCAGGGTGATGCCGCGGGAGGTCAGGAAGTCCCGCACGCCATCGAAGCGCGGCTTGCCATCGATGTGGTCGAAGTAGTCGCTCTCCTGGTAGCCCTCGGGGTGGTTCTGTTCCGCGAGGTAGCCGTCGAACAGTTCCTGCCACGCTTGCTCGTGCACCACGGCAGTGGGCGTCAGCACGCCGTCGAGGTCGAAAAGGAGCGCCGAAGCGCCCGTCCAGGCAGTACGAAGGTCAGTCATGTGCATTGTTCCGTTCAGCGCTTGTGACGCGTGGTCTTGCGTTCGATGAGCTTGGTATCGAGCAGGTGGTTGGCGGGTGGGTTGGGGGTTTCGGTATTCACGAGTCGTTCGCAGAGCAGGTTCGCCGCGAAGGCACCCTGGTCCGCTACGGGCTGGGCCACGGTACTCAAACCAAGGAACCAGCTCATGGGATGGTCATCGATGCCGATCACGGACATGTTCTTTGGCGCGGCCAGGCCGTGTTCGCGCAAGGCCATGAGCGCACCGAACGCCGCCTCGTCACAATGGGCGAACACCGCAGTGGGCTTTCCACCGCGGGCCATGAGTTCGGTCATTGCCCGGCGGCCGTCGTCGATGCTGGGCTCGCAGCCCACCACCTGGTCCGGGTGGACGGTGAGGTGGTGTTCATCAAGTGCACGGCTGAAGCCTTGGAAGCGGGGAATGTCCTTCACAACGGGCTCATTGCCCGCAAGGACAGCCAAGTCCCAATGCCCCAACTCCAGCAGGTGGGAGGTGGCCCGCCACGCCGCATGTTCGTCATCGATGCCAACATTGTCCCACGGAACATTCCGCATGCTCACGCTGGCTACCGCCAAACCGGAAGCGTCCAATGCTTCCACTTCGCCGGGGTCCAGGTCAACATTGAGCAGCAGCAGCCCGTCCACCCTCTGGGCCAATTGCTCCAGGTTGCCGAAGACCTGCTGCTTCACGCTTTTCTTGTTGCGCAGGCTGATCAGCACGGTGTCGTAGCCGCTGTCGCCGAACACTTCCTCGGCCGCTTCCACGGCTTGGGCGAAGAACCAGGTGGTGGCGGTGGGGGCGATGATCGCCACCGAGCCGGTGCGGCCGCCTGCCAGGCGGGCTGCCGCGGCCGAGGCCTTGTAACCCAGTTTGCTGGCGGCGTCCGACACTTGCCGCTGGGCCTTTTCTGAAACGTTGGGGAGGTTCCGGAGCGCCCTGGAGACGGTGCAAATGGACAATCCGGAGAGGAGGGCAACGTCCTGGATCGTCGCCCGGTGCGTCCTAACCATGCAACACGGCCTCAACCCTTTCCATGCTCGAGTTCACCCTGTGGTGGCGGCGCTTGGGGAGCGCCGCAGCCAAAAGTGTAAGCGCTTACAATTTTGTCATTCAACAGAGTGGGGCTGGATTCGGAAATGTGACGTGGACCTCACCGCCGGTGTTGCGCCGCAGTGCCGGCATGCCGTCTAATCCCCACCCCTCCCCCAACTGAGTCGCATTTGTGCGCGTTTTGAGCTGCCATAACGCGCACAACTGCGACCTAGTTGGGCGGGGTTGGCGCGGGGCCGAGGACGTAGAAACGAAGGAAGGCACTCACGTCCACCAGTTCCGGTGGCTCGATCCGGTGCCCCATCCCGGGATAGGTGCGCGCGGTAAGGGCCATGTTTGCGTTGAGCCATTCCTTGGTGTGGGCGATGGCATCCTCGTTGATCACTGGATCCGCCTTGTCCCTCCCCCAGAAGAACGGCGGCGGAGTGTCGAAGGACTCGGACAATGCCAGGAGGTCGTTGTCCAGGACAAACCCGGAGAGGCCAACGGTGGCTGCGAACTGTTCCGGCTTGAGGCGCAGGAGGGTGCTGGCCATGGCCATGCCCTGCGAATAGCCCAGCAGGCTGACGCTGCTGTGGTTCTGCCGCACCGAGCCGATCCATTCGAAGACCTTGTTGGTGGAAGCGATGACGTCGGCAAAATCATTGGTCAGGAAGTAGTCCAGCAGGAACCAGCCATAGTGGTCGCCGATCACCTTCGGCCCGCGCAGGGCCACGCACGTGAACTCCTGCGGCAGGTGCGGAAAGAGGGAAACCATGCGTTCCTCGCTGGTCCCGTAGCCGTGCAGCATCACCAACAAAGGAGTGCCCGCGCGCTCACTTTCGGGCTTCGACCAAACCACTGAATCCATGAGCCTGAGCCTAGTAGACTGACCGCATGACACCGCAGGAACTGGCCAATCTGGCCCATCTGCGGCGCGCACGCGACTTCATCGACCGGGAGTATGCGCGCCCGCTGGATGTGCCCACCATGGCAGCCGGGGCCCTCATGTCCCCCGCCCATTTTTCCCGCCAGTTCAAGGCAGCCTATGGCGAATCACCTTACAACTACCTCATGACGCGCAGGATCGAGCGGGCCATGGCCTTGCTGCGGGCCGGCACCAGTGTCACCGATGCCTGCATGGAAGTCGGATGTACCTCTCTGGGTTCCTTCAGCTCACGGTTCACGGAGATTGTTGGCATCACGCCCAGCGAGTACCGCACCCGCGAACATGAGGCCGTGAAAGCCATGCCCAACTGCATCGCCAAGCAGCACACCCGCCCCGAACGACGCAAAGCCACCACAGCACCCACAAGCTGAGCAGGATCGAAGAAGCGCCCGTTTCGCGACTGCAATAGCGTGTGAGTCATGAACATCTCACTGAAATACGCACACGTCACTGTCAACGATGTCGACGAATCGCTCCCCTTCTACCGGGACGCACTGGGCTTGGACGTCAGGAACGATGTCGGCTCGGACGGCCAGCGCTGGGTCACCCTCGGCAGCGACGCCCAGCCGGACCTCGAACTGGTGCTCTCCCCGCCGCACGCCGGGCGTTCCCAGGCCGACGGGGACGCCATCCAGGAACTCCTCACCAAAGGCGTCATGCCCATGCTCGTCTTCAGCACGGACGATCTGGACGGCACGTTCGAGAAGCTCCGCGCATCCGGCGCCGAGGTCCTCCAGGAACCGATCGACCAGCCATGGGGCCCGCGCGACTGCGCTTTCCGCGACCCCTCGGGCAACATGATCCGCATCAACCAGGGCTGACGCCCCCACATGAAGTACGACGGCGGTCTGGTCACTTGGGGCACCCAAGCCAACCAGCCGTCGTCGTGCTTGAGCGGTACTTACCGGAGCATGAGGCCGGCGTCGGTCCGTTCCCCGTCCTGGTGGGTCGAAGCGATGGCCGCGGAGACCACGTCGGCCAGCCGCAAACGGCGGCTGTAGGCGTGCCGCTGGAGTCGTTCACCCGTGCCTCGCCGGAGAATCGCCGCCACCCCGGCACGGGCCACGGCCAGGTCTCCCGTCTCCGTGAGCGCCGGGCCCACGTGGCGCAGCAGCGCACCCACGGCATCCCCAGCCGGGCAGGGCTCCAACTCCCCGGGGTGGATCAGCTGCTCATTGACGCCGTACCGGCTGGCGCGCCAGTTGGACATGCGCAGCACGCTGGTCAAAACGTCCGACGGCGGCGCGCCCTCCCGCCACTGCCTCGCCGACGTCTCCACCAAGGCCCTCGCCAGGACCGCGATGGTCAGGGCGTCCCCGGCGTAAAGGCAGACGTCGGCGATCCGCAGTTCCACTGTGGGCTGGCCGCGGGAAAGGCGCGCGTCGAAGTAGATCATGCCCTCGTCCAGGGGAACGCCGGTCTTGAGCAGCTCCCGCAGGACACTCCGGTATCCATCCGCCGAGCCGAACACGTCCATGGGCCCGGCGGTGGGCCAGCGGTTCCAGATCTGGGTTCGATAACTGGCGAAACCCGTGTCCGTGCCCATCCAGTACGGCGAATTGGCGCTCAAGGCCAGCAACACCGGAAGCCAGTGGCGCATGCGGTCCAGGACTGCAACGCCCTCTTCGGGCGACCCGATGGAAACATGCACGTGGAAACCACACGTGATCTGTTCCCGGGCAATCAGGCCGAACTCATGGCCCATGGTGGCGTAGCGCTGGTTGCCCAGGGTTGGCGTCGCATGGAAGACAGGTGGCGTGGCCAGGGCTGCAACCCGTGCGCCCACGGTCCTGGCGGCCTTGTCCGCGAGCGCCCGCCCCAGCTGGATTTCCTGGCGAAGGCCCTCGGCGGTGGTGCAGGGCCGGGAGTTCACCTCCACCTGTTCCTGCTTGAACTCGGACTTCAGCGATGGCCCATCATCCTGCGCGTGGTGCGCGGCGATATCCAGGACTCCGGAGGCAAGGGCCAGCGGCATCCCATCAATCGGATCGGCAATGAGGAGCTCTTCCTCTACGCCAAACGTTCGCATAGCCACCCCTCCCCACGGGTCATGTTTTCAGAGACGCCCGTCATCCCACGTGGCGCGGAACCTCCATTTGGAAGCCGCACCGGCAGTGGAGCACCTGTGTTTGCAGGTAGACCTCCAGAAGGCTGGGAGTGTCCGGATAGTCAGTGGTCCGGGGTGCTTCGATGAACCGTTCAGTGGGGCGGCCAAGTGTCATGGGCTCGCCGCAATGGGTGCAGCTGAACCACAGGCCGGCCGCGGACGTAGAGAGGAATTCCGACTGGATCTCCGGGACCAGTTCGGCCAACGGGACGGCGTGGGCGTAGAAGGTATCGCATTCACTGCAGGTGTAGCTGACTTCGACAATCTCTGACTGGTTCGGCGTGGCCTCAACCACTGTTTCAACAAAAATGTACGAATCGGTATCGCACACTGTGCACCACGGGCGTGAGCCGGTGTCTTCAGTGGCGGGAGTTGCCCCAGGCAAGCGTTTCGGGGCAGGAATCGGGGAACCAAGCGTCATTGCCATTCTCCTTTATTGCAAGCACCACCAAAGCGGTGGTTTCCGACAACCGTCCCTTGCGGGACACACTGAACAGCGGTCGGGAGAAGCTGATGCTCCTGTCGGAGCCCGCGTCCCTGGAGAGGGCTTGTCAGCCGCGCTCCGAGGTCGTAAGGATCCAGGGGCTATTGGCTTAACCCAGTAATGAATGTAGTTCAACAGTGCCGCACGTCACAAGACACGAGTGGCTTAACAGCATGCGCCTAGAGGTCGAAATGGGATACCGAGGCGGTCCCGGCAACAGCCTTGATCATGGCTTCAGCAACGTCCCGGAGCTTTTGGTTACGGCCGTTGGAGGCCTTTTTCAGCACCCCGAAGGCTTCAGCCTGGCTGCAGCGGTTCTGGCCCATGATGATTCCGCAGGCAAGGTCGATTGCAGTGCGCGAGGCCATGGCATCCTGCAGGTCTTCGGCATGCTGCTGCTTGGTTCCGATCCGCACGGCCAAGCGCAGCGAACGCTCTGCCTGGCTCGCATACAGCTCGCAATTGCGGACGGTTGCAGGATCGAAAATGTGGGCCTGCGGAGCAAAAAAGTTGAGCGCGGCGGTGGCTCCTTCGTCCAATTCCAGGGGCACGCACAGCACGGACAAATGCCCGCGACCGGCGATCACGCTGCAATAGTCGGACCATCTCTCCTCAGTGGCAGTGTCCTCCACCAGCACCGTGGTGTGGGTGCGCATGGCTTCCAGGCAGGGCCCATCGCCGAACGTCCGCTGGACCTCGTCGATCAACCGCGCCTCGTGGCTGTTGCCGGCAACCGTCAAGGCCTTGCGACGGCGGCTCAAGGTGATGCCGCAGAGCACGCCCAGCCCTACGGTGGCGGACACCGAATCGGCGGAGAACACGGCGAGTTCGCCAAGGAATCCGCCCACATCCTCACTGTCGATCACCAGGTCCTGGAGCTGCTCGGCCACGGGGACGTCGTCGGCAGCAGGCGCCTCCACGGGCATGGCCGTGTCCGGATGAATTTGGTCCATGCCACTATTATCTACACCTCTTCCGCCCCGAGCGGATCCCCCAAAAATCCTTGCATCTGCGGTGCACCTATGTGCACAATCTAGCTACGGTCTGCGTCGACGGACCCCGCTTCACAGCTCATGCAGACGGGCGCCCCCATATTCACACAGAGGTGAATGCCATGCCGGCCCAGCCTGCTTCGAGGGTTCCCGACGAAGCACACCAACCACCCGACGAGCCGCTGTGGTGCCCACGCTGCAACACCGACCAGCATCTGTTGGTGGATTCCATCCAGTCGCACTATCCGCCCGCGCCCAACAGGGTGGACGTCAGCTATCAGTGCGCGGAGTGCAGGTACACCTACGAACACCTGGCAAGCGTGCAGCGGGTGGCCGCCATCCTGAACCGGCCAAGCGGCACCCAGGGCATCCTCCAATTCGGCGGCCAGTTCCTGCATTGCGGCAACCCCATGAAAACGCGCAGCTGCGAGCTTCGCCGCATCCAGGCACCCTTGGCGCTCAAGCCCGGGGCACCGTTGCGGCTCTACGAGGTCTACATCAACACCCGCGTCCTTGGATGCACGTGCGGCTTCCGGATGGAGATTCCGGACTAACCCGCACCATTTCGATTCAATCCGGCCTGGTCCGGACATAGAGGAAGAGAACGCATGCACGCAGAGAAGCGCAGGAAAGAGTCGCTGGCCACCAACGCGGGACCCCAGGCCGGGCGCAAGCACAAGTTGCCCGATCCGCCGGATCCGGACAACCTCCCCATCGACTACCTGGGCTCCGGCTGGGATTCCAGCAAGTATCCCTCCTCCACGCCGCGCACCCTCCGCCCCCAGCAGCGGAGCCACGGACGGAACGGGAAGTCGTGACAGAGCCAACCTCCGCTTGGGCTCCCGGGCCGGAGGGCCAGTCCAGCCCGGCGGGGCAGTCCAGCCCGGCGGGGCAGTCCGGGCCAGAGGGACGAACAGCACGCGAACCTGCGCCCACGCCGGAGCCGGTGCCGCTACCGGAGCCCGGACCACCGCCGGTTCCCGAGCCCACACCCGAGCGGGAACCCGTACCGGGAACCACACCGCCGGACGGGCCCACCCCACCGGACGGACCCACACCGCGCGAACCATAGGTTTACGCCCCCGGACCAGCGCCGCATCGACGGCAGGTCCCCTAAGACCGGATCCTGGCAAATCCCCCAGTCAGGATCCGAACGAGGGCATGACGCACTACAGGGAGTGCGTCATGCCCTCTGCTATGCCCGGGCAGCGTGCTGCTCCTTCGCTGTGGCCCCGTGTCACAACCCGGTTTCACCGCCCTCACCAAGCAATCTGTGTTTATGTTGTTTTCTATTGACTTACCAACACAAACACAGATAGAGTCAAGCAATTCCACATTACGTGTGACAGCAGTCACCGTGAGTGGAAGGCAATGAAGACAACGACTCACGCATGACGCAATGGAGGGTAAGTGTTCGCCGAAGAGCGCCAGCAGCTGATCTCCGCACTCGTCACAGAGCGCGGACGCGTCAGTGTCACCGAGCTGGCGGACCGATTCAGCATCACCACCGAAACCATCCGCCGGGACCTCGCAGCGCTCGAAGTTTCCGGCAACCTGCGCCGCGTCCACGGCGGCGCGGTTCCCTCGGACCGGCTCAGCACCCGCGAAGAAAGCATCCTGGAGCGCGCCATTCAGCGCCAGGCAGAGAAACTCCGCATCGCCGCCGCCGCCCTCGCCATGATTCCCGGGCCCACCACCGGCAGCATCCTGCTTGATGCCGGCTCCACCACCGAAACCCTCGCGGACCTGCTGGCACAGCGCACGCCGGCATCCAACGGGTCAACGGACGAGCTCGTGGTGATTACGCACGCCATTCCCATCGCCAGCAAGCTGTCCGCCACTCCCGGCGTCGCCCTCCAGATCCTTGGTGGCCGCGTCCGCGGACTGACGCAGGCGGCAGTGGGACAGTCCACCGTGGACGCCGCCGTCAAGCTCCGTCCGGACATCGCGTTCGTCGGGGCCAACGGCATCCACGCCACCTTCGGGCTCAGTACCCCCGATCCCGAGGAAGCCGCGGTCAAGGCCGCGTTCGTCAAGTCGGCCCGCCGCGTGGTGGCCCTGGCCGATTCCTCCAAGCTGGACGCCGAAACCCTGGTCCAGTTCGCCACTCTGAAGGATGTGGATACTTTGATCACAGACAGGGAGCCCTCCGCGGAACTCGCGGCAGCCCTGGCCGACGCCGGCGTAGACGTGGTGGTCGCATGATCGTCACCCTGACCGCCAACCCCAGCCTCGACCGCACGGTGGAGCTGCCCGGACCGCTGGCCCGCGGCGAAGTGCAGCGTGCCACCCACGTCCACCAGGAATCCGGTGGAAAGGGCGTCAACGTTTCCCGGGCACTCGTGGCCTCCGGCCTTGAAACCCTCGCGGTCCTCCCGGGCGCCGATTCAGATCCGGTCCTTGCAGGACTGCACGACGGCGGTGTGCCGTTTGCGGCGCTGCCGATCGGCCAGGCGCTGCGCAGCAACGTGACGCTCACCGAACCGGATGGCGTCACCACCAAGATCAATGAGCCCGGCCCGGAGTTGAGCGCCGAACAGCAAGAGGCCCTGATCGGGCTGCTGCTGGAGCGCTCCCGTGGCGCCAGCTGGGTAGTCCTTGCCGGCTCGCTCCCACCAGGGGTTCCCGCCGACTTCTACGCCACCATCGCCCGCCGGCTCCGTTCCCGCTCCGATGGACTCGCCGCACCGGAGATCGCCATCGACTCCTCCGGCGCTCCGCTGGCGGCGGCCCTGGAAGGGGACCCCGCCGGAAAGCCGGATCTCCTGAAACCCAACGCCGAAGAGCTTGCGGAGCTTGCCGCCGCAGCCGGTTTCACCCAAGTCTCCACCGCTGAGGAACTGGAGGCAGACCCGGCCAAAGCCGCCCAAGCTGCTGCCGCCGTCGTCGAAAGCGGTGTGGGTGCTGTACTCGCAACACTCGGATCCAAGGGCGCAGTCCTGGTGACGGCAGACGGAGCGTGGCTTGCCACGCATCCGCCGATCCAAGCCGTCAGCACTGTCGGTGCCGGCGATTCGTCCTTGGCCGGCTACCTGCTGGCCGCAAGCAAAGGTGGTTCCGCCCCGGACTGCCTCCGTCAAGCCGTGGCGCATGGTGCCGCTGCTGCATCGCTGCCGGGCTCCACTGTCCCGGCAGTCCACCAGACAACCCCAGACGCCGTAACCATCACGGCCCTCCAGAAGGACTAACAGTGACCCAGCTGATCACACCCCAATTGGTCACCCTCGACCAGAACCTGGGCGATGCCCCCGCCGACGTCATCCGTGTCCTGGCCGGCAAAGTAGCCGACGCTGGCCGTGCTTCCGAGGTTGAAGGGCTCTTCACTGACGCCTTCGCCCGCGAACAGAAGACCGCTACCGGCGTTCCCGGCGGCATTGCCATCCCGCACTGCCGTTCGGCCGCCGTCACGGAACCCGCCTTGGCCATGGCCCGCCTGTCCCACAAAGTGGACTTCGGCGCGAAGGACGGTCCGGCGGACCTCATCTTCTTCATCGCAGCCCCGGACGGCGCGGACCAGGAACACCTGAAGCTGCTCTCCAAGCTGGCCCGCTCACTCATCAAAAAGGACTTCACCGCGGCGCTCCGTGCGGCTTCGTCGGAGCAGGAGATCGTGGACTTGGTGGACGGCGCCCTTGCGGACAAGCCCGCAGCGCACGCCGCGGAACCTGCTGCTGCGGCCGCACCGGCCGCTTCTGCAGCCCCCGCGGGAAGCCCGACGGCGGCCGCCGCACCCAAGCGCCTCGTGGCCGTTACGGCCTGCCCCACCGGCATTGCGCACACCTACATGGCGGCCGACTCGCTGGTTGCCGCTGCTGCCGAGATGGGCGTGGACCTGCAGGTTGAAACCCAGGGTTCCTCGGGCGCCAAGCCGCTGGACCCGGCGGTGATCGCTGCGGCAGATGCGGTGATTTTCGCCGTCGACGTGGACGTTCGCGGCAAGGAGCGCTTCGCCGGCAAGCCGGTCATCAATGCTCCGGTCAAACGCGGCATCGACGAGCCCGCCAAGATGGTCCAGGAAGCCCTCGCTGCCGCCGACGATCCCCACGCACACCGCGTGGCCCATTTTGGGGCAGAAGAGCAGGCTGAACGTGAGGCCGAGGAGAAGAGCGAGCACATCGGCCAGAAGCTGAAGCGCGCCCTCCTCACGGGTGTGTCCTACATGATTCCGTTTGTGGCCGGTGGCGGCCTGCTGATTGCGTTGGGCTTCCTCCTGGGCGGCTACCTGATCACGGGCTTCGCGGACAAGATCGTGGTTGAGAACAGCATCTTCAACCTGCCCACCGAGTTCCCGGACAACGCCTGGGGTCCCTTGGGCGCCTACCTTGGCGCAGTGCTCTTCAAGATCGGCGCCCTGTCCCTGGGCTTCCTGGTTCCGGCTTTGGCTGGTTACATCGCCTACGCCATTGCCGACCGGCCGGGCATCGCGCCGGGCTTCGTGGCCGGTGCTGTCTCCGGGTTCATGGGCGCAGGCTTCCTGGGCGGCATCGTCGGTGGTCTCCTGGCCGGCTACATCGCCTACCAGTTGGGCAAGCTCAACGTGGCCCGCTGGCTCCGCGGCCTGATGCCGGTGGTGATCATTCCACTCCTGGCCTCCCTGGTGGCCTCAGGCCTGATGTTCCTGATCCTCGGTGCACCGATCGTCGCCCTGACCAACGCCCTCAACACCGGCCTGTCCGGCCTCACCGGCGCAGGTGCCATCATCCTGGGCATCATCCTCGGCCTCATGATGTGCTTCGACCTGGGTGGCCCGGTCAACAAGGTTGCCTACTCCTTCGCAGTTGCCGGCCTCGGTACCGCTTCAGTGACCAACCAGGCACCGTGGCAGATCATGGCCGCCGTCATGGCAGCGGGCATGGTTCCGCCGCTGGCCATGGCCCTGGCAACCGTGCTGGACAAGAAGCTGTTCTCCCTCGCCGAGCGTGAGAACGGCAAGGCCGCCTGGCTCCTGGGGGCATCCTTCATCTCCGAAGGCGCCATCCCGTTCGCCGCTGCCGATCCGCTCCGCGTCATCCCCGCCAGCATGGTGGGCGGCGCAGTGACCGGCGCACTGTCCATGGCCTTCGCTGTCACCTCCAAGGCACCGCACGGTGGCCTGTTCGTCTTCTTCGCCATCGACAACTTCCTGTTGTTCTTCCTGTCGATCGCTGTTGGCGTGGTCATCACCGCCCTCCTGGTCATCGCCCTCAAGCGTTGGACCGTCCGCAAGCCGGAGGCCGTTGAGGCCGAACCCGTACCCGCAACCGTCTAGACTCTCCACAACCTCACAAAGGAGCACCAATGCCTGAACGTACAGCCACCATCGCCAGCCGTGTCGGCCTCCACGCCCGCCCTGCAGCCATCTTCGCGGAGGCCGCTGGAGACCTGGACCTTGAGGTCACCATCGCCCGCCAAGGCGAGCCGGCCGACGACGCCATGGACGCTGCCAGCATCCTTTCCCTCATGAGCCTCGGTGCTTCACACGGCGACGTCGTGGTGCTGCGGGCCGAGGGTGAAGGTGCGGACGCCGCCCTGGAGAGCCTCGTGAAGATCCTCGAAACGGACCACGACGCCTGATCGTTGCCTGACCAGCTCCACGGAAAGAGCCTGGTGACACCCCGCATGGGGGTATCGCCAGGCTCTTTGCGGTTGCGGTGAAGCTCAGCCCTGCTTCCCCATCAGGAATTCGGCGATCGAGGGCTCCGTGGGCTTGATCTTCTCAAGCCCGCCGTCGAGGTAGGCCTCCACGATCCGCGGGTCCACGTAGGACGTGCGGGCCACGGCAGGGGTGTTGCCCAGCATCTCCGCAGCCTCCTTCATGGCTTTCACCAAGGCTTGGGGACGGGTCATGGTTCCGTCATTCTTCAGGAGGCACAGGGCTGCCGCTGCCGTGCCCTTCCAGGTGCGGAAATCCTTGGACGTGTACGCCTCCCCCGCGATGCTTCGGAGGTACTCGTTGACCATGTGCCCATCCAAGGGGACCCAGACGCCGTCGTCCTTGTACGAAAGCAGCCGTTCCTTGCCGGGCCTGCGCGCCAAAGGTTCCAAAAAGGCCGCCAGGACGGGGTCATTGATGGACGTATCCCACCACTGCCCGCTCTTGCCGGGAAATTTCAGGGCCACGGCGTCGTCTTTGATGCGGGCGTGCCTGCACCTCAGGGTGGTCAGCCCATACGAGCCGTTCTGGCGCATGTAGCTTTCCGAACCAACGCGTAGGGCGCCAAGGTCCATGAGACGGACAGCCGCCGCCAGGGTCTGCTGCTTCTGCGAGGAAGCGTCCTTCAGATGCAGGGTGACCGCCCTGCGGATCGAGGGAAAAACCGAGCCGAGTTCCGCTGCGCGCTGGAACTTCTCAGTGTCTTTACGCTGACGCCAGCGCGGGTGGTACATGTACTGGCTTCGACCGGCCGCATCAACACCGGTGGCCTGGATGTGGGCATTCTCGTACGGACTGATCCACACATCGGTCCACGCAGGCGGGATCGCCAGCGCTTTGATGCGCTGGCGATCCTCCTCGTTGAGCAGTGTTCCGTCGGGGTGCCGGTAACTGAAACCCTTGCCCGAGCGGCGCCGGACGATGCCGGGCTTGGACAAGTCGCTTCGCCGAAGCCTGGCCATTCCGGCCGCCCTGCCGTCGTCGTCCCGGGCCGGTCAGGCTTCGTCGGGGTCGGTCACGGCCGTACCGGAACCCATGGTCTCCGCGTTGATCATCCACGCCAACTGCTCAAGGCGGGCGATGAACTCATGCAGGAGGTCCGCCGTCGTGGGGTCTTCCTCATCAACCTCATCGTGGACATCCCGCATGGTCTGGACGGTGCGTTCCACACGGTCCGTCACCAGTTTGACGGCGTTCTTGGTGTTCACCAGGCCGCCGGGGAATTCTTCAAGGCGCGTGCCCTTGGCAATGGTGCTGCTGCGTCCGTCCGGGAGGGCGTGGAGGGCGCGCATGCGCTCGGCGGTATCGTCTGCGTACTGGCGGGTGGCCAGCACCAATTCATCCAACTGGAGGTGGAGGTCCCTGAAGTTCGGGCCAACGATGTTCCAGTGGGCCTGCTTTCCCTGGAGTTGGAGCTCGATCAGGTCTGTCAGGACGATCTGAAGGTTGTCTGCGAGTTGCTGTGACGCTTTCATGTTTTCCTCTCCTGGGACGCCGCCTGGACGTCCACCCAATCAACCAAGTGACTACTTCAATAACTCTTTCATAAGGGTGCTTAGTAGTACAATGAGGAGTGTCGCTGTTCACAACCGGCGAACCGACCTCACAGGATGGGCCGGTTGCACGCAACGGCACAGGCACCATGGAAACGGTGGAACGCTTCCGGGTACCGGCATAACTCAATTGAAGTAAACGGAATGCATGTCAGGAACCCGTCGACTTACCGCCGGATTCCTCCCAGAAAGGAATGTGCTGACCATGAACACGCTTCTGATCATTGCTGGTGTAGTGGCGATTGTCCTTCTTCTTGTGGGCGGCTTCTCGTCGGCCCTTAACTGGCTGCTGTGGGTGGGCGTCATCCTCCTGGTAGTCGCAGCCATCGGCTGGCTTCTCAGCTTCATGTCAGGTCGCCGCGGCCACACAGTATAGAGCCCGCAGCGCGACACCAGCCGCGCCGTCAGGCCGGCACACCCAGATATCAAAAAGACCGTGAGGGCTGTCCCCGCAGCAATGCTGCAGCTTGGGGACGGCCCTCCGGCGCACTACCCCAAGCGGAGGTGCTTGAAGTGGCCGATACCGAGCCGGTCGCACGGACCGGCCGCAATGAATCCACCGAAGAGAAGATGGACCGCAACTGGCTGGAGCTGATCCAGGAACTGCGGGTCCTCCAAACCGGAGTCCAGATCCTGGGCGGCTTCCTGCTGACGCTCCCCTTCCAGTCGAGGTTCTCCACCCTGGACGACTGGCAGACCGGCCTGTATCTCTTCAACGTCATGGTCGCCTCACTGACCACCATCACCATTGTCCTTCCCGTCAGCATCCATCGACGGCTCTTCCGGCGCGGCCTCAAGGCAACACTCGTCTCCAGCGCAGACACCATCACCAAGCTCGCTCTGGCTGGCGTGTCCATCCTGATTGTCGGCTCGGCCGCGCTGGTTTTCGACATGGCCATGGGCAGGAATTCCGGCTTGCTCACCGGCGCAGTCCTCATCCTTGTGGTGTTGGTGATTGTTGTGGGACTCCCCTTCTGGATCCATCGCAAGGCCCTGCAAAACCGGGGGGACTGACGCTGGGAGCGGCCGCGGCCGACGTACCAAAGAAAGGATCTCCACCATGCCGGAAAAAAAGAATCCCAGCCTCAAGGACCCCGAACTTTACGAGGAACTCCGCGATGATGGAGCCTCCAAGGAGAAGGCCGCCCGTATCTCGAATGCGGCTGCCAAACAAAGCCGGGGCGAAGTTGGGCGCAAGGGCGGAAAGTCCGGCGACTACGACGATTGGACCGTGGACAAACTCAAGTCCCGTGCAAAAGAACTCGGCCTGAAAGGATACTCGGACAAGAAGAAATCCGAACTCATTTCCATGCTGAGGAACCACTGAATCACCCAACCGGGTCGCAGTAGATGCCGTTTTGGACGCTTCGAATCATGCGGTGATCGCAACACCTGATTATTGAAGGGTGTCGATTGCCGTGGTGAAGTTCTCGAATCGTTTGGTTGCTGAGGTTGTTCA
>NZ_JBIVGX010000010.1:0-168950 GCF_044748905.1 Paenarthrobacter sp. NPDC089714
CCGCGAAACCTGCACTCCCATGGGAAGCTGGCGCGGAAGGACCCAGCCCGGCGATAATGACCGCCCCAGGCGGGCCGCCCCCGTTCATATTGTCTAACTGGCACTTGTTGTTGTTTTGAGCGAGAACAACCACTACTGCCAGTCAGTTGGTGGTCAGGCGGCTGGGTGGTCAGGCGACGGCGGCCGCGGCGGGGCGCCCGGACTTGAGGCTCCTCCTGAGCTGGGGTGATGCGTCGATCTTGTCTTGCGCTGCCCGGAGGGCGCGGACTGCCACCTCCAAGGATGCCGGCGGCAAGGTGTAGGGCACGCGCATGTACTGTTCGAACGCGCCGCCCACCCCAAACCGCGGCCCTGCTGCCAAGCGGACGCCGAAATCGGGTGCCAGGACCGTCAGGGCCGTGCTGCTCGGATTCGGCAGCCTGCACCATACGGTGAGTCCGCCGCGGGGCCGCTCCACCTCCCACTCGGGAAGATGCTCTGCCAGCAGTTCCATCAAAGCGGACCGGTTCTGCCGGAGTTCGGCCAGCCGGGCGTCCATCGGCTCGGAGTAGGCACCCACCAGGCGGGCGGCCGCCAGTTGCTCCACGATTGGACCGCCCAGGTCCATGGTGGTCCTGGTGGTCACCAGGCGGTTGATGACCGATTGCTCAGCGCGGATCCACCCGATGCGGAGGCCGGCCCAGTGGGACTTGCTCAGTGACCCGATGGAGACCACCGTAGAACTGAAGGATGCCATCGGTGCCGCACTGACGCCGTCGAGGTTCAACCCCCGCAGCGTCTCATCCACCACCAGGACCGTCCCGGCCAAAGCTGCGGCCCGTGCCAGGCGGCGCCGCTGAAGGTCGGACATGATGCGACCGGTGGGGTTATGGAAGTCCGGGACGAGGTAGGCCATGGCTGGACGCTGCTGGTTCATGGCAGCCACCATGGCATCGATGTCCCAGCCCGCCGCGGCTCCGGCGGCCGGCATCGCCACCGGAAGCGGGCGGCACCCGGTGGCCCGGATGGCGTCCAGGGCGTTCGGATAGGAGGGGTGTTCCACCAGGACTTTGTCCTGTTTCCCTGCCAAGGTCTTCAGGACAATGTTCAACGCGTGCTGCGCCCCGGACGTCACCAGGATCTGCTGGGCCGTGGTGGGAACGCCCTCGGCCGTGTACCTGTCCGCGATGGCCTGCCGGAGCGCAGGCACTCCAACGGCGTCGTAGCCAAAGCCAGGCAGAAGGGCGGGTAGTTCGGTCAGCGCATCGGCGAAGGCGCGGTGCACCACCTCGCCTGCTGCCGGCAGCGATGCGTACGCCAGGTCCAGCAGTCCCTCCGGCGCTGCCAGCCCTGGCATGGTCACGGGCGAGCTGCGGTGCGGAATGCAGGTTCTGCCCCGGCTGCCTTGGCCTGCGGTCAGGAAACCCTGCTCCCGCAGGGTGGAGTACGCAGCGGTCACCGTGGTTCTGCTCAGGCCCAGTGTTTGGGCCAACGCCCTCTCGCTCGGTAGTGCGACGTCCAGCGGGATTCGCCCGTCCATCACCAGTAAACGCACGACGTCGGCCAGCTCCCGGTAGGCGGGCAGGGCGCCGGAGTTCCAAGAGCCGAGGAGGCGGGTGAGCGCGGTGGGATTAAGTGAGCCTGTCACCAGTCCAGTATTTCAAACTGGCTATGGAATACAAGGCCAGTTTTTCGCGATCATGGTTTCATGATGACCCGAAGAATCACCCAACTCCTGATCGGCCTTGCGATGTACGGCATTTCCCTTGCCATGTTCATCCGCGCCGGACTCGGCCTGGACCCGTGGGACGTGTTCCACCAAGGTGTGTCCCAGAAGACCGGCTTCAGCATTGGGATCGTGGTTATCGCCGTCAGTTTCCTGGTGCTGCTGCTTTGGATTCCGCTGCGGCAGATGCCGGGCATCGGAACACTCGCGAACGCCGTGCTGGTGGGTTTGTTTGCCGACCTGGGCCTTTGGCTGATTCCCGCGTTCTCGCACCTCGGTGGTCAGATTGCCATGCTGGCCGGGGCCGTGATCCTCAACGGTATTGCTTCCGCCTGCTACATCGGAGCCCGGCTGGGCCCGGGTGCGCGCGACGGCCTGATGACCGGGTTGGTGCGGCGGACGGGTTGGTCCGTTCGACTGGTCCGCACAGGGATCGAGGTTGTGGTCCTGGCGGTGGGGTGGCTGTTGGGTGGATCCGTGGGCGTGGGAACCGTGGTCTACGCCTTGGCGATTGGGCCGATCGTGCAGATATTGCTGCCCAGGTTCATCGTGCCGGAGAGGCCTGCGACGACGGCACCCACCGGGGAAACGCAACCCACCCTGGCGGCATAGCTACCTTCCGTAACGGGGCCGGGCAGCCCGTCCTGAAGCGCGTTGCCCGGAGATTGCGTTGCGGGACGGTCCGGCTGGTCCCGTCTCAGTTCCTTCCGCACCACGTGGCGCTGGCTGGCACTGTGGACAGAAATAGATGTCCCTTTCCTCGGTGCCGTCCGGTGCCGCAAGCAAGCCGTGCTGGATGGGTGTTCCGCACCGTCGGCAAGGTTGGCGGGTCCGGCCGTAGACCCAGTAGCCGGGCCGCATGGCGCGCGGGCCGAGGGTGGACCTGCGGCCGGGACCGAGGTTCTCGCCCAGAAGCCGCTTGGCATCGCGGACGATCCTTGCCAGATCCGGGACCTGGCCCACCGGCAGGGCAGGGTGAACGCCGGACAGGAAACAGGAATCGCAGCGGTAGATGTTCCCGATCCCGGCGAGGTTCCGCTGATTCAGCAGGGCGTAGCCGATGGGAACATCCGGTTCAGCCTGGAGCCGCCGCAAGGCCTCGGCTTCGTCCCAGTCCGGCCCAAGGAGGTCCGGTCCAAGATGGCCTACGATCTTGTCTTCTTCGCCGGTAGGCACAACCTCGAGGATGCCCAGCGAGAATCCCACGGCATCGGCCACCGCTGTCCTCAGCACGCAACGCGCTGTGTGCCCGGGCCTGGTCCACCGGCCGCCAGGTGCGTAGACCATCCACGAACCCTCCATCTTCAAATGTGAATGGATGGTGAGGGCGCGTGGTTTCCGGCTGGCCCCAGGTTCCGTATCCTCCGGACCCACCAGGCGCATCAGCAAATGTTTTCCGCGCGGCACAACCTCGGTCATGGTCCAGCCGGCAAGGTTCAACGTGGCGAAGCGCGGCACGCGGAAATCCGAGGTCGTCACCACCTGGCCGGCAAGGGCTTGGTGGAGCTTATCGGCGGCGCGCCAGACGGAATCTCCCTCAGGCACGGATCCGCAGTCCCTTCGGCGTCGAGTAGGCGCCAGCTGCGGCGAGGGCGACGGCGATAGGTGTTTCCAGGAGGTCGTGCCCGTTGACCTTCTCCATGAACAGCTTGTCCACGGCGCCTCGACGAACCACGCCCACCAGAGCCTCGGCAGCTACGGTGAGGGCGGCGTCGTCGTAGCTGAAGGTGAGCAGCGTCTTACCGCCGCGTTCGACGTAAAGGACCAACGCGCCGTCGACCATCACCACCAACGCCCCTGCCTTCCGTCCCGGCCGATGTCCCGAGCCGGCCTCGCCGGCCACTGTCGGCCAGGGAAGGGCGGCTCCATAGGGATTCGCAGGGTCGGTTGCCGCGAGGGCCAGCGCCGTCGGGTCTGGCTGGGCGATGCGGGCATCCTCGGTGAAGGAGCGCAGCCGGTCAACGGTGGCGGGCACTGCGAACTGGGCTGCGCCGAGATGCTCAATAAAGTATCCGCGGCGGCAGCGCCCGGCTTCCTCCAGCCGCGCGAGCACCTTGTACATGAGGCCGAAGCCGCCCAGGATGTTCTCCGCCATCACCGAACCCCGGGTCACCACCCCGTAGCGGTCCAGGAGAAGCTCGGCGGTGCCGCGGGCGTGGATAGTTGGATCCAATTCCGGCAGGGGAAGGGCGGACCAGCGTCCGACGGCGAGTGGCGGCGTGGGCGCCTGGGCTGCCACTGATCCATAGCGGCCACCGGTCAGCCCGGGTGATCCAAGGAGGCCCGCGCCGTGGCGGCCGAGTCGGCTCATGCGCGGCGCCCTGGCCCGGGGCGCCTTGGCCACTTGGCGATGGGCCGTCCGCCCGCCGGCGATCATGGCGCGCACCGGGGCAAAGGTGTCTCCGGTAACCCGTCCGGCCCAGACGAGGTCCCACAGGGCGGAAACCACGGCGTCGTCGCTCAGAACGGCATCCATGCCACCGGCAACCTCCGTGAGCTGCCGGAAGAAGTAGCCGCCGCCCGCACCCAGATAGTCCATCAGGCGTTGCTGCGCGTCGCCGGGTTCAAACTCCGGCGACGGGTTGAGGGTGAGCTCGGCGGAATCGGCAACGTGCAGGCTGATCCAGCCGTCGTTGCCGGGCAGGGATCCGGCGCCGGACCACAAGAGTTCACCGGCTGCCATGAGTTCGTCCAGCATGGCGGGCTTGTAGTCGGCCACACGGCTGGCGAGGACCAGCGGCTCCCACGCCGAGGCTGGAACGGGGACGCCTGACAATTGGTCCACGGCGGTGATGATGCCGTCCAGCCCGCGGAGTGCTTGGCTGCGTGACTTTCCGGGCGCCGTGACGTTTTGCCACGCAGGAAGGAAACGCCCGTATGCCGCGGCATCGACGGGTTCCACTTCTGCCCTGAGCGCCGCCAGGGACCGTCGCCGGAGTTTCCGAAGGACTTCGGAATCGCACCATTCGCTGGACGGGGGAGCCTCGAGGCTGATGACGTCAGGATCAGGTGCTTGCGTTTCGGGCGCTGTGGCGTGCGGACGGAATTCGCCTTCCACCACGCGGCCATCGGCGGCGAGCCGCTTCAGCGCGGTATTGACCACCGCAACCCCGAGGCCCAGCCGCGTTGCTGCCTCGGACGCCGTGAACGGCCCGTGCGTGCGTGCATACCGGGAAACGAGGTCGCCCAAGGGATCGTTCACCGGTTCGATGAACGCCAGCGGCACACCCATCGGCAGGGGCACCCCGATGGCGTCGCGCAGCCGGGCAGCGTCCTCCACCGCAGCAAAACGTTCGACGCCGCCAATGGTCACCTTGAGTGCGCGGTTGGCTTTCTGGAGTGCCTGGAGATGGGATCCGGCCTCGGCGGTGGTTGCGGAGGCGGGCACGTCCTGGTCAATGGAGGGCTGGTCCGTGGCGTGCTCCGGCGAGGTGAGTGCGGCCCCCTCAGTAGCAGGTGCTGCCCCGGCGGCCGGAGTCTGTTCGGACCCAGGCTCCGCGGCCTGCAAACGCTCAGCCGCTTCTTCCACGGCAAGGGGCCCCAGTAACCGCAGCAGGTCCGCCACGCCTTCCATCCCCTTGACGCGGCGGTCCGGAACCAGCCGTTGCAGTTCGCGTTCCGTGGTGTCGATGACCTTGGCGTCCAGGAGTTCGCGCAGTTCCACGCGTCCCAGGAGCTCGTTGAGGAGCGTGGAATCCAGGGCAAGCGCTGCGGCCCGGCGCTCGGCCAGGGGCGAATCGCCTTCGTAGAGGAACTGGGCCACATAACCGAACAACAAGGACTTGGCGAAGGGGGAAGGCTGCTGCGTGGTGGTCTGGACGATCCGGAGTTCGCGACGCTCAACGGACGCGGCGATGTCCTTTAACGCAGGAAGGTCGTAGACATCCTGCAGGCATTCCCGCACCGTTTCGAGGACGATGGGGAACGCCGGGTACTTCTTGGCCACGTCCAGCAACTGCGCCGAGCGTTGGCGTTGCTGCCAGAGTGGTTGGCGTTTGGTGGGGTTCTGCCGCGGCAGCAGCAGGGCCCGGGCAGCGCATTCGCGGAACCGGGAGGCGAACAGGGCGCTGCCGCCCACCTCTGCGGTAACGATCTGTTCGAGCTCTTCGGGGTCGAAGAGGAAAAGTTCTGCGCCGGGCGGTTCGTCTTCCATCATGGGGACGCGAAGGACGATGCCGTCGTCCGCCGCCATGGCCGAGCCGTCCAGGCCATAGCGTTGCTGGAGGCGCTGGCCCACCGCGAGGGCCCAGGGTGCGTGGACCGGCATGCCGAAGGGACTGTGCAGGACCACCCGCCAGTCTCCGAGTTCATCGTGGAAGCGTTCCACCACCAGGGTGCGGTCGCTCGGGACGACTTCCGTGGCCTGTTTCTGCTCGTCCAGGTATTGGATCAGGTTGTTGGCCGCGAAGGCATCCAAACCGCTGGCCTGGCACCGTTCCATGGCCGGAGCAGGGTCGGCGGCGGAGAGCTCCCTGATGAAAGCACCGAGTGCCCGGCCAAGGTCCACGGGGCGGCCCAGCGAGTCGCCTTTCCAGAAGGGAAGTTTCCCGGGCTGGCCGAAAGCGGGGGAGACCAGCACGCGGTCGTGGGTGATGTCTTCGATCTTCCAGCTGGTGGCACCCAGCGCGAAGATGTCTCCCACGCGGGACTCGTAGACCATTTCCTCATCGAGTTCGCCGACTCGACGGCCTCCCTTGGCGGCCCGCGCCGAAGAGCTGGGACCATCGCCCTCGCCGCCGTCCGAAGAGCCCGTTCCCTCGACCTCTGTACCGATGATGTAGACGCCGAACAGCCCCCTGTCCGGGATGGTTCCGCCGGAGGTGACGGCCAGGCGCTGGGAGCCGGGCCGTCCTTCGATGGTTCCGGCATGCCTGTCCCACACGATGCGTGGCCGGAGCTCGGCGAATTCATCCGAGGGGTACCTGCCGGCCAGGAGATCCAGCGTGGCCTCGAACGCCGAGCGCGGCAGGCTGGCAAAGGGTGCGGACCGGCGGACTGTGCTGAACCACTCTTCGACGTCGATGCTGCCCAGCGCCGTGGCTGCCACGGTCTGTTGCGCCAGGATGTCCAAGGGATTGGTGGGTATGCTGAGCCGCTCAATCTGGCCGCTGAGCATGCGCTCCACGGTGACGCTGGTGTGCAGCAGGTCCGCCCGGTGCTTCGGGAAGAGGACGCCTTCGGAGATCTCACCCACCTGGTGTCCCGCACGGCCTACGCGCTGCAGGCCGCTGGCCACGGACGGCGGCGACTCCACCTGGATGACCAAATCCACGGCGCCCATGTCGATGCCCAGTTCAAGCGAGGACGTAGCAACGACGCAGCGCAGCCTGCCGGATTTCAGGTCATCTTCGATCAGGGCGCGCTGGTCCTTGGACACGGAGCCGTGATGTGCCCTTGCCAGGACGGGATCGGCGCCGCTGGTGCTTCCGGCTTGGGCCATCATGTGTGCCGGCGTAGCCGTGGACGTGGGGGACTTCGCGGAGTCTCCGCCCGGCGATGCGACGGCGGACGCCGCGGAACCCGGCGCGGTGTCCCACTGGCCCGAACCGCCCTGCCCGGGAGACTCGTCCCAGGCGGATCCAGCCTCGGCCATCAACTGCCGCTCGGCGTAGATCTCGTTGAGCCGGGCGGTCAGGCGCTCGGCGAGGCGACGGGAGTTGGCGAACACGATGGTGGATTGCTTGGAAAGGACGAGATCCACGATCTGTTCCTCCACGTGCGGCCAAATGGAGGCCTGTGGCTGCAGCCCTGATGCGGGCCCCGAGTCGAACGCCCCGGAAGCACCCTGCAGGTCCGACATGTCCTCCACAGGGACGGTGACGGTGAGGTTCCAGTTCTTCTTGGACGGCGGAGCCACGATCTCGACGGGAGCCTGGCCGGCCAGGAACTGTGCAACGAGTTCACGGGGCTGCACCGTTGCCGAAAGCCCGATGCGCTGGGCCGGCTTGGGCAGCAGAGCGTCGAGCCGCTCCAAAGACACTGCGAGGTGGGCACCGCGCTTGGTGCCGGCCACAGCGTGGACCTCGTCAATGATGATGGTGTCCACTTCGCTCAACGTTTCCCGGGCCCGGGACGTCAGCATGAGGAACAGGGACTCCGGGGTGGTAATGAGGATGTCCGGCGGGTTGGTCAACAGCGTGCGGCGATCCGCCGCCGTCGTATCCCCGGAGCGGACGCCCACCGTCACGAGGGGAGCCGGCAGCCCCAAACGCTTGGCGGTTTGCGTGATGCCGATCAGCGGCGAGCGGAGGTTGCGCTCCACGTCCACGCCCAGTGCCTTCAGGGGCGAGATATACAGGACGCGCGTCTTGGTTTTTGGCTTCCTGGGCCGCTTGCCCGCGGGGACCTCTTCCAAGCCGGGCAGAGTGTCCGTGGGTGTTGAATGCAGACGGTCCAAAGCCCACAGGAAGGCTGCGAGCGTTTTGCCCGAGCCGGTGGGAGCCACCACCAAGGCATGGGAACCGGAAGAGATCGCGTTCCATGCGCCATCTTGGGCAGGCGTGGGCTCGCTGAATGCGCCGAGGAACCATTCCCTGGTTGCCTGGCTGAAACGGCTGATGGCGCCGGAAGACGCCTGCTGCTCCTGCATTCCTCCATCATGCCCCACGGCACGGACAGAATAAGGTCCGGCAGAAGAAGCGCCAGATCATGCCCGGGCCGTGGGGCGGAGCTCAGACTGCCTGGAAAGCGGTGATGCTCAGGAGCCTGATGCCCGCGTTGCTGCAAGCATCGTGCGGTTCGGCGACGAACAGGGAGGCCGTATCTTCCGGCGGGTAGATCCGGTAGCCGGCCGCCGCAACCTTGGTGCAGTCGCCGTAGTTCCCGGCCTGGGTGTAACGGAGTTCGGCCCACGCAGCCTTGCCCGGTGCCAGCTCGATCTTGGTCACGGGGGTGGTTGTCTCACGCGTTGCGGGTTCGCCGATCGGTGCCCCGTTGGCGTCGGCCGTCAGGGAAACTCCGGCGAAGCCTTCAAGCGTGCAGGTGGCAGAACCGGAGTTGGTCAGGATCAGCTTCTCGTAGATGCTGCCCGCTGCGCCGCCACCCGTTGAGTCCGTGGTCGCCGTGAGGGAGGCCGCCTTGCACAACCCCGGACCTGCGGGAGCCGCGGATGTCGCGGAACCCGACGGCGAGGAGCTCGCGGAAGCGGAGGCCGGGGCGCTGGCCGAGGAGGATGCCGACGGCGAAGATGATGTAGGCGGGGCGCTGCTGCTCCCTGCAGGGCTGGGGCTGGGTCCACAGGCGGCAATAAGCAGCAGTGACGCGGCCGCCGTCGTCGTTAGAAGTCCGGTTTTGATGCGCTGAGTCCACATGGGCACCAGCCTTGCCGCGGCCGTGGCACGAGTCAATCGAGCCACGGCCGGGGCGGCGGATTGGCGCCCGGATCGTAATCTTTCAGGGCGCCTGGCCAGTTACTTGGTCGCCTTGGAGCGGCGGAAGAACGCTGCCGCGCCCAGGACCAGGCCTGCGATACCGGCCAGCATGCCGGCCCAGCTGCGGGCCGTGGAGCCATCGTCGGTCACGGAGGATGCTTGCTCCGTGGACACCGTGGCAGCGGCGTGGTGATCGCCCGACGCGTCGGCGGCGGTGATGGCAACCGACGGGGCCGGCGACTTCAGGTCGTGCTCGTTCTGTCCATCCTTGGGAATTTCCGACCAGTCCGTCTGACCCTGCTCGCACGTCTGCAGCGTGGGGAAGTAGATGGTCTTGCCCGCCGCGTCCGGCAGCTTCACGGAAAGGACCAAAGCGTCGCGCAGGTGCGGATCCAGGGGCGTCTTGGCCGTGTAAACGATCTGGCTGGTCCGCTTGGTGATGGACGTGCCGTCGTCGAGCTTCCTGGGCTCGGCAAGCGTTTCGGTCACCTTCTCCACCGTCCAGTTGGGGTTGACCGTGGGCTGGGCATCGGTCAGTTCCTGGGGGAGGTTGATGGTGACCTTGGTGGTGGGGGACGTGTCGCAGCCGTGCGGGATGCCGAACGTCACCAGCGCGTACGAGTTGGCGGCGGTCTTGTCCGGCGTGGCGCCAACATGGGCGGACGCGCCGGCGAGTCCGGCCATCATCAAGGCGGCGGTGCCACCGGCCACGGCGGTAGCGGACAGGGTACGGCGGAGGGTGGAGTTTTTCATGGGATGGCCTTTCAGGGTGCGCCTGGAAACGGCGCGGGGTACAGGTTTGGGGCCCGTCACCATGGAAGGCTGGTGCCGGGCGGGACTAAGGACGGACGACGGCGGCCGGCGGGCCGCGGCGGCTGTCTTGCCTGAGGTTCCGCCAGGGGCGGGGGATGAAAACGTCAGGTGCTCCGACGGCGACAGGCGTGGCACCGGCGTCGGGCTTGAAAAGCAACGACGGCAGGGTGACCAGCGGACGCAGCCACGCGGCCAGTTGCCACAACGCGTCTTCGCCCTTGGCGAGCACGGCCGCTGAAGCAACCGTTGCCATCACGTGCGCAATGAACATCAGGGCGCCGGCCGTGGTGCCAAGCTCGTGCAGGTGGGTGGCCGGATCCACGATGGGCGCCAGGCTCTCTGTCCCGGGGTGATGGCCCCCCGCAGGTGCTGCCGCGTCAATCGGAGCCAAGGAAGTGAAGGCCTGGTGCAACACCAACTGGCTTGCGCCCAGGAGTGCCGTCATGGCCGCGACATTCAGCTTGAAACGGGTTGCGAGTGTTGCCGCGAGGCCGGTCAGCGCGATCAGTGCCGCGAGTACCGGAGCCGTGGGGAGCGCCCCGCCGCCAAGTACGTGGGCTCCCGCCGCCAGCAGGACGACCACCACGGAAAGTGCGCCGGACCGAAGGGCATGGAAGGGCGACCGGGGCTGCGAAGTGCGCACGGAGTCCTCCCTTTGTTCGCCGGCTGGGTTGGCAACGGCTTTGATTCTATCGGGACTTCGTTGCCGTGCCGCCCTTGGATGGCTTCCTGGCCGACTCGGAGGCGACCGCCCGGGGACCGGCAGCGGCACTGGCAGCAATGGTGATGAGTGCTCCGAGGATCATGGCCGCGCCCTCGCCCGGTTGCAGGAGGTGCAGTTGCGAACCGATGGTTGCCGCTGCCACCGGGACGCCCAGTTGTGATGCCGAGAGGACTGCCAAGGGGAAGGGCTGCCCGAGCAGCCGCGCTGCGGAGTGGACAATGAGCGTGCCTGCCCCGAGGCAGACGCCCAAGAGAATCATCTGGGGGTTGCTGCCGAGGTCGTTCACGTTCAGTGAGGCCCCAAGCCAGACGAAGAAGACCGGCCCAAGGAAGCCGTCGCTGACTGCGAACAGTTGATGGGCCAGGCGCCGCGGTTCGCCCACTGCCGCCACTGCCAGGCCGAACGAGAATCCCGCCGGCATCACCGACACGTGGCCCAGGACGGCCAAACCGGCCAAGGCGAACAACAAGGCCAACTGGATCCGCAGTTCCAGGGCGAACTTCCGGTCCTCCGAAACGTCGTGCAGGCGCCCGCGCGTGCCGCTGCGCTCGAAGGCGCGGAGTACGAAGAACAGCGCCACGGCGCAGGCCGCCACCGCTGCCGCCCCCAAGGCCGCACGCCCGGCATTGGGCGGATCGACGGCGAGTGGCAGCGCCACGATGCAGGCAATATCGGCAATGGCCACCTGCGCCGTCATGGTCAGGACCTTTGGACCGCCGAGTTTCAACGAGTCCACGATCGGGAGCACCAGGGCTGCGGAGGAAGAGGCCAGCAGCACGATATACAGCGGCGCATGGCCCGTCCCGAATATGGCGGCTATACCGATCCCTGCGGCGACCGCCAAAGCAGCTGCCACTCCAGCCCTGGCTGCTCCACTGCCCAGCGCTGCCCGGATCGCCTTGTCACGGATGGGGATGTGCGTGCCGGCCACAAACATGATCAACGCGAAGCCAACGTCGGCCAGCAGCGTGAACGTGGTGTCGGCCGGATCCACGAGTTTCAGACCTGTGCGGCCTATCAGGATTCCTGCCAGGAGCTGGCCAAGGACCACCGGCAAGTGCCACTTCCTGGGCAACGCCAACAGTGGCCCCAGAAGGGCCACGGCCGAGACCAGGGAGAGCTGAAGGAACGTCACCGGCTTTGGGTGCCTACGGGTTTGAGCGGAACGTCTGTGTTCTCATCCGGCAAGGTCAGCGTCCCTCCTGTTTGGGCCTGCGGGTGAAAGTAGGTCCCGGCGGCGCCGGTACCCTGGCCGGGTCAGTGGTGGAACGACGACGGCGGAGCTCAAGTCCCAGGCTTTCCTCACCTCGCGCCATGGCCCAGTGGTGGTTGGCCGAGAAGGCCGGTTTGAGGAGCCAGCTCAATCTGCGCAAGAGGGGCTTCGCAGTGCTGACCCGCCAGTCATAGGTGATGACAACCTCCGGGCCGTCCGTCTCGAAGGTCCAACGGCCAGTTCCGTTGAGGTCGCCCTTGGCCGTGAGTGCGAAGCCGTGCAGGGTCACCGGCTCGGTGACCGTCAGCCTCCAACGCAGCGTGTAGGGCAGCCAACCCTTGGTATGGAGGTCGAAGGAGTTGCCGATGCCATCAGGGCTTCCTGTGCTCACCGGCGTGACCTTGAGGTAGACAGCCGGCCACCACTGTTTCAGGGTGCCCGCGTCTCCCAGGACATCCACGACTTCCTGCAGCGTTCCCGCCACGCGCCACACAGTGACGAACTCGTAGTCGGTGCTCTTGCCTGTCCTGCTGGTTGACCCGGCCATTGTTGCCTCCACCGTCCGTGCGGCTCCGAGGGTGTCCTTGTGGCATCCGTGAATAATGTACCGCCGGGTGGCGCAAGGAGTTAGATGCCGGAACGCGAGTTGGGTAGGCCTCCCCATGCCCTCCGCGGGTGGCGCTGGGTTAGCATGGAGCCGAAATTCTCCATCGAAAGGATTTACCCATGCGCAAAACAACCCGACGCGTCACGTTGGCGCTCACGTCTGTGGCGGCCAGCCTTGTCCTCGGCGGCACGCTGAGCGTCGCTGCTCCCGCACCGGCCGAGGCCGCTGGACGTTGCGTTGACTACAACTACAGTTACGGCGGGTACTCCAGCTGTGTCGGCAACATCCAGACCCTGCTGAACGCCTTCCGCACCCGCATCGGTTCGCCATATGGCACGCTCGCCGTGGACAACTCCTATGGCCCGGCCACCCGCAATGCCGTTATCGGTTTCCAGCGCTATTGGGGACTCCAGGCCGACGGCATTGTTGGCCCGCGGACGTGGAACATTCTGTGCGCGCCGCAGATGGGACCCGGCCCGATCAGCTGGTACCCCTATTCCGCTGCGCGTGCATCGGGCTGCAACATCTGATTAGTTCCTGGGCGGGTGAGTTTTCCACAGCCCACGGAAACTCGTTTCGCGCTTCGATGGAACTCCCGGCAGATTGTTAGCGACACACAATCCCCGCTTTGGCGCATCTCGTTATGCGTCGAAAGGAATTTCATGAGCCACGATCAGCCAAACCCAACTCCGCAGCCTGGCTACGAGCCGCCGCCGGGCTACCAGCCGCCCCCGGAATACCAGCAACCGGCCGGCTACCAGCCCCCGCCCGCGTACCAGGGCGGCGGACAGCCCTTTCAGGCACTTCCGGGATTTGAGCCAAACACTCAGCCCCCGGCGGTGTCTGACAAGACGTTCCTGGTGACGTGGCTCCTTTCCCTCTTCCTGGGCGGGCTCGGGGCGGACCGCTTCTATCTCGGAAAGATCGGCACTGGTATCGCCAAGCTGCTGACTCTCGGAGGCTTGGGAATCTGGGCTCTCGTGGACCTCGCCTTCACACTGCTCAACCTGCAGACTGACAAGGAGGGGCGCAAGCTGGCGGCATATGACCAGCACAAACTTGTTGCCCTCATCGTTTCGGCGGTGCTGGTGGCTGGTGGCCTCTTTGCCGGTGTGGCCCGGACTGCCTCAGCGTTAGCGGATGCCATGGAGCCTCCGACTGTTGCTGAAGAGCGCGGACCGCTCGCCAAACCTCTTCCCACCACGTCCAGCGCTCCCAAGACCAAGACCAATAGCCGCGGCAACCTTGAAATGGCTCTGGGTGATGTGGGGACTCTCAATGACCGCGGCGCCAAGGGTGCTGTCCAGGTCAAGTTCATTGTCAACAGCATCAAGCCTGTGACCTGTACCAGGCCGTATGCCCGAGCCGCAGAGAACGGCAAACTCCTGGCCGTGGACATCAGCGCGGAGACTACGCCGGAGTTGGCCAACGCTGTGATTCCACGGTTCGACCTGAGCGGCTACGACTTCAAGTTCATCGGTAAGGATGGCAAGACCTTCAACGGTTCCCTGAGCGGACCTGCAACCTACTCGTGCCTTGACGATTCCGAGACGTTTCCCATCTCCGGGATGGGTCCGGGCGAGAAAGCAGAGGGCGTGGTGATCATTGATGTGCCCGCGTCATCGGGAACCCTCATCCTCAAGCCGGCCCTTTCCGGCGGATTTGAGTACAAGTTCTAGCCAAAGCGAAAGGCCCCGGTTCCCTTCAAACAAAGGGAACCGGGGCCTTTCCATGTGGCGGTGACGGTGGGATTTGATCCCACTGCAAAGCCTTTGAGGATCCGCCAATTGCGACCTACTGCGGATCTGCATCACCTCAGATCACCCATATTCACGTCGAGTGTGAGCAAATTTTGGGCAATTTCTGGGCGCAACTTTGGAAAGGTTACGACTCGGGGTGCTGG
Organism: Paenarthrobacter sp. NPDC089714; assembly: GCF_044748905.1. Taxonomy (NCBI): domain Bacteria; kingdom Bacillati; phylum Actinomycetota; class Actinomycetes; order Micrococcales; family Micrococcaceae; genus Paenarthrobacter; species Paenarthrobacter sp. NPDC089714. The sequence goes on from NZ_JBIVGX010000010.1 coordinate 14,336, forward strand.
CGTCCCCTTGTGGTGGCACAGTCCCTCAATTGCCTTGCTGTCCGTTCGCTCTGACTACGAGTCTTGCCTTCGAAGGACAGCGACACATGAGCCTCATGCAGTTCGCCTTGGCCGCCGTCGACAATGACTTCAACCTCCGCCGAAGCAGCCTCCTGATTCGAAACACTCCACGTGCCCGCGGATTCTCCTACCGCGTCCTGATACCAAGCGTAAGACGCGGCAGCGTCCAGAAGGTCGTCTCTCGTCGTGGAAAGCTTGGATTCATCTTTCGGCGTCGGTTTGAACGCCGAGCTCATGAGGGTTCCGTCACCCTTGAGAAAGTTGGGATGCACCTGACGATGCAGCAGTTCATCATCTCTCAGAAGCGAGTCAGGCTCAGCCATCATGGTTTTCCCCTAGGTCACCAACAAATACAAAATGCCTAGCCAGGTCTTGGTCGAAATCGACCGTGCTGTCACTATCATCTTCAGGTTTTGCCCCGATAGCCGCTGTGTACATCTGGCCGTCAGCCTCGATTTCAAGCACGTAGTCAGTCCCTTGACTTGCCCACTCAGCCCTGATGCCTCCATCCGCCAACGCCGCGATGGAGGCATTCTTAATAGCCAAGGCAGGCAGGAGCCTCTCTGCGCGCGCGATGGATGTGTCTAGGGGAGGAACACTTCCCGGTCCTAACCATCCGTGCTCGAGGCTCTGAATGAGCTGAAGCTTACTGCTCAGGGACTCCATACCTTGCGTGTTGACCAGATCCACGGCCGCTACAGCACTGAACCGCTGTAGCTGACCGTCCATAGAAACACGAGAGGTTCCGTAAACATTGACAAGCGGACCGCTCACGCCGTCGGGGCTAACAAACTGGAGGAGGTTCGACGGGTCGAGTTCGCCGAGTTCGCAGGCGATGATTTCGCCGTCGGGACTTCTGAGACCGAACGTCCCTCGTTCGCTATCCCAGCGGACTATACGTCCAATGGAAGATCCAGGCATAGGGTAATCGAGCGCCTCGGAAAGTTCCACGAAGCGATCATTCAGCCTAGGAGTAACGTCGACCCGGGCGCTGGCCTCAAAGGGACTGCCGAACCGAAGTAGCTCACCCGCTCGCAGGGTTTTTCCAAGTTTGCGAAGCTTTGAAATTGCTGCTGCAGGAAACATTGCCGGAACCTCGGCCCCCGCCGCAATGGCTGCGATTGCCTCGGTTAAGAGATCGCGTGCTCTTTCGAACACACCCTCGATGCCAGGAAGACTAGATGTTCCTGCTCGAGCGAAGGATGGCAATAGTTCAAGGCCGGCGATCGTGCTGCCCTCCCGCACGTCGGTGAGTCGGAGATTGAACTCTTCCTCAAACCCGCGCGGTACGCGCTCTCGTTCTGGGTGGCTCCTGAGGTAAACATCCCTGGACACCGCAAACAACAAATCCCGATATGCAGCGACTTCCCCCAGCGATTCGACAGGAAAACCTTTTTTATCGAATCGGCCACCGAGAAGGCCAAAATAGGCGAACTCTTCATCGGTCATGTCGGAAAGGCTAACACGTCGGATCCTCACTGGATTGATTGGCATATCGAGTCTCGATCAGGGCACGTTCGCTTGTAACTTGTAGACGCACCCACGCAGCGTTTTAGGCATCAACCAACTCCAAGTAGACCACGACTTTGTCTTGCAGGGCTGTCATGAGGGCTTCGGAGTGGTAATGCGCAAGGTAGGCAATGAGGCCCGGGATGCGCTGGCCGTATGGCTGGTTAAACCACAGTTCCAGGTTCTTAGGCCGGTTATCGTCGCGCTGCCCGTTCTTATGATGAACCGTTTCCCCCTTGGACGGAAGCTCGCAAAGGATGGCCTCCATGACTATGCGGTGTTCCATCACGATCCCACGCTCGGTCTTGATGGTGACATATCCGTGCCGGTGCGGGTGTCTGGACCCATGGCTCGCAGGGCGGATTTTTCTCTGCGGTGGGGCGGGTCTCCGACGTCATCCACCCCCCTGTTATAGGCCCCTGCGTGGCCAGAGTCACGCAGGACGCGTGTCGGCCCGGTGCGCGTATGTTGCGAAGTCTGGAAGGTCTTTTTGGCGGCTTGCAGCACCGCTTGCACGTGGTTTCACCCATGCCTCTTGTTTAGCCCATGGCTACGACAAAGTGCGGAAGGCTCACTTCCGAGGCTTACGCCGCACACATCACGCCGATGTATATCCTCGCGCGCAAACCCCGCAGATTCATCGGGAGGGGCCGCTTACCGGCGAAGGGTACTAGTCAACCCGCCTTGGCGATCAAAGACCCCCACCCCGTCGGGCTGGGTGCCACACTCAGTCCAACGGTGGTCGGTGCAACTAGCCGGCGAAGCGGTCGAGCAGGCGGCGCAGAAGCCCGCTCAGGGGCGTGCTGTATATCCTGATCGCCCATATGCCGATGGCTGCCCAGACCAGCAGTATGGCCGTGCAGACGGCAAGGTCGAGCGTCGGCATCGCTCCGTAAATGGCGTTGAAGCTGTCCGGCTTGGCCGAGACTACCCTCCGCAGATACTCGGACAGTAAAGCGATACCCACGGCGGTGACCAACTCTTCACCCTTGATTTTTCCTTGTTCATGCTGCTTTCCTTTGACCGGGCCGGGGTGGCCGGGTCAAAGAGCATCACGCGTAGATTCTTGAATCCCCCCGCACTCCATGCCTTCTATCGGTCGTTGGTAGTTGCTGTCCGCGCAGCATCTCTCGCCTTCCGGGCGTCCCTTTCGGCTAAGATTTCGTTCCAGATTTTTGTGAATTCCTTTGTGCCGATCTGAGGTAGGTCATCACCGAATTCTGAGTAGTCACGCTGCATCCGCCGTGCTTCAGCTTCATCGGCCACCCGAAGCTTGGTCTTAATGGACATGAGCCGTCGAAAGGCGTAATTGCACTCGCTGGCACGCTGGTCCCAACCCCAAATCGTGGAGGCAAGCGATGCCACCACCAGTATCAGGCTTAGGATCGTGGAAATTCGCAGGAGCCACTGAACTTCAACCGAAGGTTCCGTGATCCATATCGTCATCAAGTTCATCCCGGCACTGATGGCGGAAAAGCTGAGGGTGATGAGCAGAACGGTGCGGCTCCAGAATCTTGCCTTGAGATGCAGCCTGGCGTAGACGTCAACCATCATTGTGATTTTGGTCTGGAAGGCGCTTAAGGATTCTAGATTCAGGGCTGTGGCCCCTGTACTGCTCGATGCGGACCCTTGTGGTCCTTCGCGGTCTACTACTTCTTTGTATGCCCCCACGATTAGTGCCTTTCCTGACCTGCGATTCCAGCTACTTGCCGAGGCAAAAGCCTACGCGATTGTGCCGCGGCCGGGCCTTATGTACCCTGGCCGCGCTCCGATGGCGCTGGAAGAATCACTGCCAGTCAGCCCAACTGAACCCGCTCCCATTCTTTCCACGCTCCGAGCAAAGGGGTATGTGGGGGGGGCTGACGCTATTAACTGCGAGTCAATGGGTCAGGTTGATTTCCTCGAACGCGTTAGGCCTCTTGACGGCGAGGTCAAACCTGCCCTACCGCGGGAGGACAATCAGGATCTTGGTGAACAGTTCTTCGGACCGGTTCACGGCCAGCGTGGCGCCTTCCGGACGATAATTTTGGGCAAAGCGAAAGGCCCCGGTTCCCTTCAAACAAAGGGAACCGGGGCCTTTCCATGTGGCGGTGACGGTGGGATTTGAACCCACGTTGGCTTTTACACCAAACAACATTTCGAGTGTTGCACCTTCGGCCGCTCGGACACGTCACCAACTGAAATAGGGTACCGGAGGTGGGCGCTGTTCCCCAAAACGGGGCCGCAAGAGTGCCGCAGGACACAGGCCAACTTCCGTCCGGGGCACCCCGGCGATAGATTCATAAGTATCATGACTATCTCCGAAGAGCGCACAGCCCCAAACGAGGCCACAGCCTACTGGGTCACCAGGTCCGGACACGGTGAGCTGCGCCCTGAAGCGCTGCCCACGCCGCAGCAGGACGAGGCGTTGGTCAGGACGCTGTACTCGGGAGTCAGCCGCGGTACGGAGCGTGTGGTCCACGAAGGTCGTGTCCCGCCGAGGGTTGCCGAGCGGATGCACGCCCCGCACCAAGAGGGCGATTTCCCGGGGCCGGTGAAGTACGGCTATTTGAACGTCGGCGTCGTGGAAGCGGGGCCCCAGGAGTGGTTGGGCAAGACCGTCTTCAGCCTCCACCCCCACCAGGATTACTACGTTGTCCCCACCAGCCAACTCACCGCCGTGCCCACGGAGGTGCCCGCACGGAGGGCTGTCCTGACCGGCATCGTCGAGGTGGCCGTCAACGCACTGTGGGAAGCCGGGCCGCGGCTGGGTGACCGGGTCGCCGTCGTCGGTGGTGGCCTGGTGGGCGGCGCCTTGGCGACGCTCCTGCGGAAGTACCCGCTGGGTCGACTGCAGTTGGTGGACGCCGACCCGGCCAAGCAAGAGCTCGCTCAGACACTTGGTATCGACTTCGCAGAACCGCACGAAGCCAAGAACGACTGCGACATCGTCTTCCACTGCTCCGCTACCGACGCCGGTCTCAAGCTCAGCCTCCAGCTTGCCGGGGACGATTCCGACGTCATCGAGCTCTCCTGGTTCGCGGACAAGGAAGTCACCCTGCCGCTCGGCGAGGATTTCCATGCCCGCCGGCTCACCATCCGTTCCAGCCAAGTGGGCGAGGTGGCCATGCCTCGCCGCCACAGGCGCACCACCGCACAGCGACTGGAAACTGCGGTGGCAGCGCTGGAAGATCCACTGTTCGACACGTTCCTGACGAGTGAGTGCGTGTTCCGGAACCTGCCCGGCACGCTTGCAGATTTGTTGGAAAAGCCGGGTGGTTTTTGCCACGTGGTCGCCTATCCGAAGCCGGAGGAGTAAGACATGTTCAGCCTGACCGTCCGACGCCATTTCATGATCGCCCACAGCCTTCCCCGGGAAGCGTTCGGGCCCGCGCAGGGCCTGCACGGGGCAACGTTCGTTGCCGAAGTCTCGTTCCGGCGCTCCAAGCTCAATGACGACGCCATTGTCTTGGACATCGGCGCTGCCGGGAGCATCCTCGATGATGTCCTGGCGGACCTGAACTACAAGAACCTGGACGAACACCCCGCTTTCAAGGGCAAACTGTCCACCACGGAGGCCCTTGCCCAACACATCGCCGGGGCCGTGGCAGCCCGGATCACCGAAACCGCCGACGGCCGGGCGCTTGCCGGGATCGACGTAGTCCTCCGCGAGAACCCGGACGCGTGGGCGGGCTTCTCGCTGGAGCTCCCGGGCGACTGATGTGGACATCCGGCTCATCGTTCCCGGGAACGTACGCCACGGCTCGGGCGGCAACAAGTACAACGCCAAGCTCGCCGAGCACTTGGAGGCCCTGGGCGCCGCCGTCGAGACGGTGACGGTCGACGGCGGTTGGCCAGTGGGCAGCCCGGCGGACAGGCAGCGTTTCGCGGACGCGCTCGACGGCGGCACAACAGTCATTGCCGACGGCCTGGTAGCGAGCGGAGCGCCGGATGAGGTGGCCGCCGCTGTCGGTAACGGCACGAGGGTGTGGATCCTGTCCCATATGGCCCTCGCGGAGCATCCGACTCTTGAGGGGAAGGCGTTGGCCGCGGCTACCGGCGTGATCTGCCCCAGCAACCATGCTGCAGGAGAGCTGCGGGCCAGGCACGGCCGCTCTGGGACAGTTGTAGCGCGGCCCGGGACCGAGGCTGCCGGGGAAGCAAACGGGTCAGAGCCCCCGCATCTTGTTGCTGTCGCCGCCCTGTTACCCAACAAACAGCAGACCCTGATCGTGGAAGCGCTGGCCAGCCTCCAGGACCTGTCATGGACGGCCGCGCTGATCGGTTCGCACGACGCGGACCCGGCGTATGCCGCCGAGGTGGCCGCCGCCGTCGAACGTCACGGGCTCGAAGGCCGTCTTGCGGTCACCGGTGAGCTCAGTGGGACACCCCTTGAACGCCAATGGCTCGCTGCCGATTTGAGCCTCCTCGCCTCCACGTCCGAGTCGTTCGGGATGGTGGTGGTCGAGTCCCTGGCACACGGCGTGCCTGCGTTGGTGAAAGAGGGGACCGGGGCGGTGGAAGCACTGGGCAGCAGCGGCGCCGGGCAAGCCGTAAAGATCGCCGGCCCAGAAGACCTCGCCAAGGCCATCCGTGCCTGGCTCACTGACGAGTCGCTGAGGACCGAGTGGCGCCAGGCCGCCATGATGTCCCGCCACACGCTCCCCGGCTGGGATGCCACGGCCCGAACAGTCCTGGATGCCCTCACCGCGGGCGCCTGAACAACAAGAATTCGTGGTGCACAATGGGGCCATGACACCCACTGTGCCCGCCGCAGCCACCCTCATCCCTGAACGGCTCCGCGCCTGGGCCTGGCACGCACAGGGCCTCGACGGATCCCTGCGAGGAAAGACCTCCGAGGAAGTCCTGGACCAGGCGGGCTGGGCCCGTTCGGTGGGCGGCGCCAATCCCTATCTGGGCCTGTTCGCCCGTGCCGGCATCACCAGGGAACAAGCTGATCGGGACGTTGCGGCCCTCAGGATCCACGAACTGCCCGTAGCCCGCGGCTGCACCTACGTCCTGGGCCAAAACGACTATGGCTGGGGCCTCCAAGTGGGTCGGGATGCTGCGTTGGCCTCGTTCAAGGTTCTTGCGCGACTCGGTGTTGAGCGTGGCGAAATCGCCCTCCTGGAAGACGAAGTGGAGCACGTCCTCAGGGAATCCAGCGCCCCCATGGATCCCAAGCAGCTCAAGGACGAACTCGGCGATTCAGTCCGCAGCCTCGGCGAGGAAGGCAAGAAGAAGGGAGCCTCCACCACCCTGCCCACGGCCCTGGGTCTCCTCCAGGCCGACGGCCGTATCCGCCGCGTTCCCATCAACGGCCGCCTTGACCAGCAGCGCTACGCCTACACTGCCTGGAGTCTGCCGCCCAGCGGAATGGACGACGACGGCGCCCGCCGCCTGCTGCTCGAGCGGTACTTGCGCTGGACTGGCGGAGCGACGCTGAAGCAGAGCCAGTGGTTTACGGCCTTCACGGTGGCGCAAACCAAGGCTGCTTTGGCCGCCGTCGGCGCTGTGGAGGTGACCACGGCGGCCGGGGACGTACTGTGGATGCTGCCCGCCGACGTCGAACGTTTGGTTGCTTTCGAGGAGCCACGCGAAGAGCAGATCCACCTGCTCGCAGGCACCGACTCACTGGTCCTCCACAGGCGCAACTCGGCAGACCTGTACGCCGACCAGGACAAAGGCAAGAAAGTGCTGGACACCACCCTGGCCCTCCAGGCCGACCTGCCGGACCATCCCATCCTGGACAGGGGGAGGATCATCGGGCTCTGGCAGTATGACCCGGGCAAGGAACGCATTGCGGCATGGACGTTCGAGCCGCCCACGCCTGCGGTGAGCCAGCGGATCGCCGAAGTGGAAGCGTGGATCCGGGACGAACTGGGTGATTTCAGGTCCTTCAGCCTGGATTCGCCGGCTTCGCGCCAGGTCCGGATCGACGCGTTGGACGCTGCTGCCGGACGCTGAAGCCTGCGGGTCGCAACGTCAGCCTGAGCCGTAGGGACGGGTGATCGCCTCCAAAAGGTGCCCATCCGGATCGCGGAAGTAGATGCCGCGGCCGCCGTCGTTGTGGTTGATCTGGTGCGCGCGCGTCCGGGAAGGGTCCGCCCAATAGTCAACGTGCTCGGCCGTGATCCGCAGGAAGATCTGGTCAAATTCCTTCTCAGAGACCAAGAAGGCGTAGTGCTGGGGCGAAACCTTGCCCTCAGCGCCAAGGAAGTCCAAGGTCACGCCGTTCTCCAGGGCAACCGTGACGAAGGACCACATGGTCTGCGGCTTGGGCAGTCCAAAGATGCGGGCCAGGAATTCCGCGGACCGGTGCTTGTCCGTGGCGTAGACGATGGTGTGGTTGAAGGTCACGGTCATGGCTTGCTCCCTTAGGATGCGGCAAACAACTCAGGCGGGGGAGCGGTGCTCCACTGCCGGTACGCGGTGCGCCGCGAAGAAGTCCTTCAACAGCACAGCGCATTCGTCCTCCCGCACGCCCGCGTAGACCTCAACCCAGTGGTTGAGGCGGCGCTCGCGGAGGATATCGAACACGGAGCCCACGGCCCCGGCTTTCTCGTCCCACGCTCCAAACACGACGCGCGGGATCCGGGCCAGGACGATCGCCCCGGCACACATGGCACACGGTTCAAGGGTGACAACCAGCGTGCAGTCTTCCAGGCGCCACCCGTCGCCGCCCTCACCCAGCTCGAGCGCGTGCCGTTGCAGGGCCGCAGCCGCCTGGCGGATGGCGACGATCTCCGCGTGCGCGGTCGGGTCGCCGTGCGCCTCCCGTTCGTTGCGGCCGGAACCCAGCACGCCGCCGTCGGGCCCTAAAACGACCGCACCAATCGGTACGTCGTCCGTTTCCAGCGCCAGCCGTGCCTCATCCAGGGCAAGGCCCATCCAGGCAGTGTGTTCTGCGTGATACGGCTCGGTAGCGCTCATGTCTCAATGATAGTTTTGGGGGATGCGCACACTCGTCGTGGACCACCCGCTGGTCGCTCACAAGCTCACCGTACTGCGGGATAAGAACACCCCTTCACCGGTCTTCCGGCAACTTACCGAAGAACTCGTCACCCTGCTGGCCTACGAGGCCACCCGCGAGGTCAAGACCCAGCCCGTCGAAATCGAGACGCCGGTCACCAAGACCATCGGCACGGCCTTCACCAAGCCCACCCCGCTGGTGGTTCCTATCCTCCGCGCCGGGCTCGGCATGCTCGAGGGCATGACCAAGCTGGTCCCCACAGCCGAGGTCGGTTTCCTGGGCATGGCCCGTGACGAGGAAACCCTGGACATCATCACCTACGCCGAGCGCCTGCCGGAGGATCTTACAGGCCGTCAGGTCTTCGTCCTGGACCCCATGCTTGCCACCGGCGGCACCCTGCGCGAGGCCATCAAGTTCCTCTTCAAGCGCGGAGCCTCGGACGTCACGTGCATCTGCCTGCTGGCTGCTCCCGAGGGCCTGTCCAAGCTGGAAGAGGAACTCGCGGACAAGAACGTGAAGATCGTCCTGGCCTCGATCGACGAGAAGCTCAACGAGAAGTCGTACATTGTCCCGGGCCTGGGCGACGCGGGCGACCGCTTGTACGGCATCGCGGGCTAACCGCGCCACCCCTACCGCTTTCCACCGTGCCCCGTTAGCCTGTGGCGCATGGACTGGAAACTTGAACTGGTGTTTGTCCCTGTGTCCGACGTGGATCGAGCGAAGGATTTCTACGTCAACAAGGTCGGTTTCAACGCCGACTTCGATGAGCGTCCAATGGACGGCATCCGCTTTGTCCAACTCACTCCGCCCGGCTCGGCCTGCTCCATCGCCATCGGGGAGGGCCTGTCCGATGCCCCTCCGGGGACCGCGCCCTCCCTCCAAATCGTGGTCAGCGACATCAATAAGGCACACGAACACCTCAAGTCCAACGGCGTCGACGTCAGCGATATCGACATCCAGGACTGGGGCCACTTTGTGTACTTCGCCGACCCTGACGGCAATAAATGGGCGATTCAGTACATCCCGCACCGTCAGGACGGCTAGTCACTGTCCCAACGGACAGGTCACCAGACACGCCCTGTGCGGCAGGATGGAAACATGACCCTTCCTGCCGCACAGTCCCTGCCTACCCAGCCCCAGGCGCTCACGGTCCGCGCCGTCCTCTTCGACATGGACGGCACCTTGGTGGATTCCACGGCAATCGTCGAGCAAGTGTGGCTTGAGTTCGCTGAACGCTATGGCCTGGACTACGACGAGATCCTGCGGACCTCCCACGGCGTCCAAGCCGGTGACACGGTCCGCCGGTACGCCCCGGCGGGCGCCGACGTCGTTGCCCTCACTGCCGAGCTGGGCGAGATGGAACGCAACCGTACCGACGGCATCATCGCGCTGCCCGGCGCCGAAGCGCTGCTCCAAGCACTCCCGGACGACGCCATCGCCCTGGTCACCTCCGCGGACCGCATCCTCGCGGACATCCGCATGCAGGCTGCCGGACTCACCATGCCAACGACGGCGGTCACCGCCGAAGAAGTGACGCGCGGCAAACCGCACCCGGAGGGATACCTCAAAGCCGCCGCGCTGCTGGGTGCGGAACCGGCCGACGTCGTGGTGTTCGAAGACGCGCCGGCAGGCATTGCTGCCGCCCGCGCAGCCGGGATGCGCACCGTCGTGGTGGGCGACGCCGGCGGTGAGCTGGAACCGGGCATGTGGCGTATTCCGCACTACTCCGCGGTGACGGTCGAAGCCGTGAGAGATGACGACGGCGGCCACCTCATCACCCTCACGCTCTAGCCCTGTTCGCTGGGGCAGCGCCGGAGTAGGCTGTGCCCATGTCTGCGCTGTCGGAGGCATACGGTGCTGCCTTGGAGCGTGCCATGGTGCACGCTACCGATTGGCTCGCCTCAGTGCCCACACGTCCAGTCCGTCCCCAGTACGACGCCGACCAGGTCGCCTCGAGCCTCCTGCCGCGTCTTCCCGATGAGGCCACCGAAGCGGCCGACGTTGTGGATGAGCTTGCGTCGTTGGCCGAACCCGGATTGATGGCCATCCAGTCCGGACGATTCTTTGGCTGGGTCATGGGGGGAACCCTGCCCGCAGCCATGGCGGCGGACTGGTTGGTGTCCGCCTGGGACCAGAACACGGGACTTCGTTTCGCGACTCCGGCCGCGGCCGCGATCGAGGAGTCGGCCGCGGCCTGGTTGCTGGACCTGCTGCACCTGCCCGCAACAGCCGACGTCGGCTTCACCACGGGAGCCACGACAGCCAACTTTGTGGGGCTCGCAGCGGGACGCCAGTACCTCATGGACCAGGCCGGTTGGGACCTGGAGGGCCTGGGGCTGTCCGGTGCTCCCCGGATAACGGTGTTCGCCGGAAGGGAACGCCACGCGGCTGTTGACCTGGCCCTGCGCTACCTCGGTCTGGGGGCGTGCGTGCCAGTGGACGCTGACGCGGAGGGCCGGATCCTCCCGGATGCGTTGGCCGAGGCCATGGAACAGCAGCCGGGGCCCTCATTGGTGGCGCTGCAGGCAGGAAACCTGCATTCGGGGGCGTTCGACCCCATGAAGGAGGCCATCGCGGTGGCACATGACCGCGGTGCCTGGGTCCACGTTGATGGAGCCTTCGGGCTGTGGGCTGCCGTGAGTCCCGTGCTGCGGCAGCGGTTGGCCGGCGTTGAGCTCGCTGATTCCTGGGCCACGGACGCGCACAAGACCCTCAACGTGCCCTATGACTGTGGCCTGGCGATCGTTTCCAGTCCGGAGGCCATGAGGCGGGCCTTCAGCATCCACACGAGTTACTTCATCGCTACGGACGCGGGCCCGGGAGACCCGTTTGAGAAGGTGCCCGAGTTATCCCGCCGCGCCCGGGGTATCCCGGTGTGGGCCGCACTTCGCCAACTGGGCCGCAACGGCGTGATTGCCATGGTGGAGGGGCTGGCCGCTAACGCCCGAGCGCTGGCCAAGGGGCTGGCTGCGATTCCCGGCGTCGAGGTTTTGAACGACGTCGTGTTCACGCAAGTGTCCGTCAGCTTCGGCAGTGACGACCGGACACGCCGCGTGACCCAGCGGCTCATGGCCGAGGGCGCGGTGTGGATGTCCGGATCGTCGTGGAGGGGTCGGGACATCCTCCGGATCTCGGTCAGCAATTGGTCCACGAATGCGGACGACGTCGAGACGTCCGTGGAGGCCGTCCGACGAGCCCTTGAAGCGGAACTGGAAGCGTAGGCAGAATCCGGGCACCCGTTCCCGCCTTGCGCGCCTTCGTTCGTTGGTGGCGCACCCTTTGCCGCCCGGCGCGCCCACGATTACGGTAGCGAACGGCGGCAAGTGTCGCGATGGCGTGGAGTTAGCCGCGGGCTTTCTGCAGGTACTTCACGAGTCCGGTCATCTGCTCCGCGCTCCAAGGAAGGTCTGCGCTGATCGCTTGGCTGTTCTCCTGCCACGCCGCCCTCGCTGCAGCTTTGGTGTCTTCGGCAGCGTGGAACATGGACCCGATGCTGTCCCAGTTCCGGACCCATGTTTGGACGGCCGGGTCGGACACGGGTGTCTCCGCCGCGACGAAAGCGAGGCCCTCTTGCACCAGACCGGCCCACTGTTCCTTGGCAGCCTCGATCTTCTCGGCACCCAGTTCGTTGCGCTTCCCGGCAAGTTGTTCCCGCTGCTCCGGGGTGAAGTGGTTCTCAAACACTGTGATCATCTCCAACGTGGTCATGAATTGTTCCGTGGTGGGCATGACGGGTCCGTCCATCCGGGCCAGCAGCTCGCCCAAACGATCCTCGAGCACGCGGACCTGGCGGGCGTGCTGCTGAACGTGGTCCAACTGCTGTTTCAGGAGCCCGCGAAGGGAAGCCACGTCATGCGTGCTGCCCAAGGCGTCGGCGATCGAAGCCAAAGGGAGCCCCAGCATCTGCAGTGCCTTGATCCGATAGAGCCGCTGGACATCGTCCTCGCCATAGCGCCGATGCCCAGCCGATGTCCGCTCATTCGCGGTCAGCAGCCCGATCTGGTCGTAGTGGTGGAGTGTTCGAACGCTGACGCCGCACGCTGCGGCCAGTTCACCGATGCTCCACGGACCGTTGCCCTTTGTTCCCGTCATGGGAACCACGCTAAATCCTCACGTAACGTCAGGTGCAAGCTCGTTGGTGGCGCGCCCGTTTCCGCCGTGCGCTCCAGTTGTTCGTTGGTGGCGCGCCCGTTTCCGCCCAGCGCACCCCGGATTACGGGTGCGTGCGGCGGTAAAGGTAGCGCCCGGCCTGGAGTGGTACGACTATCCCGGCAATTCGTACACCGTGGTCCCTCCGATGGTGGTGGCCTGGTAGTTCGCGGCTACCCACGCTGCGATCTCACTGGAAGCATCCGAGCCCCCGTTGCCCTGCATGAGCCGTCCGCCAATGAAGTAGTGGATCTTGCCGTCCGCCACCATCTGTTGGAACTGCGCCAGCGTCGGCGAAGGATCGGTCCCGTTGAACCCGCCCACCGCCATCACCGGCAGCCCCGTGGCCAGTTGGTACCCGGCGGCGTTGTTGGAGCCCACGACGGCGGCCGCCCAGGTGTAGTCGCTGGCGTCGGCTTTCAGGGCGCTCACCAACTCGGACGATGGCGTGGTGGCGCTAAGCAGCCCACCCATGCCGCCCCCCTGCCCGCCACCACCAGCAAAGCCCTGGCCACCGGCACCTTGCTGTGCTGAACCCGCCCCTGTGCCCTGTTGCGTGCTGGGCCTGCGAAGGCCTTGGGGCGCTGTGTTGCGGCCAAGGCCCGCACCAAACCCTGCGGTGCCGGCTGGACCCGCGCTCACGATTGCCCCTGTATGGGGAACCGCGGCCGTCGCCACCGAGTAGGCCAGCGGTCCGGCGAGCGACACGGCCACGGCGAGTCCCGCCGTCGTGCGCGTCAACCACGCCGGAGTCCAGCGGCCGCTGAGTGCCACAGCGGCAGCCAGCAGCACGGCCCCCACCAGGACAAGCCAGCGCAGCCACGGGAGGAACGTCGGGGTGCGGCCAAGAAGGCTGAACGCCGTGGCGCCGGCGGCAAACACCGCAGCGCCAAGCAAAAGAGCCACGGGAAGCTGGGAGCGGCGCTGCCACAACAACACGCCACCCAGGCCCACCAACCCCGCAATTCCGGGAGCCAGCGCCACCGAGTAGTAGGGGTGGATGATGCCCTGCATGTAGCTGAACACCAGTCCGGTCACCAGGAGCCAGGAACCCCACACGATGACCGAAGCGCGGACGGAATCGGTCCGCGGAGCACGCCGTCCGAGCCAGAGCAACGCGCCACCGAGGATCAAGGCTGAGGGAATCAACCATGCGATCTGGCTGCCGAACTCCGTGCCGAACATGCGGAACAAACCAGGCGTGCCCCAACCATTTCCGCCGCCGCCCACACTGCCGGTCTCGTCACCGTTCAGGCGGCCCAGGCCGTTGTAGCCAAAGGTCAGCTCAAGGATCGAGTTGTTCTGGGAACCGCCGATGTAGGGTCGCAGGTTTTCGGGGACAAGCTCGACGGCGGCAATCCACCAACCAGCGGACGCCACCATGGCCCCTCCCGCGGCCAGGAGATGGAGCAGGCGTCGGACGGGCCTGGGCCGGGCGGAGACGAGGTAGGCGAGCGCGAAACCAGGAACCACCAGGAGGACTTGGAGTTGCTTGGCCAGGAACCCGAAACCGAGGAACACGCCGACAATGACCAGCCACCGCAGCTTGTTCTCCTGGATGGACCGGACCACGGCGTAGCCTCCGGCGGTCATGAGCAGCACCAACAAGGCGTCCGGGTTGTTGAATCGGAACATGAGCGTGGCCACGGGAGTGAGAGCCATGACGGCCGCGGCGAGCAGGCCCGAGTAGTGGGCTTCGCGAAGCTTGCCGGTGGCAGGTAGGGCTGCCCGGCGGACGGCGAGGTAAAGGATCCAGGCCGTGGCCACGCCCATCAGGGCCTGGGGAACCAGGATGCTCCACGAACTGAGTCCAAACAAACGAACGGACAGGCCGGTGATCCAGAGGGCTGCTGGCGGTTTATCCACCGTGATGGAGTTGGCGGCGTCCGAGGAACCAAAGAACCACGCGGCCCAGTCCTGGGAACCTGCCTGGGCCGCGGCGGAGTAGAACGCGTTGGCCCAGCCAGAGGCACCCAGCCCCCAGAGGTAGAGGATTGCGGTTCCCAGGAGGACGGCACCCAGCTCGAGACGGTTCCGAGGGACTCCCGTGGTCCTGGCGGCAGAGCCCTTGGCCCGGCGTGTTCCTCGCCTGCGGAATACCGAGCGACGGGTTGCGCTCGCCGGCGGGTTCTGCTGGAGGGCGTCCGTGCGTGGCTTGAAGTACGTTGTCACGGTCAGTTCACCAGCTTGTAGATCGTGGCGCTGCCCACGGTTTGTGCTTCATAGTTCGCTGCTACCCATGCGGCCACTTCGGAGTTGCCACCCCGGCCGCCACCACCCATGCCGCCGCCGGAGATGAAGTAGCTGATCTGGCCCTTGTCCACCATGTCCTGGAACTGGGCCAGGGTGGGATAGGGGTCGCCGCCGTTCCAGCCACCCAGGGCGATGACGCTGGTGTTCGTGGCGAGTTCCAGATCTGCGGCCTGGGTTGCTCCGGAGACGATCGCGGACCACTTGGTGGTGGTGGTTTTCAGGAGTGCAGTCAGTTCGGCGTTGGCTGTGCCGCCCCCGGCTCCGCCTGTGCCTCCGAAGCCCCCGGCTCCAGGGAAGCCGCCTGCGGCCGCATCCTGTGCACCGTTCGTTGCGTCGGGAACTGTTCCGTCGGGAAGCGTTGTGCCCGAGGGAGCTTCGCCAAGACCGGTAGCTCCGCCCAGCCCGTTTTGGGCGTTGCCGAAGTCACGGTTGCGGCCGTCTGCTCCGGTCCGCGCGCCGAAGCCGCCGCTGGCCGCACCGGCGGGTCCCGACGTCGGGATGGAGCCGGAGTGCGGGGTCGCCGCCGTGGCAACGGTCCAGGCACCGGTACCCAAACCACCGGCAAGCAGGGACACCACCACGACGGCGGCCGCGGGCAGGCGTCGGAGCGTGCCCTTGAGTGCCGAGGCGCCGAGGCGGTCCACCCGGAGCAGCAGGGCGACCGCCGCGACGACGCCGAGGACCACGACGACGATCCGGAGCCATGGCAGCCACGTGGCATCCCGTCCCAGCAGCACGGCCGACCAGAGGGAGCTGCCCAGCACCACGACGGCAAGGATGATCCGCGCTGCCCAAGAGTCGCGGCCACGCCACAGCTCAACGCAGCCAATGCCGATCAACGCCGCGATGGCCGGTGCCAGCGCAACGGCGTAGTAGGGGTGGACGATGCCGCTCATGTAACTGAAAATCCCAGCGGTGACGATCAGCCAACCGCCCCACATCAGCAAGGCTGCGCGGCTCCGCGAGGTGCGGATTTCGCGGCGCGTGAACCACAGCCCGGCCAACAGGAGGATGAGGGCCGCCGGGAGCAACCAGGAAACTTCGCCGCCAAAGCTGGTGCCGAACATGCGGCCCAAACCGGCCGAGCCACCGAATCCGGCATTGCCGCCCATGCCTCCACCGCCCCCGGGCATGCCGCCACCGGCGCCACCTTCGCCCGATCCAGTGATGCGGCCCAGGCCGTTGTAGCCAAACGTCAGTTCAAGGAAGCTGTTGCCCTCCGACCCCGCCATGTAGGGGCGCGCCGAGGCGGGGGTTAGTTGGAAGATCGCAATGTACGTCCCCGCAACCGCCACGATTCCCGCTGCCGCTGCAAGCAGGTGCAGGATCCTGTTGCGGAGCGTGGTGGGAGCTGCCCACAGGTACGCGAGCGCCAGTCCGGGCACAATCAGGAAGCCTTGGAGCATCTTGCTCAGGAAGGCCAACCCAACAACGGCACCCGCCGCGGCAAGCCACTTCCAGCCCGCCTTTTCGATGGCCCGCGTCGTCAGGTACGCGGCCAGCACCAGGCACAGCGTGAGCATGGCGTCCGGGTTGTTGAACCTGAACATCAGTGCCGCCACGGGGGTCAGAGCCAGCGCACCACCGGCGATGAGGCCCGCTGCGGGTCCGGCCACCCGCTTGACCGCCAGGTATAAAAGCCCGACGGCGGCCACTCCCATGAGTGCCTCCGGGACCAGCATGCTGGTGGGGGAGAAGCCGAAGATCCTGCCCACGAGCGCGGGAATCCAGAGGGAAGCCGGTGGCTTGTCCACGGTGATGGCGTTGCCGGCGTCGAGCGATCCGAAGAACAAGGCCGTCCAGTCCTTGGTGCCGGCCTGGATGGCGGCGGCGTAAAAGGAATTGCCGTAGCCCGTGGCCGCGAGGTTCCAGAGGTAGAGGAAGGCTGTCGCCACCAGGAGCCCGGCGGCGGAAGGACGGACCCAGCGAGCCTGCCGGCCGAAGGCGATGCGGTGCAAGCGCGAGTGCCGGTGGTCCGTGGGCACGGGGTTGCCGGCTTCGGTTTCGATTGCGCTGCTTGGCTGGAGGGCGGTGATCATTTCGCCGCCACCTCGTTGGTCTGGGCGGAGGCTGCCGTCTGAACTGCTTCAGCGGCCGGGACGGCGGCCGCGGCGGGTTCCGCGGGCGTCGCAGCTTGGGCCGGTTTCCGGAAGACCCACAGCCGGAACAGCAGGAACCGTGCAACCGTGGCGGTGAGGTTCGCGCCAACTACCGTCGCCACTTCAACCCAGCGGTCCGGCGTCGTGGTTCCATGCACCAGCGCGAGCGCGGTGGAAGTGAGTGCCAGCCCGATGCCGAAGACTATCAACCCTTCAAAGTGGTGCCGCGCGTGGTTGCCGCCTTGGATGCCGAATGTGAACCGGCGGTTGGCGGCCGTGTTGGCCACGGCTGTGATGATGAGGGCCAGGAAGTTGGCGAGCTGCGGATCCATGAAGCCTCGGCAGAACAGGAAGATCAGCAGGTAGGCCACTGTTGAGGCCGCGCCGATGAAGCCGAAGCGGACCAGCTGCCCGAAGAGGCTGGTGCGTGGGGTCGATTCGGAGGTCCGCGACGACGCCGGGAGCGGACCGCGGGCCAAGGCTGCGCGCAGTTCGGGGACAGGGATGCGGCCCGTGACCAGGTCGCGCGTCAAGCGCGCCATGCCGCGGAGGTCGGCCAAAGCGGTCCGTACGACGTCGACACTCGAGTTGGGATCGTCGGTCCAGTCCACGGGGACTTCGTGGACGCGGAGGCCGCAGCGCTCGGCGAGGACCAGAAGTTCCGTGTCGAAGAACCAGGCGTTGTCCAGCGTGTGGGGGAGGATCCGGTGGGCGACGTCGGCACGGATGGCCTTGAAGCCGCATTGCGCGTCGGAGAACCGTGCACCCATGAGGGTGTGGAGGAGGACGTTGTAGCTGCGGGAAACGAATTCGCGCTTGGGTCCGCGCACTACCCGCGAGTTGCGGGATAGCCGTGTCCCGATGGCCAGGTCCGAATGCCCGGAGATCAGGGGAGCCAGCAGCGGTGCAAGGGCAGCGAGGTCGGTGGAGAGATCGACGTCCATGTAGGCCAGCACGGGGGAAGGCGACGCGAGCCAGACCTGGCGGAGGGCGTTGCCTCGGCCCTTTTCCTCGAACCGCATCACCGCGATCTCGGGAAGTTCGCGGGCCAGCCGCTCCGCAATTTTAAGGGTGTTGTCCGTGCTCGCGTTGTCCGCCACCGTGATGCGGAACGTGTGCGGAAAGGTGTCCACGAGGTGGCCGTGCAGCCGGCGCAGGCATTCCTCAAGGTCCGTTTCCTCGTTGTGGACGGGGATGGTGACGTCCAGGACGGGGACTGCGGTCCGGGTGTCCACGGGAGAGCGCCGCGGCTGCCGAACGGGCAAGGCAGGAGCGGCGAAGTGCCCCGCATGGGCGGGGTTCGGCAGCGCACTGGTGGCGGGATCTATGAGCGTCATGCATCCAGAGTGGGGCTGCCGATTGTGAGGGCTTTAGGCGGAAGCTGTGACGGGACTGTGTAACTGTGGCGGGGTCTGGACATGCGAAAGCCGCCCCCGTTCCCGCCGTTCGCACCAGTTGGGGTTGGTGCGGATGGCGGGGCCGGGAGCGGCTGTTCGGAACCCTTTTGGCTTAGTACCAGTTGTTGGCCAAGTGGAAGGCGAGGGCTGCCGACGGCGAACCGTAGCGCTCCTTGATGTAGTTCAGGCCCCACTTGATCTGGGTCTGGTAGTTGGTCTGCCAGTCGGCGCCAGCAGTAGCCATCTTGGAAGCCGGGAGCGACTGGACAATGCCGTACGCGCCGCTGGAAGCGTTCGTTGCGGTGGTCTTCCAGTTGGATTCCTTTTCCCACAGCGTGTTCAGGGCGGTCATTTCCCCTGGACCCCAGCCGTAGTTGGCCAGGATGCTGGCGGCGTAGGCCTTGGCGGCTGCGGGATCGTCGATTGCCTTGGGGGCAGCGGCGGCGGCTGCAGCTGCTGCTGCCGCCTTGTCAGCGGCGGCCTTTGCTGCGGCGTCGGCGGCGGCCTTCTCGGCGGCGGCCTGTGCAGCGGCAGCCTGATCGGCTGCGGCCTTCTCTGCGGCAGCCTTGTCTGCAGCTGCCTTGTCGGCGGCGGCCTTCTCGGCTGCAGCCTTTGCGGCCGCTGCCTGGTCCGCTGCGGCCTTGGCCGAAGCTGCACGATCCGCAGCAGCCTTTTCCGCAGCTGCGTCTGAGGCAGCGTTGGCCTTCGGGTCAGACTGTACGGCGGCCTGGGTCTGCGCTGCCTGGCTCAGTTCCGGCAGGTTGAACGCGGCGTTGGCGGCCTGTCCCAGCGAAGCGACGCCGAGTGCGGCGGCAACGACACCTGCTACGACCGACATGCGGTGGCCGGCCTTGCCCTGGCGTGCGGCGTTCTTCAGAACGGCCTGCGACTTGGTCAGGGGAGCATCGTTTTCGTCGCGGTGACGCGCGGAATGGCGCGTCTGATCCTTGAATTCAGACATGTGTGATTACCTCTCAGCGCCTGCGGAGTTAGCTGTCGGGTTCGGATGAGGTCATCCGGCCGCGCGCGTAGCTGCGGCTTCACCCCAAGGGCCGGCGCAATGCCTGGCCCGGAGACTCTGGGTCCCCCGTCTCTGCCTCGATGAGAACGGAACTCCGGGAAGTGGCAGAGCTCGGCGCATCCCGGGTGTGGGCCTCTTGGGGCGACCCACCCTTTCGACGGTACAGGAGGATTTTGCTTAAGTCACATTTAGGTAACAGAGATCACGACGCCGGTGCGTCGCCTTGCCGGTTTCGTTACACCTGTTCGCTTGTCACTGAGGGGAGGCGCAAGGCGAACTCCGTGCGCCCCGGTTTTGAGGTGACTTCGACGCTGCCACCGTGTGCTCCGACGATCGATTCGACAATCGACAGGCCCAGGCCCGACGTGCCCTCCGATCCCGAACGTGCCGCGTCAGCCCGGGCAAAGCGGGAGAAGATGCGGCCTTGGAAATCCGCGGGAATACCGGGCCCGTTGTCTGTCACGGTGACCACTGCACTCCCGTCCGCGCTCAGCATGACGCCGGTGACCACAGTGGTGCCCGGATCGGTGTGCTTGCGGGCGTTGGACAGCAGGTTGGCCAGCACCTGATGAAGTTGCGTGCCGTCTCCGCGGACCGTAATGGGCTCATCCGGAAGCTTGAGCTGCCACACGTGGTCCGGGGCCATGACTTTCTCGTCAGTCACGGTTTCAATGACCAACTGTGTCAGGTCCACGTCCGTGACCTTCAAAGGCTGCCCTTCATCCAATCGGGCCAGGAGCAGCAAATCCTCCACCAGGGTGCTCATCCGCTCCGATTGGCTCTGGACGCGCGCCAGCGACTTGCGGCCATCCTCGGTGAAATTCTCAGTCATCCGCAGCATCTCGGTGTAACCCCGGATGGCTGTAAGGGGCGTGCGGAGCTCGTGCGAGGCGTCGGCAACGAATTGCCGGACTTTGGTTTCACTTTCCTGCCTGGCTTCGAGGGCGCTGGCCACGTTGTTCAGCATTTGGTTGAGGGCGTAGCCCACGCTGCCTACCTCTGTTCCGGGGTGGGAAGCCGACGGGGGTACGCGCACCGCGAGGGCCACCTCGCCGGCGTCGAGGGGCAGGCGGGAAACCTTGGTGGCCACTTCGGACAGTTGCTCCAGTGGCCGCATGGTCCGCCGGATAATGACGGTTCCGGCCAGCCCAATCAGTACCAAGCCACCGAGCGATACGAACACCATGGTCCAGACGAGGGACGCTTCGGTGGTCTGCTTGTCGGCGAGCGGCAAGCCCGTCACGATCACGTCACCGTAGGTCACCTTGACCGCCACCAGCCGGTAGTCGCCGTTGGAGAGCGATCGGTCCACGGGGCGGTTGTCCAAAGGGAGGTCCAGGAGGATCTGTTTGTCTTCGGCGGAGAGCGTTGCCCGGTTTCCTGAAGCGTCAATGAGCCCGGCGCTGCTGACGGTCGATCCGCTGATCCGCGCATTCAGGGTGCCGGCGCCCTGCCCGCGGGCTTCGAGCGGGTCCGGCCGGCCGTTCGGGTAGCTGGAGGGTGGCCTGCCGAAGTCGGTTGCGCGGCTGGACGCCTGCTCCAATTGCCGGTCCAGTTGCCGGTTGAACACCATGTCCATGGACGCATAGCTCACCACTCCCACCGCCCCGCAGATGGCAACGAGCAGCGCCATGGCTACGAGCACCAGGCGGGTCCGCAAATGCCAGGTGGATGGGTCCAGCCAGCTCCGCTGCGTCTTCCGGGCGACCCCTGAGAGTGTGGTCAAGGTTCAGTCCGCGGGCTTGATGACGTAGCCTGCGCCACGCACGGTGTGGATCATGGGCGGGTGGTTGGCCTCGATTTTCTTGCGCAGGTAGGAGATGTAGAGCTCCACGATGTTCGCCTGCCCGCCGAAGTCGTAGTCCCACACGCGGTCGAGGATCTGGGCCTTGCTGACCACGCGTTTGGGGTTCTCCATGAGGTAGCGCAGGAGCTCGAACTGGGTTGCCGTGAGGGCGATGTCCTCGCCGGCCCGGGTTACTTCGCGGGTGTCCACGTTCAGGGTCAGGTCGCCCACTACGAGTTCTGCGGTGTCCATGGCGGCAACACCTGAGCGCTGTACCAAACGGTGAAGGCGCAGCAGGACTTCCTCCATACTGAACGGCTTCGTCACGTAGTCGTCGCCGCCCGCGGCCAGGCCAACGATGCGGTCCTGTACTGCATCCTTCGCGGTGAGGAAGAGAGCGGGGACTTCCGGGGCGAACGCGCGGATCCGGTTCAGGACCTCAACTCCGTCGAATCCGGGAAGCATCACGTCCAGCACCAGGACGTCAGGGCGGAAGTCTTTAGCGAGCTTCACGGCCTCGGGGCCGTCTGCGGCCACGGCGACGGACCAGCCGGCCATGCGGAGGCCCATGCTCATGAGCTCGGCGAGGCTCGGCTCGTCGTCCACCACCAGGGCGCGGATGGGGGAGCCGTCCGGGTGGGAGAGCTGGGGAAGGTTGTTGGTCATGGAGTGCGGGGATGCCATGTGACAACTCTCCAATCTGCTGGTTTGCCGGCGCTTTGCCGGTCCTGTGAGGACCCTGTGAAGTCAACACTAGCGAGATGGGAGTCCTGAAACACGCGAATCCACAGGTCACAGGAGGGACTGCTCCTCAACACAGCTTCCGCACAGCCAGGCAGCAGACTCTGGGGCCTAAGAGGACCAACAACCCCATCTGGAGAACACCATGAACGAGCAGCAGCGCCCCGAAGACCCCACGTCCCCGGCCCCGCAGGGCACCACCCCGGGAAGCCAAGGCACACCCCAGGAAAATACCGGGCCGAAGCAGGAAGCCGCACAGCCCCGCCCCGGTGAAGCCAATCCCGGATCCTCGTGGGCATGGGGCGAGGCAGATTCCCAGAAGGGCCGCAGGGACCAACCCGGCGGCACACCGACCCCGGAAACACGGCAGGTCGCTACCCAGCCCGCCGGAACCCAGCCGTCGGCAGGGTGGGGAGCTCCGGCGTCGGGCCCTTCCGCAGCCAACAGCGGGTGGGGAGCTCCGCCGTCGGGCCCTACCGCAGCCAACAGCGGATGGGGAGCTCCGGCGTCGAACACCAATGGCTGGGGTGCTCCGCCCGCAAACGGCTGGGGCAGCTCCCTGTCCGGCAAGGACAAGGGAACCCTGCAGGGCCGCTGGACGCTCAAGCGGACACTGATCGTTGCCGGCGTTGCGGTGGTTGTCGCCGCAGGAACGGCTGCGGGCTTCTACTCCCTGGGCAACGCCGGCTCGGCAGATGCGGCAAACGTGCCCTTGGGCCAGGCCGGCGGAACCGGTGCGCAGCAAGGCGTCCCGGGACAGGGCCTCGGACCCGGGGGAACCAGCCAGGACGGGAGCGGAACGGGCCAGAATGGCATGGGCATGCCCGGCCAGATGGGCGGCATGTCGCCTGACGGCTTGGGCATGGCCGGTGGACTGAACGCCGCCATCCATTCCGAGTACGTGGTCCTCCGCGACAACGAATACGTGACCATGGCCGATCAGCTCGGAACGGTCAGTGAGGTTTCGTCCAATTCCTTGACGGTCAAGAGCTCCGATGGGTTCTCCAGGACGTATGTCCTCAGTTCGGATACAGCCGTAGCCCAAGGCACCAGGCAGCGGGGCAGCACCACCAGCAGCCTGACCATCGCGGACATCAAGTCGGGCGCCACAGTGCGGGTAACGGCTACCAAGGACGGCGACACCTACACTGCCTCCTCCGTCCGGCTCACCACGGCAACTACGTCCTCCGGACAGGGCTCGACGACGGGTTCGGGCACCACGTCCTGAGCTGCCAGCCGGACGGTGTGGCCCGTTTCTACCGCTTGTAGCAGATTCGGGCCACTAAAATCGAGACGGAGTCGAGTTGCGACTGGTCAGTAACTGTTTCAGATCGTGAGATTCCATGGCCGCAGGAGGTTGGAAAATCGCGAAGGCCATAATGCACTAATCGTCGAAGAAAGTTCACTGCATGTTCAATATTTCGGGCATCGGACGAACGGAATGGCGTTCATTTTAGGGGCCCGCTGAATTGTGATTTGAGGCACAATAGTGCCGGATGTCTCAGGATGTGGACGTTTTGGCACATTGTTACTTGCGTGTTGCCTTTGTTACGTTGCACACTTCCAATGTGAACAAGAACTCAACAGCACCTGCAGCCGCAGCAATCTGGTCCAGCACACCCGCTGGCGACGAGACCCGCTGTTGTCGAATGCAAGCCTAACTTTCCACCCCAAAGAAGTTTCAGGCATTCGCCCCCTTGCCCAACGTTGGGCGCCCCTCCCCAGACTCATTGCGGGGACAACCAGCATTCGAAGCCGCGATGACGGCTATTCACTTTTGAGGTAAGCACTCCATGTCAGTTGCATCCGGATACGTCCACATCTCTGTCCGTAACGCCAATAAGGCCGCTTCCAATGCCGGCCTGCGCCCCGGTTTCGGCAACCGTCCGGGCTATGCCCCCGGTTCCCAGGGCGCCCAGCAGGCACCCGGGTACGTCCCGCAGGGCTACAACCCCAACTCCTACGGCCAGTTGCGAGCAGTACCCACCAGCGAACCAGCGCCGATTACTGCGCCCACCCCCGTGGTTGCCCAGACCGAGCGCCTTCGCCCCGTTGCCAACGACAACGTGGCGCGCGGATTCGTGCTCTACATGGGTATTGACGAGGAAACCGCTGCCGCGGCCGGGACGTCCATTGCCAAGCTGGCCCAGGAAATCCGCGCCTATGCACAGTCCCTCGTGACCGGTGCCGAGAGCTACGCTGCAGTCGCTGTTGCGCCGGCCAATGCACCCGGGTCCGCACTCGACGTCGTCCGCTCCACCTTTGGTGACCCCACGGTTGCCGCCCGCCAGCGCACTGAGGCCGCCCGTCCGGCGCCGCAGCAGGAAGCCCGCCCGTCCGGCGTGCTCATCGACCTGGCCCGCCGCGAAGTCCATCTGGACGGCGAATCGCTGAACCTGACGTTCAAGGAATTCGAACTCCTCAACTACCTCGTGGAGAACGGCACCCGCACTGTGGGCCGCGACGAACTCTTGGAAGGCCTGTGGCGCAACGCCGAGGAAGTGCCCAACGAGCGCACCATCGACGTCCACATCCGCCGCCTCCGCTCCAAGCTGGGCCGCCTGGCGAATACTGTCCGCACGGTCCGTGGCCAGGGCTACCGCTTCTACGAGCACCCCGAAGTCATTGTTTGGGCTGCCCCGGAATACTCCATCTAGTACCGCGCACAAGGCGCCCGTCTCCCTTGGGGAGGCGGGCGCTTTCGTATCTGCGCCGGCTTGGCAGCTATAGGGTTGAGTCATGAGCGACCATCACATCAAGCGGCTTGTGATCATGCGGCATGCCAAGGCTGACTGGCCACTCGGCGTCCCGGACCACGAACGGCCCTTGGAAGAGCGTGGCCACCGCGAAGCCCCGCTTGCAGGCAAGTGGCTCCTGAAGCACAAGGTCGTGCCGGACTTCATTTTGTGTTCTTCGGCGCTCAGGACGCGGCAAACCTGCACGTGGGTCTGCGACGAGCTCGGGGAGAAGGCTCCGACGCCCAAACTCGAGGATGGCCTGTACGCGGCATCGGCCACAGGCATGTTGTCCGTGATCAACCACGTACCGGACACGGTCACCACGCTGATGGTCATCTCGCACATGCCAGGCGTCCAGGACCTGGCCATGCATCTGGCTTCCCGCGACTCGGACCACGACGCCTATATGGATGCTGCCACGCGTTACCCAACGAGTGCGTTGACGGTAATGGAAACAGAGAAGCCGTGGGCTGAGCTGGACGGCCAGGATGCCAGGCTGACACATTTCAAGGTGCCGCGGCACTAGCCTCTGGGCGTTCTGCCGGGATGCAGGCCTAGACGGGGTCCGGTTCCGCAAGCTGCGGCAGGCACATGCAGCGGATCTCGAACACGGGGAGGCCTGCAGCCTCCTCGCCGTGGCCGGTGGCAATCAGGTATTCGCCGTCGAACATGTACACAGGAAGCTGTGGCGCGAGGTATTCGTTGTAGCGGCTGGGGTAGACCCATTGTCCGCGGATATCGAAAGCAGGGAGTGCGTACGTGTCCCTGCGGTTGTGGGCGCTGGGAAAGAGCTCATCGTCCACCATGTGGTAGCTGGCCAGCCCATACAGGTGATGGTGGTTCGTGTCTGTGGGAAAAAGGATTGCTTCAACTGCCATGGCCCCTCCGAGCGGTGTTGGACCGGCGCATCAGGCGCGTCGGTGGTTAGGTAAGGTTAAGCTAACCTAACCCCTGGGAGGGTGTCGAATGTTCCTCAGTGTGACGTTGCTTGCAGCGGCAGTTCCTGCTGCGCAGCCACCTCACGGAGCAGGCGCACGGCGTGGCGGATGTTGGGGCTCGCCGTCATGGTCTTGCGGTACACGATCCCCACAGCGCGCTGCTGGACTGGATTCACCAAGGGAACAGCCACCACCGCAGTTGGGAGCGGTGGACGTCCCAGTCGGGGGACCAGTGCCACGGCCACTGCCTGCTCCACCATGGCGACGTGGGTCGAAAAGTCGGGATCGTAGACACGGATGTCCGGCACCCGGCCCAGGCCGGCGAAGATCTGCAGCAACGCCTCATTGCAGATGGCGCCTGCCGGGGTGCTCACCCACGTCTCGTCCAGCAGGTCTTCGCGCTCGACGGCGGTTCTCGCCGCGAGCGGGTGGGTGCAGTTGAGCAGGATGTCGGCTTGGTCAAGGCAGAGGTCCTCGAGCACCATGTTCTCCGGGATCACCAGCGGTACGGAATTCCAGTTGTGGACCACAGCGAGCTCGGCCTCGCCGGACGCGACGCGTTGGACGGCCTCGCGGGGGTCCTCGGCGAGGACGCTGATCTCCAGTGCGGAACCGGCTGCTGCCATCCTTCCCAGCATGGGGCCCACCAAGCCGCGGCAAGCTGTGGAGAAGGCCACCAGGCGCAGCAGGCCGGACGGCTTCTCTGGATCGGCGAGCAGCGTGGCCTGCAGCTCTTCCAGCTCGCCCAGGATGCGCCGCCCGTACCCGGCCAGGGCAAGGCCCCGCTCGGTGAGCAGCACGCCGCGCCCATTGCGTTCCAGCACGGCGACCCCCGCCTGCTTCTCAAGCTTCTTGATCTGCTGGGAAACGGCCGAGGGGCTGTAGCCCATGACCTCTGATGCTGCCACCACGGACCCGTGCTGCTCAACGGCTACCAAAGCCCGGAGTGCGGAAATGTCAATCATGAAGTAAATCTACGTTGTTTCATGCTGAATTCAACGCTGGTGCTTCATCGACCATCGCGTCAAAGTTAAGCTGTGAACCTTCGCCATTCCTTGCTCGCGGTCATTGTCGCCGTCCTTTGGGGCATCAACTTCGTTGCCATCGACCTTGGGTTGCACCCTGCTGGCCACGATGTCCCGCCGCTGCTCTTCGTGGCCTTCCGTTTCCTTCTGGTGGTCTTTCCTTGCATCCTCTTCATCCGCAAACCGGACGTGGGCTGGAAGGCCATTGTCGGCGTCGGGCTTTTCATGAGCGCCGGGCAATTCGGACTTTTGTACCTGGGCATGGCGTTGGGTATGCCTGCGGGCCTGGCTTCGCTGGTCCTGCAGGCGCAGGTGCTTTTCACCATCTTGCTTGCCTCGCGGATCCTGGGGGAGCGGCCTTCGCGGCGGCAAATGGTCGGCGTGGTCCTGGGCATCGCCGGATTGGGAGTCGTTGCGTTGGGGCGGAGTGCCGTGGCTCCCGTGCTGCCGCTCATGATCGTGCTGGCGGCCGCCTTGTCGTGGGCGGTTGGGAACGTGGTGGCCCGGCACTCGAAGGCCACCTCCGGGCTCGGTCTAGTGGTCTGGTCAGGAGCCGTGGTTCCTGTGCCGTTGGCGGCGCTGTCCTTGGTGGTGGATGGTCCGCAGGCGGTGATTGGAACCATCGTGGATCTGCAGCCGGCCACCATCCTGAGCGCGGTGTATACGGCCGTGTTCGCCTCGCTGATTGGCTACGGGATCTGGAACAGGCTCCTGACGTTGTACCCGAGTTCCGACGTCGTGCCTTTCACGCTGCTGGTTCCCGTGGTGGGGATGACCGCCGCATGGCTGGTGCTTGGCGAAGTACCGACGCCCGCCGAGATCCTGGGCGGCTTGGTCCTGCTCCTCGGCGTGGCGACGGCTGTGCTGGGAGTGTCCCGCAAACCACCTGTTGTGGGGTCTGCTCTACGGGCCAAAGCGCTCCGGTAGCGCGTTCTGCGGGCCCGCTGGCGTTGGGGGCTACCGCTTGGGGGCGGGTTTGCGTTGGGCGGAGGCGTTCGACGGCGGTCGCTTGGCTGGTGTGGCCGCCTTGCCGACCTGCGCGGGGCGCTTGACGGTTGCGGGATTAGGGCGTTTGGCCGCGGCCGGCCGGGGTTGGGTGGGTCGGCCCTGGGCAGGCCGGCCCTGGACGGGCCGAGCGGCGGGTCTCTTCGCCGGCACTGATCCGGCAGGTCGCTTGGCGGCGGGACGCTTGCCGGGCCTGGCGGCGACGGGCTGGGCGCGGGAACCGAAGCCCGGCAACACCGCACCGAGGAACAAGATCCCCAGGGTCCCCACTCCGGCCACCGCGGCCAGATAAAAGTAGATGTCCGAATCTTTGCTGCTCACAGCGCTTCCCAAGGCGTTGGAGTCCTGGTTGAAGGCGAGGCCCCACATGCGCAGGAACGCGATACCGAAGCCAATGAACAAGGCGGTGCCGGCGGCGGCGAGGAGGACCACAAGGTACCGGCGCCGGTTGAAGACCTGTATCAGGGAAGCCAGGTAGCACGTGAGGACGGCGCCCAGGAGCAGGTACAGGACCACTTCCTCCAGGACGGCGGCGGCCAGGACCAGCAATCCGAGGGAGACGACAGCGGCAATGATGGCTAGTTTTCCACTGTTCCCCATGTGACGCATGAGGTTAATCATCGCCGACCAAGCCGCCGCGCCACGCCGTCGTAGATTGCAGTTGCGTACCGTTGTGTGGGCCGCGTGCCACTACTTGATGACGTATCCGTGCATGATGGTCATCACCGCGGCCACGCTCTGCTCGCGGGTGCGCTCGGGGTTGTAGGTTTGCCGGTCCAGTCCCACCACGAAGATGGCCCCGAAGATGGCTGCTTCCAGGCTTCCCCGTGCAATGGACGTGTCCACCGTGTACCCGGAAGCCACGCCCTCCACCGCTGAACCGATCACGGCAAGGAGCTCACCGCGGAGCTCGGCGAACACTGCACTCCATTCGCCCGGCGCCCGCCAATTCTCGCTGACCCAGAGCCGGGCGAAGGAAGGGTAGTCGTCCATGAACTCCATGGCCTGGTCCACCATGTTCTTCATGGCCTCCAGGGGATCGTCAGTCTGTCCTTCGATGGCTTGCAGACGCCCCAGCATGATGTCCACGCCATGCCTGAGCAATTGCGCGATCAGGTCTGACTTGCTGCCGAAGTTGTAGTAGACCGTGCCCTTGGATACACCTGCTGCGGCGGCGATTTCGTCCACGGTGACCCCGGCTGCCCCGCGTTCGCCGATGAGTTCCATGGACGCCTCGAACAGGCGTTGCTTGGTGGCGTTGGTGCGCTCGGGCCGGAGTTTCTTCTCTCCAGTTCCCGGCGGGGCGGTGCTCATACTGCGATCTCCGGCTTCAGGGTCTTCAAGGTCCACATCTTGTGCTTGCGGACGGCGAGCGTAGACAGTGCCGCTCCCAGCAAAGTGTAACCAAGCAAGCCAAGGACGGTGGGCCAGATCATGGTCAGCTCGCCGCCGTAGATCAGGTGGCGCATGCCCGTCACCACGTAGCCCATGGGGAGGACCTCGTGCACCACGTGGAGCGGCATGGGCGTGGTCTGCCAGGGGAATGTGCCGCCGGAGGAGACGAGTTGGAGGACCAGCAGGATCAGCACCACGAACTTTCCGGGCGTACCCAGGAGCGCCACGATGCCTTGGATGATCGCGCTGAAGGCCATGACGGCGGCCAGCATGAACAGCCACATTCCGATGGGGTGCGCGGCGTTAAGTCCCAGGCCGAGGTTCACCACGACCGTGAGGATGGTGGCCTGCAACACCGAAACCACGAAGAACGGCAGCCAGCCGCCCACGGCGATCTTCCACGCCGGGGCATTGGACGCCAGGGCCCGCTGGGTGATGGGCCGCATGGCCTGGACCAGCATGAACACGCCGATCCAGAGGGCGAGTGTGAGGAAGAACGGTGCCAGCCCTGCGCCGTAGGAACCGGCCTTCGCCTGGGAGACGTTCTCCACCGCCACAGGATCCGCGATGACCTTGGAGACGTTGCTCTTCTGCTCGTCGTTGGGGTTCGGAATGTCACCGGCACCCTTGGCAAGCTCGGACGCCAGTGTGTGCGCGCCATCGTTGGCTGTCGCGGCGCCTGTGGCAAGTTGTCCCGCGCCGTCGTCGAGTTGGCGTGCACCGCCGTCGAGCTTGGTGGAGCCATCCAGGGCGGCCTGCTGGCCCGTGGCAAGGGTGGACGCTCCGGTGCTCAGCTTCCCCGCACCGTCCGCGGCCTGCGAGATGGCATCGGTCAGCGCGGGCGTCGCTCCGGCGAGCTTCGCTGCCCCGGCACTCACGGCGGCCGAACCGTCGGAAAGCTGTTGGATCTTGGCGGCGTCGCCCGTGATCTTTGCCTTGGCATCGGTCACCGGGCTGGACGTGGCGGCGGCGTCGATGTCGGCGAGGACTTTGTCCGCCTGCTCCTGGGTCAACACGCCCGCGGCAACCAGCCGCGCGTTGGATTCGACGACGCGGTTCCGGAGGCCTTTGTCCGCGGCGTCCAACTGCCCGACGACGTCCTGCACTTTCGCGTTCAACTGGGCGTTGCCCGCGGCTACTTGGGCGGCGCCGTCGGCAAGTTTCTTGGAATCCGACGGAAGCGTGGCGGTCTTGTTCTTCAGTTCTGTGAGGCCCGAGCTCAACTGGCCCGCCCCTGTGGTTAGCTGGTTGGCGCCATCGCGCAATTGGGTCTGGCCGGCCACCAGTTGATCCGCGCCGGTGACCAGTTGGCTGGTGCCGTCGTGAAGGGTGGTTGCGCCGTCGCTCAGCTTCCCCACGCCATCGGCCAATTGCCCGGCGCCGTCAGCGGCCTTGACGATGGACGCGTGGATGGTCCCGAAGCCCGTGAGGAGCTGGTTGGCCGTTTCCTCGCCCACTTCCTTGGCCACCGTTGAGTGCACCGCCGTAGTGAGCTTGTCCACGATGGTGCTCAGGAGGTAGTTGTTGGCATCGTTGGTGGTCACGTGGAGCATGGCCTGGTTGGCGGCATCGAAGCTGCCGGGCGAAACCAGGTTCGCGGAGAAATCCTTGGGAATGCGCAGGGCGAAGGCGTACTCGCCCGTCTTCACTCCAGCGTCGGCGGCTTCCGCATTGGAGACTTGCTTCCAGTTGAAGACGTGGCCGTCCACCAGGCTGTCGGCCACCTTCTTGCCTGCCTGGAGTTCGGTGCCGTCCTTCGACGTGGCGCCGGTGTCTTCCACCACCAGGGCAGCATCGATCTGGTTGAGGTTGCCGTAGGGGTCCCAGTTCGCGTAGAGGTAAACGGCCCCGTACAGGAGCGGCACCATGGTGAGGGCGAGGATGGTCAGCTTGGGCAGGAGCCCGCCGGTCATGCGCTTGAGTTCGGAGCGGGCAAGCCGCAGCACAGTCACTTTGCAGTCCTTTGAAGGTCTTGGTCTTCTTGGTGTTCTTCGGTAAGAGCGCTTTCGGGCTCGACGGCGGCACCTTCGGTTGAGGCTGCCAGCTCGGCTTCCGGTTGTGGTTCGGCTGGGTCCGGTTCGGCTTCCGTAGCGTGGGCTACCGAATTGCCGATCACAGCAGCAGGACCGTCCCATTCGTCCGGAAGGGCACTGACGGTCGCGACAACGGCAAGCGGCCTCCCGGCGTCGGACGCCAAATCCTGCAACCGGGGCAACCAAGCCGCGGGGTCGGCGCTGTGGCGATCGGGGGAGTCGACCACCAGGAGGTCGATCGCGGGGTCTGCCAGGGCGAGGGACGTCAGCAACTCAAGCCGGCGGCCCGCCGGAAGTTGTTCAATCCAGAGATCGGCGATGTCCTCGAAACGGTTGACCTTCAGCCACGGCTTGCTCAGCAGCGCGCCACGGTAGCGGCGGGGAATGAGGGACAGGTCCTCGGTGACGAGGTCGCGGACGCTCAGGTGCTGCTCGGGCTCGTTGACGCCGGGGGAATCGACCAGTGCGCTCGCGAGCCGGATCCTCTTGGTTTTGGTGGTGCTGTCCCAGGACAGGATTCCGTCGCTGGGCTTCATTCGGCCGCTCAGCGCAAGGGCGAGGGCGGTGCGCTGGTCCTGCCCTTCGCCCGAGATGAGGATGAGCTCGCCCCGCTTTGCTTCGAGCGAGGTGGGCGGCAGGAGATCGGTCCGGCGGCCGTTGATCTGGAGTTGCTGTACGGACAGCATGTGATCCCTTCAAGGGTGATGGGTTCTGGTTCTGCATCAATTCTAACTAAACTGACCAGTCAGTTCAAATAGAGTTCTCTCACTTGCCCGTCCAACCCGGCGTAGGCTTCTCCCATGACTGCCGAAAACTCCCGTGAATTCGATGTGATCGTTCTTGGCGCCGGTGCCGTGGGGGAAAACGTAGCGGACAGGGTGGTTCGTGGCGGATTGTCGGCGGTGATCATCGAAAGTGAGCTGGTGGGCGGCGAATGCTCCTACTGGGCGTGCATTCCTTCGAAGGCGCTGTTGAGGCCGGGCACCGTCCTGCACGCGGCCCAGTTGGTGCCCGGTGCCTCCGAGGCAGTGACCGGAACCGTGGATGCGGAGGCAGCCCTCAAGCACCGCGATTGGTTCACCAACAACTGGCAGGACGGCGGCCAGGTGGAGTGGCTGGACGGCGCAGGCATTGAGCTGATCCGCGGCCGCGGGCGCATCACGGGCCCCCGCGAAGTCCAGGTTGATGGCCTGGACGGAAACAGCTACGCACTCAAGGCCCACCACGCCGTCGTCGTCGCAACGGGTTCCACGCCGACCATCCCGGACATCGAGGGCCTGGCAGACGTCCCCTTCTGGACTACCCGTGGCGCCACCGCGGCCAAGGAAGTCCCGCGTCGGTTCGTTGTGCTCGGTGGCGGCGTGGCCGGCGTTGAATTGGCGCAGGCGTTTGCCCGGCTGGGTTCGGATGTTGCCCTCGTTGCGCGGGGGCGGCTGCTCAGCAGCTACCCGGAAGAAGCTGCCAACCTGGTGCTCGCAGGACTCCGGGCCGATGGCGTTGCGGTCCACGTGCACACCGATGTGGAGAAAGTGGAGAAGAACGACGACGGCTCGGTCAGCGTGCTGCTGGACGGGACCACGCTCGTTGCCGACCAACTCCTGGTCGCTTCGGGCAGGCATCCCTCGCTGGCCAATCTTGGCCTGGAGAGCGTGGGCGTCGCCGCGGAGGACGGAAAACTCCGGCTCACAACGGATCCCAGCGGACTGGTGGAAGGCCCGGCCAGCGATGGCACCAGCGGCCTGTGGCTCTACGCGGCGGGTGATGCCGCGGGCAAGGTGCTCCTGACCCATCAGGGAAAATACGAGGCCCGCGCAACCGGCGATGCCATTGTTGCCCGGGCACGCGGCCACCTGCGCGGAGCCCCCAAACCGTGGAGCTCCTTGGCGCACACGGCCAACGACCACGCCATCCCCAGCGTCGTTTTCACTGATCCAGAAGTTGCCTCAGTGGGGCCGTCGCTGGAGCATGCCCTGCTGCAAGGGAAGAACGTGACGGGTGTCGAATTGCCCATCAACGTCTCGGGGTCCCAGCTGTACTCCTCCGATTACAAGGGCTGGGCTCAGATCGTGGTGGACGAGGACCGCAAGGTGATCCTTGGCGCGACGTTCGTTGGCCCCGGCGTCGCGGAGTTGCTGCATTCGGCCACGATCGCGATCGTCGGAGAGGTTCCGCTGGACCGGTTGTGGCATGCTGTACCTTCCTACCCCACCATCAGCGAGGTGTGGCTGCGCCTGCTGGAGAAGTACGGGCTCTAGCAGCCCCGCAACGAAGGGCTAGGCGTGCATTGCTCCCTTGAACCAGCCTGTGATGGTGGCAGGGTGGGTGATCGCGGTGCCCACCACCACGGCGAAGGCACCGGCGTCGAGGGCTTGGCGGGCTTGGGCGGGGGTGTGGATGCGGCCCTCGGCGATGAGCGGCTTTCCCAGCTCTGCCGAGGCAATCTGATCCAGGAGTCCCAAGTCCGGGCCGTCGGTCTTGGGGCGCTCGCCGGTGTAGCCGGCAAGGGTGGTGCCAATGAGGTCAGCGCCTGCTTCAACGGCAGCAACGGCGTCCTCGAAGGAACCACAGTCGGCCATCACCAGTGCGTGGGATTCGGCATGGATTCCGGCCACGGTGTCAGCCAGGGAGAGCCTGTCCGGCCGTGGCCGCCGGGTGCCGTCGACCGCCACAACATGCGCTCCCGCATTGGCTACGGCCAGGGCGTGCCGGAGGGTTGGGGTGATGAAGACGCCGTCGTGCCCGTCCTTCCAGAGGCCGATCACCGGAACCTCGACGGCGGTACGAGTCAACTGCACGTCGGCCAATCCTTGGACGCGGATCGCCGCCGCACCACCGATCACGGCTGAGGCAGCAACCTGGCCAGTGGTCCGGGGATCGCGCATCGGTTCGCCGGGGTACGCCTGGCAGGAAACGATGAGCTGGGAACGGACGGCTTCGAGGCCATCGGGGGTCAGGATCACAGGTCTTTCCTTAGCTAAGAACGAGTTTCGCGGCGCCTACGATGGCCGCGGTGTTGCCGAGGGTTGCCGGGACGACAGGGACGGCGGCCAGGGGAGCAAGGAGTTCCTGGCGCAGCGCGGCTTCCATGGGTTTCCACCAGAGCTCGCCCGCATCGGCGAGGCCGCCTGAGATGACCACTGTTTCGGGGTCGAGGATGTTGATGAGTCCACCCACGGCTTGGCCGGCGGCGGTGGCACCCAGTTCGATGGCGCGGGAGGCGGCGGTGCGGCTGGCCGCGGAGTTGGCGGCAGCGCCGGCGTCGTGCTTCTCGGCGAAACCCGAGGCGAGCGCAAACACGCCGCGGGTATCGGCAGCGAGGACAGAAGAACCGCCGAACCGGAGGTAGGCCTCATGGATGGCCGGCCCGGACGCGATGGCCTCCACGTGCCCGGAGCCACCGCACACGCAGGGCAAGGGAACACCATCAAAAGCCGCCAGCGGTGAAGCGAAATGCCCCACGTGCCCGCCCACAAACCGGTGGCCCAGAAGAGGCGCGCCGTTCAGCACAAAGCTGCCGCCGACGCCTGTCCCGAACGCCACCATCAGGGAACTCGAGGAACCTGCGGCGGCACCCAGCCAGGCCTCTCCGAGGGCGTGGGCATGGACATCGTTGACGGCGCGGAGGGCCGAGGACGGAATCGAAAGCCGCAAGGAAAGCCCGGCAGCCAGTTCAGTCCCGGCCCAGCCGAGGATGGCATCGGTGGCGGACACCACGGATCCAGTAACAGCATCAATGACCCCCGCGGAGCCGACACCGACGCCGGACACTGTCAGTCCGGCGTCGGCAGCGCGCTCCACCAAGCCCGCGATCAACGCTGCGGTGGCATCAAGGATCGCCTCGCCACCGGCCCGGTTCAGCGTCGGAATGGTGTCCGAGAGCAGCACCTCGCCTGAGGAGGAGACAACCCCGGCGGCGGTCTTGGTGCCGCCGAGGTCAACGCCGATCACGTGGGTCATGGAAGAGGTCATCGGAAGCTAGACCAGCCCGTTCCGCTCCAGGATTTCGCGGATCGCAGCGGTTTCGGTCTCGTTCAGGGACAGCATCGGCAAGCTCATGGTGTTGGATTCGATGACGCCCATGACCTGCAACGCGGTCTTGAAAGCGCCCAAGCCAGCGGCGCCGCCGGACACGCGGCCGTTGGGGGTGTAGACGATCTCGAAGACGTCGGCCAAGCGGTCCTGCTCGCGCGCTGCCGAAGCCCAATCGCCGGCCTGCGCAGCGTCGAAGAGGCGGCGGTAGCCGGCGGGGTCCACGTTGCCAAGGCCCGGGACGACGCCCTGCGCGCCGCCCAGGAGGGCGCCATCCACTACAACTTCGTGACCCGTGAAGATATCGAAATTGGGGATGTCCTTGGCAGCGAGGAGCAACTGGCGGAAGGAGACATCGTCGCCGGAGGAGTCCTTCACGCCGGCGATCACGCCGTCGCGGCCGAGGCGGACCAGGAGGTCCGTGGGCAGCTTGAAGTGCGTGCGGACGGGCACGTCGTAGGCGAAGATGGGCTTCTGGATGGCCTCGTGGATGCTGCGGAAGTGGGTCTCGGTTTCCGCAACGTTTCCGATCGCGTAGTACATGGAGGTCACCACGATCGCATCTGCGCCGAGGTCCACCACCTTGCGGGCTTCTTCGATGACGCGGTTGGTGGTTTGCTCGTTCGCACCCACGATCAGGGGAACTGCACCGGCATTGGCGTCGGCGATGGTGGAGACCACCAGTTCACGTTCGGCGTTGGTCATGTAGGGGATTTCGCCGGAGGAACCCAGCACGAACAGCCCGGATACACCGCCGTCGATCAGGTGCTTGGTGACGTTCTTCAACGACTGGGTGTCGATGCTGCCATCGGCGTGGCGGGGCGTGATGACCGGGGGGATGACGCCCTGGAACTGAGTGGACACAGAAATCTCCGATGTTGGTAACTAGTGAAGGGAAAAGCTAGATGTGGAGCAGGCTGGGCGCGGCGCCCAGGAGCTTCCGCGTGTAGTCGTTGCTGGGATTGTCGAAGACCTGGGCGGCTGTGCCTTGTTCGACGATCTTGCCGAAGTACATGACGCAGATCCGGTCCGAGACGTAGCGGACGGTCTGGATATCGTGCGAAATGAACACCATGCCCAGGTTCAGCTGCG
The DNA here is from genome assembly GCF_044748905.1 of Paenarthrobacter sp. NPDC089714. Lineage (NCBI taxonomy): Bacteria > Bacillati > Actinomycetota > Actinomycetes > Micrococcales > Micrococcaceae > Paenarthrobacter > Paenarthrobacter sp. NPDC089714. The sequence continues at coordinate 50,558 of NZ_JBIVGX010000010.1, forward strand.
TCTTCAGGTCGGAGAGCAGGTTCAGCACCTGCGCCCGGACAGAGACGTCCAGGGCCGACGTCGGCTCGTCCGCCACAATGATGTCCGGTTCCAGCGCCAGTGCGCGGGCGATCGCCACGCGCTGGCGCTGGCCGCCGGAAACTTGCGACGGCGTCACTTCGGCCGCCGATTGCGGCAGGCCTACCAGCGCCAACAGTTCCTTGACCTTGGCGGCGCGGGAGGATGCGTTGCCGATGCCGTGGACCTGCAGGGGATCGGTCAGGATGTCCTGGGTGGTCATACGCGGGTTCAGGGCCGTGGACGGATCCTGGAACACCACGGAGACGGAGCGGCCGAACTCGCGGCGCATGGCCGCGCTGCGCTTGATGGCCGGCTTTCCGTGGAACAGGACATTTCCCGACGTCGGGGGCTGGAGTCCCACGAGCACTGACGCGAGCGTGGACTTGCCGCAGCCCGACTCCCCAACGATGCCCACGGTTTCGCCGCGGCTGATGCTGAAGTCGACGCCGTCAACGGCCTTGACGATGTTTGGCCGGAAGAGTCCGCCGGTTCGTGCCCGGTGATGGACCTTGACGTCCCTGAGCTCGATGACTGGTGTGCTCACTTCGCGTCCTCCTTCAGGTGGCTCGCCCAGTAGTGGTCCGTGTCTTCGCCGCTGCTTGACGCCACGGAGGTGAGGACCAATTTCTGGTGGGGATCGGCGTCGGGCCTCAGTGAGCGCGCCGCGAAACGGTCGCCCGTGGCGAAATCGCGCGGCGAAGGAACCGTGCCGGGGATCTGGTGGAGCCGGGTGGCGTCGGCTTCGATGGAGAGCACGGCGCCGAGCAAGCCCCGGGTGTATTCGTGCTTGGGGTTCTGCAGGAGCTCCGAAGCCTGTGCGGATTCCACTACCTGGCCGGCGTACATCACGGTGATGCGGTGAGCCAGGGAGGCGACCAGGGCGAGGTCGTGGCTGACGAACACCATGGCGAATCCGAGTTGCTCACGGAGTTCGTTGAGGAGGTCCACCACCTGCTTCTGCACCGTGACGTCCAGGGCAGTGGTGGGCTCGTCAGCAACCACGATCTTCGGCGAACGGGACAGGGCCATGGCAATCAGCACGCGCTGGCGTTGTCCACCCGAGAGCTCGTGCGGGTAACTGGCGAGTGTCCGGACGGGATCCAGCTTCACCATTTCCAGCAGTTCGGCCGGGGTCTTCCTGCCGCCACGCTTGGTGAGCTGCTCCATTTGCTCCTTGATCTTCATGGACGGGTTCAAGGAACTCAACGCGTCCTGGTAGACCATGGCGATCTGCTCGCCGCGAAGGCCAACGTAGGCTTTCGGGTTGCTGTGCTTGGTGTTGGCGTCCAGGAGTTCCTTGCCATCGAAAGTGATGGATCCGGTGACCTCCGCGGTTTTCGGGAGGAGGCCCATGACGGCCAGCGAGGTGATGGACTTGCCGCAGCCGGACTCGCCGACCAGTCCCATGGTTTCGCCTTCCCGGACAGTGAAGGACACGTTGTCCACGATCGCGGTGTCGCCGAAGCGGCCGGGGAAACGGATGGACAGGTTCTTCACCTCGAGGACGTTGCGTGCGCCTGCCGGTACCTGCGGGAGGCGGTCGGTGCGCTTCGCTTCGATTTCTGCCAGCAACGCAAGTTCCCGGTCCAGGAGGAGGTGCGGGTTGGCGGTGTCTGTCCGAACATGGGTGGGCAGGTCTGACTGGCTGCCCCCGGAACCGGCCCCCAGGCCGGAAGCTGCGCGCACGCCGTCGAGCTCGTGTTCCTCAACAACGGAAGGCTGGGCAACTGACGTTGCCACCTCGGTGTCCACGGTCAGGGCAGCGGTGGAGCCGTCGTCGTCCTTCACCACGGGAGCCCGGCGAAGCTTGGGGTTGACCATCGCGTCGGTAAGGCCCTCGGCGAGGATGTTCAGGGACAGTACGGTCAGCAGGATGGTGAGGCCGGCGAAGGTGGTGGCCCACCAGCCACCGGACAGGACCAGGTTTCGGCCGTAGGAGATCACGTTGCCCCACGACGGAGCAGGATCCTGCACGCCCGCGCCCAGGAAGGACAGGGAGGCTTCGAGGATGATCGCGTCGGCCACCATGACGGTGGCGAACACCAGCACGGGGGCAGCGGTGTTGCGGACGATGTGCTTGACCAGGATGTAGAAACGGCCGGCACCCATGACCCGCTCTGCCCGGACGTAGTCTTCGCCGTACTGGGCCAGGACGTTGGCGCGGACCACGCGGGCCAGCTGCGGGGTGTAGATGATGGCGATCGCGATGATGATGGTCGGAACCGAGTTGCCGAACGCTGCCAGGAGTACTGCTGCCAGGGCGATGCCCGGGAAGGCCATCAGGATGTCCATGATGCGCATGATGATCTCGTTCACGGACTTGCTGGACGTCGCGGCGAACGAACCCAGGAGCGCGCCCACCAGGATCGCGAGACCCACGGCGCCGAGGCCGATCATCAGCGAGGACTGCGCGCCAAACAGGAGCCGGGAGAAGATGTCGCGACCCAACCGGTCGGTGCCGAAGAAGTGCTCGGCGCCCGGCGGGGTGGCCGGAATGAAGGTCTCCAGCGGATCATGCGGCGCCAGGACCGGCGCCAGGATGGCTGCGAGGACAATGAGGATGAGGAAGAGCAGGGCGATACGCGATCCCCAGGGCAGGGCTTTGAAACGAAGGCCCGGGGCGCTCAGCCGATCTGCGAGCTTGCTGCGCATGAGCTATACCGTCCTGATTCGGGGGTTGATGAGCAGGTAAAGAAGGTCCACCACGATGTTCACCAGAACGAAGGTGACGGAGATGGTGAGCACCACGCCCTGGACGAGGTTGACGTCCAGGTTGGTGATGCCGTTGAGGATCAATTGGCCCATGCCGGGCAAGGCGAAAATCATTTCAATCACGACGGCGCCACCGAGCAGGTAGCCGACGCGGAGTCCCAGCACGGTCACCGGGGTGACGAGCGCGTTGCGGAGGACGTTCTTGGAGACGACCTCGCGGTAGGGGACACCGTTGCCGATCGCTGTGCGGACATAGTCGCGGTCCAGCTCTTCCACCATGGAGGTGCGGACCACTCGGATCAGCGAGGCGGACACGGGAATGCCGAGCGCCAAAGCCGGGAGCGCCATGGAGTTGAGCCAACCGCCAAAGCCGGATTCCGGCGTCGCAATTCCGCCCGAGGGGAACATCGGGTTCTCGCCGAGCGCGAACCACTGGATGAGCAGGATGCCGAGCCAGAACGACGGCGTGGCGATCGCGGCAATCGAAAAGACACGGACCAACTGGTCCTGCCACTTGTCGCGGTAGAGAGCGCCCATGATGCCGAAGGCGAGGGACAGGACGATCGCGATCACGACGCCCAGGAACGTCAGCTGCAACGTCAGGGGGAAAGCCGAACCGATCATGGAAGCGACGGACTTGGCAGGGGGAGTGGTGACCCCGAGATCGAACTGCAGGAGCTTGCCGAGGAAGCGGAAGTACTGCAGGACCAGGGGATCGTTGAGGCCATTCTCCTGGCGGTACTGCTGCTTCGCTTCTTCGCTGGCCCCGTCACCGAGGGCCGAGCTGGCCTGGTCGCCGGGAGCGGCCTGCAGGACGAGGAAGACGAGCAACGTGATGCCCAGGATCATCAATGGCAAGGCTGCAAGCCTGCGGCCAAGCAGACGCAATATCGTGACCAATTTGTTCTCCGGTAGGTTGGGAATTTCTTGGCTTGCGGGCCTGCCCTGCGTGCTTTGGGGTTTTAGCGCACAGAGCAGGCCTCACAAGGAACTAGGCGGTTCGTCCGACGTCGACGAACGACAGGCCTGTCGTGGGCAGCGGCTTGAAGCCGTTGAGCTTCTTCTCGTCCCACGCGCTGGGAAGCTGGCGGTGGAAGATCGGGTAGAGCGGAAGTTCCTCGGAGACCAGGTCCACGATTTCGCCTACGGTCTTCTTGGCCTCATCGCCGGAGGCCTGCGAACCCTTGTTCATGAGGTCCTGCAGCTTGGTACGCTCCGGGGTGGTCCAGAAGGCACGCTTTTCCATCCAGGTGGCTCCCGAGTAGAACCAGCTCAGGAGCAGGTCCGCGTCGTTGCCGAAGACGGACGGATCGCCGGGGGCCGCGACCACGGTGTAATCGCCCTTGCCCACGCGGTCGCTGTACAAGGCACCGGACTGGAGGTTCTTGACGGTGACCTTGACGCCGGGGATCTTGTTCCAGGATTCGAGGATCAGCGGAGCAACGTCCTTGACCCAGGCGGTGTCAGTGGTCAGCAACTCGAATTCGAGGTTGCTGACTCCGGCCTGCTTCAGGAGGTCGGCAGCCTTGGAGGCGTCGTAGCCGTAGACGTTCTTGGCCTTGACGTAGTCCGGGTGGCCTTCCTGGAAGTACGAGCTGGCGGCCTTGGCGTTGCCGAACAGGGCCTTCTTGATGATGGCTTCCTTGTCCATGCCGTAGTGCAGGGCCTGGCGGACCAGCTTGTTGTCGAACGGAGCCTTGGCGCAGTTGAACATGAGGAACAGCAGGCCGAAGGACTGGACGGACTCCACCTTGACCTTGGACTTCAAGCCGTCCACGTCCAGGTAGGGGACGTCCTCAATGGCCTGGACGCGGCCGGACTGGACTGCGGTGACGCGGGCTGCGGCGTCGGAGAGCAGCAACCAGTTCATGCCCTTGGCCAGGGCGGGCTTGGGGCCGTTGTAGTCTGCGAACGCCTCGAACACGATCTTGTCGTCCTTGACCGCGGACACCAGCTTGTACGGGCCGGAGCCCACCGGCTTGGCGTCGAAGGCCTTGAGGTCGGTGGCGAGTGCCTTGGGGACGATCTTGACCACGGAGATGCGCGGGCCGAAGCCGGGGAAGGCGTACTTGAGCGTGAATTCCACGGTCTTCGCATCAACCGGCTTGACGTCCTGGATGAACGGAATGAACTGGGAGAACAGCGACTTGTTGGCCGGGTCCATCACGCGGGTGAAGGAGAAGGCAACGTCTTCGGTGGTGACGGGGGAGCCGTCGTGGAACTTGGCGCCGTCGCGGATGGTCACCTGGTAGGTGGTGTCGTTGACCTTCTTGGGGTCCGATGCCGCGAGGGCGTTGTAGGGCTGGCGGGTGGCCGGGTGCAGTTCGATGAGGCCTTCGAAGATGTGCAGGTTGGCTGCCATGGGCGTTGCGCCGGAGGAGCTCAGCGGGTCGAAGCCAGTGGAGAGGGCGTAGGAGATGCCTGCCTCGATGATGAGGTCCTTGTTCACCGCCGCCGTGTTGCTTGCGTTGCTGGTGGTAGTGCTGGCAGCGCCGCCGCACGCAGAAAGGGTTGCCGTGAAGGCGGCTGCTGCACCAACTGCGCCGCTTAGCTTCAGGAAGTTCCGGCGGCTGGCGTCGTTGACCAGCGGCAGGCTGTGGATCGTCTTGCTCATAGGGTGCCTCACCATTCGAGTTTCGTGGGTTATCGGATGTAGGACGTCCGATGCTCGTATGGAAACTGTAAGGGCGGTCACAACGGAACGTCAAGCGGGAGTCGGGTGCCGGGGGAGCTGGCGGGGCCTCCGTGACGGGCGGTACAGGCCAGTAATGGCGGGAAATCCGAGGAATTCCCGCTACACACTTATCAAGGACGTGGGACATCCGATATTGTATGTTGCGAGTCACTCATTCTGTGGTGGGCGCTAAGCTCGCCTCAATATTAACACCGCGCTGCCCGGCACTGACGGGAGAGCGCATTGGCAAGGAGAGCGCCATGACAACTTCCGGTGTGGTTCCGCAAGCGCGGTTCAGTGCACAGGCACGCCTGCGTGCTTTGCAGTCGGACATTATGGAGCTGATCCTCGAACGCGAACTCGAAGCCGGCGATCCCTTGCCCACGGAAAGCGAGCTGTCGGTTGCCCTGGGTGTTGGGCGGAACACGCTCCGTGAGTCCCTGAAGGTGCTCCAGGCTCTGGGTGTCATCGAGATCCGCCACGGTTTCGGCATGTTCGTGGCCCCCAGCAACTTCGACGCGCTGGCCGACGGCCTCACGTTCCGCGGACGTTTGTCTCTGCGGCACCAAGGTCTCGAGGCCCTGCAATTGGTGGATGTCCGGCAGGCGCTCGAATCCGGACTCATTGGCACGTCCATCGACGTCATGACCCCCGATCAGCTTGCCCTGATCGAGGAAGCCGTCAAGCAGATGGAAGACCTGGCCGCCGCCGGAGAAAACTTCGTTGCCGCCGATGCCGAGTTCCACCGCCGCCTCTTCGAGCCCCTGAACAACGAACTCCTGATCAACCTCATGGGTGTGTTCTGGAAGGTCTACCGGAAGATCCATGTAGAGATCGGCGCGGGTAACGAGGACCTGGTCAAGACCGCAGCCATCCATCGCAACATCTACGCCGCCGTCGCTGCCGGGGACAAGGTGCTCGCAGCCGAGCTCCTCAACCGCCACTTCGACGGCATCCGCCGCCGCATCAGCGAGGCCGTTGGCGAGTAGCGCACGCAAACGCAAGGGCCGCCGTCGTGCTTTCCGCAAAAGTACGACGGCGGCCCTAGCGTTATCGTCGTGGCCACCCAACTGGGTCGCAGTTGTGCGCGTTTTGAGGGCTCATAACGCGCACTAATGCGACTTAGTTGGGTGTTAGCCGCGCCAGCCGGCCACCAGGACTGAGCGCAGGTAGTCGTAGCGGAACTCGTTGATGTTGTCCTGGTCCGAGAGCGACGCGATCCGGTGCGGAAGCGCAGTACCCGTGAGCGCGCCGACGCCAAAAAGGTAGGCCCATTCGTGGAAACCCCGCGGCTTGTCCGGCAACGCCTGGCGCATCACCGTAATGAAGTCCCGCGCCATGGGATCGAAGTACTCGGCGAGGATGCCGCGTTCATGGGCCGCCGGATCTGAAGCCTCCCGGAGGACAAGCCGCGCGAAGAGCTTTCCATCCGGTGTTTCCTGCGCCCGCAACGTTGGCAGGAGGAACGCCTCGACGATTCGTTCGACGGCGTCACCCGCCGAAGTGTCGACGGCGAGTACCTCACGGCGGCGTTCTTCGTTGAGGTGTTGGTAGCGGGCGAAGACTGCCTTGTAAAGATCCAGCTTGGTGGCGAAGTGGTAGATCACCAGCGGCGCCGTAGTGCCTATGTCCTCGGCGACGGCACGCATGGTTGTTGCTTCGAAGCCCCGGTCCGCGAACATCCTGACGGCGGCATCAAGGATCTGCTCGCGCCGACGTGTTCCCGCGGTATTCCCTTGCACTTCTGTGGACATGGTTTCCAGCCTATAGCTCCGTTCCCGACGGTCGTTGACACAAACTGAATAGGTGTATAAATTCTATCCCATCCAGAAACTGAATGAGTGTCTAAATTCTGTTTCGCGCCGGGCAACGTCGCCCGCTTAAGAAGGGATTTCCACCATGAAACGTGGAACCACATGGTTCATCCTCCTTGGATCGTTCGTCATCTACCTCTTCGATGCCCTCGAAATCGCAGTGCTTTCCTTCGCCTTGCCGGCCATCAGTGCCGAGCTGGGGCTGACGCCCTTGGCAGGAGGCTTGCTGGCCACCGCCACGCTCCTGGGCATGGGCTGCTCAAGCGTGATCACGGGATGGCTGGCTGACAACCGTGGCCGGCGCGTCGCGCTGATCGTGTCCATGGTGGTCTTTGTGGCACTGACCTCCGCCCTCTTTGTGGTGCCCAATTATGGGGTGTTCGTGGCTTTGAGGTTCCTTGCCGGCATTGGCTTGGGCGGTGTGTGGTCCGTTCTGTCAACCTACATCGTTGAATCCTGGCCGCCCTCGCAGCGCGGGCGGGCTGTCGCTTTCGTCCTGGCGGCCTATCCGTTGGGTGGGGCAAGTGCGGCTTTGATTGCCGGATTCTTCATGCCGGATTGGCGGCTGCTCTTCCTGGTCACCGGGTTGTCGGCGCTGGTTCCCTTGCTGATGGTGGTGTTCTTCTTCCCGGAGTCCAAAGCCTGGCTCGCCGAGCGGGCGGCGCGTTCGGCCGCCGTCGGCCGCCCTGCCAGCGTGACCGCACGGGAACTGTTCACTGGTCCATACCGGCGCCGCACCATCATTGCCACCTTGGTGGCTGTCTGCGCCTTCATTGGTTTCTATGGCGCTTCCACGTGGCTGCCCAGCTACCTTTCCAGTGAACGGGGACTGGACCCACGGCAAGTGAGTCTTTTCATGACCGTACTGAACCTGGGCATGTTCCTTGGGTACCTCGCTTTCGGTTGGGTAGCTGACAAAATCGGCCGCCGCAACGCGATCATTCTCTCCCTTGCAGGAACGGGTGTGCTGATGCCTCTCTATGGGCTGGTCACCCACCAAGCAGTCCTGCTCTGGATGGGGCCGCTCTATGCCTTCTTCATGACCTTCGCCGGGCTTTTCGGTTCGTACCTTGGCGAGTTGTATCCCACGAGGATCCGTACCACCGGCGCCGGTTTCTGTTTCAACATCGGACGCGGCGTCGCAGCCTTCGCACCCTTGGCCATGGGCGGAATCGCGGCCTCTTGGGGGTTCTCTTCCGGTCTCATCCTCTCCGGGGCGGTGTTCCTGCTGAGCGCCTGCCTCATGTTCTTCCTCCCGCAGACGCACACCGCCGCTGTCGCCGAAACATATCCAGACAAGGAACCCGCCACGCATGCCTAAGCTCGTAGACCTGTCCGTCAGCCTCAGGGCCAACATCGCCTCCGATCCGCCAGGCCTGACCCCGGAGATCGAATACTTCGATCATCAGGAAACCGCCCGCGATCTGGTCTCCTTCTTTCCAGGCCTGGCCGAGTCCGACTTGCCCGGAGGGGAAGGCTGGGCCATCGAGCGCGTCACGGCCACTACCCACACCGGAACACACTTGGACGCCCCCTACCACTACGCCTCCACCATGGACGGCGGTGCGCGGGCCATCACCATCGACGAGGTTCCGCTGGAATGGTGCTTCGGCAGGGGAGTGAAGCTGGACTTCCGGACATTTGAAGACGGGTACGTTGCCACAGCGTCGGATGTGGAAGCGGAACTGGACCGGATTGGCCATGAACTCGCCCCGGGGGACATCGTCCTGGTCAACACCGCTGCCGGCACCCGCTACGGGTTGGACGACTACCTCTCCACAGGGTGCGGCATGAGCCGTGAAGCGACGCTCTACCTGACCAGCCGAGGCGTCCGGGTGACCGGTACCGATGCCTGGAGCTGGGATGCCCCGTTCATCCATACCGCTAAGCGATATGTGGAAACCGGCAATAACGACCTGATCTGGGAAGGGCACAAAGCAGGCATGGAGATCGGATACTGCCACATCGAAAAGCTCAGCAACCTGGAGATCCTTCCGAGCGCTGGTTTCCAGGTCTCCTGCTTCCCGGTGAAGGTCCACGGTGCGTCCGCCGGCTGGACCCGTGCCGTCGCGATCCTTGATGAGGAGGTTCTGCGGTGAAGTTCTTCCGGATGATGCACGACGGCGTACCTCGCCTTGGGCTGGCCGACGACAGTTTGGTTTCGGGCCGGCTCTATCCGGAGGGCCTCGAGGCCTTCGATGTGATTGCCTGGCCCTGGCAGTCCTCCAGCGGTGCGCTGGTGGACCTGCAGGACGCCGAGCTGCTACCGCCGTTTGAGGTCACGAGCATCCGGGACTTCATCACCTTTGAGCAGCACACGGTGGGTGCCCTCCGCTCCGTTGCTCCGGACAAGGGCATACCCCCGGCCTGGTACGAGGCCCCCGCGTTCTACTTTACGAATCCGCACGCGGCCGTTGGCCACAACGCCACCGTCCCGATGGCGCCGGGCACGCAGCAATTCGACTTCGAACTGGAAGTAGCCGCCGTGATAGGCGCTGACGGATACAACCTCTCGGTGGAGGAAGCCGAGGAACACATCGTCGGCTACATGATCTTGAACGACTGGTCCGCCCGCGATCTGCAGCGCACCGAAATGGCTGTCGGGCTGGGGCCTGCCAAGGGCAAGGACACGGCCACCTCGCTGGGCCCCTTCTTCGTTACCAAGGACGAGGTTGCGGATGCCACCTTGGATGGCTTCCTGGACCTTGGCATGAGCGTGTCTATTAACGAACAGGTGTTGGCCACGGATTCCCTGGCCAACATGGCGTGGAGCTTCGCCGAACTGGTGGCCTATGCCAGCCGCGGAACGTGGGTGCGGCGTGGGGATGTCCTCGGCTCCGGCACGAGCGGTGGCGGCTGCCTCGCCGAGTTCTGGGGTTGGTACGGTTCCCAGACGCCACCACCGCTCAAGGCGGGTGACTCTGTGAGTCTGACGGTGGACCGGCTGGGCACGTTGACCAACGTGGTGGGCCAGGCCCCGCCCGTCCATCCGCTCCCGCAGGCCCGCCGCCGGGCTTACGCCCCGCCAACGCCGTTCGGTCCGGGCACCTGAGCAGCGCGGCCCCCAGCCGTATTTGCATTCACAAGGCGAGGGCCGCCGTCGTACTTTCCGCAAAAGTACGACGGCGGCCCTCGCCCTATCGTCGTTGCGTTCCCAACTGGGTCGCAGTTGTGCGCGTTTAGAGGGCGCTAAACGCGCACAACTGCGACTTAGTTGGGGAGGCGTGTAGTTGGGTACGCGCGGGGACAGCAAAAGACCCGCACCGGCGAACCGGTGCGGGTCTTCATTTGTGCGCCCAAAGGGATTCGAACCCCTGACCTTCTGTTCCGTAGACAGACGCTCTATCCAGCTGAGCTATGGGCGCATTTCGCGTGATTCTCGGCGGTCTGTTTCTCTGACCCCCTCGAACCTCAATAAACTTTACAGAAGTTCATGTGAAGTTCCAAATCGGAAAGCTGTAATCTAGCTAACTAGACCGGTCTAGGTGACCTTCGTCACTTAAAACGAGCGTCTTGAAACGCAGATCCTTGAATTTCCGCGGTTTTTGTTTTTTGGTTCCTTGGTTGTCCGATGTCTGACAGCGGATTGGTCTGGTCCGCGCCCCCTATCGTTTAGGACACACCACCGAACCCGAGGGAAGGGAACCGCAATGGGCGATCTGGCGCGACTGCCGCTGCTTGAGAAGGCACCTACTACGCATGCACGCCTGCTGGCCTGGGTTGAGGAAGTTGCCGAGCTGACCCAGCCGGACCGCATCCACTGGGTTGACGGTAGCGAAGCAGAAAACAAGAAGCTGACCGACGAACTCGTCGAGGCCGGCACCCTGAAGCGGCTCAACCCGGAAACGTTCCCGAACTCCTTCGCAGCGTTCTCCGATCCTGCAGACGTTGCCCGTGTTGAAGAGCAGACCTTCATCTGCTCCGAGAACGAGCGCGATGCAGGCTTCACCAACAACTGGATGGCCCCGGCCGAGATGAAGCAGAAGCTGCGCGGACTGTTCGCCGGCTCCATGCGCGGCCGCACCATGTACGTCATCCCGTTCGTCATGGGCCACCTGGATGCTGAAGACCCCAAGTTCGGCGTTGAGATCACCGACTCCGCCTACGTCGTGGCTTCCATGCGCATCATGGCCCGCATCGGCACGGACGTCCTGGACCGCATCACCCAGACCGACGCCTTCTTCGTTCCCGCCCTGCACTCCCTGGGCGCACCGCTGGAGGCAGGGCAGGCCGATGTTGCCTGGCCGTGCAACCCGGAAAAGTGGATTGTCCACTTCCCCGAAGAGCGCTCCATCTGGTCCTTCGGCTCCGGCTACGGCGGCAACGCCCTGCTGGGCAAGAAGTGCTACGCACTGCGTATCGCCTCGGTCATGGCCCGCGATGAGGGCTGGCTGGCTGAGCACATGCTCATCCTCAAGCTGACCTCCCCGGAGCAGAAGACCTACTACGTCTCCGCTGCGTTCCCGTCCGCTTGCGGCAAGACCAACCTCGCGCTGCTCGACCCCACCATCAAGGGCTGGAAGGTCGAGACCCTCGGCGACGACATCACCTGGATGCGCTACGGCAAGGAAGGCGAACTTCGCGCCGTCAACCCCGAAGCCGGCCTGTTCGGCGTTGCACCGGGCACCGGTTGGGGCACCAACCCGAACGCCATGCGCGCCATCGCCAAGGGCAACAGCATCTTCACCAACGTAGCGCTGACCGATGACGGCGGCGTCTGGTGGGAAGGCATGACCGAGGAAACCCCGGCCCACCTGACCGACTGGCGCGGTGAGTCCTGGACTCCGGACTCGGACAAGCCTGCCGCCCACCCGAACTCCCGCTTCTGCACGCCGATCGACCAGATCGACATGCTGGCCGAAGAGTACTTCAGCCCCGAGGGTGTTGAGCTCTCCGCCATCCTGTTCGGTGGCCGCCGCAAGACCACCATCCCGCTGGTCACCGAGGCCCGCGACTGGTCCAACGGCATCTTCATGGGCTCCACGCTCTCCTCGGAGACCACTGCTGCCGCGGCCGGCGCAGTTGGTGTTGTCCGCCGCGACCCCATGGCCATGCTGCCGTTCATCGGCTACGACGCAGGCGACTACCTGAACCACTGGGTCAACCTGTCGGCCAAGGGCAACCCGGAGCGCCTGCCGAAGATCTTCCTGGTCAACTGGTTCCGCCGCACGGCCGAGGGTGGCTTCGCCTGGCCCGGCTTCGGGGACAACGCCCGTGTGCTCAAATGGGCCATCGAGCGCCTCGAGGGCAAGGCCGACGCGGTGGAGACCCCGATCGGCTTCGTTCCGACCGGCGACTCGATCGACCTGGAAGGCCTGGACATGACCCCGGCAGAAGTTGAAGCCGCGGTTCGCGTTGACGCTGACGAGTGGGCAACCGAGCTCGCCTCCATCGAGGAATGGTTCGCCAACTTCGGTGGATCGCTCCCGGCGGCGCTCCAGTCCGAGCTGGATGGCCTGAAGAGCCGCCTGGCCTAGACCCCTTAGGGACAACGGCGTCCTTAAGTGCACGACGACGGCCTGTCGCCTTTCGCTGGAAAGGTGACAGGCCGTCGTCGTGGTTTAAGCGTTAGTTGGCGAGCCAGACGTCCGGTCCGAAGACTTCGTAGTGGATGCGGGTGGCCGGAATGCCCGCCTCGATGGCTTCGTCCCGGATCTTCTTCATGAAGGGCAGTGGGCCGCAGAGGTACAGCGAGGCATCCGCGGGCAGGTCGACTTCGCGCAGGGACATGAAACCTTCTTTGGCGCCGGACTGCGGGGTCTCTAGCCAGAGCTGCAGTTGGGCATCGATCCTCGCAGCGTCCGCGGTCATCTGGCCGCTGAGTGCCCAGCTCTCCATGGACCGTTCGGCGTGCAGCACCAGGACATCGCGTTCCGTACCGGTGTCCGCGAGGGAGCGCAGGATGGACGCCGTGGGGGTGCAGCCGATCCCCGCCGAGGCGAGGACTACGGGGCCGTCGCCTTCCTTGAGCGTGATCTCGCCGTACGGGTTGGAGATTTCCAGGATGTCGCCGGGCTCGACGGCGGTATGAAGGGCGGTGGACACCTCGCCGCCGTCGTTGAGCTTGGTGGTGAAAATCCGGCTGCTGCCGGCGCTGCCGGAGAGTGAGTACTGGCGGACCTGGCGGAGGCCATCGGGCAGCGTCACCTTGACGCTGACGTACTGGCCGGGCTTTGCCGCGGTGACGGGCGTATCATCGGCGGGTTCCAGGGTGAAGGTCATGGAGTCCTTGCCCGCGGCTTCCTTGGCCACCACCCGCCACGGCATCCACATCATCGTGTTGGCCTGGGCTGCGTAGAGGTCCTTCTCCAGTTTGATCAGCGCATCGGCCATGAGCCAGTAGACCTCGGTCCACGCCTCGGCGATCTCTGGAGTAATGACGTCAGCCAGGTCAGCGGCGATGGCGGCGAACAGGTGCTCATAGACCACTCCGTACTGTTCCTCGGTGATCCCCAAGGAGGCGTGCTTGTGGGCGATGCGGGAGAGTACCTTCTCCGGAAGGGTTCCCGGGTTGGTCACCAGGTGGGTCGCGAACGCGGCGATGCTCCCGGCCAAGGCCTTCTGCTGCTCTCCCGAGCGCTGGTTGGAGCGGCTGAAAAGCCCATCCAGGAGTTCGGGGTGGGCGGTGAAGAGGCGGTTGTAAAAATCAGCGGTGATCTCGCCAATCCGCGATCCGACCAGCGGAAGAGTGGCTTCAATGATGGGGCGGGACTTCTCCGAGAGCATGGTTCTCCTGGGGTTGGGGTCCGGCTGGTTGTCCGGACGCGAGCGGTAAATATACGTATTTAAAATGCGTGTATTTACAGCTCAATTTCTACTCCTTGTAGAAAAGATGTGCAAATCGCGACGCAGCGTGTCGCGGAAGGGTGTTACGGAGCGGCGACCGCGGCTTCGGTTGCTGGGGATATCCCGGCCTGGAACTGCGGCCGCAGTCCTATGGTTTGGAATACCGGGGCCATCTGGCGGGCGTGCGGCAGTGACGCAATCACCACGCCATCGAGCTCCCGGTAGAAGGCTTCCCGTGCCCGCTTCATGGCGTGGCGGAGCCCGCACTCGGTGAGGAGGGGGCAGTCGCCGTTGGGGGACTGGCACTCGGCCGGGTCCTGGCGGCTGTCGAGTTGGCGGAGGAGTTGGCCTACGGTGGCCTTCCTTCCCGAGGCGTTCAAGCGCGAGCCGCCCAGCCGGCCGCGTTCAACATCGATCAGCCCGAGCTCCCGCAGCCGGACCATTGCCTTGCTGACGTGGTTGTAGGGCGTGCCAACAGCATCCGCCACAGCCTGTGTGGTCAACAGCGTTCCGTCAGGAGCTGCGGCCAGGACCATGACAGCGCGGAGGCTCACATCTGCGAACGCGTTGATCTTCATGGCTTTTGCCTAACGTAGTGAGGTCTAGTCCACCCAGATGGTGGGCTCGTGGGAATCCGCTTCCATGGCGCCGAAGGTGAAACCGTCGTTGGTTTGCGTGTAGGGAACAATGGCGGCCAGGACGCCGCCATCCCGGTGCTCGGCTGCGCCGGTGATGCCGTCCGATCCATGGTCCGGCAAGGATACGTCATAGGCAATGGCCACGGCGCGGTAGCCGTCACGGCCTTGGCGCAACAACTCCTGGACGTCGGACAGCATTTGTTCCGCGTCCAGCTCACCGTTCTCATCCGGCTCGTTCGGGGTGACCAGGACGATGCGGAGCTCGCCGTCGTGGGACAGCGTGATGCCGAAGGGGAGGAAGCCGCCGTTCTGGAGCAGGTGTTCCTGGGCCGTGCCAATGGCGGTGCCCAGGGTGTCGCGGAGCTCGCGGTCCTGGTCAGGATTGGAGTCTTGTCCAGCCGGTTGCCCCGTTGCTTGAGGTGTTTGGCTCATGGTGTCAGTATTCCTCTGCGTTGCTAGCCCCGGACGATTGCCAGGACGCGGTCGCGGATCTTTTCCATGGTGGCGTGGTCCTTGGCTTCGGCGTTCAGCCGGAGGAAGGGCTCGGTGTTGGAAGGGCGGAGGTTGAACCACCAGCTGCCGTCCTTGGCGCTGAAGGTGCTGCCATCCATGTGGTCAATCTCGATGTCTTCGGAGGCGAAATCAGCGCGGACGCGTTCCACGGCTGCGGCCTTGTCCTCGATTTCCGAGTTGATCTCACCGGAGGAAACGTAGGGTTCGTACTGGCGGCCGAGCTCGGACAACGGACCGTCCTGCTCACCCAACGCAGCCAGAACATGCATGGCTGCCAGCATGCCGGTGTCTGCGTTCCAGAAGTCACGGAAGTAGAAGTGTGCCGAGTGCTCTCCACCAAAAACTGCACCCTCTTGAGCCATCACTGCCTTGATGAAGGAGTGGCCCACGCGGGTACGGACCGCGCGGCCACCGTCCTGGGCCACGAGTTCCGGCACGGCCTTGGACGTCAGCAGGTTGTGGATGATCACCGGGGTTTCTTCGCCGGCCGCCTTCGCGCGGGCGATTTCCCGGCGGGCCACCATGGCGGTGATGGCCGACGGCGATACAGGCTCGCCCTTCTCGTCGACCACGAAGCACCGGTCGGCATCGCCGTCGAAGGCCAGGCCGATGTCGGCGCCGTGCTTGAGGACCGCTGCCTGGAGGTCGCGCAGGTTCTCCGGTTCCAAAGGGTTGGCGGGGTGGTTCGGGAACGAACCATCCAGCTCGAAGTACAGTGGAACGATCTCAAAAGGCAGGCCGGGGAGCAGCTTGTCGCCCAACACTGCCGGGGTGGTCAAACCGGCCATGCCGTTGCCGGCATCCACAACAACCTTCAAACGCCGCGACCCGGAAAGGTCCACGAGCTTGCGCAGGTACTCGGCGTAGTCCTTCAGGACATCCCGCACGCCGATCTGGCCGCGCCTGGCCGCTGCCGGGATGCTGCCCTGGTTCAGGTATTCCTCGGCCAGGGCCTGGATCTCCTTCAGGCCACTTTCGGAAGAAATGGGCTGGGCGCCGGCCTTGGCCATCTTGATGCCGTTGTATTCGGCCGGGTTGTGGCTCGCGGTGAACGTGGCACCGGCGGCGTTCAACGCACCACAGGCGTAGTAGAGCTCGTCAGTGGAAATCAGATCCAGCAACTGCACGTCCGCGCCACGGGCAGCGGCGCCCTTGGCGAACGCCTGGCTGAACTCCGGCGAGGACGGACGCATATCGCCACCCACCAGGACCGTCTGGCCCTCAAGGCCAAGAACGTCAATGAAGGCAGCACCCACGGCCTGGACAATTTCAGCCGTAATGGATTCCCCCACGATGCCCCGGACGTCGTACGCCTTGAAGGAAGCCGAGAGGTCGAAAGTCTTGTTCTGCTCGCTAGTCACGCGCTCAATCCTACTGTGGCAGTGCAAATGGGCATGAACCGGCGCAGGATACATGTGGATAGACGTTGTCCACATAGCCGGTCGTCGGGGTCCTGGCTGTCAGGGCCGGCTGCAATACTGGGGTACATGGCCTCCTACCCCCACATTCCCTCTGTTTCCGTGCAAACACCTACCCGTGAGCAGGCCCTCGCCTGCCTCCGTGAACTCGTGGGGCACCCGGAGGCGGAGTTCCACGACGGCCAGTTTGAGGCCATCGAGGCCTTGGTGGACGGCGGGAGGCGGGCATTGGTGGTCCAGCGCACGGGTTGGGGGAAATCGGCGGTCTACTTCGTCTCCTCCCTGTTGCTGCGCAGGCGCGGTGCCGGCCCCACGCTGATCGTCTCGCCACTGCTTGCCCTCATGCGGGACCAGGTTGCGGCGGCTGCGAGAGCCGGTGTGCGGGCGGTGGCCATCAACTCGGCCAATGCCCTGGAGTGGGACTCCGTGCTGGAACAGCTCGCGGCCGACGACGTTGACGTCTTGTTGGTGTCCCCGGAACGGCTCACCAACCCCTCCTTCCGGGAGAACCAGCTTCCTGAACTGATCAGGCGCACCGGCCTGCTGGTGATCGATGAGGCCCACTGTATTTCGGACTGGGGGCACGACTTCAGGCCCGACTACCGGCGGATAGCGGACCTTATCGCCCAGCTACCGCAGAGTGTGCCCGTGCTGGCCACTACCGCCACGGCCAACTCCCGCGTGGTCCATGACATCGAAGAACAACTCGGGGAAGGTGTCCTGACCATCAGGGGAGCACTGGGCAGGGAATCCCTGCGGCTCGGCGTGCTGAATCTTGAGAACTCCCGGGACAGGCTTGGCTGGTTGCTGACCCACCTCGCAGACCTGCCTGGCAGTGGAATCATCTACACGCTCACAGTCTCGGCGGCCGAGGACACCGCGAGGCTGCTCGCCGAAGCCGGGCACAACGTCTTGTCCTATACGGGCAGGACGGATCCCGCCGAACGGGAGCGCGCCGAGCAGCTCCTGAAGGACAACCAGGTCAAGGCCCTCGTTGCCACGTCCGCGTTGGGCATGGGCTTCGACAAGCCTGACCTCGGATTCGTTATCCACCTGGGGGCGCCGTCCTCGCCGGTGGCGTACTACCAGCAAGTGGGCCGTGCTGGACGTGGGGCAGCCAACGCCGATGTCCTCCTGCTCCCGGGCTCCGAGGACCGTGAAATCTGGCAGTACTTCGCCACGGCCTCCATGCCCTCCGCGGAAAAGGCCGCGGCCGTGCTGGACGTCCTCGCGGATGCAGGGTCTGCACTGTCTACGGTTGCACTGGAAGCCCGCGTGGACCTGCGCCGGACACCACTTGAGTTGCTGCTCAAGGTCCTTGCCGTGGACGGCGCCGTGGAGCGCGTGGGCGGAGGATGGCGGTCCACCGGCCAGCCGTGGGTCTATGACGCCGAGCGATACTCGCGTATTGCCGAGGCCCGGGTGGACGAGCAGGACTCGATGATCATCTACCAGGACACCTCAGGGTGCCGCATGGAGTACATCACCTCCGTGCTCGACGACGAGACCGCAGCACCGTGCGGACGCTGCGACAATTGCGCCGGACGCTGGTTCCCGGACGATATTGCCGCGGCCGCGGTGGACGCCGCAGGACAGACACTGCGCAGGGTGGGCATCGCGGTGGAACCCCGCCTGCAGTGGCCGTCCGGGATGGATCGGTTGGGCGTTCCCGTCAAGGGCAAGATCAAGCCGGATGAGGGCATCGCTGAAGGGCGTGTGCTGGCCCGTCTCACGGACTTGGGCTGGGGCGGTGCGCTTCGCGAGCTCTTCGCGGCAGGAGCTGCTGACCGTGAGGTGGACCCGGCCATGCTCCAGGCCTGCGTGCAAGTACTGCGCGAGTGGTCCGGCGCGGATGGCGGAACTGCCTGGAGCGGGGTGGGCCGGCCTGCTGCCGTGGTGAGCCTTCCCTCCAGGAGCAAGCCGCAGTTGGTGGACTCCCTGGCCCGGGGAATCGCCGGGATCGGCCGCATGCCCTACCTGGGGTCCCTGGAGCCCCAGCACGGCGGACCCGCGGGGTCCCGCGGAGGCAACAGTGCCTACCGGCTTGCAGGAGTTTGGGACCGGCTGGTGGTGGGACCGGAACTGGGCCAAGCGCTCGCCGGAACCGCTGGGCAACCAGTGCTTCTGGTGGATGACCTCGTTGACAGCCGCTGGACCATGACCGTGGCCGCCCGGGCCCTGCGGCTGGCCGGTGCAGGGCCGGTCCTTCCGCTGGCGTTGGCGCAGGCTGGGTAGAAGGTCTCCCCGGGCACGGCTGTCGCGGCCCACAGCGGCGGAACTGCGAGTGCCGGGCAACGTCCCGGGACGTAAGGCTGTGTCATTTTGTGATCGCTCCCACATTGTCTCTATAGGATCGATGAAACACGCAAGATAGCCCCGCACGGGCCGTCCATCCTGACTTTGGACCGGAGCAATGACCACAGATTCGAACCAGACCGACGCTGCCACCGCCACGGAGAGTACATGGCAGCCGAGGTTGGCGCTGCTGGTGGCCGCAACGTTCTTCATGGAGTTCCTCGACGGCACCATCCTCACCACGGCCGTTCCCAGCATCGCCTCCGATTTCAGGGTCCCGGCCGCGGATGTCAACATCACCATGACGGCTTACCTCGTGACAGTGGCCATGGGTATTCCCCTCAGCAGTTGGCTGGCCGAACGGCTGGGGGCACGCAGGGTATTTTGCCTGGCCATCGCTGTCTTCACCGTGGCGTCGCTGCTCTGCGCCATCAGCCAGGACCTGACCATGCTCACGCTGAGCCGTGTGGCCCAGGGCGCGGGTGGGGCCATGATGGTTCCCGTAGGCACCTTGGTGGTGCTGCGGGGAACGCCGAAATCCGAACTCCTCCGGGCGACGGCCTTCCTCGTGTGGCCCGGACTCCTGGCACCGGTCCTGGCCCCCATGGTGGGAGGGGCGCTGACCACCTTCCTGTCCTGGCACTGGATCTTCATCATCAACGTTCCGCTGGGCCTCGCAGCCTTCATTGCGGCGTTGCGGCTTGTGCCGAAGACCGCCGGGGACGGCAAACGCAGGCTGGACTGGTTCGGGCTGCTGCTGACCACGCTCGGCGTCGGGGCCTTGGTTGTTGGTCTGGAAACGCTGGGTGGCCACGCGCCCGGGTCGGTTGCCGCCGTCGTGGTTGCTGCGGGCGTCTTGTCGCTGGCAGGTGCCGTCTGGTGGATGGCGAAGGCCAAGGTCCCACTGTTCAACCTGAACGTGTTCGGGACCCGGACGTTCCGCGCTACCTCAACGGGCGGCTTCATCTACCGCCTGACGATCAGCTCTGTGCCGTTTCTCCTGCCCCTCATGTTCCAGGACGGTTTCGGCTGGGATCCGCTGAAGGCCGGCGTCATGGTGGCAGCCGTTTTCGTGGGCAACATCGGCATTAAACCCGCCACCACTCCGCTTATCCGGCGTTTCGGATTCAAGACGGTGCTGGTTTTCGCTTCCCTCGCATCGGCGGTGACGTTTGCCCTGTGCGCGTTCCTTACCGCCCAGACACCCGAGCCGGTCATCTTCGGACTCCTGCTCCTGAGCGGTGCCTTCCGATCCATCGGATTTTCCGCCTACGCCTCCGTCCAGTACGCGGACATCGTTCCCGAACAGTTGCCCTCCGCCAACGCCATTTCGGCCACCTTGGTCCAACTGGCGGCGGGAGCGGGAATCGCCGTCGGAGCGCTGTTCCTCCGGTTGTTCGACGCCACCCACCTTTTCGGGTCCGACCATGTGACCGCCTACAAGGGGGCGTTCCTGGCGATGGCCGTCCTGATGCTGGTCAGCACCATCGACAGCCTGACACTGCACCGCCACGCGGGAGCCGAGGTCAGCGCCGGTTCCCGGCGGCGGTAGATGCGGGCGGCGGAGGCGTTAAACGCAAAAGGTCCCGGTTCAAAAACCGGGACCAATTCGCGGAGACGGGGGGATTTGAACCCCCGGTCGAGTTTAACCCCGACCCTTCATTAGCAGTGAAGTCCATTCGGCCGCTCTGGCACGTCTCCAATCCGCTATTGCTAGCCCACCAAGGATACGCAGAACCAGCGGCCCAGTGCAAAACAGGCCAGGAGCGTCAGTTGATTCCGGCCAGCGCCCTCCACAGGAAATGGTTGCTCCGGGCCTGGAGGGCCGCGGCTTGCCGGTTGTCCGAGGCTCCGGCATGCCCGCCTTCCAAGGCTTCGTGGAACCACACGTTGCGTATGCCCATGGCCTGCATGCGGGCCGCCATCTTGCGGGCCTGGACGGGGCCCACGCGGTCGTCGGACGTGGCGGTCCAGATGAAGGTCTCCGGGTACTCCACGCCGTCGTGCAACAGGTGGTACGGCGAGAAGGTTCGGATGAACTCCCACTGCCCGGGAACATCCGGGTCGCCGTATTCGGCAATCCAGGAGTACCCGGCGGAGAGCTTGGAGTAGCGGCGCATGTCCAGCAACGGCACTCCGCAGGACACCGCGCCGAACAACTCCGGGTACTGGGTGAGCATGTTGCCTACCAGCAGCCCGCCGTTGGAACCGCCCACGCAGCCGAGGCGCTTCCGGCTGGTGACTCCACGGGAGATCAGGTCCCGGGCGACGGCAGCGAAGTCTTCGTAGGCACGGTGACGGTTTTCCTGGAGTGCAGCGCGGTGCCAGGAGGGCCCGTATTCGCCGCCGCCACGGATGTTGGCCACTACATACACGCCACCCCGGGCATGCGAATCCGGCCCGGTGGTGCGGCGCTCCAACCAGGCACGGCCAACCGTACCGCTGTAGGCAGGGGTGCGGGACACTTCGAATCCGCCGTAGCCGGAGAGCTGCGTAGGATTTTGGCCGTCCAGGACCAGGTCCTTTGAGGCCACCTGGAAGTAGGGCACGCGGGTGCCATCAGCGGAGGTGGCGAAGTGCTGCTGGACCTCGTACCCGGCTTCGTTGAAGAACGACGGCGACCGTTTCACCTCTTCGTGGTGGCTGTTGACGCCCCCGGTGCGCCCGGAGTCCAGGGAGTACACGGCTTCCCCGGGCTCCAGGGTTCCCCGGGTGAGCGTGGTGGGCGTCGTGAAGCCGGTGGCGACCAGCCAATAGTCGTTGCCGGCGCCGGATTCATCCTCGTCATCCACGGCGTAGGCGTTGACATCGTGGAGGGGCGGGCAGGCATCCAGGGTGCTGGAGGCCCAGGACCCCGCAGAATCGAGACGGGTGGCGTCCAGCACACGGATTTCGGAGGAAACGTCGTGCAGCAGGTTCAGCAGGAGGTAGTCCCGGGTCCAGCTCCAGGACTGGAGGGACGTGTGCTGGTCCGGGGTGAAGAGCACCACCACCTCGCGTGATCCCGCGAGCCACGCGTCCAGGCCGGCCGCCAGCAGCGAGCCTGCGGGATAGACAACATCGGCCAAGGACCAGTCCTTCTGGGGCCGGAACATCAGCCATTCCCGGTGTGCGCTGATGTTCACGTCCGTGGGTACCTCGATGGCAACCCACGAATCGTCGCGGAGCAGCCACGTGCTCCGGTTGTAGAAGTCGATGTAGTCCACTGCGAAGGTCCGCTCGTAGCCCGGAGTGGCGTCGTGGGCCACCATGGCGAGCATGTGGTCTTCGGGGATTTCGAAGACCTGCTTCGCAGAGGCCAACGACTGCCCCCGGCGAAGCTGGACCGCCGTGCGGGCGTAGGAGGACGACGTCGCCGGGAGGCCGTCCGCCGTGCTGGAAACGAGCAGCGTATCGGCATCGAGCCAGCTGACGTTGCCTTTTGCGGTTGGCACGTCGAAGCCGCCCGCGCCTGGGTCCACAAAGGAGCGGGTCTCGACGTCGAACTCGCGGTACCGGTTGGCGTCGCCGCCGTCGGGGGAGAGCGAAACCATCGCCAAACGGTACTCGGCGCCGGGCGCGGGACGCAGGAACCCGGCACCGTGGAAGACCCACTCGATCCCCTCGGCCTTGGCGAGGGCGTCAACGTCCAGCAGCACGTCCCAAACGGGTTCGGACAAAAGGTAGCTATCCCACGTGGTGCGGCGCCAGAGGCCCTTGGGGTGCTCCCGGTCCTTCCAGAAGTTGTAGTAGAAGTCGCCCCGCTTGTTCACCATGGCGATCCGGTCGGTGGAGTCCAGGACTTCGAGGATTCCGGCCTCCACGGCAGCGTAGTCGGCGTCTTCCAGCAGGTCCTCCGTGCGGGCGTTCTGCTCGCGGACCCAGGCCAGCTGCTCTTCGCCGTGGATGTCTTCCAGCCAGACATTCTCATCCGTCGGTTCCGCTGCCACATCGGCGGCGTGGCGGGGTCCGGTAGCGGGGCGGTCTTCGGGGAGTGGCGTCTGATCAGCTTCTGTGGTGGTCATCGCCCCATCCAAGCAACTCTTTTCACGGGGAAGCAAGTCACACGGACGTTAGGCTTGAGCGTGGCTAAATCGCAAATCATCCGTGTTGCCCTGGTGGGGGCGGGCCCCCGGGGTACCAGTGTGCTTGAGCGGCTGCTCGCCAACTGGGCCGCCACCACGGACGAGGCGAATGTGACCGCAACGCTCCACATCCACGTCATTGATCCTTACCCGGCCGGTTCGGGCCACGTGTGGCAGCCGGACCAGTCGCGGCTGTACCTGATGAACACCCAGTCGTTCTATCCGACGCTCATTCCCGAGGATCCCGAACTTGCGCCGCCCTTGGCGGGGACGTCCTTCGACGAATGGCGAGTCACCCGGCGTCGTGATGGCCAGGGGCTGAACCAGGCCGAGAAGGCGGAACTGGCCACCCTCGAGTCGGACAACTTCCCCAGCCGCGCCATCTACGGACGCTATTTGCGCCAGACCCTCGCGGAGCTGCTGCAGCGGCTGCCCGACGGCGTCGAGGTCACCTTCCATGAAACCACCGCCATCGCGGCGCGGCCGGTTGGTGACATGTTCGACGTCGAACTGGCCGACGGCGGTAGCCTCACGGTCGGTTCGGTGGTCCTCGCGCTGGGGCACATCGAATCCCGGCTGAATCCCGAGCAGCGCTCGTTCGAAACCGCCGCGCGGGAACAGGGCCTGCTCTACTTCCCGCCTGCTCCTCCAGCTGATGTGGACTGGACACGCGTACCGGACAACGAGCCGGTCCTGGTCCGCGGCATGGGACTGAATTTCTTCGACGTCATGGGGCAGCTGACGGAAGGCCGCGGGGGCAAATTCGTCGACTCCGTGGCTCCGGGGACCGGTACGCTCGAGTACCGGCCGTCCGGCCGCGAGCCGAAGATCATCGCTGCCTCACGAAGGGGCACCCCGTACCGCGCCAAGGCCGGGCTGTCCGGCTACTACGCCACGAGCATCACGCTCCGGTACCTCACCGAGGCCGCCATGGACCGCTTCAAAGCCGCTGGCATCCAGCCGGGCTTCGATCACGACCTCTGGCCGCTCCTGCACCGCGACGCCCTCTGGGCCTACTACGCCACGCTGGCGGGATCGCAACCAGCGGCGATCCGGGACCCGGCGCAGTTCCTCGCGGACCTGGAGGATGCCTTGCAGCCCCACGCCCACGCAACGGGCAACTGGGAAAGCGCCGTGGGTGCGCTCGTGGAAAAGCACGTGGTGGCCTCCCGCCGGCTCAACCTGAAGGGGCTTGCAGCACCCTTGGCCGGCCGGACCTTTGCCTCACGCAAGGAGCTGGACAAAGCCATTACGGACTACCTCGACGACGACGCGCGGCGCTCCGCCCTCGGCGAATCCGACCCCGTGAAGATGGCCATCGGTGCCCTGCACACCGGCCGGGCGATCCTCAAGACAGTAGTGGCCGACGGCGGCATCACGGACGAATCGTGGGTGGCCGAGTTGCGGGGCTGGTTCGAATCGTTCGTGGAGGGGTTGGCCAGCGGTCCTCCGGCGCTGCGGTCGGAACAATTAGCCGCCTTGGCGCGTGCCGGCGTCGTGAGTTTCGTGGGACCCGACCCCAAGTTCAGCGTGGATCGGAACGCCAAAGTGTTCCGAGCATTCTCGCCGTGGGTCCGCGACGTACCGGCGCAGGCACGGACGCTGATCGAGGCGATGTCGCCCGCGAACCGTGTGGGCATAAACATCTCGCCGCTCCTGGAGCAACTGCTGGAGGACGGTTTGGTCCGTACCAAGATCATGATGAGCGTCGAGGGAACTCCGGTGCAGACCACAGGCCTGGACGTTGAACCGCATCCTTACCGCCCGGTGGCGGCGAACGGTTCAGTGACCCGGGGGCTGTACGTGCTGAGCCTTCAGCTGTCCGCCACGCAGTGGGGAACCGCGATCGCGGCCGAGGCACGGCCCACCAAGGGCAGGGCATACAGGAGCGGGCAACGGACCCTGCGCGATGCCGACGAGATCGCCCGCAGCATCCTGAAGCTCTGACGCGCGCCGCGGACGCGGGCTTTGGCAGGGCAAAAACCATGGCCTGAGCTGGGCCGCTTGCAAGAACCACCACGCCTTCGCTACTGTGTGAGCTGCATCACCGGCAAGGTGGTGCGCGCTTTTGATCCGTGGCGGGAGAGTCCTGCCGGTACATCCCGTCAGGCGCCGTAGGAGCAAACCCTCCCCAGGAATCTCTCAGGCACCCTGTACCGCCGCGGCGAGGCAACTCTGGAAAGCAGTCCGGGATTCCCGGGCTCACCGAAGGTGCAAGCGGTTCTGCGTGCGCGCAGAACGCGGAAACTCTCAGGTCAATGACAGAGCGGGGAGGAACCCGAATCATCGTGGTACCCAAAAGGTACCGCCTGAACAATGGAGTTCCTCATGACGATTCAGCGCCCGCCAACAGATACCAGCCAAGAACCCCACCTCGAACGCCAGCTCAGCAACCGCCACATCCAGCTCATCGCGATTGGCGGTGCCATTGGAACGGGCCTCTTCATGGGCTCCGGCAAGACCATTTCAGCGGCCGGACCGTCGGTCATTTTCGTCTACATGATCATCGGCTTCATGCTGTTCTTCGTCATGCGGGCCATGGGCGAACTGCTGCTGAGCAACCTGAACTACAAGTCCTTCAGCGACTTTGCCGCCGACCTCCTGGGTCCCTGGGCAGGCTTCTTCACCGGCTGGACCTACTGGTTCTGCTGGGTCATCACGGGCATCGCGGACGTGATCGCCATTGCCGGCTACTCCAAGGAACTCTGGCCGGGCCTGCCACTCTGGATTCCCGGACTCATCACCATCGGCATCCTCCTGCTGCTCAACCTTGCCACGGTGAGGGCTTTCGGCGAGACGGAATTCTGGTTCGCCCTCATCAAGATCGTGGCCATCGCAGCGCTCATCATTGTTGGCCTTTTCATGATCTTCAGCGGCTTCCAGTCCGACGCCGGCCCGGCCAGCTTCACCAACCTCTGGTCACACGGCGGCTTCTTCCCCAACGAATTCATGGGCTTCGTGGCCGGCTTCCAGATCGCGGTCTTCGCGTTCGTCGGCATCGAACTGGTGGGAACCACGGCTGCCGAGGCCAAGGATCCGGAGAAGAACCTGCCCAAGGCCATCAACTCCATCCCCATCCGCGTGCTGCTCTTCTACGTTGGTGCCCTCATCATCCTGATGTCCGTCACGCCGTGGACCCAGTTCGCCGCCGGACACAGCCCCTTCATCGCCATGTTCTCCCTGGCCGGCCTGGGCGCCGCAGCTACGATCGTCAATCTGGTGGTTCTCAGCTCGGCGATGTCTTCGGCCAACTCCGGCATCTACTCCACTTCCCGCATGGTCTACGGCCTGGCACAGGAAGGCGACGCACCCGCCGTCTTCAGCGCCCTGTCCGGACGCAAAGTACCCCGCAACGCCCTGTTCCTTTCCTGCGTCCTGTTGCTGTCCGGCGTCGTGCTCATGTACGCCGGCCAGGACGTCGGCAAGGCGTTCGACATGGTCACCACCGTTTCCGCCGTCTGCTTCGTGTTTGTCTGGTCGATCATCCTGGCCAGCTACCTGGCATTCCGGAAGCGCCGGCCGCAGCTTCATGATTCTTCGAAGTTCAAGATGCCAGGCGGCGTGGTGATGGTGTGGGTGGTGTTCGCGTTCTTCGCGTTCATCTTCTGGGCTTTGACCACCCAACCTGACACCCTCATGGCGTTGCTCGTGACCCCGGTCTGGTTCCTGGCCTTGGGCGTTGCGTGGGCCATCCTCCGTAAGCGACCCACCCACCTTGCCCGCTACGAGCACTTCCGCGCCGAGCTGCAGAAGGACGCTGAGCGGATACCGGAACCCGTCCGCAACTAGCCAGTCGCCCGGCTCTTGCGTCATCTCGAGACTCGGGCCGTGCTAGCGTTCACGGGCGCCAAGGTCGGGGGCTGTGCCAATGACGGTTCGGCTTATGGGAAGGTACGCTGCCCCGAGTTGCCTGTCCACGGGGTAGGCAGAGGAGACGGATGCCACGGAAACCGGCGTCAGCGCGCGGTTCAGGACCGTGGATCCAGCCAGGGGAACAAAACCCGAGTCAACAGGAACACCCGTTCCCCTGACCAAGCCGGCCCACCCGTTCACGGTCCCTGGCAAGGTCCGCCACGGATTGTCGGTCAGGGCTTTGTCGGCCCAATTGACTCCGAGGTTGATCACGCCACCCGCTGTGTAGGAGGGGTCAACATCGCTGACCTGCCGCAGCGTTGGGTAGGTCACGCCGGAGAAGGCGAAGACGTTGTTCCAGACTTCGGCACGTTCCTTTGTGGTGGAGATGTTGAACAAGGGCGACTCATTGTTGGAAACCACGACGGTGTTGTGCCAGAAGTACAAGATTCCCTTTCGGAAGAGGGATTCGCCCCAATTGCTGGCACCAGCCGCGCCATAATGGTCTCCGCCATAGTGGATGACGGAGCCGCCGACGGGGCCATTCTTGCGGATCTGGTTTCCGTAGACATACGTCGTTCTGTAGGCCGGGTTGTCCTTGACGACCGGGAAGAAGTCTTCCGCCTCGACCAAATCGATCGAATGGGCGCCACCTTCGATCGAGTTGTAGCGGACGACTGTCCCGGACGAACGGTCCTTGATGGCGTTTCCGAGGGCGCCGACACGGAGGGGGCCGAACCGGTTGTATTCGTAGATCACCCCGGAGCTCTCCGTGTAGGTGTTGTGGATGCCCTCAGAGCCCACCACTCCATTGCCGTAGATGTAGTTCCTGCTGATCCGGATGTTGCTTGTGACGGTCTTGGCGTTGTCCGAGGTTGAGCGGCTGGACACACCGTTCGTGCAGTCGTGGATCTCGTTATCAGCGATGGTGATGTTTTGCCCCCGCTCGATCCAGATGCAGGCTCCGAATCCGGTGTATCCCTGGACTTTGCCCAACGAATTGGTGAACGTGTTCCCAGGTTTTGCCCCGCGTACCTCCAATCCGTCCACCTGGACATATGACGGCGCCGCTTGCCACCAGTCCTGGGTACCCAGCCGGTCGATCATGATCACTGCACGGGTTTCCTGGATGTTGTCCAGTGAAGCGGCGACGTAGCTGAGTCCCCGACGGGCAATGGCGCCACTTCCATCAATGACTGGGCGATGACCTGTGGGGCCTTTGACCCCGCACACCCGGATGGGTTTCGCCTGGGTTCCGGTCCCAGGGATCAGGATCTTGCCGCGATATGGGTCAGCGCGATCGAAAATGCGCACGGTGTCCCCGGCCTTCAGGGCTTCCCATGGCACCTTGTCCAAGGAGGGCAGTTGACCGGAATTCGGTCCCACTTGGTAGTCCGTGCCTGAGCCGCTCGGCACACATGCCGTTGGTGCGGCCGCTGGTGGTGGGGCGACCAATGCGCCCAAGGCTGCCGAGGAGCTTGCCGGCCCTACGGCGGCCAATGCTGCCCCAGCAAGAACGCCCGCCAGCACGCCGGGCAAGATACGCTTCACCATGAATCCCCAATCCTTCGCAGCGGACCTCTCCGGCGAACGGCCGGCCAGCGAGAGCTGACCGGCCGGACCATTAGCCAGAGTGGGTGCGTCGTGGACTGACGACGTCACATTATTGAGTGCTGCGACACCGGCATTCGTGATGTACTACCCGCTTTTAGCCCCTCAGGCACTTCTGGTACTCCAGCCACGCGAACGCGTAACGGAGCCAGCCCACGATGTCGTACCACTTGGACGGTTTGGTGGGGGCGGTGCACTGCGGCGGGTTCGGACCGCTCGCTGCCACCGTGACCAACGCCTTGACTGTGGTGCCACTTTCGACGGCGGTCAGCACCACGGTGCCGGTTCCCGCGGCTGCTGCCGCGGGAACCTTGAGGCTGACGCTTGCTGCACCGGAGGCAACGGGGACGTCGCCCAGTGCCACTGTGGCCCCCTTGGCATCAATGAACGCTGCCTTGAGCGTCTTGTTGGCCGGGCTGCCGATGGACGTCAGGTCCAGTTTGGACACCGCCAGGGTGATGGCGTCGCCTGCCTTGACCTCAGCGGCGGTGGTGTTCGCCACTGCCACTGAGCGCCGGGCGAAGTCCGGCGAAACCGGGTTGTGCGCCTGCAGATACTTGATCCACGCGTCGCGGTCAACCAGGCCCGTGTCCTTGGTGTCGCTGCCTTCCTTGAACACCCGGAAGTTGTCACCGCCCGTGGCAAGGAAGCTGAACGTCCCGATCCGGTAGTGCTTGGCCGGGTCAATCACGGCGCCACCCACCCAGATGCCGGTGATGCGGTCACCCGCGGGGCGTGCGGCGTCGTAGGTGTAGTTGACGTTCTTGGACAGGCCCAGTTGCTGGTAGGGGCGGCTGGGCACCGTGCCATCCGGGTTGGTCTGCCACTGCTGTTCCAGGAGCGTCTTGAACTGGGCGCCGGTGAGCGTCGTGGTCCAGAGGTTGTTCACGAACGGCAGTACTGCGTTCGCTTCGGCGTAGGTAATGGTTCCGTCCGGGGCGTAGTACAGCTCGTTGCGGA
The DNA here is from genome assembly GCF_044748905.1 of Paenarthrobacter sp. NPDC089714. Lineage (NCBI taxonomy): Bacteria > Bacillati > Actinomycetota > Actinomycetes > Micrococcales > Micrococcaceae > Paenarthrobacter > Paenarthrobacter sp. NPDC089714. Next base: position 79,955 of record NZ_JBIVGX010000010.1, read on the forward strand.
GCCCACCGGGATTGACGACGCCGATTTCCGCCGCGCCCAGTTCAGGAGCCTTGAGCGTATCCACCAGCGAGTCCGCCACGAGGTTGCCCAGCGTGGATTCGGACGCGCGGTCGTCGCGCTTCGGTGCACCGCCGGCCGGGTCCGGGGTGAAAGCCGTGGTGATATCAGCGGTTACCGCGCCCACCGGCTGGTTGCCGATCTCTGCGGCGTTGGCCAGGGCTTTGTCCACGATCGTCTTGACGGCGGCCACGCGCGGGTAGGCGGCGACGAGGCTTTCTGCCGTGTCCGTGGTGCGGTCCACGATCGATGCCTTGTACGCCGTGACCGACTTGGAAGCGGTGTCAACGGTCAAGGTCACGCTGCCCACGTTCTCGCCGTAGTTTCCGGTCTGCACGATCGGACGGGTCTTGCCTGTGGGCTGTCCGTTCGAGTCCAGGATGGGCGCATCCCAGGCATATTCCTTGTGGGTGTGCCCGGTGAAGATCGCAGCCACGTCCGGGGAGGTCTCCTTCACGAGCTTGGCGAACGGGCCGCCGGCTGCGACTTCCTGCTCCAAGGTGGCGCCTTCGGGTGTTCCGGAGGCAGCGCCGTCGTGGTTTTCCACGATGATCAGGTCCGCCGCGTTGTCAGCCTTGATCTTGGCCGCGACCCGGTTGATGGCCTCTACCGGATCACCGAATTCCAGGTCCGCTATCCCCGCCGGGGTCACCAACGACGGAACTTCCTGCGTCACGGTGCCGATCACGGCAACCCGCAAGCCGTTCATCTCCAGGACCTTGTACTCCGGCAATACCGGGGTGGTGGTGCCCTTTTGGTAGACGTTGGCGCCAAGGTAGGCGAACTTTGCGTTGTTGCCACCGGCAATGACGCGGTCGCGCAAGTCCTGCCACCCGCCGTCGAACTCGTGGTTGCCAACTGCGGAAGCCTGCAGTTCAAGGGCGTTGAGCACATCGATGGTGGGCTGGTCCTTAGCCACGGAAGAAGCGAAGAGCGACGCTCCGATGTTGTCGCCGGCCGAGATGAAGGCCGTTGCGCCCGGAGCGGCTGCTGCCCGCAGCTTCTCCACGGTCCCTGCGAAGAGCACCGTGTTGGAGTCGATGCGGCCGTGGAAATCGTTGATGCCCAGGAACTGCAGGTCAACGCTTGCCGGTGCGTCCGGTGCCAGGTTCAGGCCCACCACCACGGGATCGTGGTCGCTGGCACGGAACTCGTCCGCGGCATAGTAGTTGGTCACATTGTTGTTATACCGGCTGTACTCCAACGCCACGGACTCCACGGAGTTGATGTTCCAGATGTCGGTTCCCGTCACGGTCTTCTGGGCCGCAGGGGAAGCGAGGATGTGGTCCAGGGAGCCGACCATTCCGCCGAAGAGATAGGAGTGCTTGTTGGTTCCGGCTTCGAGGTCGGTGTAGCCCGCGCCCGTGAGGACGTTGATGGGATCTTCCTTGGCGTAGGCATTGAAATCTCCGATCAGGAAGACCTTGTCCGTGCCCTTGCTGGCCTGCAGGTCCTTCGAGAAGGCCAGCAGCGATTCTGCCTGCTTGGTGCGGGCGATGTTGGACGCGCCCTGGCCCTTGTCGGTGTCGTCCGGGGTGGCCGCGGAGCCTTTCGACTTGAAGTGGTTCACGATCGCGATGAACTTCTTGTCATCGGCCGCACCTACTGGCTTGAAGACCTGCGCCAGGGGCTTGCGCGCACTGGCGAAAGCCACGGTGTCGTTGTGGATGACGGATTCGCCCACAGGTTCGGCGGTGGCCTTCTTGTAGATGAACGCCGTGCGGATCATGTCCTCGTCGCCCAGCGGGGGAGCGTTCGCAGGAGTGCGGACGTAGTCCCACACCCCGGGCGTCTTGGCGTTGAGGGCATCAACCAGCTTGGACAGGGCGTCGTCGCGGTTCTTGCCGAACTGCGCCGAGTTCTCGATTTCCTCCAGGGAAACGACGTCTGCGCCGGACTTGGTGATGGCGGCAACGATCTTGTCCTGCTGGCGTTGGAGGTTCTCTGCGTTGGCCGCACCGCGGGCGTTGCAGCCTTCCTTCACCGTGATCGGGTTGCCGGCGCGGTCCGTGTAGAACACGCAGCCACTGAGCTGGTCACCGGTGGTGGGGAAGTAGTTCAGCACGTTGAAGGACGCCAGCTTGAGGGTGCCGCCAACATCTGCCGGGCCCTCGGGGCGTGAAGCAGTGAACGTCGCCGGCTGGACCGAGTCGGCGTTCTCGGGGGTCAGGGCGTTGAGTGGCTGGAATTTCCAGGAGTTGTTGCCATAGCCCAGGATCACGTCGGTCTTGAACGTGGCAGGAGAACCCACCCGGACAGGATCGGTGGTGGTCAGATACGGGAGCTGCTGGGCCTTGGTGGTGGCGTCCTTGAGGAAGTTGGTGGACGCGCCGTCGTCGAGCTTGATGCCGCGCATCGCGTTGTCAGCCACCACCGCCGCGTACTCCGGCGAACCGTAGGCGGCTACCGCCGTCGGCTGTACCAAAGGCGAGGTCCCGGCAGCGAGGCCAATTTCGCCGTACTGGTTCAGGGAGTAGTTGTCCGTCACGGTGAACGTGCCTTGCGGAGCGACGAGCATGCCCTCGAACGTCTCCCTGGCTGCCTCATTGGCGGGGAGCGCGAACGGCGATGCCTTCACTTCCGGTGCCGCTTCGGTGAGCTTCTTCAGCCCGGGGGCCTCCACCGTGATCTGGGTTTGGTTCGCAAATTCGCTCACGACGCCGGTCAGTTCCAGGTAGTCGCCGGGCTGTACCGAACCAGCCGTTGTGGGGGAGTAGACGAACAAAGCGTCCGACGCCGTCCTGGCCGCCCCGCCGTTGTCGCCGCCGGTTCCGGGGGTCTGGACGTAGTAGCCATTGAAGCCGCCGGTGGCGTAGACCGCGGTCACCTTGCCGCGCGTGGTCACGGTGCTGCCGACCAGCGGGCTGGCCGCGCCGGTGCCTTGGATCTCGGCGATGGTCTTGGTGCCGCTACCCGGCTCCGTTGGCGGGGTGCCGCCGCCGGACGCCGTGGGCGTGATGGACGCGCTGAGGCTGAAGTCGGCGGCGTTGGAGTCCGTGTCAACGCCGTTGGTGCGGTTCAGGCTCCGGACGTCCGTGTTTCCGGTGGGCGCCGTTGCGGCTGCGGTTTCGAACGTGTTGGACGTGCCGTAGCCCAGAAGGTCCGCGATGGCCGCGTTGCCCGTCACGGAGCCCGAAGCCAGCGGCGACACCGCAGTGCTCTGCTTGGCAAGGATCAGTGTCCCCGCGGTGCCGCCCGGGTTCAGCGTTCCCGTGGCCTGGACATCAGCCGGCGGTAGGGCCGGGGCAGTGGAGGTGCCGCTGTTGGTGGCTCCCTGGATCAGGAAGTAGCCCTTGGCAGGAATGCTTCCCGTCAGTGCAGTGATGCCGGTGGGTGCAGCGGTTCCCGTTGCCGAACGGTACTGCAAGGACCAACCGGCCAGGCTGACAGGTGAGTCGGAGGAGTTGTACAGCTCAACGAACTTGTTCTTGAATGCTGCGCCGCTGCTGCCTCCACTCAAGTAGGCCTCATTGATGACCACAGGTGATGTGCCCGGAGTGGGATCATCGGCTGCGAAGGCCGGAACGGCCGTCAGCGGGGCCGCTAAGAGCCCCGCCGACAGGACCGTGCCCGCCAAGAGTTTCCAATTCTTATGGTTCATCCGCTCTAACTTTCATCAGGGAGCCCTGTAGGGCTCTTTGGACGACGCCCACTGTCTTGTGCAGGGGCGTTTGCCGGAAGTTACTCCCGGGTAAAGCTGCCTCGGACAAAGCTGAACACGAACGGATGAATAGGGAGTGGCTTGCCGGTGGCCGGAGGGTGGCCCCGGTCAACGGCAGGAACTACTTGGCAGCGCCTTTCAGCGTGCCAGTGACGGCAGCACCGGATTCGCCGACGGACGTCTCGGTGGGGCGGCCGGATTCGTCCCGCTTGGCATCGCCGCTGCTGATTAAGGAACAACCGGCCAACGCGATGGACGCAACGCCGAGCACGGCGGCAGCCTTGGCAGTTTGTGAACGGTGAAGCAATTTCCGGTCCTCATTCCCAGAAGGACCACAGCCTGGTTTTTCGAAGGGTGCGGTCAAACGATTGGGGGACCAGAAGCCATGCCCACGCCGAACGATCCCCCAAGCCCGGGAGTGGGCAGATCCTGCCGGCCATCCTTGGGTAGGAGATGGCCGGCACGACCCGAAAATCAAGAGTCTAAGCGGTCTGGCCCAAATCCTGGATGACCTTGAACGTGGCGCCTGTTGGATCCGACAACGTAGCCAGGCGTCCGAACGGAGTGTCCTCGGCCTCCTGGACCACGGTGGCGCCAAGTCCCAGGGCCTTCTCAACCGTGGCGTCCGTGTCCTCTACGGCGAAGTACACGCTCCACATGGACGGCACCTGCTCGGGAAGGAAATCTGCAGCGTCCATGATCCCGGCCTTGGCGTTGTCTCCGGAGCCCAGCGTGGTGTAGCGGAACTCCGGAGTGTCGCTCATGACCTCCGTTTCCCAGCCGAACACGTTTTGGTAGAACGACACTGCGGATTCATAGTCCTTGGACAGGAGTTCATGCCATGCGGGCGTTCCAGGTTCGGCGGCGAGTTGGTAGCCCTTCATCTCCCCGAACTGCCATGCTCCGATCGAGGCTCCGGAGGAGTCTCCATACATGGCCATGCTGCCCTGCTCGGGAACATCCATCGGCTCCATGAAGACCTGGCCGCCGTTCGCGGCAGCGGCTTCTGTGGTGGTTTTGATGTCGTCCGTCCGCAAGTAGGTGGACCAGAGGTCCGGCATGGAGCCCATGTCTTCCCGCTTCGGCATGATGCCGGCTACGAGCTTCCCATCCTTGGAGGCGGTGATGTAGCCGCCATACTTCTCTTCGTCTCCGGTCTCATAGGTCCAGCCGAAGAGTGCGTTGTAGAAGGACTTCGCCTTCTCTGTATCGGACGTCATCAGGTCGATCCAACACGGCGAACCGGCAGTGATATCGGGCGTAGGCATGTGTACAGCTCCTGTTGTCAGGCCGCGGCAGGATCCGCGGCTGATGGTGTAGTGGTGGAGACACGAAGAACACTATGCAGGGGCTCTGACACTTTTCAACGAAAAATGCCCCGGATCCAAAGATCCGGGGCATTCGCCTGGCGGAAGGTAAGGGATTTGAACCCTTGGTACGGGGTTACCGCACACTGGTTTTCAAGACCAGCTCCTTAGGCCGCTCGGACAACCTTCCCTGCCTAGTAGTGTTTCATAGGGAGTTGGCTGTACCAAAACATCACGTGCTTCCCGTCCCGGCCCCGGGTCTGGAAGTGCCAGCAAGAATCCGGGAGTCCGTCATGAAAGCCGTCTACATTTCCCAGCCAGGCGGGCCCGAAGTCCTCGACGTCAGGGAAGTCCCGTCTCCGGTGCCGGGCGAGGGTGAGGTGTTGATCGACGTCGTGGCCGCGGGGCTGAACCGCGCCGATGTGCAGCAGCGCCGCGGTTTCTACCCGCCGCCCCCTGGCGCCTCCGAGGTTCCCGGGCTTGAGGTTTCCGGACGGATCGCCGGCTTCGGCCCTGGAGTTACCAAAGCGTTCTCGTTGGGGGACAAGGTTGTGGCCCTGCTGGCGGGCGGCGGCTACGCCCAGCAAGTGGCCGTTCCTGCCGAACAGGTACTGCGGCTTCCCGACGGCGTTGACCTGGTCACCGCGGCCGCTTTGCCCGAAGTGGCGGCCACCGTCTACTCGAACCTCATCATGACGGCGCAGCTCCAACCCGGCGAAACCGTGCTCATCCACGGTGCCACGGGCGGCATTGGAACCATGGCCATCCAGATGGCCAAAGCGTACGGCGCCAACGTGGCCACCACCGCGGGCACCGACGAAAAAGTGGGCACCGCAAAGGCGTTCCTTGGTGCGGACATCGCCATCAATTACTCCGACGAGGACTTCGTCGAAAGCCTCAAGGCGCAAAATGGTGGCAAAGGCGCGGACGTGATCCTCGACGTCGTGGGCGCCAAGTACCTGCAGCAGAACGTAGATGCACTCGCCGACTACGGCCGCCTGATCATTATCGGGCTGCAAGGCGGCACCAAAGCCGAGATCAATCTGGGACAACTGGTCAGCAAACGGGCCGCCGTGATCGGCACGGCCCTTCGACCGCGGCCCGTGGCCGAGAAGGGCGTCATTATGTCCGCCGTGCGTGAGGTGGTTTGGCCCATGCTCTCCGATGGCCGGATCAAGCCGCTGGTGGCCAAGTCTTTCCCGCTGGACCGCGTGGCGGAAGCCCACGAGTACTTCGATTCCGGCGAGCATGTGGGTAAGGTCCTGTTGCTGCTCTGACCGGCACCCCCCTTATAGCAAGGAGCTCCATTGTCCATCCGGCACAGCCTCCTGGCCCTGCTCCAGGACCAGCCCCGGTATGGCTATGAGCTGCGCGTGGAGTTCGAGGACCGGACCGGCGCGGCCTGGCCGCTGAACATCGGCCAGGTTTACACCACCCTGGACCGCCTTGAGCGGGACGGACTGGTCAGCAACGACGGCGACGACGGCGGCGGCCACGTCGTCTACAGCATCACCGACGCCGGGGTCGCCGAAGTCGGGGCCTGGTTTGACGGGGCGGTGGACCGCGGCACCCCGCCCCGCAACGAGATTGCCATCAAGCTGGCGCTCGCCGTGACCCTGCCGGGTGTGGACGCCTCGGCCGTGATCCAGTCGCAGCGCGAAGTGTCCGTGCGCGCCCTCCAGGAACACACCCAAGCGAGGAAAGCGGCATCGGCAAACCAGCGCTCCGCCGATACTGCGTGGTTGCTGGTACTTGATTCCCTGATCTTCCAAGCGGAGGCAGAGGTGCGCTGGCTGGACCTGTGCGAAGCGCGGATGCTGCAAGTTCAGGAGCGCTCGGGGGAGTGAACTCTCGGAAAGTGCGCGGAGTGTAGTTGCCGTTCACCGCAGCGCAACCGCCGCTCGTCGCACCACGCCTGATCACCCGGTAGGTTCCGTCGTTCGGGGGGAACCTTCATTGCTAGCGTGCCCGTGACGCCCGGCTGTGCCCTAACGGAGCCACGGCAGCAAGAAGGTTCTCAAGGAGGAGACATGAACGCCATCCCGGAACAAGAACTCGAAAGGGAGCTGGACCCCACATTGCCGCCGCCGGCCGTGGATGAGTCCCGACGGGAAAAGGACGAACGGAAGTGGACCCCGGCCAAAATCGCCTTGTGGGTGGCCATTGCCCTGCTCGGCGGCGTGGCTTGGGTCATGCTTGCGCTGGTCCGCGGCGAGACGGTCAACGCCATCTGGTTTGTCTTCGCTGCCGTGTGTACCTATCTGATCGGTTACCGCTTCTATTCCAAGGTCATTGAGCGGTACCTCCTCAAGCCGGATGACCGGCGGGCTACCCCGGCCGAGTACAAGGCTGATGGCAAGGATTATGTCCGCACCGATCGGAACGTCCTGTTCGGCCATCACTTCGCTGCCATTGCCGGCGCCGGTCCGCTGGTGGGTCCGGTCATTGCTGCACAGATGGGCTACCTCCCGGGCACTATCTGGATCATCATCGGCGTCGTACTTGCCGGTGCGGTGCAGGACTATCTGGTGATGTTCTTCTCGATGAGGCGAGGCGGCCGGTCCCTCGGCCAGATGGCCCGCGAGGAACTTGGCGTCATTGGCGGCACCGCCGCCCTGGTCGCCACGTTGCTGATCATGATCATCATCGTGGCCATCCTTGCGCTGGTGGTGGTCAACGCCTTGGGCGAAAGCCCGTGGGGTGTCTTCTCGGTGGGCATGACCATTCCGATCGCACTCTTCATGGGCGTCTACCTGCGGTACCTGAGGCCGGGGAAGGTCATGGAGGTCTCGATCATCGGCTTTGTGTTGCTGATGGCCGCGATCATCGGCGGCGGTGCCGTGGCTGGAACGGAATGGGGTGCGGCCTTCTTCCACCTGGACAAGGTGACCATCGCCTGGGGCCTCATCATCTACGGCTTCATCGCTGCGATCCTGCCTGTGTGGCTGCTGCTCGCACCGCGTGACTACCTCTCGACGTTCATGAAGATCGGCGTGATAGTGATGCTCGCCCTTGCCATCATCGTGGTGCGGCCGGAAATCAATGTTCCGGCCTTCAGCGAGTTCGCCAGCCGTGAGAACGGCCCGGTTTTCTCTGGAGCGTTGTTCCCCTTCCTGTTCGTGACCATCGCGTGCGGTGCCCTGTCCGGGTTCCACGCATTGATCTCCTCCGGCACCACTCCGAAGCTGATCGAGAAGGAACGGCAGACCCGTTTCATCGGGTACGGCGGCATGCTCATGGAATCCTTCGTGGCCATCATGGCGCTGGTGGCGGCCATCTCGATCGACCGTGGCATCTACTTCGCCATGAACGCACCCCTCGCGCTGACCGGCGGCACGGTTGAATCCGCGGCCCAGTGGGTCAACAGCCTTGGCCTGGCGAACGTGAACGTCACTCCGGACGTCCTGGCACAGACCGCCAAGGACGTGGGGGAGGAGAGCATCATTTCCCGTTCGGGCGGTGCGCCCACGCTCGCTGTTGGCCTGGCGCACATCATGCAGCAGTTCATCGGCGGGCCTGGAATGATGGCGTTCTGGTACCACTTCGCCATCATGTTCGAGGCATTGTTCATCCTGACTGCGGTGGACGCCGGCACCCGGGTTGCGCGTTTCATGCTGCAGGATTCGATCGGCAACTTCGTTCCCAGGTTCAAGGAAGCCTCGTGGCGGCCGGGCGCCTGGCTGTGTACGGCGATCATGGTTGCTGCGTGGGGTGCCGTGCTGCTGATGGGCGTCACGGACCCCTTGGGTGGCATCAATACTCTCTTCCCGCTGTTCGGCATCGCCAACCAGTTGCTCGCTGCCATCGCCTTGGCCGTGTGCATGGCCATTGCTGCGAAGCGGGGAGTGTTCAAGTGGCTCTGGATCGTCGCAGTCCCGCTGGCGTTTGCCGCCGTCGTGACCATCACGGCAAGCTTCTTCAAGATCTTCTCGCCCGTTCCGGCGGTGGGCTACTTTGCCAACAATGCCGCTTTCACCAAGGCCTTGGCGGAAGGAAAGACCTCGTTCGGGACGGCCAAAACGGTTGAGGCCATGGAAGCGGTGGTCCGCAACACCATGATCCAGGGAGTGCTTTCGGTGATCTTCGTCGTCCTGAGCATCATCGTGATCATCACCGCCGTCATTGCCACGGTCCGGGCGTTCCGTGCCGGTGGCGGGCAGGACCACGAGGATCCGGCCGTACCGTCCAAGGTGTTCGCTCCGGCCGGTTTGATTCCGACGGCAGCAGAGAAGGAACTCCTTGCTGAGTGGGACGCCCTGCCCGTGGACCAGCGACCCGTGAGCGCGGGGCACCACTAGTGGGAGCCCTCACGAAGGGCTTTCGTGGATTCGCCGGATACATGCGGGGGCTGATGGGAGCCGACGCGTACCAGAAGTATCTGGAGCACTTCACGTCCTCCGGCCACGAAGGTCCTGCCATGACCGAGCGCGAGTTCTGGCGGGACCGCATGGACCGTCAGGACATCAACCCGCAAGGGCGCTGCTGCTGAGGCTGCCGGAAGTTTCGCTACGAACGAAGTCCAAAATCCGGTCTTGGCCGCGGGCTGGCGCGAACCACGTGAGAGTATGAAACGCATGAGCGATCTGAACGACATTCAGCCCAAGGATGAGGCTTCGGACGACCAAGCCGTGGAGGGTACCCCGGTGGAAGGCACGGCCTTGAACGGCGCTGACCAGGGGCCAGAGGAGGCAAAGGACAAGCCCAAGGGCACCAACCTCCAGGAGCTCGTGGACGAGCCGGCCAAGGTGATGCGGATCGGAACCATGATCCGGCAGCTCCTCGAAGAAGTGAAGAGCGCACCCCTGGACGACGCGGCACGTGGCCGCCTGGCAGAAATCCATGAACGTTCCATCAAGGAATTGGAAGACGGTCTGGCTCCCGAACTTATCGAAGAGCTGGAGCGTATCAGCCTGCCGTTCCCGGAGGACAAAGCGCCCTCGGATGCAGAACTTCGCATAGCCCAAGCACAGCTGGTTGGTTGGTTGGAGGGCCTGTTCCACGGCATCCAGGCTGCCATCGCGGCCCAGCAGGCTGCCCGTGACCATGCAACTGCCCAGCACCAGTTGCGCCAACTTCCGCCGGGAACGGTGATCGCGCCAGGCATTGTGATCGGCGAGAACGGGCAGCCGCAGCGGGCCAAGGCCCCAGGTGGACCCGGCGTTGCGTCTCCCGGCCAGACCGACGATCCCGATCACGGCCCGGGCCAGTACCTCTGAGCCTGGCCGTGGGTTTCTTTGGGGCCGTCCGGCAGGGACGGAAAGACGATCTTGAGCTCGGTAAGGGGCTGTGGCGCCGTGCCCATGACCGTTTCCACCGTGGCTTGGATCGCTATCACCAGGTATTGGAAGGCGTTGACGACGAGGAGTTGTACAACGAGCTGGTGCAGATCGCCAACGAGCTTGCGGACTTGCTCCCACGCGTTCGGGTGATCTGCGTTGAGGCGCAAAAACGAGCGCCCAGCGATGGCCTTGACGTGCCAGGTTCCCTTGCCGGCGTCCACCGTGCGCTGTCCAAGGCCGGCAATTCGCTGGCCACGACGGCGGAGGCTGCGGCCATGCTGCGGCTGGCTGTTGGTCCTGTCCCAGTGGGCGCGCTGTCCGTACGGCGCCGGGCCGAGTCTGTTTTTGAACAGGTTGCGGATGCCGAGCGCCTCCTTTCGTACTGACTGAAGGCCAACGGACTGAAGACCGCTCGGTTCAAGTGTGCAGCGCATGCAACTACCGGCGTGCGCGTTTATTCCACTGACGCAAAAAGTTAAGCGGATAGCTGATCTGCGTAATATTTGGTGCTTTGAGCAACTTCATGCTGGCAGGATTGCAGACATGACTTCCTCACCAACGCTTACGTTCAACGACGGCAACACCATTCCCCAGCTCGGCTACGGGGTGTGGCAGGTTGAAGACGATGTAGCCGAAAAGGTGGTCCGCCAGGCATTCGATGCCGGCTTCCGCCACATCGATACCGCCAAGATCTACGGCAACGAATCCGGCGTTGGCCGTGCGATTGCTTCCTCCGGCCTCTCCGCCGAGGAAATCTTCATCACCACCAAGCTGTGGAACGCCGACCAGGGCTACGAGGCCACGCTGGAGGCTTTCGAGAAGTCCTTGGACCGCCTCGGCATCGAAACCCTGGATCTGTACCTGATCCACTGGCAGCAGCCCAAGCAGGACAAATACGTGGACACCTGGAAGGCCCTGATCGAGCTGAAGAAGCGCGGCCGCGTGAAGTCCATTGGTGTCTCCAACTTCACCACCGAGGGCCTGCAGCGCATCATCGACGAGACCGGCGTTGTCCCGGCGATCAACCAGATTGAACTGCACCCCTTCTTCAACCAGTCCGAGCTGCGTGCCTTCAACGCTTCCAAGGGCATCCTCACCCAGGCCTGGTCCCCGCTGGGCCAGGGCGGCGAACTGCTGGAGAACCCCACTGTCGCTGAGATCGCGGCCAAGCACCAGGCCACGCCCGCCCAGGTGGTCATCGCCTGGCACCTGGCCATCGGCAACGTCGTCATCCCCAAGTCCGTCACCGAATCCCGCATCCAGGAGAACTTCGCGGCCTTGTCCGTGAAGCTGGACGATGCCGACGTCGAGGCCATCAACGGCCTGGACCGCGGCACCGAAGGCCGCATCGGCCCGGACCCGGCGGTGTCCGACTTCGCCTAGTCCCGGCACACGAGTGCCCCGTACCCAACTGGGTAGCATTAGTGCGCGTTATGATCGCTCAAAACGCGCACTAATGCGACCTACTTGGGTGCGGGGCGCTGTGCGTTAAGGTGCCTGGCTCCTAAGGTACGACGGCGGGTGGCGGGTTTTGGGGGACCGGTTCCGATCCCGTGGATGGATGGGCCGCCAGGTTCGCGGCGTGTTCAGCCAGGATGCCCGTCTGGTGCCGGATCTTCAGCCGGTAGAGAAGGGCCCCACCAACGGTGACAGCAGCCACGAAGATCACTCCACCCCACTGCAAGTACCACTCGAAAGGCGGGACGGAGTTGTAGATCTCCTGCCGCGGCCAGATCAGGTTGATGGTCATGGCACCGCCCCACAGCACGGCGAGGATGTTCACCGGCAGGCCCCACTTTCCCAGGGAGAAGCCGGACTCGGAACCGGGAGCGTCCGCTATCGGCCACTTCTTCAGGAACCTCTTGCGCAACAGGGGAACGGTGACCAAAAGGTAGGACAGGTAGATCAGGACAATGCTGATGCTGGACAGGATGGTGAAGATGGCCGGCTGCATCACGTTGATGAGCAGCGGAATGACGGCCAGTACGCCGATGACGATGGCTGCCACGGTGGGGGTCCGGCGTACCGGGTCCACCTTGCTGAGCTGGCGGCTGAACGGGAGGTTGTTGTCCCGGGCCATGGCGAACATCATGCGGATCGCAGCAGCATGGACGGCCAGCGTGCAGACCACCACGGCGACGACGATGCACACAAGGAACGCCTTGCCGAAAGGCCCGCCGAGGACACTGAGAACAATGTGCTGGAGCCCGCCGTCGGCTGCGCCCACCTTGGGGTCCGTGAGGTCCGGTGCTGCCAGGATGCCAAACAACAGGATCAATCCGCCCAGCAGGAAGGACGCCGTGACCGCCCGGATGATCGCTTTCGGTGCCGTCTTCTTGGGGTCCTTGGTCTCCTCGCCCAAGGAACTGGCGGTGTCGAATCCGTACATGACGTAGCCGGATGCCATGGCGCCGATCAGGAAGACGCCGAAAAAGCCCAGGTCATGGCCTTCACCGAAGCCTGCCGTGTCGAAGAAGACCTCCGGACCGCGGACCACATGCCAGCCGAGCGCCAGGATCAGCAGCACCGCGGCAATCAGCTCCACGAAAACGCCGATGCTGTTGATGCGCGTCATGAGCTTTACGCCGAACGCGTTGATCAGCGTGGAGATGGTGATCATGATCGTCGCCAGAACCACACCGTTCATGGCGAAATCAAAGGGTCCGCTGCCGTCGCCCACGAACTGGAAGCCGGACCAAAGTTGGGGCAGGGTGATCTGCAGCGCCAGTGCAACAGACCCCAAGGCCATGATGGAGGACAACATCAGCAGCCAACCTGCCAGCCAGGACGGGGTCCCGGAAGAAAGCCGTTTGGCCCAGTTGTAGACCGACCCGGCCACCGGGTAGCGGCCGGCGAGCTCGGCGAAGCAGAGGGCAACCATGAGTTGGCCGACGAAGACGATGGGCCAGGACCAGGCGTAAGCCGGTCCGGCCATGGAAAAGCCGAAATAGAACAGCTGGAAAACACCGGTAAGGATGGAGATGTAGCTGACGCCGGCAGCGAAACTGGCGAATTTGCCGATGCTGCGGTCCAGGGTCTGCGTGTAGCCAAATTCGTCCATGCCGCTTGAATCATTACTCTTGATGGGTTCCATGTGGACTCCTAATCAGGAAAGCAAGATGGGATCGGCCGCCCTGGGGCGCGGCGAATCGAAGTTTGCTGTGGTGGTTGTGCCCGGCAGGAACAGCCCCGCCGGGCTTGGCGCTTAGGCATACGAAGGCGAGAAATCCTCCTCTTCCCGTTCGAGGGCTGCGCCGTTGGCGTGAAGACGGCTGGACCGGATCAGATCAGCACACCGCTCGCCGATCATCATGACGGTGATGTTGGGGTTGACGGTGACATGTTCGGGCATGACGGACGCATCGGCGACCCGGAGGCCGGTGACCCCCTTGACCCGCAACCCGGGATCCAAAGGTGACATCTCGTCGTCGTACGCTCCCATGCGGACCGTGCCCACCGGGTGGTACACGGTGTTGTGGGTCTTGCGGATGTACTCCCGCAATTCCTCATCCGTCTGCGCCTCGATGCCGGGCGAGAGTTCGCGCCCCGTCCACTCAGCCATGGCGGGCTGCCCGGCGATCTCCCGGGCCTTGCGGATGCCCGCAACCATGACGCGCATGTCGTGGCCTTCGGGGTCCGTGAAGTAGCGCGGGTCCACCATGGGCTTGTCGCGGAAGTCCCTGCTGCGCAGGCGGACCGTGCCGCGGGAACGGGCATGGGTGACGTTCGGGGTGAGGCTGAAGCCGTTCTCCGTGGTGGGGTAGCCGTGGCGCAGGGTGTTCATGTCGAACGGAACCGAGCCGTAGTGCATCATGAGGTCCGGACGGTCCAGGCCCTCCTCGGTGGGGGTGAAGATGCCGATCTCCCACCACTGGGTGGAGGACTGCACCATGGGCTGCCTTGCCTCAAACTGCACCACGCCCTCTGGATGGTCCTGCAGGTTTTCGCCCACGCCCGGAGAGTCGACCAAGGCCTCGATCCCGTGCTCCGCGAGATGTGCGGCCGGGCCAATGCCGGAAAGCATCAGCAGCTTGGGGGAGTCGATGGCACCGGTAGAGAGGATCACCTCGTGGCGTGCGCCAAGGCGGTGGGTGCGTCCGAACGCCGAATCAACAACATCGACGCCGGTGCAACGCTTGTCCGTGTCGAAGACCAGTTGGCGGGCCCTGAGTCCGGTCAACAGGGTGAAGTTGGGCCGCTCGATGATGGGATGGATGTAGGACACCGAACTGGAAGAGCGGGTGCCGTCCGCCCGGCGGTTGATCTGGAAGAAGTTGGCGCCGTTGACAACCGTGGTGCCCGTATTGAACTTCGCGCGGGGGATGCCGGCCTCTTCGCAAGCGTCCAGGAGTGCGACGCCGGCAGGATCGGCGGGAGGCACGTTCATGAGGTGCACAGGACCTGAGTCCCCGTGGTGCGGGGCGTCAGGACCGGCGTCGTCGTTGGTTTCCAAACGCTTGTACAGCGGCCAGGCGGCGTCGGCGTTCCACCCGGCGGCCCCGTACTTGGACTCCCACTCGTCCAGGTCCTCGCGTGGCGCCCAGAAAGCGATGCAGGAGTTGTGGCTGGAACAACCGCCCATCACCTTGGCCCGGGCGTGGCGCATGAACGAGTTGCCGTTCTCCTGCGGCTCGATCGGGTAGTCCCAGTCGTAACCGGATTCCAACAGTTCCATCCAGCGGTCCAGCTGCAGGATTTCGGGTAGGTTGCGATCGTCCGGGCCCGCTTCCACGAGCGCCACCGTCACGTCCGGATCTTCGCTGAGCCGTGCGGCCACCGCGGCGCCCGCGGACCCGCCACCGATCACGACGTAGTCGAACGCGCGCTCGCTGAGGTCCTCGATGTTGTCGAAGTGCATCTAGTTCTCCTTGCTGTGTGCAGCGCTGTGGTCAGCGAACCAGCCGGTTACCTGGGGGCTGGTGTTCTGGTAGATGTGCTTGGCTTCCTGGTATTCGGCCAGCCCGGTGGGCCCGAGCTCCCGGCCGACTCCGGATTGGCCGAACCCGCCCCATTCGGCCTGGGGGAGGTAGGGGTGGTAATCGTTGATCCAGACCGTGCCATGCCGCAGGCGCTTTGCCACACGTTGCGCCTTGCCGGCATCCTGCGTCCACACGGCACCGGCCAGTCCATAGATCGTGTCGTTGGCGGTTGCCACGGCCTCGTCTTCGGTACAGAACGTCTCCACCGTCACTACTGGCCCGAACGCCTCGTCGGTGACCACGGACATCCCCCGGGTGACGCGGTCCAGGACGGTGGGCTGGTAGTAGAACCCGGCGTCGTACGTCCCGCCCTCAACCGGCGCGCCGCCGGTCCGCAACCGGGCGCCCTCTTGGAGCCCCCGCTGGACGTAGGTGTGGACCTTGTCCCGATGGGCCGCGGAGATCAGCGGTCCGGTCTCGGCGTCATCGTCGAACGGGCCGCCCAGGCGGATGCTTTCGGCGCGGCGGACCAGCTCATCGACGAAGCGCTCGGCGATCGATTCCTCCACCACCAGCCGGGCACCCGCCGAGCAGACCTGGCCGGAGTGGACGAAGGCACCGTTGAGGGCATTGTCGACGGCGGCATCGAAGTCAGCGTCGGCGAAGATCACGTTGGGGTTCTTGCCGCCGAGTTCCAGCGCCACTTTCTTGACCGTCGCGGCCGCCGCCGCGGCGATCCGCTTGCCGGTTTCCAGGCCGCCGGTGAAGGAGACGAGGTCGACGGCGGGATGTTCCGAAAGCGGTGCACCCGCCTGGGCGCCGGGTCCCGTCACGAGGTTCGCGACGCCGTCGGGCAGTCCCAGGTCCTGCAGGAGCTGCATGGCGAGGATGCTGGTGGATGGTGTCAGCTCTGACGGCTTGAGCACGAAGGTGCATCCTGCTGCCAGTGCCGGGGCGATCTTCCACGCGGCCTGCAGGAGCGGGTAGTTCCACGGGGTGATGAGGCCGCAGACGCCCACCGGTTCGTATTCGATCCGGCTGACGACGTCCGCGTTGCCCGCGTCCACCAGCCTGCCCGCTTGCTGGCCGGCGATCCTGCCGAAGTACTCGAAGCAGGCGGCGATGTCATCGATGTCGATCCGGCTCTCGATGATCCGTTTGCCCGTGTCCAGCGATTCGGCGCGGGCGAACTTTTCCCGGTGTTCCCGTAGCCCGGCTGCGACCTTCAGGAGGAAGGCGCCGCGCTCCGGGGCGGGGGTTGAGGACCAGACGCCGGAGTCGAAAGCAGCGCGCGCCGCTTCTATGGCGCGTTCGGCGTCCTCCTTGCCTCCCTCGGATACGGTGGCGACGAGTTCGCCGTCGGCGGGGTTGCGGATTTCACGGACGGCGCCGGAGGCAGCCGCCTCCCATGAGCCGTTGATGAAAAGCGTTTTTGGCATGGATCTCCCTAGGAATTGGGCCCGGTGTTCAAAGGTAGGGCGGGTGTTTCAGGGGTGGTGTTGAGGTTCCGGTGCGGCGTTTTGGGTACAGCGCAGCTGCGCCTTGTAAGGCGCGGGGCTGGTTGGCGGTAGTGCGGTGCTGTCCGGTGTATTGGGTTATGCGGAGTGGTTCAGCGTTGGCGACTTTGCAGAGGATGTGAGACCGGGCGCATTGTTAGTGGTCCGGAGTAGGTGTGTCCTAAGTCATAGAAGTACACTAAACCACTTTGAACGATCGTTCAAGCGTTTTGAGGCGAGATATATCAATACGCGTGTTTGTGACTCTGTCTCGTTAGGAGACTTGTGGCGAGCTACTTGGCGTCACGCGCCGGGGCAAAGGCGATTTCCTCCGTGCGGGCGATGCTGCGCTGGATGGCGCCTTTGTCTATGCCCAGCAGGGAGGTCAGCCACATGCCGTTCTGGATGACGACGATGTCAGCGGCGCGGTCCCGGCATTCCTCCCAGGAAAGCGCGGGTGTGGCGTTGTTGATCAGGGTCGCGACGCCGTCGAGGTAGCGGTCGAAAGCCGCGGCATTGATTTCCGCGTAGCCCTCATCAGCTTGGGCCAGGGCCCAGAGGTGGAGGCGCAGGGAAAGGTAGGGCGTGGTCAGCAGGTCAGGGCCGGCGACGCGGCGGAGGGCCTGGCGCAGATGTTCGCCTGGGTCTGCCTCGGAGTTCGCGGCGACGAGGAGGAGGTCGTCCTCATCCACGCGGCGCAGGGCCGCGCGGATGAGGCTCGTTTTGTCGTCGTAGTAATAGTTCACCAGGCCCAGCGCCACTCCGGCTTCGCGGGCCACTGCCCTCATGCTCACTCCGGCGATGCCGTGGCGCGAGAGCAGCTCCATGGCTGCTTCGAGAATGCGGGACTGCTTGTCGAGCTGTTCGCCGTTGTTCTGCGCACCGTTGTTCTGCGTACCCTTATTCAAGGCGTTTGTCCCCATAAGGCCACACTATTGCCTAAGTTGGCGGGAGCGCACTTTGGGTCGACGGACCGTCCGGCTTACTCCACCAGCTTGCCCACCGTTGAGACTTCCTTCATCAGGGCGGCGATCTCGGCGGGGATGGCCGGGATCTGTTCCTTAGCCACGCCTGTGGTGGGTGACCAGACGAGGTTGACCTGCAGTTCCGCATCCATCCCGGGATAGTCGCTGCGGTTGTGGCAGCCGCGGGTTTCGCGGCGTTCGATGGCGGATTCGAGGGTGGCGCGGGCGGCGAGTGCCGAGGCTTTGAGGTCGAAGGCGTGGGCCAGGTCCTGGTAGCCGGCGAGGTCCGGGTGGACGCCGATGTTTTGCATGCGTTCTTCGATGGCGTTGAGTTTCGCGAGGCCGGTCATGAGGCCGTCTTCGTCCCGGACGACGCCGGCGTGTTCGGTCATCATGTTGCGGATGGCCCGTTGCAGTGCCCGTACGTTCTCGGTGCCATCGGCGGCGAGCAGCTCGTCGATTTCCGCCCGGGCTTGGGCCAGGGCTTCGGCCGAGCGGGGCTGGGACGTGAGGGATGCAGAGTAGCCGGCGGCTGCTTGGGCAACAATCCGGCCAAACACGAGCAGTTCGATGAGCGAATTGCCACCCAAACGGTTCGCACCGTGGAGCCCGCTGGATGCTTCGCCGATGGCATACAGCCCTTCTACATCCGTGCTGTGATCTTCCGGGCGTACCCAGACGCCACCCATCGAGTAGTGGGCGGTCGGCGCAATTTCGATCGGAGTCGTGGTGATGTCGAGCATCTGGACTTCCAACATGGTCTGGTAGACCCGCGGCAGGCGATCCATGATGGTTTCGCGGGGGAGGTGGGAGACGTCGAGCCAGACTCCGCCGTTGGGGGTGCCGCGGCCTTCCTTGATTTCGGTGTAGGCGGCCAGTGCAACCCGGTCGCGGGTGGACAGTTCCATGCGTTCCGGGTCGTAGCGTTCCATGAACCGTTCGCCGAGGTCGTTGCGCAGGATCCCGCCTTCACCGCGGGCGGCTTCGGAGATCAGGGTGCCTGCGGCGCTTTCGGGTTCGATGATCCCGGAGGGGTGGAACTGCACGAGTTCGGCGTCGCGGAGCCTTGCCCCTGCGTCGACGGCGAGGCGGAACGAGTCTCCGGTGTTCTCGTCGCGGCGTGAGGAGGTGCGGCGCCAGATGCGGTTGTGCCCTCCGGCGGCCAGGACCACTGCGTCGGCATGGATGAGGTAACGGGTGCCGTTGTTGAGGTCGAAGCCGTAGGCTCCGAAGACCTGGTTGTCCTTCACGAGCAGGCGGGTGATGTACACCTCGTCCAGTATGGGGATCTCCAACTGCTGGGCCCTGGCAACCAGGCTGCGTTGGATCTCCAGCCCGGTGTAGTCGCCCGCGAAGGCCGTGCGCCGGAAGGTGTGGGCGCCGAAGAAGCGTTGGGAAATGCGTCCGTCGTCCTCACGGGCGAATGCCATTCCGTAGCGTTCCAGGTCCTGGATGCCTTGAGCGGCTCCGCGGGCAACGATCTCTACTGTGTGGGGGTTGGCGAGGTAGTAGCTTTCCTTGATGGTGTCTGCTGCGTGTTGCTGCCAGCTGTCGTCTTCATCCATGGTGCCGAGCGCTGCGTTGATGCCGCCGGCGGCAAGGGAGGTGTGGGCGTCCGTGCGCTGGCGCTTGCCGACGGCGAGCACGTCGACTCCCATTTCGGCCAGCTCTATGGACGCGCGGAGGCCTGATCCGCCCGTCCCGATGACGAGGACAGTGGTGGAGATCTGCTTTTCTGCGGGGGAAGTATTCATAAATTCATGCTAAAAACCGACTGCATGATCAGTCCAATGCATTGTTTTGCTCACCTTGATGCATATAGGCTATGAAGGTGAATCTTGAACAGCTCCGGAGCTTCGTGACGGTACACCAGATGGGGCACTTCACCCGGGCCGCCGCGTATCTGCATCTGGCCCAGCCATCGTTGAGCCGGCAAATCTCCACCCTTGAGTCCGACCTCGGAGCGGCCCTTTTCCATCGCGTCAGGGGCAACGTCACGTTGACCGCAGCGGGGGAAGCTCTCCTGCCGTTGGCGACCCGGATGCTGGCAGATGCTGACACCGTTCGATTTGAAATGCAGGAGTTGGCCGGGCTCAGGCGCGGGAGGGTGCGCATCGGCGCTACCCCGACGTTGTGCATCAGCCTCGTTGCGGAAGTCCTGACCTCTTTCCATTCCGCCTATCCGGGCATCGAGTTGCACCTGTCAGAGGGCGGTTCGCTGGGTTTGCTGGAGGAACTGGCCAATGGTGCGCTGGACCTTGCCCTCGTCACCACATCGGAGGACGCGCCAACCCCCTCGCCCAGCCTGGGAATGCTTCCGATCCTGAGTGAGGAACTGGTGGTCATCTCCTCGGCCAGGCGCGATCTCTTGGAGGGCGTTGAAACCCTGACGCTCACCGAATTGGCTGAACTGCCGCAGATCACTTTCCAGGAAAACTATGAACTGCGGGCAACCACCACACAGGCCTTCCGCGCGGCGGGCCTCACTCCCAGGATCGTCCTTGAGGGCGCCGAAATGGACGCCGTACTGCGCTGCGTGGAACGCGGACTGGGTGTGGCCGTGGTTCCGGCCATGGTGATGGTGGACAGGCCAGGTCTGCACTCGGTTCGGCTTACGGCCCCGCGCTTCACGCGCTCCATCAGCCTGGCGCACCGAAACGACGTTCCGCTCACGCGTGCAGCCCAGGCCATGCAGGATCTGGTCATCGAAACGGCCAATGACCTGTCCTCAACCAGCGCAGCGACAGCAGGCCTGCTCTCAGCGACACCGGCTCGCAAGCGGTGACCCTCGTGCCAAGATAGGTCCATGGTCCCGACACCCCTGCCTGACCGTGCCGTACCGAACCTTCCGTCCGCGGACTTCGACGTGACCGAAGCCTTTTACGGTGGCTTCGGCTTCGAACGGGTTTTCCGCGATGAGGGCTGGCTGATCCTGACGCGGGACGGCCTGCAATTGGAGTTCTTTCCCGCCCCGGACCTTGACCCGTTCACCAGCAACTTCATGTGCTCCGTTCGGGTTGCCGACGTCGATGGGCTCTACGAAGCCATACAGCGTTCCGGCGTACCCGTGATGACCACCGGCATGCCCAGGCTGCGCCCCGTGAGGATGCAGTCCTGGGGCCTCCGGGCAGGCTACCTGGTGGATCCTGACGGCACCCAGCTGACGCTGATCGAGCAGTCGTTTTGAGCAGAAGCCGACGACGGCGGCACTGGAGTCGGGCGCGCAGGCGGCAGGCCGGCGTCGTTCGCCAGGTTCGGCCTAGATCCGGCGGCCTAACCGCAACTGGAGCGCATACAGTCCACCTGCAGCGACGAGCGCCAGCGCGCTGGGGGCCAGAAAGACCAGGGGCAAGCCCACGACGCCAACTCCCAGGCCGCCGACGAGTCCTCCCAGGGCGGAGCTGACCGCGGGTGCGCTGATGAAGATCGCCGACGCCGTTGCAACTGCTTGTGGGAGCAGGCGTTGGGCAACGATGATTCCGAGGCCTGCGAAGATGCCCCACACGCCGCCCATGAGGACCTGCGCGATCAGCAGCCCGACGGGTGAGCCGCTGAGCGCGAAGAGCACGTTCGCCCCGACGCCGAACAGCGCCCCGAGGAACATGAGGTTGAGCATTCCGGTCCGGCGGGCAAGGACCGCCGCCACTGGCATCAGGATCAGTTCCACGAGCGGTTGGATGCCGATGATGATGCCGCCAAGTGTCGGCGGATACTGGTGGTCATTCATGTAGATGGGGAGGTAAGCGTACTTGATGGGTTCTCCGGCGTACACCAGGATGTAGAGGCCCGTGAAGGCCAGCAATGGCCACATGGTCTTGAGTGATACTTGGGTGTTCGGCGTCGGGGCGATCCCTGTTGCGGTGTTCCGGGTCCGGTCCCGAAGAGTTCCCAGAGGCAGCAACTGCGCCAGGGTGCAAACCGCCGTAGCCATCAGCATGGCACGCAGGCCGAGTTGGGCGCCCAGGAAAGAGCCTGCTACCGGGCCAATCACCCAACCCAGGGTGAGCGACATCCGGACGTAGGAGATCACGCCATCACCTGCCGGCGAAGGATTGGCCTGGAGTTCATCATGAATCGCTGCGAACAGTTGGGAGGTGGCGGCACCGGCGAAGCCGAGGACAAGGGCGCTGATGGCAAACGGCATCCAGAGCTCGGTTGAGAACGCGATCCCCAGCCACCCCAGGAAACCGGCCACTGCGCAGAGCCGGAACGGGCCGAGTCTGCGGCCCGTGTGATCAGAACGCCGTCCAACAAGGTACCCCGCCCCTAAAGCGGTGAGGTTCGTCAGATAGTAGAGTCCCGCGACCGTCAATGAACTGCCCAAGTCCTCCACCAGGAAGCGGGCAATGTGTGGAGCGGCAGCGGAGAAGCCGAGCCCGGAGAAGAACAGTGCCAGCGTTGCGCCGCGATACAAGGGGGTGCCAAGCACCACCCGCAACGCCGAGGGACTGCGGGTCAGTTGGTCTGTCATGCTGTGGTGTCTCCGTTGAAGTGGCTGCACGGCAGCGCGTGGATGAAAACCTAGTCAAACTTGGTTTTGATCTTAGGCTGCATCATGCCCGAAGTCCACAGTGTCTGCAGCGCTAGAAGCCGGCCGATCGACGACGCGGCAGCACCAGCTCAGGCGGCGTGTTCAGCCCGTGGCCCCCGGCCTCCACGGCTCGTCGGTGTGCGTGAGCCACACCTTGTCCGGGTTCAACGACAACACCAGCCGTTGTCCCTCCGTGCCCGGATCATCCAGTTCTCCGAACCACACGGCAGTGTCACCGGCGATGATGGTCGGCCCGTTGTCGCCGTCTACGACCACAATCTGCGAACCCGCGGTGTGCCCTGGCGCGGGAAGGAGGCGCACCCCGGGAAGCAGCTCGAACTCGCCATCCACCGTCACGTAATCAACCCCGGGTGCGTCCACCCAGTGAGGGATGGTGTAGTCGTCCTTGGTGCGGGCGTCGTCGAGTTCCTGCCGCTGGACGTAGATGGGTTTGCCGGCGAAGAGATGGTTGCCACCGCAGTGGTCGAAATGAAGGTGTGTGTTGACCACCATGTCGATGCCCTGGATGTCGAAATCCTGCTCGTTCAACGGGTTCAGGCGGGGATCCATATCGGCGATTGCCGGATGAAGTTCAGTCAGGCCGGTGTCCACCAGGATGCGCCCTTCGGGGTGGTCGATGACATGGACGTAGATCGGCATCGGTTCGCCTTCGGCCATAAGTTCGCCGACACGGACAGGGGTGACACGGATGGCTGCATTCATTTCTCCAGAATCCCACCCACCACAGGATGCGTCGAGCAACCGCCCAACGAAACCTTCACCCCACCCTCACCCGCTGTTCACAACGGCTCGAAAGGGTGGACGGCATGACTGACCTTTCACGCCGCTCCCTCGTCAAGACCTCCCTCGCCGGCCTCACCCTGGCCGGCCTCGCCACGGCAGGAAGCCCCGCGAACGCCGCCCCGAACGCCATCCCCCTGGTCCGCAAGCGCCTCACCCTCCCTACGGGAATCGCTACCGGCGATGTCACCACCGATTCCGCCGTCCTGTGGTCCCGCGCCTCCGGACCGGGCCGGCTCACCGCCACCCTCCGGGCCATCGACGACGCAGGTGACATTCTCCGCGGCCGCTACGGTTTCAGCCGAACCATCCGTGGCCCCCTGGCAAGCGAAGCCAGCGACTTCACCGCGAAGATCCATGCCAAGGGACTTCCTGCAGGTACCCGCTTCACGCTGGAGTTGAATTTCGAAGACGAGAACGGCCTCGGGGAGGCTGTTCAGGGCACCTTCCGCACTGCGCCGGGAACGAACAAAGCCAACGACGGCGGCTCGCAGGACGCGCGCGCTGGCGGCAGGCCGGCGTCGTACTCGCAGTCCTTCGTCTGGACCGGCGACACCGCCGGGCAGGGCTGGGGCATCAACCCGGACATCGGCGGAATGCGCGGCTACCAGGCCATGCACCAGACCCGCCCGGACTTCTTCATCCACTCGGGTGACACTATCTACGCCGACGGCCCCATCGCCGAAACCGTCACTGAAAAGGACGGCCAGGTGTGGCGGAACATCGTCACGGAGGACGTTGCCAAAGTGGCCGAGACTCTGAAGGAATACCGCGGCCGCCACCGCTACAACTCCCTGGACGCCAACATGCGCGCCCTGTTCGCCGACGTACCTGTCATCGCCCAGTGGGACGACCACGAAACCCACAACAACTGGTACCCCGGCCAGATCCTGGACGACGCCCGCTACACCGAACGCGACGTGAACGTCCTCGCCGCCCGCGGCCGGCAGGCGTGGCAGGAGAACATGCCGATCGCGGACTCCGCTGCACTGTGGCGTCCGGGAACGTACGACGCCGGCCAGTACCAACCCGCGCGCATCTACCGGAAGATTTCGCGCGGCCCGCAGTTGGACATCTTCTGCCTGGATATGCGGACGTTCAAGTCGCCGAACACGGACGGCAAGGAACCTTACGCCACCAACATCCTGGGCCGGGAACAGGTGGACTGGCTGATCAGGGAAGTCCGGCAGTCGAAGGCGACCTGGAAGGTGATCGCCGCCGACCTTCCCCTCGGAATCGTGGTTCCGGACGGCGCGGTGAACCAGGAGAGCCTGTCCAACCGGGACAACGGGGCGCCGCTGGGCCGCGAGTTGGAGATCGCCGGGGTGCTGAGCGCGTTCAAGAAGTACGGCATCAAGAACACGGTGTGGCTGACCGCGGACGTGCACTATTGCGCGGCACACCACTATTCTCCCGAACGCGCGTCCTTCACGGACTTCGATCCTTTCTGGGAGTTCGTGGCCGGTCCAATCAACGCGGGGTCCTTCGGCCCGAACGGCATGGACGGGACGTTCGGGCCGGAGGTGGTGTTCGCCAAGTCCGGGCGTTTCCCCGGCGAGTCTCCCCGCGATGGAGAGAACCAGTACTTCGGGCACGTCGAACTGGGTTCCGACAACACCTTCAACGTGAGCCTGCGGAACGCCAACGGTGCCGTCATCTTCTCGAAGACGCTGAACCCGTTGGGGTCTCAGTAGGCCTTGGTGCGCTGTTCCACCACCATGTGGAGCAGGGCAAACGTACGGTCATGGTCAATGGCGTGCAGCGCAGCTTCGAGCGCGGCGGGGACGTCCGTGTCTTCGTCGACACGGATGCCGAAGCCGCCGAAGGCGCGGGCCATCAGGGCAAAGTCTGGGTTGTGGAGTTGGGTGCCGGAGACGCGGCCGGGGTAGTGGCGTTCCTGGTGGGTGCGGATGGTTCCGTATTCCTGGTTGTCCATGACGATCACCAACGGAGTGGCGCCGTATTGTGCAGCGGTGGCGAGTTCCTGGCCGTTCATGAGGAATTCGCCGTCTCCGGCAATGGTGACGATGCGTCGTTCGGGGTGGGCAAGGGATGCGGCGATCGCGGCCGGGACGGAGTAGCCCATGGAACCGTTGCGGGCACTGAGCATGGACGCGTAGCGCCGGGTGGGGAAGTATCGGTGTGCCCAGTTGGTGTGTTCTCCGGCTCCGAAGGTCACCAGGGCGTCTTCGGGCAGGGACGGGACGAGGTGTGCCATGAGGGTATCCATGTGTGCGGGCCCCGGACCCGGCACGGGAGATGGCAGGGAGGCGAAGGCCACCTGCTCTCCGCGCATTCGGTTGGTCCAGGCTTTCCAGTCTTCGCGGAACGGCAGGTCGATCTCCACAAGGTCCCGGACGAAGACATCGGGTTTGGCCACGATCTGCCAGGACACGGGCCCGGACCGTCCGCGAAGTGCGGGGTCGATGGTCACCAGGAAGTTCTGCTTGTTCCAGTCCTGCCGGCACACGAAACCGTCGGTGATCACATCGCCGGGGACGGTCCCGACGAAGATGAGCAGGTCGGTTTCTTCCAGGAGGTCGTAGGTGGGCCGTGGCCGTCCGTAGCCGATGGGGCCCACGTAGGACGGTGAGTCGAAGGACACTGTTCCCTGCGTGCGCCATTCGGCAGCGGCGGGGATGTGGTGCTTTTCGAGCCAAGCGGTCAATTGGCTCGCGGCGGCCTGGGACCAGTCGTTGCCGCCGGTGACGAACAGAGGTTTGGTGGCATTCATCAAGGCGGCGGCCACCGCCCGGGTATCGACCGTTGTCATCCCGCCCGTGGCCACGGGGATCGCGGGGTGCAGCGTGGGTTCGATTTGCTGGCGGATGATGTCCTCCGGCAACCCGACCACCACCGGACCCGGCCGTCCGGACTGGGCTGCGAACATGGCCTCGGCGACGATCTCGGAGGCCCGTTCGGCGTGGTCAAGGACCATGACGCGCTTGGCGCCGGTATCGAACCAGGCCTTGATGTCGAACTCCTGGAACGCCTCCCGGTCGCGGTGCCCGAACGGGATGAGCCCCACGAACAGGACCATCGGCGTCGAATCCTGCCACGCCGTGTGCAGCCCGACGTGCGCGTTCGCTGCGCCCGGCCCGCGGGTCACCATGACCACTCCGGGGATCTGGTTCATCTTGCCGTCGGCCTCGGCCATGTACGCGGCGCCACCCTCGTGGCGGCACACAACGGTCTGGATGGGCGATCCGTGCAGGCCGTCGAGGACGTCAAGGAAGCTCTCGCCGGGAACCACGAACGTTCGCTGTACGCCGTGCGCCACCAGCGAATCGACAATCACATGGCCGGCCGATTTTGTCAGGGGAATGCTCGCTTCTAAGGGTCTGGTGTGGACGGCCGTTGACTGCGTTGTCATCTTTTCCTGGTCTCTTGGTGTGTTTATCGGGTGGGGATCAGGGGGTTGGCGCCTTCGGACGGCGCCAACCCCTGCCTGCTTCCGCTTCCACGGAAGGACGACGGCGGTGGCCGGCTCAGGCGCTGGCTGTCACCGGCGTTGCGGTTGCTTGGGCTGCCGCGAAGGCGGCCAGCAGTCGTTCGGTGTCGGCCATTTGGTCTTCCCAGATGGCTCGGACGATGTCGATGCGGTCTTCGGATTCCTGCAGTCCGGAGAGGTACGCGCCGATGGTGGCGCCGCCGTCGCCGGCTTGTTCGTGGAGGCGGATCATGGTGGCGACGAGTTTGGCCTGCATTCCGTAGACGGGGATTTGTGGTCCGCGGGGTGCGATCATGCCCACGTAGTAGAGCTTTTCCAGGCCTTCGGGGATGATGCCCGCGCCGTAGCGGATAGGGGCGCCCTTGCGGCGGGGGACCAGTTCTTCGGCGAGGAAGGGGACGCTGGAGTGGAAGCCGGTGGCCCAGAGGATGGTGTCGTATTCCTTGGCGGTGCCGTTGGTGAAGTGGACGGTTTTGCCGTCAAAGCGTTCGATGCCAGGAACCACGCCCACGCGGCCGTGCTGGATCCAGTAGGGCAGCAGGGTGTTGACCACGGTGCTGCCCTCGGCCAAGGTGCGGTGCTTGGGTTCGGGCATGCCGGGGTAGTCGCTCCATTCGCCGATGGAGACGCGGGCCAGGAGACGGCTGATGAGGTCCACCTCGTCGGGGGCGAACTGCTTCAGGAAGTCCAGTTCCTGGCGGGGTTTGCCGAAGTACGCCTTGGGCTGGAAGTAGGTCCCTTCGCGGATCACAATGTCCGCTTCCAGGCGGTGCTGGGCTACGTCGACGGCGAGGTCGCAGCCGGAGTTCCCAGCACCGACCACCAGGACACGGGTGCCGTCGATGTCGCCCACGTTGGTGTACTCGGACGAGTGCAGTTGCTTGCCCGCGAACTCCCCAGGGAAGCTCGGGGTTTTCTTGTCCCAGAGGTGGCCGTTGGCGACGATCACGCCGTCGTAGGTCTCCGAGCCGTGCGAGGTGGTGACGTTCCATCCCGCGGACCCGACCGGTCCGTCAGTGGCTACGGGGGTGACGGAAAGCACCTCGGTGTTGAACTGGATGATGTCGTAGTGGCCGTGGTGCCGGGCGTAGGACTCGAGGTAGTCGCGCACCTGGTCGCGGCGCGGGAAGTGCGGGTATTGCGCCGGCATGGGGAAGTCCTCGAAGTGGGTCATGTCCCGGGCGGTGATGAGGTGCAGGGCCTCGTAGTCGGTGTGCCAGTGGCCTCCGACGCGGTCGCCTTTTTCGAAGCAGTCGACGTCGTAGCCGGCCTGGCGGAGTTGCTGGAGGGCTGAGATGCCGGCGGCGCCGGCGCCGATGACGCAATAGCGGGTCATGATGGTGTGTCCGTTCGGGTAGATAGGGAGTGGTGCCGTTTCAGCGGATGACGTCGCCGCCGGAGAGGGTGACCGTCTCACCGGTCATGAATCCGGCGTGGTCGCTGCCGGTGAGGAGCCAGGCCCAGCGGGCGATTTCCCCGGGCTCGGCCACCCGGCCAAGGGGAATGGAATCCGCGGCCGCTTCCATGCGTCCCGTTGCGGCGTTTCCTGGAGTGTTAACCCATCCGGGGGCGATCGCGTTGACGCGGATCTTGCGCTCCGCCAGTTCCAGCGCGGTGGCCTTCGTGATCATGATGACGGCGGCCTTCGAGGCGCCGTAGACCAACTGGCCGGGGGAGACGTGGTAACCGTCCACCGAGGCGAAGTTTACGATCGCGGACCCCGCGGGCATGTTCCGTTTGGCGGCGGCCATGACGTTCAGGACGCCCAGGACGTTGACGTCGAACACAAAGCGGTACAGCTCTTCCGAGAACGAGTCCAAGGTAGACGGTGGGTACACCCCGGCGATGTTCGCGACAGCGTGGATGGAGCCACCCAAGTCCGGAAGGACGGCGTCGAGCTGTTCCTCCAGCGCGGCGCGGTCCCGCACATCGGCCACCAGCGGCGTGACCCGCCCCGAATGACCGTTGAAGTCAGGAGCGGAAACGTCGACGGCGATCACGTGCCAGCCCTCGTTGAGGAAGACGTCCGCGGTGCTCCGGCCCATGCCGCTGCCGGCGCCGGTGACCAGTGCTACGCGGGGAGTGGTGTTGTTCATGGTGTTCCTAAGGATTTAGTTCTTGACCGTGGTCATGATTTTGGTGGTCAGTGACGTGAGGGACTTGTTGCGTGTCTCTTCGGCCCAGGCGATGCTGATCACCAGGCCCAGCAGGGTCAGGCCGACGCCGATCATCATGGTGGGACCGGTTCCCAGGCCGCTGAGGGACAGCGGGACCATGTAGGTGCCGATCGCCGCGCCGATGCGGCTGATGGCGGTGGCAAGTCCGACGGCGGAAGCGCGGATGCTGGTGGGGAAGAGCTCGTTGGGGTAGATGAACACCAGGATGGTGCCGGCCCCGCTGGCCAGGGTGAAGAGGAAGAAGAAGACCATCACGAACCAGCTGGGGCCGTTCGGCCACAGGCCCAGCGGAAGGAGGAAAACAGCGGCGGCCACGAAGGTCCAGATCATGAGGGGGCGGCGGCCGATGGTTTCAACCCAGCGGAGTGCGGGCAGGGTGCCGACAAGGAAGCCGAGGTTGAGGACGATCTGTCCCAGGGTTTCCTCCGCGCCGCCGTGGGCCAGGCCGAACTGGGACAGGATGATGGGGCCATAGGTAAAGAGGGCGAACTGGGGGAGTGCGATGCACATCCACGTCAGGCCGCAGAACAGGGTCCGCTTGAGGAACGGAGCTTTCAGGAGCGAGGCGAAACCCGACTTGGTCTCTTCCTCGTCGGTGGCCACGAGTGCGCGGACTTCCTCTACCGTCACGTTGCGTTCCAAGGCCTTGCTGAGGGCTTCGCGGGCTTCTTCGATCCGGCCCTTGGCGGCCAACCACCGCGGGGATTCGTGGGCTCCGAAGCGGAGCAGCATCACGATGATGCCGAACACGGCGCCGCTGGCCAACATCCAGCGCCACGACTCAGGGCCGAACGCGCTGGAGAGTGCGAAGCCCACAACGTAGGCCACGATTGCGCCCACGAGCCAGATGGTGGAGAGCCAACCGATGATGGCGCCGCGCCGTTTCTTGGGCATCCACTCAGTGAGGAGCGCGGTGGCGATGGGGTAGTCGGCTCCCACTGCGAGGCCCACCACCAGGCGAAGGAGGATCAGCTGGAAGCCGTCGCTGATGAAGAGGCACGCCGCGGAGGCGATGACCATGGCCAGCAGGTCCACGGTGTACATCATCTTCCGTCCGATGCGGTCCGTGATGGGTCCCAGGACCAGACTGCCGAGGAACAGTCCGATCAGCGATGCGGCTCCAGCCAAGCCGAGCTCAACCGAACCCAGGCCCAGCTCCGCGCTTGCCCCAGTGAGGGCGACGCCCACGATGCTGAGCAGGTAGCCATCGAGGAACGGCCCGCCCGAACAAGCAGCAATGAGCCGGCGGTGGTAGCGGGTCAATGGTCCGTCGTCTATAAGGTGCGCGGACGCAGCAGAAATCGCGGTCATGAGAGTCCTTGGATGGTGGGATATTCGTCCGGTTATCGAATCAATGTGATTGGCGTCACCGGGTATGGAACTACCGTACGGAGATTCTTGGTCGAGGTGTAGACTCAATTCCTGACCCTTCCTCAAGGAAATGCCTATGCCTAACCTCACGCTCATACAGCTGCGCTACTTCCTCTCGGCCGCCAAGCACAAAACGCTGTCAGCCGCCGCGGAAGCCGAACACATCGCCCAGCCCAGCCTGTCCGAACAGATCCGCCGGCTCGAGCACAGCCTTGGCGTCAAGCTGTTTACCAGGACCAACAGGGAGCTGCAGATCACCGAGGCCGGACGGCTTCTCCTTCCCAATGCGCAGCGTGCGCTCGCCGAAGTGGAGGGCCTGGCGGACCTCGTCCGGGAAGTGCGCACGCTTCAAGGCGGAACGGTGTCATTCGGCACCTTCAACAGCGCTCACCTGTACCTTCTGACCGGGCTCATCCGCGATTTCCACGAGCAATACCCCATGGTCAAGATCCGCGTGGTGGGCTTGAATTCCTCCGAAGTTGCCGATGCTGTGCGCTCCGGGGACCTTGAAGCCGGTCTGGTGCAGCTCCCCATCGACGACCGGGGACTGACCGTCGGGCCGCCTGTGCTTCGTGACGAAGTGGTTTACGTCAGCGCCGAACCTTCGCGGTTGAACGGACCTATCTCGATTGAGCGATTGGCCACCGCTCCGCTGATCCTCTCCGAAGCCCGCTGGTCGGACTCGGACCCCCTCCGCCAGTCCATGACGGCCCGGGCCCAGCACGCGGGCATGACCTTGGATCCGATCGCCGAGGTGGAATTCCAAACCCACGCCGTGGAACTCGCGGCGCAGGGCGTTGGTGATTCGCTGGTGTCCTACCACGTTGCCAAGTCCATGCTCGAACCACTCGGGCTTGGCTACGTGCGGCTGGACCCGCCGTTCCACGAACACTTCGCCTTCATCACCCGAGTGAACGGCTCACTTTCGCCGGCCACGCGGGAGTTCATCAAGCACGCGCACCGGCATATTGCCGTTCTGCAGGATGGTGGAGAGGGCTGAGGGCTGTGCGCCGCGCCGGCCCCCTAACGCCGGATCATCTCCAGCACAGCGTCACGCACACGCCCCATGGTCTTGGCGTCCTTGGCCTCGACGTTGAGCCGCAGCAGTTCTTCGGTGTTGGACGCCCGGACGTTGAACCACCAGTCTCCTGATTCCGCGGTCACGGTCAGGCCATCCAAATCATTCAGCAGGACACCGTCCATGCCCTCGTAGGAGCCCTGAATGTCCGCGATGGACGTGGCCGTGTCCGCCACGGCCGAGTTGATTTCGCCGCTTGAGGAGTACGGTTCGTACTTTTGCGCCAAGCTGGAGAGAGGTCCAGGCTGCCCGCCGAGGGCGGCGAGGACGTGCATTGCGGCGAGCATGCCGGTATCCGCGTTGTAGAAGTCGCGGAAGTAGTAGTGGGCCGAGTGCTCGCCACCGAAAACTGCATCCTCTTCGGCCATGCGGGCCTTGATGAACGAGTGGCCAACCCGTGTTCGGACGGAACGGCCACCGGCGGACTGGATGAACTCCGGAACCGACGTGGACGTAATCAGGTTGTGGATCACGGCCGGCTCTGCCTCCCCGGCCGCCTGCGCCCTGGCGATCTCACGTACCGCGATCATGGAGGTGATGGCGGATGGTGTGACCGGTTGT
The DNA here is from genome assembly GCF_044748905.1 of Paenarthrobacter sp. NPDC089714. NCBI lineage: Bacteria > Bacillati > Actinomycetota > Actinomycetes > Micrococcales > Micrococcaceae > Paenarthrobacter > Paenarthrobacter sp. NPDC089714. The sequence goes on from NZ_JBIVGX010000010.1 coordinate 111,609, forward strand.
CCCATCTCGTCGACGACGAAGCAGCGGTCCGCATCGCCGTCGAACGCCAACCCAAGGTCGGCGCCGTGCGCGACGACGGCCGCCTGCAGGTCGCGGAGGTTCTCTGGTTCCAACGGGTTGGCGGGATGGTTCGGGAAGGTGCCGTCCAACTGGAAGTAAAGGGGAACAATCGTCAGCGGCAGGGCCTCCAGGTGCTGGCCGCCCAGTACCGCAGGAACGGTCATCCCAGCCATGCCGTTTCCGGCGTCCACAACAACCTTGAGGGGACGAACGCCGGTCAGGTCAACGAGGGAGCGCAGCTTGCGTGCGTAGTCGCCAAGCACGTCCAGCGCGGCCACGGTACCCGGTGAGCCGGCCGCCGGAATTCCTTGGGCGAGGTAGCGCTGGGCGAGGTCCCGGATCTCGAAAAGCCCTGAATCGGAGGAAACGGGGACGGCTCCGGCCTGGGCCATTTTGATCCCGTTGTACTGTGCCGGGTTGTGGCTGGCCGTAAAGATGGCGCCGGCCGCGTTGAGGGATCCGCAGGCGAAATAGAGCTCATCGGTCGAAATGAGGCCGAGATCGCGAACATCGGCGCCTCTACTGGAGGCACCGCGCGAAAAAGCAGAGACGAACCCCGGAGATGACGGGCGCATGTCACCGCCGCAGAACACGGTCTTCCCGGCAAGGCCTAGGACATCGACGAAGGCGGCACCGATGGCTTCTGCAACTTGGTCGGTCAGTGACACACCGACGATGCCCCGGACGTCGTAAGCCTTGAAGGACGAAGAAAGATCCATGATCGTCCTTGATTCAGCGAGCGCCGAAGTCGGTATCCGTGTACGAGCCGGCGCGCCGCTCAGGGGCTTCGCTGCACCGGCAGTTGGTGTCGATCTCAAGACGGAGCCCGCTTGGGTCAGCCGTGAGGGAGACGGGTTCGCCGTTGGAAGTGGAAACCCGCAGCGTGCCTTCTTTGGGGGAGACGTCAAACATAGTGGTCCTTTTCTTAGGGGGTTATGGGGTTCAGCCGACGGCGTCGAGGACGCCGCGGACAATGGTGGCAGCCGCTCCGAGGTAGGCCAGCATGATCAGCAGGATCTGCGCGGCGCGCGCGGACACCCGCTTGGAGGCGAGGTCGCCCAGGACGAGTCCGACCAAACAGGCGACGGCGACCGCCACCCACATGGTTGCCGGCAGGACGGGAAACGATTCCGGTGCCGTGACCGCCTTGGAAATGAGCGACAAGGAGCCGATGGTGAAGAAGTAGGGCTGCATGGTGGCCGCGAACGACTTGTGCTGCCACCGGGTTGCGATGGAGTACATGCTGACGGCCGGTCCTCCCACCCCGGCCGCGGTGTTCATGAAACCGCTGAGCCCTCCTGCGGTGAAGAGGTACCGGCGACGCTTGGGCAGGACAGCGGATTTCATGAACAGCAGGACTGTCAGGCCGACGGCGAGGATGACCCCGATCGAGATCTCCAGGACCGGCGGCGGCATGAACCGGATGAGGATGGCCGCGGGGACAATCCCCAGGAGGGCGGATGCGGCCAGTGCCAGGTACCGCTTCCAGTCGATATCCCGCACGACGCGGAAGATGATGGCACCGGCTGTCACGGCTCCGCAGACGTTGACCAGCACTACGCCCTCCACTGGACCGAGCAGCAGGACCAGGAAGGGTGCCGCTACCAAAGCGAATCCCATCCCGGTCACCCGCTGCATCCCGGCCCCCATCACGACGGCGCCCAGCACCAGCCCGGTGGTCAGCATCTAGGCTTTCCAGGCAACGTACTGGACCTCCTCGAATTCCTCGAGGCCCAGGTTGGATCCTTCCCGGCCGAGGCCGGACTGCTTGGCCCCGCCCATGGGCGCGAAGGCCACCGACGGAAGGGGATCGTTGACGCCGACGATGCCGGCTTCCAGCTGCTCGGGAATGTCCCAGCCGCGCTTGGGGCTGTTGGTCCAGACGTAGGCTGCGAGGCCCATTTCCGTTGCATTCGCCTTGCGGATCGCTTCCTCTTCCGAAGCGAAAGTCACGACGCCGGCTGCCGGGCCAAAGACTTCTTCGCTCACCAGAAGCGCGTCGTCGGGAACGTCCACGAGGAGCGTCGGTGCCATAAAGGAGCCTTCGCCAGGAACCTCGGTGCGCGTGGTGACCCGTTGGGCGCCGCGGTTGAGGGCATCATCCACCAGGGCCTGGACAGCTGCCACCCGTTCGGCGTCGATCACTGGACCAAGGTCCGGTGCCGGTGTGTCGCCGTCGGGAACTCCGTGCCCGATGCTCATGGCATCAAACCGTGCGGCCAGTTTCCGGGCGAATTCGTCCGCGACGCTGTCCTGGACAAGGAAGCGGTTGGCGGCCACGCAGGATTGGCCGGTGTTGCGGAGCCTGCCAAGCACTGCGCCCTCGACGGCGGCATCGAGGTCGGCGTCTTCAAAGACGATAAACGGCGCGTTGCCGCCGAGCTCGAGCAGCGGCCGCACCACCCGTTCGGAAGCGGAGGCCATGATCTGCCGTCCGACGCCGGTGGATCCTGTGAAGCTGACCGCCCGAACGGCGGGGTGCTTGAGCAGGGCCCCGGTCACTTCCCGGGATGGTCCATGGACAAGATTGACGACGCCGGCGGGGAACCCCGCGTCGTGCAGGATCTCGAACAGGCCGGTAGCTGCAAGGGGTGCCTTCTCGGAGACCCGGCCCACCACGGTACAGCCGGCAGCGAGCATGGCCGCGAGTTTCCGGGCCTGGATGGACACCGGGAAGTTCCACGGCGTGAGGCTCAGGGCGACGCCGATTGGCCTGCGGCCGCTGAGGTGGTGGCGGCCCCGGAGCTCCGGCGGGCTGACGGTGCCAGTGGTTCGGCGTGCTTCCTCGGCGAACCACCTGAGGTATTCCACGGAGAAGTCCACTTCGCCCTGGGCTTCGGGCAGTCGTTTCCCGGCTTCCAAAGCCAGGGTATTTGCCAGTTCGTCGCGGCGATCAGCCAACAGGCCGGCGGCGTTGTGGAGCAGGTCGGCCCGTGTCCGTGCCGTGGTCCGGGACCAACTGCTGAATGCTTCGGCCGCGGCATCGGCGGCCCTGGTCGCGTCCTCCGCACCTCCCCACGTCACCTCGCCCACAGTGCTTCCGTTTCCAGGATCCTTGACGTCTTTGGACGTTGCGGCTGAGTGCCAGGTCCCGTTGATCAGGTGCTGTGCCGATTTCAGGTTCATAGGTAGTGCCTTTCGGTAAGTGCTGTGCTCATCCCTTGCTGGCGCCGGCGGTGATGCCCGCCACGAAGTAGCGCTGCAGGAAGATGTAGGCCACCACCACCGGCAGCGAAGCCAGGATGACTCCTGCGAACAGCAGCGGGTAGTTGGTCTGGAATTCGCCTTGGAAGCTCAGCAACGCCAAGGGCAGGGTGCGGTTTCCGGGGGACTGGATGAACAGGAGGGGGTAGAGCAGTTCGTTCCAGTGGATGACGAACAGGAAGATTGCGGCGGCCGCGATCGATGGTGCGGACAGCGGCAGCGCGATCGACGCGTAGGTTTTCCACGGGCCCGTTCCGTCGATGGAGGAGGCTTCGTAGAGTTCCTTGGGCAGCGTCCGCATGAAGCCGCCCAGGATGAACACGGCGATGGGCAGTGTCGAGACCACGTTGGCCACGATCAGTCCCGTGAGGTTGTCCAACAGTCCGAGCCGTCCGAAAAGTACGTAGAGCGGGACCATGTTGGCCTGGGCGGGAATGGCCATACCCAGGACCAGGAAACCAAAGATCGCCCAGGACACAAAACCCTTGAGCCGTGAGACGGCGTAACCGGCCAGGCTGGCAATAAAGAGCGTGACTGGTACGGAGATGGCGGTGACGATGACGCTGTTCCAGAAGGAGGAACCCAGGTCTTGGCCACCGATCACCTCGGCATAGTTGGCGGGGGAGAGGGACTGCGGCAGGCTGAACGGACCTTCGAACAGTTCCTGCGTGGATTTGAAACTGCCGAAACCTACAACGGTCAGCGGAATGATGATGATGAGCGCGTAGATGCCCAGGATGGCGCGGCGGCTGATTGATGCGAGCATGCTGTTACTCCCCCTTCGGGGTCAGCCGGAGCAACCGGCGCTGCAGCCAGGTGACCAAGGCGATCATGGCCATGAAGATGATCGACTGGGCGGCGGCGTAGCCGAACTCCGAGTTGGCGAAGGTGCTGTAGATGCGGGTGGAGAGGATGTCCAGGGAGCTCTTGGGCGGATTGCCCGCGATGCCCAGGATCAGGTCGAAAGCCTTGAACGACTGCACGGTGGTGTAGGCCACCACAATGGACGTTGCCGGGGCGACGAAGGGCCACGTGATGGACTTGAACTGCTGCCATTTGTTGGCGCCGTCCATTTCCGCTGCCTCGTAGAGTTCACGCGGGATGGACTGCAGCCCTGCAATGTAGACCACCATCATTTGTCCGGCGTGGAACCACACCTGGGTGACGGCTACCCAGTACAGCGCCTGGTTGTTGTCGCCGAGGTAGGACCCCTGCAGGCCTTCCAGGCCCACGGCACCGAGGACCGAGTTGGCCAGGCCGAAGTTGGGATCGTAGATGAACTTCCAGATGAAGGCCACGGAGACAGAGGACAGGATGGTGGGGAAGAAGAACAAGGCGCGGAGGAGGATGCTGCCTCGTGAGTTCTTGGTGAGGAGCAGGCCGAGCAGGAGCGAGAAGGCAGTTTGGGCGATGACTACCAGCAACACGAACTTCAGGTTGTTGGTCAGCGCGTTGGTGAACAACGAGTCCTTGGTAAATGCCCGGATGAAGTTGTCCACGCCCACGTAGTTGAACGCTGCCGAGAAGCCGTTCCAGTCGGTGACGGCATACTGGAACGCCTGAAGGGTGGGCATCACCAGGAAGAACGCGATGACCGCGACGGCGGGGAGCGGGAACAGGTACAGCGCAGGATTCACACGGGTAGGTGACCGGCGCTTCTTCGTGGCAGCTTCCGTGCTGCTGTCCGGTGCCTTGCGCTTGGCAGCCATTCCGGTGTGGGTGCTCATAACCGTTCGTCCACAATCTTCTGGGCGGCTTCGGCCGCCTGTTCAGGGCTGGTACCGGAGATGACCGCCGTCGCGCTGGCTTCCACGGCGTTGCGGACGTCCAGGTTCCGGAACTGGAAGCGGGCGGCCAGCGCCGTCTTCTTGTCCAGCCACGGGCTCAAGCGTTTGAGATCAGCGTTCGTGTACTCGACGTCCTTGACGGACACGTGCTGGGCCGTCTGGTTGGCGTAGTACCCGGCGTTTTCGGGTTCGGACAGGAAATCGATCCAGGCTGCCGCGGCGGCCTGGTGCTTGCTGGCCGAATTGACGCCGAGGATGAACGTGGCGTTGTAGGCACCCTCATACTTGGCGTTGCCGTCCTTGGACGTATTCGGGAAAACGAGCTCGATGGGGAACTTTGCGCCCAGATTTCGGACGGCGGCGAGGTGGTAGGACCCCGTCGCCAGCATGGCGGCCTTGCCCTGGGAGAACAGGTTCTGTGCCGGTTCCACCGCGGTGCCTGTGGCGTTGGACTGCAGGAACGGTACCAGGTCCTTGTACTGGTTCAGCATGGCGATGAACCAGTCGTCAGTGCACTTGAGCTTGCCCTGTTCGATCTGGGAGCACATGTCGTCCACAGGGGCGTTGTTGGCGATCATGCAGTTGAACAACTGGCCACCGTTGCCTACATCGCCGCCTGGCCACGAGATGGGCGTGACGCCGGAGGACGCCAGCTTCTCGCACATGGCCAGGAAAGCGTCCCAGTCCTTGGGAGCAAGCTCAGCCCCGGCTTTGTCGAAGAGGTCCACGTTGGCCATCGGCATGGGGAAGACCACTTGGTACGGCAGGCCCAGTTGGCTGTCTCCGGACTGCCCGGCCGTGAGGAGGCCTTTCTGGTAATTCCCCACCGCCTTGCTGTTCTTCAGCTCGGTGTAGATTCCGGCCTCACCGAAATTCTTGAACTGTGCGCCGCGGAACGTCGCAAACGCGTCACCGATGGCCGCGCCCCGGACCTTCTGCAAACCCTGGGCGTTGTAGTCGTTGGACGTTGAAATATCCTGGGTGACCTCCGCCCCGCTGTTCTTCGCCACGAAGCGCTTGATGAGCTCGTCGAACACTGCTTTGTCTTCGCCACGCCAGTGGGCGAAGGACACCTTGCCGGTGATGTCACCGGTGGACGGAGCAACCGGACCGGAGGCTCCACCCGGGGCCGTGGAACCGCCAGGTCCTGCGCATGCCGCGGCGGTCGCACCGAGACCCAGGGCACCGAAAACGGCCATGGCCTGCCTGCGTGAAATCTGACTCACAATATTCTCCTCATTGAGTGTTTGCTGTGCCTGGTTGTTTGGATCATGGGCCGCCCCAGCGGCCTTCGGGACGGATCAGGCGGTGGTCCGTTGTGCGGAAACCACCTCGTCGACGACGGCGCAGAGCCGCTGCAGCCGACGGACGGCATCGGTGGACAGGGATTCCACGACGTCAGTGGAGCCGATGCAGGACGCCCAAACGGCCCGACCGGACAGGAACCCGCTGGCCCCTTCCAGGCATGCCCACCGGACGGCGTCAGGGAAGACGTCCTCGGGGACGCCGGAGGAAAGGACCACCCAGGGGCCGTCGATGGCCTTGGTCAGTTCGGCGCAGGCTGCACGGACCTCTGCTTCAGGTGCTTGGCCCTTGAACGGAACCTCTGCCTTGTAAAGGTCGGCGCCCAGGCTGCCGAGTTCCTTGGCCGCGGCAAGGATGCCGGCGTTCCAGTCGAAATCGCCACCAGCCAGGGGCTTACGGGAGACGGGTTCGATGATGCTGATGAGCCCGGCGGACTTGCAGCTCTCTACGAACTCGCGGACCATTGCCACGCGGCCTTCGGCGGGTTCATCCGGTCGGTAGAGCACCAGGAGCTTGAGGGCCTTCGCGCCCAGCGCGGCGTATTTTGCGGGATCCACCAGTTTGTCGATGGTCACTTCCCCTACCAATTCGCCGTGGGCTGACTCAAAGTGGTCGGCTGAGGCGATGAGTCCGCAGCTGGGGTCAACCACGTTGGCTTCGATGGCCCGGTCCAGCGCGAACTGGCGATCAATGAGGACGCCGGACGCATACGGTGTGAGGATCCGGGCCGCCGCAAGCTTGAAGTCGCGGAGGTCCTCGTCGGTGACAGGCTGGTCAGTGTGTTCCGCGAACATGTTTCGCATGGCTTCGCGCTGGTCCACTGCCAGCATGGCGAATGCACCGGACGGGCGCTGGAGAGGGGAAAGATCGGTGGTGCTCATGGGCTGCTTCTTTCAGCTAGACAGTGGGATTGCTGGTCAAAACGGGGGTGATGGCCTGGCGGGGAATCATGGAGCGACCGTCCAGGCCCGCGCAGGACGCCGTGGCGGTGCGGCCGGCGAAGGCTGCTGCTTCTGCCAGCGGGAGTCCGGCTGCGACGGCAGCGAGGATAGCGCCGTGGTAGACGTCGCCGGCACCGAGCGTGGAGACGATCTCCGCGGGTGTTGCCGGTACGTGGAAAGGAACGCCGTCCCGTTCCAGTCCCCAGGCTCCCGCGGACCCTGCCGTCGCCACGACGGCGGACGCACCGCCGTCGACGGCTTTTTGCACCAGGGCCTCCGGGGACAGGTGGTCACCGAACTCGGCCCGCAGGCGTTCGATCGTGGGCACATACAGCGCCACGCCATCCGGCCTGAAGGCAGGGATGGGGTTTCCCGCATCCACGCTGATCCGCAGGCCCTCCAGATCAGCGATGGCGTTCCAGCCCAAGTGGTCCACATGGACCCAAGCGGCACTTCGCGCCAACTCATGGAAGCGACTGCCTGCCGGGAACTCGACCGGAGGTACGGGCCGGGTCACGATTGCCCTGCTTTCGGTGGACCGGCTGACCACGATCACGCTGGCGCCCGTCTGGACCTTGGGGTCACGGATGACGGCTGTGGTGTCCACGCCCTCAGCTTCGAGGCCGCTGATGATCCGGTCGCCTTCCTCGTCTTCACCTACGACGCCGGCAAAGGCCGCCTTTGCGCCGGCACGGGCTGCCGCGACTGCCGCTGTGGCGGCCGGGCCGCCGCCCGCCGTCGCAAAATCTGAGGCCACAGTGCGGCTGTCGGCACCGGGGTATTCCTGCACCAGTGCGATGGAGTCCAAAGTGGCACACCCGACGAAGAGCAGGGTTCCGGATGACGGTTGGGGCACGATCCACCTCGTTGTAGTTGGGCTGGTTTGAAAAAATATACACACGCTATGTGTGAAAAACAACACATTCTGTATAGTGATGTTTGGGATGCAACGTCGGTCCCCCACTCAACGCAGAGAAACGGAGCAGCTCATGGCATTGCCCTCTGAGGAAACAGCCCAGACCATTCGCTACGGCCTCATCGGCGCCGGCCACATGGCCCGCGAACATGTGCGAAACCTCGCTTTGATTCCAGGAAGCCGCATTACCGCGGTCTCCGATCCCACGCGCTCCTCCCTCGAAGAGACGTCACGCGAAATTGGCTACGACGTGAAGACGTACTCCTCGCACCAGGACCTGCTGGCATCGGGGCTGGTGGATGCCCTTGTGATCGCGAGTCCGAACGACACGCACTTGGGAATCCTGAAGGACATCTTCGCCAGCGGCACCAACCTGCCGGTCCTGGTGGAGAAGCCGGTGTGCACCAGTGCGGAGCAGGCTGACGAGCTGGAAGTGCTGGCCGCCTCGTACCCGGCCCCGGTGTGGGTTGCCATGGAGTACCGCTACATGCCGCCCGTGCAGGAGATCATCCAGGCCGCACACGGTGGCAAGCTCGGCACCATCCACATGCTCTCGATCGTCGAACACCGCTTCCCGTTCCTGCACAAGGTGGACGCCTGGAACCGGTTCGCCGAGCGCACCGGCGGCACCCTGGTGGAAAAGTGCTGCCACTTCTTCGACCTGATGCGCCTGATCCTGCAGGACGAACCCACCCGCGTCTACGCCAGCGGCGGGCACGACGTGAACCACCTCGACGAGGTCTATGACGGGCGAATCTCCGACATGGTGGACAACGCCTACGTGATCGTCGATTTCAAGGGCGGAAGCCGGGCCATGCTGGAACTGTCCATGTTTGCTGAGGGGTCCAAGTTCCAGGAACGCATCTCGATTGTGGGGGACGAAGCCAAGATCGAAACCCTCATTCCGGTGGCCGCCAACCACTGGATCGAAGGCGACGAAACTGAAGCCACCGTCGAGTTCAGTCCGCGCTCGCCGCTGGGTCCGGAAAAGCACGACGTTCCGGTGGACGAGGCAGTCCTTGCCGCAGGGGCGCACCACGGTTCCACCTACTACGAGCACCTCGGCTACCGGAAGGCCATACTGGGTGAGGGGCCGGTGGATGTGACGGTGGCGGACGGCCTTCAATCCGTCAGGATGGGCCTTGCAGCCGAGCGGTCCATTGTGGAAGGACGCGCCATTGAACTCCAGGCACCGATGGTTGGCGCCCGGAAGTAAGTAGGATTGTGTTGGAATTGCAACACTTTGCGACACCCTGGAACGTCCAAGGACATGAGAGGAAAGGGGAGGCCATGAGCATCGCACGGGAAGAGGCGCCGCTGACGCCGCGTCAGCGCACCATTCTGGACGAGCTCGGCCGAAGGGGATTCCTTTCCACGGCGGATTTGGCCGGGACGTTCGACGTCTCGGACATGACAGTCCGCCGCGACACCCGGGCGCTGTCCAAGCTGGGGCTGGTCAAGGTGGTGCATGGCGGGGTAAGCGCGGTCGAAGGACACGGACAAAACGCTGACTTCGCGGCGCGGGCCCGCGAAGATGCCGACGCCAAGCAGCGTGTTGCCAAGGCCTGTGTGGACATGGTGGCCGAACGTGACGCCATCATCCTTGACGCAGGAACCACCACCTACCAGATCGCACAGGAACTGCCGGCGTCCTTCATGGGCACGATCATCACCCATTCGGCACCGGCCATACAGCGGTGCCTGCAACTGACGTCCGCGCGGACCATTTGCCTGGGTGGCGAACTGCTGCTGGACAGCCAGGCGTTCAACGGTCCCATGACCGTCAGTGCCGCCCAAGGCCTGCGTGCCAAGACCGCCTTCATCGGCGTCAGCGGGATCCATGATGAAGCGTTCTACATTGAACGTGATGTTGAACGGGCCACGAAGCTTGCGCTCATGGCATCGGCCGAGCAGGTGGTGGTGGTGGCCACGCACCAGAAAATGCTGCGGTATGCGCTGGCCAAACTGGCCGTATTTGATGCGGTCGACGTCTTGGTGACGGACGCGCCGCCGCCACAGGAAATTGAGGCCGCGCTGAAAGCGGCCGACGTGAAACTGATCGTGGCGGCCTGACCGCACCGCAGCGGCCCTGACTGCTGGAGCCAAAGGCTCCTGTTTACCCACTGACCGTCAGTTGTCCACTGACCGTCAGTTGTCCACTGACCTTCAGTGTCAGAAATCAGACTAAACCTTGGTGGAATTCGATCATCGGGAGTGAAGTCCACAACGGGCCCCCTTTGGTGGCCCCAAAATCATTGAGGAGATGCACATGACGTGGCTGAACAGCGCCGCTCACGCACGTTGGCTCGAAGCAGAAACGGATCGGCTCGTTAACTTCGCAGCCGGTTCAAAGGTTGCCACAGGATTCGGTTGGCTGGACAACTACGGCAAGGTGGACGCGGGCAAGCCGACCCACCTCTGGATCACTGCCCGCATGGTCCACAGTTTCGCAGTTGCAGCCTTGATGGGACGGCCAGGCGCGGCATCCCTGGTGGACCACGGCATTGCCGCGCTCAACGGAGTATTCCGGGACAGTGAGCATGGCGGTTGGTACGCCGAGGTGGACCAAAACGGGCCCGTGAACGACGCTAAGTCCGGCTACCAGCACTCGTTCGTGCTCCTGGCAGCAGCCAGCGCTGTGGCTGCCCGGCGGCCTGGCGCGCAGGAGCTGCTCGACGAAGCCTTGCACATAGCCGACACCAAGTTTTGGGACCATGAAGCCAACATGTGCTTCGACTCCTGGAACCGCGACTTCACGGAAACCGAGGCTTACCGTGGCGGAAACGCCAGCATGCACTCCGTGGAGGCCTACCTCATTGTTGCTGACGTAACGGGCGAGAACCGCTGGATCGAACGTGCCCTGCACATCGCCGAAGTGCTCATCCATCAGTTCGCGCGGAACAACAACTACCGCGTTTTCGAGCACTTCGACCCGGAATGGAATCCGATTCCGGAGTACAACACAGACGACCGCGCAAGCCAGTTCCGGGCCTACGGCGGAACGCCTGGCCACTGGGTGGAATGGGCGCGCTTGCTCCTGCACCTCCGCGCCGGCCTTGAGGCCCGGGGCCTGCAGGCCCCGTCCTGGCTGACGGAGGACGCCCGGGGCCTGTTCGACGCCGCCATCCGCGATGCCTGGGAGCCGGACGGCCATCCCGGGTTCGTGTACTCCGTGGACTGGGAGGGCAAGCCCGTTGTCACGTCCCGCATCCGGTGGGTGCCGGTGGAGGCGATCGGCGGTGCTGCCGCGCTGTACATGGCCACCGGAGATGAGAGCTACGCGGACTGGTACGAGCGGATCTGGGACCACGCCCGCGACTGGTTCATCGACTACGAGCATGGCTCCTGGAAACAGGAACTGGACGAGCAAGGAAACGTGGCCTCGACCGTGTGGTCAGGCAAGGCAGATATCTATCACTTGTGGCACTGCCTCGTTGTTCCAAGGCTCCCACTGGCGCCTGGCCTGGCTCCGGCACTCGCGGCCGGGTTGCTGGACTCGCGCCTCCACTAAGCTGCTGCGTCAACCCCGGGCACGTGACATCAATACGGGGAAGGCGGACCGGGGGACCATTTTGACTTTCCCCTGCCATGGGACGACCTGCGCGGTAGGGCCGGGGTGCCAGGACTTGCCTGTCGCCCCGGCTGGGTGGGCTCCGGCTGGGTGGCGCCCTTATATTCTGTCTGTGGGCCCGTGACAGAAACCGAGGCTCCAACGAACCGAACGGAGCGCCCACGGTGTTGTTTGACGCATTGGAACGGCAGATCGTGGCCGCCCTCCAGATCGACCCGCGCTGCCCGTGGCGCAAGATGGCTGCGGTGTTGGGGGAAGCCGAGCGAACAGTTGCGCGCCGGGGCTCCCAACTCCTGGAGTCGGGAGCGGTTGCGGTGGTGGGCGTGCGGCCGAAGCCGGCAGCCGTGCTCTTCGAGATGCGGTGCATTCCTGGGACGGTGCGGACGGCTGCGAAAGCCCTGGCCCAGCGAAAAGACATCACATTCGTCTACACCACAACGGGCACCGGTGATTGCGTGGCCGAGATCATGACGGACCCCGGGCACATGGCCGACGTGCTCTCGGACGAACTTCCGTCCACCATCGGCCTCAGGGATTCAACCAGCTACCCGGTCCTGCGATACTTCCGCACTATCCGGGGGTGGCGGCCGGAAATCCTCAGCGCGGACCGGCCGAGGCACTGCGGTCACACCTCACCGTGGACTCGGGCATCCTGGAAGCCCAGAAGGAACTGAGCCGCCAGGACAACGAGATCGTGGAAGCCTTGTGCGCCGACGGCCGGATGAGCTTCGAGGCGCTGGGCCGTCGGGTGGGCGTCTCGGAAGCCACCGCCCGCCGCCGCAGCGAGTGGCTCCTCGCCAACAACCAGGTCCATTTGCGGGTGGTGATCGAACCGGCAGCTTTCGGCCTCGCCGTTGAAGCCCTGCTCTGGATCCGGGCCGCGCCACAGCACGTTGAACAACTGGGAAAGAGCCTCGCCGAACTCCCCATGGTCCGCTACGCCGCGGCCATAGCAGGCGACTACCAGGTGATCGCCGATGTCACCGTGGGGGATATGTCCGCCCTTTACCGGTTCATCACTGCTTCGGAGTGGGCACAGTACGCATCCGGCGTAGATGTCTCCATCCTGCTCGACGCCCAGAAGCGCGGTGGCCGCTTTATGCGGGCACCGTCGTAAGGGCCGGCACGTCAGCAGCGATAACGGGCGCGACGGCGGCGTACCCCGTCTGCTGCTCGAAGGCCCGGCCCCAGCGGAGCAACTGCATGTCCGTGTAGTGATTGCCGGCCAGCTGGAGTCCAATGGGCAAACCGGTCGAGCTGAAGCCCGCGGGCACGCTCAGCACCGGAAGGCCGGTTGCGGAAAGCACGCACGCCGAACGCATCCAGTCCAGATACGTTTCCGACGGTGTTCCGGCAACAGAGCCCGGGTACCGCAGCGTCGCATCGAATGGCAGGACTTGGGCGCAGGGACTCGCGAAGAGGTCATAGCGGCTGAAGAATGACTGAACTCCTGCTTCAAGCCGGGTCCGCGCAGCCGCGGTTTCGATCAGGTCCCGGGCCGTCAGCGCGAGTCCCTTGTTCACGTTCCAGTGCACCTCGGGCTTGATCACGTCCCCGGCCCTTTCCAGGAGCGGCCCCAGCCCTGCCGCGAAATCCATGGCCCGCGTATTGCCGAACACCAGGTCTGCTTCGCTGAAGTCCGGTGTGGCTTCCTCCACGATCGCCCCCAGTTCCTCGAAAACCCTGAGCTGCCGTTCCAGGTGCTCCAGGATTTCGGGTTCCACCGGCACGCCAATGCCAAAGTCCCGCGACCAGCCGATTCGCACGCCACGCATATCTGTTTCCAGCGAGGACCGGAACACCTCCGGCTCAAGCCCCGCCGGGTGGGGGACGCGCGGATCCGGACCGGCCGTGACGGACATGAACAAGGCAATGTCCTCCACGGTCCGTGCCATCGGCCCCGTCCGTCCCAGCCATGCGTAGGCGTTGACGTCGGACGGCATGGGGATCACCGCCGTCGACGGCCTGAAACCCACCACGTTGCAAAAAGACGCCGGGATGCGGAGCGAACCGCCCATGTCGCTGCCGTCACCGATGCTTTGGACGCGTGAAGCGACGACGGCGGCAACCCCGCCGCTGCTGCCGCCGGCGCTCAGGGTGGGCGCGTACGGATTGGTGGTGGTCCCGAAGAGGTCGTTGAAGGTGTGCGAGCCCGCGCCGAATTCCGGGACGTTTGACTTGCCTGTACTCACCACGCCGGCTGCCTTGAGCCGGGCAATGATGAGGTCGTCGGCGTCGGGCACATAGTCACGCAAGGCGAGGGAGCCTTGGGTGGTGCGCATCCCGGCAGTGTTGTTGGTGTCCTTGTGCGTCATGGGCAGGCCGTGCAATGGCGGCAGTTCGGCCCCGGCGGCTGTCAGCTGGTCGGCGTGGTGCGCCAGCGCCTGCGCGCCTTCGGGGTCCAGGGTCACCACGGCGTTGATCACCGGATTGACCTCCTCGATCCGGCCAAGATGAGCGGCAAGGGCCTCGCGGGCCGAGATTTCCTTCGTGCGGATTGCGGCGGTGAGTTCGACGGCGGACAGCTCGCCAATGGTCTCGGGCATGGTGCTCCTTTGCTGGATGGTCGCTGCCTGAAAGTGTGCCGAGTCACACTGAGCCAGTGGAAGCCCCGCGTGCTGCAAGGGTCCCGTTTGACCGTATCAGCCAACTAGATGGCTGATTCCGTCAGCTATTGTGTGTGATCCGGCTCATAGCGGAAGGTGTTCCTAACCCGCTGGCCGATCTGGTCGGTGGGCCTGGATTTGCCCCCTCAGCAGGAAACAGCCGCTACAACGTGGTTCGGATGTGAATGCGCGGGGCCCGCAACCGGAGGTTTCCATGCACCAACCCCTGGCACTTCAACCGCTCGCATCCAACAGTTCAACGGACATCCTTGCCATCGCCAACAACCCCGTCCTGTGGATCTGCGTGGCCGGTGTCTTCGGTGTCATCATCATCCAGTCCGTCATCTTCATGAAGGCGGCACGTCGTGCAGCTCCCTCGGTGGAGATGAGTGCACAGGACATCAAAACGTCTTTCCGCTCCGGGGCCGTCTCCGCGATCGGACCCTCCTTGGCAGTCTCGCTCGTGGCCATTGCGCTGCTTGGCCTGTTCGGAGCCCCGGCAGTCTTGTCCCGGATCGGCCTGATCGGTTCAGCTGCCTACGACGTCTCCGCTGCCGGAATCGCCGCCGGTTCCATGGGAGCCAAGCTCGGTGATGCCAGCTACACCCAAAGCGTCTTCGCCGTGGCCTTCTTCGCCATGAGCATCGGCGGGGCCATGTGGATGCTCGCAACCCTCATCCTCACTCCGGTGCTCCGCAAGGGCGACGCCAAGATCCGCTCCGTGAACCCGGCAGCGATGGCGATTGTTCCCGCCGCTGCGCTCATCGGTGCCTTCTCCTGCCTCGGCCTCACGGAACTTCCCAAGTCCAGCATCCACGTCCTGTCCTTCCTGGTCTCCGCCGCGGTCATGGGCCTCTGCTTGCTGCTCGCCAAGAAGCTCGGCAAGAGCTGGCTGCGCGAATGGGGCCTTGGCTTCTCCATCGTCATCGGCCTGGGCGCGGCTTTCCTCGCCGCCGGCGCCTGACCCCGCAAAGCACTGAGCACCTTTGAGTGAAGGGAACACCCTCATGACTTCCACAACTTCTGCCGCCATCACCCCCACCACCGGCACGGCCATGGCCGAGTTCAACCGCACCACGTCCCGCTGGGGCCAGATCACCATGATTGCCGGACTGTTGATCTCCGTGGCCGGTCCGCTGTACCTCGTTTTCGCGAGCGGACTGGACATCGGACCCGCCCAATTGTGGATTGCCTTCGCCGCAGTGGCCGCAACGTTCGGGATCATCTGGATCGTCGAACCGCTGACCTACTTCCCGATCCTGGGCCCGGCCGCCATGTACCAGGCCTTCATGATCGGCAATATCTCCAACAAGCTCCTCCCTGCCGCCCTCATCGCGCAGACCAACATCGGCGCAAAGCCGGGCAGCAAGCGCGCCGAGCTTGCCGCCGTCGTGGCTATCTGTGGTGCCGCCGTGGTCCACCTGACGTCGCTCGCGATCTTCGTGGGACTGCTGGGCAGCTGGCTGATCAGCGTCATTCCGCCGTCGGTGCTGACGGTCACGCGGCTGTACGTTCTGCCGACTGTCCTGGGCGCAGTGCTCGTGCAGGCCATCGTTTCCATGAAGCAGCCCCGCACCACCGTCTTCGCGCTCCTGGTGTCGGCCGTCGTCGTGTTCGTGGTCCTGCCGCTGGTGCCGTCACTCGCCATGGTGTCCACCGCCATCGCCGTGCTTGGCACCATCCTGCTGGCCTGGTTCTTCCGCGGAAAGCAGGTGGCGGCCGCCAAGCCCATCCACATCGAGTAGCCGAGCTGCACGGCAAACCCACAGAACGCACCAGAAAGAAGAACACCATGACGCAAACCGCCACCGCCCTGGAACTCGACAGCGAACAGACCACCAAGCTCCACGCCCTGTACCGCCGCCTCCACGCCCATCCCGAGCTCTCCATGCAGGAGCACGCCACCGCGCAACTCATCGAGGAACAACTCGACCGTTTGGGCGTGGAGCATTTCCGCTGCGGCGGCACCGGAGTGGTGGGTGTCCTGCGGAACGGGGAAGGACCGGTGGTCGCGTTCCGTGCCGATACCGACGGCCTGCCCATCGAGGAAGCCACCGGGCTGGAGTACGCCAGCACGGACAAAGGCATGCTGGACGGCGCAGAGGTTCCCGTGATGCACGGTTGCGGCCATGACACCCATGTGGCGAGCCTGCTGGGAGCCACCGAAATCCTCGTCGGAAACCGGGATGCGTGGTCCGGGACCCTGGTACTGATTTTCCAGCCCGGTGAAGAGACCGCGGCAGGCGCCTTGGCCATGCTCGACGACGGGCTGTGGGACAAAGCTCCGCGCCCGGACGTGGTGTTCGGGCAGCACGTCATGCCCCGCCCGGTGGGTACGGTGTCCATCTCAAGCGGCCCGGTCGCGGCCATGGCGGATTCGCTCAGGGTCACTGTCCACGGCCAGCAATCCCACGGTTCGCAGCCGCAGGACTCGATCGATCCCATCGTCATGGCGGCGCATATGGTCACGCGGCTGCAGACCATCGTGTCCCGCGAGCTGGACCCGCGGAAGTCCGCCGTCGTGACCGTCGGGACATTCCACGCCGGACTCAAGGAAAACATCATCCCGGCCTTGGCGGAGTTCACGCTCAACATCCGCACCTTCGACGAGGACGTCCGTGGCCAGGTCCTCGCCGCCGTCCGCCGCATCATCGCGGCCGAAGCTGCCGCGTCCGGTGCGCCCGCTCCTCAGATCGAGGAGCTGTACCGCTTCCCGCAGTGCTACAACGACCCCGACGCCGTTCCGTCCGTTCTTGAGGCATTGCGCGGTGCGCTGGGGGATGAGTCCGTGGAGGTCACCCCGCCGATGATGGGGAGCGAGGACTTCGGCCACCTGGGGACCGCGATCGGTGTGCCGTCCGTGTTCTGGATGTTCGGTGGTACCCCGGCGTCCGCCTTTGAAGGCCCCGTGCCGGTACCCGTGAACCATTCGCCCTTCTTCGCCCCCGAGTTGGAAGGCTCCTTGGCCGGCGGAGTCTCGGCCGCCGTCGCCGTCCTGCTGTCCCGCCTCAGCAACTGATATTGCTTTGGCAACTGATCTTCGAGGAATGTCCATGACTTCAGTACTCACCGAAACAACACCTGTCCTCCGGGACACCGGCGGTCCGCTCTCCGGCCGCCTCGTGGTGGACCTCAGCCGCGCACTCGCCGGCCCGCACGCCGCCATGATGATGGGCGACCTCGGTGCCCGGGTGATCAAGATCGAGAACCCTGGCACCGGAGACGATACCCGCGGGTGGGGGCCGCCGTTTGTGGGGCCCGAGGACGATCCGCAGGCCACGTATTTCTTGTCCTGCAACCGCAACAAGGAATCCCTCGCGCTGGACCTCAAGAGCGATGACGGCAGGGAGGTCCTCCGGCAGCTGCTGGAACGTGCCGACGTGGTGGTGGAAAACTTCCGTCCCGGAGTCCTGGAACGGCTCGGCTTCAGCACGGATGCCATGCACGCCATCAACCCCCGGCTGGTTATCCTGTCCATCACCGGTTTCGGCCATGACGGACCCGAATCCCACCGCAGCGGCTACGACCAGATCCTGCAGGGCGAAGCCGGGATCATGTCGCTTACAGGCTCCGGCCCCGACGATCCCCAACGCGTCGGGGTACCGATCGCCGATCTCCTGTCCGGCATGTACGGCGCCTACGGGGTGGTCGCGGCCCTGCTGGAACGCGAACGGACCGGGCAGGGGCAAGTGGTGCGGACTTCCTTGCTGGCGTCCCTCGTCGGGGTGCACGCGTTCCAGGGGACCAAGGTCACCGTGGCGGGGGAGTCGCCCGAAGCGCAGGGCAACCATCACCCTTCGATCGCGCCGTACGGCCTCTTCCGCTGCCGCAACGGGAGCGTGCAGATCAGTGTCGGCAGCGAGAAGCTCTGGGGAGCTTTTACGTCCACCTTTGGCCTTAATCCGTCGGCTGAGGGCCTCGCCAGTAATGCGGACCGGGTGCGGAACCGCTCCAAGGTCATCGGCGTCGTGGAAGCGGCCTTTGCGGGGTACGACGCCGAGCCGCTCCTCGCGAAGCTCGCCGACGCAGGCATTCCCGCGGGCAAGGTCCGGTCCCTGAAGGAAGTGTATGAGTGGCCCCAGGTGGCATCCCAGGGGTTGCTGGTGGACGTGGAACACCCGCTCCTTGGCTCGGTCACTTTGCCCGGCCCGCCGCTGCGCTTCTTCGACAACGCCTCCGGAGCCGAATCCACCCGCCGTGCCCACACGGCACCGCCGCTGCTCAACGAGCACGACACAAGCATTCGCGAGTGGCTGTCCACAGGGGAGGAGTACTGAATGACCGCCACGGCCACACGCCGCCGCCTCGGGGCGCGGGAACTGCTTGAGGAAACGCTCGACGCCGGTACTTTCGTTTCGTGGGACGCCCCGGCTCGTGGGGTGGTTGGCTCTGACTCTGCGTACGCCGCAGACCTGGTTGCCGCACGCGACAAGTCCGGCAGTGACGAATCGGTGCTCACCGGCGAGGGCCGGATACGGAACCACCGCGTCGCCGTCGTCGTCTCCGACTTCGCTTTCCTGGCCGGCTCCATCGGGCGGGATGCGGCACAAAGGCTCGTTGCCGCCGTCGAACGCGCAACCCACCTCGGCCTGCCGCTCGTGGCGATGCCCGCCTCCGGTGGCACCCGTATGCAGGAAGGAACCAGCGCGTTCCTTGCCATGGTGGAAATCGTGGCTGCAGTCCAGGCCCATCGGGACGCCGGGCTTCCTTACTTGGTCTATCTGAGGCACCCGACCACCGGGGGAGTCATGGCGTCCTGGGGCTCGCTGGGGCACGTCACCGCTGCCGAGCCGGGTGCCCTGCTGGGGTTCCTTGGCCCGCGGGTCTATTCAGCGCTCCACGGCGAAGAGTTCCCCAGCGGTGTCCAGACCGCCGAGAACCTGTTCGATCACGGGCTCGTGGACGCGGTGGTTCCGCCCAAGGGGCTCCACGACTACTTCGGCCGGGTGCTGGACCTGTTGCTGGCGCCCGGCGGTGTGGGAGCGGTTGCTGGGACGTTCGCTGCCGGCGTTGGCGCGGCCGGGGCGAACGATCCCGCCGCGCAGGTTCCCACCGCGCCGCTTCACCCGGCGGAGCTGCCGGCAGCGTGGGACTCGGTGCAACGTTCGAGGAACCCACTACGCCCTTCCACCGCGGGGTTATTGCAGCAAGCAGCGGGAAGCGTTGTGCTCCTGCGGGGCGCCGGAGACGGTGCCAAGGAGAACGGGATCCTGGTGGCCCTCGCAAGCTTCGGGGCCAAACCGTGCGTTGTGGTGGGGCACGATTCCGGGAGGTCCATGGGACCGGCTTCGTTGCGGGACGCCCGGCGGGGGATGCGGCTGGCGTCGGAACTCGGGCTTCCCCTGGTCACTGTCATCGACACTCCTGGTGCGGCGTTGTCCAAGGAAGCAGAGGAAGGCGGGCTCGCCGCCGAGATTGCACGGTCCCTGTACGACCTCCTTGGACTGTCCACCCCCACCTTGTCCGTGCTCCTCGGGCAGGGGACCGGCGGGGGAGCCTTGGCCCTCCTGCCCGCCGACCGGACCGTCGCCGCGCAACACGCGTGGCTCGCCCCCTTGCCACCCGAGGGTGCGTCGGCCATCGTCCACCGGACCACGTCGCAGGCCCCGGCGCTCGCAGAAAGCCAGGGCATCACGGCGGCTGCGCTCGCGGGCAGGGGAGTGGTGGACGTGGTAGTGGAAGAATGCCCCGATGCCGCTGCCGAGCCGGTGGAGTTCTGCCGACGCCTCGGTGACGTGATCGCCGTCGAACTCCAAGCGCTGGCAGGTCCGCGATCCCCGCGGCTGCAGGCCCGCCGTGCAAGGTATCGTGCCCTGGTCTCGTAGCCCCCACACAACGGGAGCTGAGTCCCGCCGTCGGGCGTTTTCCGCTAGTGGCTGCCCGGGGTCTCGCCGTCTTCGAAGATCCTCGAAGCAGGGCCTACGATCAGTGCATCGGGTGTGCCCACCAGTTCCACGTCCTTGCCGGTGTAATCGAAGCGGTTGAGGACGTGCCGCATTGCTTCGAGGCGTGCGCGCTTCTTGTCATTGCTCTTCACCACCGTCCACGGCGCCCAGTCCGTGTCCGTTTCGAGGAACATGGCTTCTTTCGCGGCAGTGTACGAACCCCACTTGTCCAGCGACGCCAAGTCCATGGGGGAGAGCTTCCACTGCCGGACTGGATCTACCTGCCGGATGGTGAACCGTGTCAGTTGCTCGGTGCGGGAGACAGAGAACCAAAACTTGACCACGTCAATGCCGTCGTCCACCAACAGCTTCTCGAAAATGGGTGCTTGGTGGAGGAAGTTCTCGTATTGCTCCTCGGTACAGAAGGACATCACGCGCTCCACGCCAGCCCGGTTGTACCAAGACCGGTCGAACATGACCATCTCGCCGGCCGCAGGCAGGTGCGAGACATAGCGCTGGAAGTACCACTGGGACTGTTCGCGCTCACTGGGCTTCTCCAAGGCGACTATCCGGGCACCACGGGGATTCAGGTGCTCGGTGAAACGCTTGATGGTGCCGCCCTTGCCTGCGGCGTCCCGGCCCTCGAAAACCATCACAACCCGGCGACCCGTGGACTTGACCCACTTCTGCAGCTTGAGGAGTTCGATCTGGAGCAGCCGCTTCTCCGACTCGTACGTTTCACGGTCCAGGCGGGCCGCATAGGGGTAGCCCTCGCGCCAGGTATCCACCAGCACGCCGTCGGGGCCGAGCAACACGGGATCATCGTCGTCATCGTCCAGGACCGAGAAGCCGTGGAGGTTGGAGCCAAGAGCAGTCATGGCCAGAACGTAGCGCCGGGAAGTTAACGTACCGTGAATACAGGAAGTCACCGCGGCCGAACGCCCCAAAGCGTCCGGCCGCGGTGACCCATGCGTCGTTAGGCGCTTGTCACGTCCTGTACCTCGCCCACGAGTTCTTCGATGATGTCCTCGAGGAACAGCATGCCGGTGGTGGCACCTTCGGCATTGAAGACGCGGGCAACGTGGGCTCCGCTCCTGCGCATGGACGCCAGGGCATCTTCAAGTTCGCTGCCTACATAAACGGAAGCCAGGCGACGGATGCGTTTTTCCGGTACCGGACTGCTGAACTTCTCCGGCGTGGTCAGGTCCATGACGTCCTTGAGGTGGAGGTAGCCGGAAGGCTGCCTGTCCGTGTCCGTCAGGATGTACCGGGAGTAGCCGTGCTCAGCAACCGTCCGCTGGATGTCCGCCGGCGATGACGTGGCCGGCAGAAGCACCATCTCGGCGATCGGAACCTCCACGTCGGCCACGGTCTTTGCCGTGAACTCGAAGGCGGCAGTCAGTGTTCCGCTGGTGTCATTGAGTGTTCCAACCCGCGTGGACTGCTCCACGATGGTTGCCACTTCGTCCAAGGTGTAGGCGCTGGTCGCCTCGTCCTTGGGTTCCACGCGGAACAGCCGAAGGATGGAGTTAGCGATCCCGTTCAGCGTCCAGATCACAGGCTTGAACACCTTGGCCACCAAGACCAGGGGAGGCGCCAGGATCAGGGCAGCACGGGTCGGCACGGAAAACGAAATGTTCTTGGGGACCATTTCGCCCACCACAACGTGCAGGAAGGTCACCAGCAGGAGCGCGACGGCAAAGGCAATGATGCTGATTGCCTCGGCCGGCAGGGACGTAAGCCCCAAGGGAACTTCCAGCAGGTGGTGGATGGCCGGTTCGGACACATTGAGGATCACCAGCGAACATACCGTGATGCCCAACTGGCTCGTCGCCAGCATCAGGGTGGCGTGTTCCATGGCCCACAGTGTGGTTTTGGCGGCCTTGCTGCCGGCCTCGGCCTTGGGCTCGATCTGGGAACGCCGGGCGGAGATCACGGCAAACTCGGCGCCAACGAAGAACCCGTTCACCACCAGCAGGATCACCAGCCAGATGATTCCGGGAAGATACTCACTCATGGCCAAGCTCCTCGGAAATCTTGTCGATGATCTGGTCGTGGGTGCTGGTTGTGTCCGCGTCGGGATCCGGTGTGAAGCGGATACGTCCCAGCTGGGGGCCGGCTACCCGTTCCACACGCAGCACGCCGTCGGAGATGGCCACCTCGTCACCGAGCTCGGGAACGCGGTCCAGCTGGTCGGACATGAAGCCTGCCACAGTGTCGTACTCCTCGCCTTCGGGCACCACAATGCCGGTCCGGTCCAGCAACTCGTCCGGCCGCAGGGATGCGTCGAAGGTCACCGAACGGCCGCTGCGGACCACCCCGGCCCTGGCACGGTCGTGTTCGTCCTCGAGTTCGCCCACGATTTCCTCCACGAGGTCCTCAAGGGTGACAATCCCCGCCGTTCCGCCGTGTTCGTCGGAGACAATGGCCACTTGCAGGCCTTGCTTGCGCAGGAGGACCAGGAGTGCATCCACGTCCTTGGACTCCGGGACGTACAACGGCTCGGTCATGAGGGAAGTAGCGGTAACGGATCCACGTTCTTCCAGCGGCACCGCGAAGGCCTGCTTGACGTGGAGGACTCCCTGAACGTCGTCACGGTCGCGTCCGATCACCGGG
Organism: Paenarthrobacter sp. NPDC089714; assembly: GCF_044748905.1. NCBI lineage: Bacteria > Bacillati > Actinomycetota > Actinomycetes > Micrococcales > Micrococcaceae > Paenarthrobacter > Paenarthrobacter sp. NPDC089714. The sequence goes on from NZ_JBIVGX010000010.1 coordinate 134,500, forward strand.
AACCGCGAGAACCCGGTGGCCGATGCCAGCTCCACGATCTCCGCGGCCGTGTGATCGGAATCCACGGCTACCATGCGGATACGGGGCGTCATCACGTCTCCGGCCGTATGCTCCGAAAAGCGCAGGGTCCGGTTCAGCAACTCGGCATGGTCGCGGTCCAGGACGCCTTCCAACGCTGAGCGCCGCACCAAGGAGGTCAGCTCCTCCGCGGATCTGGCACCCGAAAGTTCCTCCTTGGGCTCAATGCCGAAGGAACGGATGATGCGGTTGGCTGTGTTGTTGAAGAGCAGGATTGCCGGTTTGAACACTGTGGTGAAGAGGGCCTGGAAGGGGACTACTACCTTTGCGGTAGCCAGCGGCAAGGCCAAGGCGAAGTTCTTGGGAACCAGTTCTCCGATCACCATGGAGAAGATGGTGGCCAGGAAAATACCTGCCACCGCACCGACGCCGGGAATGAAGGCCTCGGGCAGCCCGGCCGATTGCAGCGGGCCGCGGAGCATGCTGCTGATGGCCGGTTCAAAGGTATAGCCGGTGAGCAGGGTGGTGAGGGTGATGCCGAGCTGTGCACCGGAGAGGTGCGTCGACGTGATTTTCAGGGCGTTGATGGTCGGCCCCAGCCGCTTTTCGCCGCGGGCTTGGCGGGCTTCGAGTTCAGTGCGGTCCAGATTGACCAGCGCAAACTCGGAAGCGACGAAGAATCCTGTGCCGACAGTGAGGACAAGGCCTATGCCGAGCATGATCCATTCATACATTCGGGCGCCCCTCTCCCGTGTGGACCGGCAATCCGGTCAGGGGGCAGAGGGGCCTGGGCATATGTGAAGGAGGGTCATCCATAGTGGGCCAAGTCTACGGGGTGGTCGCCCAAGTCCGGATATTTGTGCGCCGCAGGCTGAAACGGGAACCCACTGGGGGCTCCGGACGTTGACGAGCGGATACCCCTAACGCGGAAACAGGGAACCCCCGGAAATCCGAAGATTTCCAGGGGTTCCCAACCGAGCTTCCTATCAGAATCGAACTGATGACCTTTTCATTACGAGTGAAACGCTCTACCGACTGAGCTAAGGAAGCACCGCGACTTTCTACCGGTTTCCCGGCCGATCACGCAAGACATAACTGTAATAGAGGCACGGCGCCCGGGTCAAAACGACGGCGGTGGCGGCCGTTGCGGGGATGTTCACCCGGGCGTCGGGCCGGGTTCAAGCCGCCTTTCCCCTGCCGCCGGAAGCTGGGGAATCAACTGTTGCCGGGGCCGTCCGGCACGCAATACTCGCCGAGGGAGCCGCGCAATGACTGGGGACGCATTGACCAGGGATACCAACCACACGCCCAACAGGTTGCGGCTCGCGGTGGTGGACATGGTGGGGACCACCATCACGGACGACGGCCGGACCGAGCGGGCCATGTCCCGGGCGTTGGCCGAACACGGAGTGGAGCCCGGCAGCACCCGCTTTGAGAGCATGCTCGGCTATGCGCGGGACACCATGGGCTTCTCCAAGCGAACGGTCTTCAGCCACCTTTTCGAGGACACGGTGGTTGCCGAAAGTGCCAACAAGACGTTCGAGCTGGTGTACGACGAATTGATCGACGACGGCGGCGTCCGTGCCATTCCGGGGGCGGAGGACGCCATCCATTGGATGCGCGAATCAGGAATGCATGTATGCCTCGCCACGGGCTTTGGCCGGCACACCCAGAACATGGTCCTGGAATCCCTGGGCTGGATGGGCTTGGCCGACCTCAGTCTGTGCCCGGCCGACGCCGGACGTGGCCGTCCCTACCCGGACATGATCCTCACCGCTGTGCTTGCCCTGGACCTGGACGACGTCCGGGAAGTGGCGGTGGTTGGAGACACGAGCTCGGACATGTTGTCCGGGGTCCGCTCCGGAGCCTCACTCATGGCCGGCGTGCTGACCGGTTCGCACTCGGAAGCGACCCTCCGGGCAGCCGGCGCCACCGAAGTGGTTGACTCCATCAAGCAGTTGCCCCTGCTGCTGGAGAAGCACGAGGCCCGGCACTTCTAGGGCCGGGCCAAAGCTAGCACTTCAGCCCGTCCTGCGGCTGCTTCCCGTCGATGAAGTAATCGTCAACTGCGTTGCTGACGCACGAGTTGGAGCGGCCGTAGGCGGTGTGCCCTTCGCCTTCCCACGTAATAAGGGAGGCGTTCCCGAGCTGCTTCCGCAGGGACTGCGCCCATGCCAGCGGGGTGGCGGGATCCCCGGTGGTGCCGATGACGACGATCGACGCCGAGCCCGTGTAATCCACCGCTGCGGGAGTTCGCGTGGCCTTGTACGGCCAGTCCTTGCAGCTCACGCCGCCGTAGGCGAAGAATTCACCGAACGTGGGTGAGTCCTGCTTCAGGCGGGCTTCCTCGGCCCGCATCCCGGCGGTGTCGGTGACCATGGGATAGTCCAGGCAGTTGATGGCCGTGAAGGCGAAGTTCGAGTTGGAGCTGTAGGTGCCGTTCTGCTCCCGGTCAGCGCCGAGATCGGCAATCCGCAGCATCTGGGAAACATCTCCGGAGAAGGCGCTGGCCAGGGCCTGGGTCAGGGCAGGCCAGCTTTGGTCATCGTAGAGCGGCAGGATGAGCCCGTTGACGAATTCGTTGCCCGTCACGAGTCGCCCGTCCTTGGCTGTCTGGGGATTGTCGTCCACAGCCTGGATGAGGTCGCGGATCTCCTGGACACCGTTGTCCACGTTTCCGCTGAGCGGGCAGTCCTTTTGGTTCAGGCAGTCGGAAACATAGGAACGGATGGCTTTCTCGAAGGCTACGGCTTGCCCTGAGGTGAGGTCTTCGTTGCTGAGCGACGGATCCACGGCCCCGTCCAGCACCAGGCGTCCGACATTGTCCGGGAAGAGGGCTGCGTACGTGGAGCCGAGGAACGTTCCATAGGAGTAGCCGAGGTAGTTGAGCTTGGCATCGTTGACCACGGCGCGGAGGACATCGAGGTCCTTGGCGGCGCTGACGGTGTCGATGTGTTCCAGCACGGGGCCGGTCTGCTGCACGCACTGTTGGATCACGGACTTGTCGAAGGCCAGGGCAGCTGCAAGTCCCTCGTCCGTGTTCTCCTTGAAGACCTTTTCCCGTGCGGCATCCCGCTCAGCGTCCGAGGACATGCAGGTGACGGGAGCCGAGCGCTTGACGCCGCGGGGGTCGAAGCCCACCATGTCGTAGTTTGACCGCAGTTTCTGCGTGAAGTGCGTCTTTCCGCCGTCCCGGACGAAGTCGACGCCGGAACCGCCGGGTCCGCCGGGATTGACCAGGATAGTGCCCTTCTTGTTTCCGCTGCTGGAGAGCTTGATCGCGGAGAGTTCGATGTCCCCGCCGGAAGGGTTCCCGTAGTCGAGCGGGACCTTGACGGTGGCGCACTGGAAGCCGCTCTCACAACCCTTCCACTCCACACCCTGCGAGTAGTACTTTTCCAGTCCCTTCGGAGCCGACGCGGCGATGGAAGGATCAACCGTGCTCGTGGATGGCTTGGCGGTGGGAGTGGGCATGAACGGAAGCGAGCACGCACTGAGGACCAGCAATGAAACGAGCGTGAGGCAGAGCGCTGCGAGCCCCCGGCGGCGGCGTGCGGACTTCATGGATTCTCCTATTGCTGGATCAGGCTCGTCGCCATGGACTCCACTGCCAAGAGCGGTGCCACGTTGGTGGTGGTGATGCGGACCCGTGCTTTGTTGATGGCGTCCATCCGGGCAAGGGTGGTCTCCGGCGCGGACTGGCGCGCGTATTCTTCAAGATCGCCCCTGAGTTCAACGTTGACCAACTCCACTGCGTTCCCGAGCTGGATGATCAAGACGTCCCTGTAAAAGGACAGCAGGTCTGTCAGCGTCCTGTCCAACGAGTCGGTCACGGACCGCTTGGCACGGCGCTTCTGGTCGTCCTCGAGTTGCCTGACCTGGCTGCGCATGGACGGCGGGAGGGTTCCGGATTCAGGGGCTCCAAGGCTGGCCAACAGGGCAACCTTCTCCGCAGCATCCCGTTCGTCATTGGAACTGTTGGCCTCGTCCGTGGCGATCTTGACCAGTTTCTCGGCCATCATCACCGCCGCTGTGACGCCGCGCAGGCCCAGCGGGATCCGGACAGTTTCCAGCCGGCGTTCCCTGGCGTCGGCGTCGCGAGCCAAACGGCGTGCGATTCCAATGTGGCTCTGTGCTGCCCGGGCGGCCCGTTCAGCCAACTGCGGGTCGATGCCATCGCGGCGAACAAGAAGGTCTGCGACGTCGGAAGCCGGCGGCAGGCGCAGGGTGACCGGACGGCATCGGGACCGGATGGTGACCAGTACGTCCGCGGGGGAGGGCGCGCACAGCATCCAGATGGTCCGCGGCGTGGGTTCCTCGATGGCCTTGAGCAGGACGTTGGTGGTCCGTTCGGCCATGCGGTCCGCGTCCTCCACCACGATGATCCGCCACCGGCCCGTGGACGGCCTGTCTCCCGCTTTGGAGACGAGTTCCCGTGCTTCGTCAATGGTGATGGTGACTTTCTCGGTGCGCACGAACGTCACGTCGGAATGGGTTTCGCCAAGGATCGTGTGGCAGGCGGGGCATTCGCCGCAGCCGCGAAGGGCCACGTCGTCCTGCTCGCAGTTCAACGCAGCGGCGAAGGCCTTGGCCGCGTTGGAACGACCGGAGCCGGGTGGACCGGTGAAGAGCCAGGCATGGGTGAGTCCCGCTTCGCCTTCCGCAGCCTGTTTCAGCTGCGCAACAACCGGAGCCTGCCCCTGGAGGTCGTCCCAAACGCTCACTGGGGAACCCGCCCACCAAGCAACGCCTCGACACGTTCCAGGATCCGGGAAGCCAACGTCTCAATATCCAAGGATGCGGGCAACACGAGATAACTGGACGGCGACGCGGTGGCCAGGTCCAGGAACGCGTGGCGGATGGCCGAATGGAAATCGTCGGGCTCGGACTCCAGCCGGTCTTCTGTGGCCTCGCCGGCAGTGCGCCGCTGGCGCCCGTCTGAAGGATCGACGTCGAGCAGTACTGTCAGGTCCGGCTGCAGGCTTTCGGTGGCCCACTCGTTAAGGGAGCGGACCTGCTCGGCGCCGAGGCCCCGGCCCGCGCCCTGGTAGGCAACGGAGGAGTCGATGTAGCGGTCCGTAATGACCACCGTGCCCGCTGCCAGGGCGGGGCGGATCACTTGGCTGGCGTGAGCCGCACGGGCAGCGGCGAACATCAGTGCCTCAGTGCGGGCGTCGATGGTCCCGTGGCCGTGCTCAAGGACAAGGGAGCGCAGTTTTTCGCCGATGGGGGTTCCGCCGGGTTCGCGGGTTCGCAGGACGGTCAGCCCCCGGGATTCAAGGGCGTCGAAGAGCCGTGCGGCCTGGGTGGACTTGCCCGCTCCGTCCCCGCCTTCGAAGGCAATGAACAGGCCAGGACTCTGAATACTCACCTGCCTAGCCTACCGAGCGGGTGCAAACGTAACGGCTTTCATCCACACCCGTGCCCCCGACTACCCTGAAACCATGAGCCTTTCCGAAGAGCACGCGGCAGCTTTGTCCCCGGAAACCCTTGTGGTGGCTGCAGGCCGTCCCGAACGCAAGCACGATGAGCCGGTCAATCCGCCCATCGTCTTGTCCTCCACATACTTCGGAACGGGTCCGTTGAGCGACGGCGACCGCGGCTACGGGCGCTACGCCAACCCCACCTGGGACCCCTTCGAGGAGGCCTTGGCCAAGCTCGAAGGCGCCGGGCTTCCCGGACTGCTCTACGGTTCCGGACTGGCCGCCGTGAGTTCGGTGCTTTCCCTGGTTCCCGCCGGAGGCGTGGTGGTGATGCCATCGCACAGCTACTCGGGCTCGCTGGTGATGGCTTCCGAGCTCGCGGACAAGGGCTTCATTGAACTGCGCACAGTGGACATCGCGGACACGGAGGCGGTCAAAGCCCTCATCAGCCCCGAGGAAGGCCGGAAGGCAGACCTGCTGTGGCTCGAAAGCCCCACCAACCCCATGCTGGGTATCGCCGATGTCCGTGCCCTGGCGGAAGCCGCGCACGCTGCCGGCGCGCTTGTCGTCACGGACAATACGTTCTCAACGCCTCTGGTGCAGCAGCCGCTGGCCCTGGGTTCCGACGTCGTTCTCCACTCGGTGACCAAGTACCTGGCCGGCCACTCGGACGTGGTCCTCGGCGCTTTGGTGACCTCCAATCCGGAGCTGCGGGCCGCGCTGCTCCATCACCGGATCATCCACGGCGGCATCGCGGGCCCGTTCGAAGCGTGGTTGGCCCTCCGTGGACTGCGGACGCTGGCCCTGCGCATCGAGCGTTCGCAAGCGTCCGCCGCTGTCCTCGCGGAGCGTCTCAGCACCCACCCGAGGGTGGAAGCCATCCGGTATCCGGGCCTCGCCACGGATCCCGGCCACCAGCGGGCCACGGAGCAGATGAAGGGCTTTGGTTCCATCCTCTGCATCCAGATTGCCGGCGACGACTCCCGCAGCGGCGCCGAAGCCGCCGACCAGCTGGTGCGCGCGTTGCAGCTCTGGCTCCCCGCTACGTCCTTGGGCGGCGTCGAGTCGCTGATTGAACGCCGACGCCGGCACACGGCCGAGCCGCTCAGCGTCCCGGAGAACCTGGTCCGGTTGAGCGTGGGCATTGAGAACGTCGAGGACCTTTGGTCCGACCTCGAGCAAGCGCTGAAGTCGCTGGACAGCTAGGCTAAAGGGCGTGGACGGAAAATTCTTGATCGCCATTGTCACCAACGCGGTCTACTTCATCTTGGGACTGGTGGCCCTGGCCCTGGAAATCTGGGCCTTTGTCGATTGCCTGCGTCACCGCCCGGCGCTGTTCGTGGCTGCCTCCAAGCGCACCAAGACGTTCTGGACCGCGCTGACTGGTGTCGCTTTCGCCATCGGCGCCCTGACCGTGCTCAGCGGCGGCAGCGGCCTGGGCCTCTTCGGCATCGCGGCAGTCACGGCTGCCTCCGTGTATCTCGCCGACGTCCGCCCCGCAGTCCGCGAGGCCGGCAGTGGCGGCAACCGCAACGTGGGCCCGTACGGCCCCTGGTAAACGCCGCCCAGCACCAAACTAGAGCGGCGCCACGGCTTCCCACGCCACAGTCACTTCACCCAAACGCCACCGCGACGGTCCATCCTGAAGCGGCCATCCGGCGTCGAGCAGTGAGCGGCACATGGCGGTCCACCGCTGCCGGTTCCCGAACGATGCCAGCGGTGCCGCCTCCAACCAGGCGCGGTCCATGGCCTGCAGGAACGTGTGCACCGGCTCTCCCTGGACGTTCCGGTGGATCAGGGCTTTGGGCAGCCGCTCGGCCACCTCAGACGGCAGCTCGAAACTGCCGAAGCGCACGGACAGGCTCAGGCTCAGCGGACGTTCCTGATCGAGCGCCACCCAGGTCACCCGGCGGCCGATTTCGTCGCAGGTGCCATCGATGAACAGGCCGCCCGGAGCAAGCCGGGACTGGACCAGTCCCCAGATTGCCGGCACGTCGGTCTCCTCATACTGGCGCAGCACGTTGAATGCGCGCACCAGGACGGGTTTGCCGGGCACGGGAATCTCGAAGCCACCCACGTGGAAACTCAGCCCTGGTCGTTCCAACGGTTTGGCGTTCCGCACGCGTTCGGGCTCTATTTCGATCCCGCAGACCCTTACATCGGGACGGACGGCTTGCAGCCGTTCAAAAAGTTCGACGGCGGTGGCCGGCGAGGCGCCGTAGCCCAGGTCCACCACCAAAGGCTCGACGGCGGCGCGCAGGCGCCACGCTTGCGGCCCGGCAAGCCACCTGTCCAAGCGGCGCATGCGGTTGGGATTCGTGGTGCCGCGGGTGATATTGCCAACCGGCTTTCCGCTCCTGTTGCGGGGAGAGTCCACCCGTTCAGCCTTTTGCACCACGGCCCCCACTTTATCGCCTGCCCTGCTCCGCACCCTTTGCCGCGCTTCGCTGCCCTGACGTGCCGCACCCTTTGCCGCCACACGCACCCCTGACCACTGGTGCGCGTGGCGCGAACGGGTGCGGCAGATGCGCGAGTGGGTGCGCTGGGCGCGAACGGGTGCGGGGGGGCGAGTGGGTGCGGCAGATGCGACCGAGGGCGCCCGTTGCTGTTCGTAACGCCCGGCAGGGGAGAGGGGCGCTCGGCTAGGATGAAAACCATGACTTACAAGCTCATTCTGCTGCGCCACGGCCACAGCGACTGGAACGCCAAGAACCTGTTCACCGGTTGGGTGGACGTTGACCTGAACGACCAAGGCCGCGGAGAAGCAGTACGCGGTGGAGAGCTCCTGGTTGAGAACAACATCCTCCCGGACGTCCTCTACACCTCGCTCCTGAAGCGTGCCATCAATACCGCCAACATGGCCCTGGACAAGGCCAACCGCGGCTGGATCCCGGTCAAGCGCGACTGGCGCCTCAACGAGCGCCACTACGGCGCCCTGCAGGGCAAGGACAAGGCCCAGACCCTTGCCGAGTTCGGCGAAGAGCAGTTCATGGAATGGCGCCGCAGCTACGACACCCCGCCGCCGCCCCTCTCGGACGACAGCGAATTCTCGCAGGCACACGACCCCCGCTACGCCGGGCTGGGCGACGCACTGCCGCGTACGGAGTGCCTCAAGGACGTCCTGGTCCGCCTGCTTCCGTACTGGGAATCTGACATCAAGGAAGACCTCAAGGCGGGCAAGACCGTCCTGGTCACCGCACACGGCAACTCCCTGCGTGCCTTGGTCAAGCACCTTGACGGCATCAGCGACGACGCCATTGCCTCCCTCAACATCCCCACTGGCATCCCGCTGGTGTACGAACTGGACGAGGACTTCAAGCCGGTCAACCCCGGCGGCACCTACCTGGACCCCGAAGCCGCGGCAGAGGCCATCCTCGCCGTAGCCAACCAGGGCAAGAAGTAGGGGCTCCGCAGCGATTAAACGACGACGGCGGCCGGTCACCCCAGGTGACCGGCCGCCGTCGTCGTCCTGCCGTAAAGGCTAGAAGCCCTCGGGCTGCCATTCGCCCGTCACCAGGTAGGTGACCTTGCGGGCCACGGAAACACCGTGGTCGGCGAAGCGCTCGAAGTAGCGGCTGGCCAGGGCAACGTCCACCGTGGTGGAAGCGGATTCGTTCCAGTCCGGTGCGGCGATGGCCTTGAAGACGCTGAGGTGGAGGTCGTCCACGGCGAGGTTGATCTTGAGGATGTCCCGGGCAACTTCCAGGTCGCGGGTTTCGAGGAGCTCGATGACCTTGGCCACAATCTCGATGTCGTGCTGGGCCATGGCCTTGAAGGTCTGGGTCAGCGGGGACGGGATGACGGTGGCGGGGTAGCGGAGGCGGGCCAGCTGCGCTACGTGGCGGGCGAGATCGCCCATGCGCTCCAGGGAAGCGCTCATGCGCAGCGAACCGACGATCATGCGGAGGTCGCTGGCTACAGGACCCTGGAGCGCCAGGATGTCTATGGCGCGCTCGTCCAGGCTGTTCTGCAGGAAGTCGATGCGGGCATCGGCCGCGATGACGTCCTGGGCGAGATCGATGTCTGCCCCTTCAAAGGCAGTGGTGGCCTTGGTGATTGCTTCGTGAACGAGTTTGGAGATCTCGATGAGGTCGTCGCCCACCTGGGTGAGTTCCGCCTGAAAAACCTTGCGCACTAAGGCGTCCTTTCCTTGGAAATCCTGTGCCCGTGGTGGCGGCCGGATTTCAAAACCATGGTTAGTCCAACAAGTAACACTGACAGCCGGCCATGAACTGTTGCGCACCTTTAGGTGAACGTTAGTTGAACCGTCCGCGTTTGGCGCAGGATCCATGCTTTGCCGTGTTTTCACAGCATAAGCTGGACAGGTGGATCCGTTGCTTATAGGTGTCATTGCAGGCTTGGTTGGCCTGTCTCTGGGCGTCTTCGGCATGCTCGCATTCAGGATCAGTGAACGGCAGCGCAGGATTGTTGACCTGGATGTCACCGAACCGCTGCTTCCCGAGGGGGCGGCCGAGGTACTCTCCGTGGTTGGCCGTGCTTTCGTGGTGGTGGACGCGATCGACGGCGTGGTCCGCGCCAGTCCCGCCGCCTATGCCTACGGCTTGGTCCGCGGGCACACTGTGGTCCACAAACAACTCTTGGACATGACCGCCAAGGTCCGCCGTGATGGCGTGATTCTGGAGGACCAGTACGAACTTCCGCGTGGTCCCTTGGGCAAGGGAGCGATCGTGGTCCAGGTCCGGGCAGCGATGCTCGGCCAGGAATACATTGTGCTGCTTGCCGATGACCGCACGGAAATCACCCGTACCGAAGAGATCCGCAACGACTTCGTGGCCAACGTCTCCCACGAACTGAAGACGCCGGTGGGTGCCATCTCGCTCCTGGCCGAGGCTTTGGAGGCCTCCCCGGATGACGAAGACGCCGTGCGTCGCTTTGCCAAGCGCATGCACAAAGAATCGGGCCGCCTCGCGGCGCTGGTGCAGGACATCATCGAGCTGTCCCGCCTGCAGGGCGCCAACGTGGCACAGCAAGGCCACGCCGTGGACATCAACGCGGTCATCACGGAGTCCGTGGACCGTTCGCAGCTCCCGGCCGAAAGCAAGAACATCCAGATCGTGGTGGGCGGCCACTCCGAATCGTTGGTCTTCGGCGACCGCGACCTCCTGGTGACAGCCCTTCGCAACCTGATCGACAACGCCATCCGGTATTCCCCGGAGAACACCCGCGTGGGCGTCGGTGTCCGAACGCGGGAAGGCGTGGTTGCCATTTCCGTTACGGACCAAGGCGAGGGCCTGTCACCCGAGGACCAGGAACGCGTGTTTGAGCGCTTCTACCGGGTGGACGCTGCGCGCTCCAGGCACACGGGCGGCACGGGCTTGGGCTTGAGCATCGTCAAGCACGTGGTGTCCAACCACGGCGGCGAAGTGACCGTTTGGTCCCAGCCGGGCCAGGGCTCCACGTTCACCATCCGCTTGCCGGAGATGGAAGGCCAGGACGACGACGCCGGCCTGCCGCCTGCCACTGCGGACACATCTCCCGGACTACCGGTGGCCGACCCCGCCGCCGTCGAACCCCAAAGCGCGACCCAACAAGCTCGCGCACGTCAACAAGCGGGCGCCACGGGCGCCCAAGAGCAAGGAGCCAGCGCTTGAGCCGGATTTTGATTGTGGAGGACGAGGAGTCCTTCAGCGACCCCCTGTCCTACCTTCTGGGCAAGGAGGGTTTTGACGTTGAAGTAGTGGATAACGGCAGCGACGCCCTGGTGGAGTTCGACCGCAACGGTGCCGACTTGGTGCTGCTGGACCTCCAGCTCCCGGGGACGCCGGGCACCGAGGTGTGCCGCCAGTTGCGCCAGCGCTCCAGCGTCCCGGTGATCATGCTGACCGCCAAGGATTCGGAGATCGACAAGGTGGTGGGCCTGGAGCTGGGCGCGGACGACTACGTGACCAAGCCCTACTCTTCCCGCGAGCTCGTGGCACGCGTGCGGGCAGTGCTGCGTCGGCAGGGAGAGCCGGAAGAGCTGATCACGTCCACCGTCCAGGCCGGCCCGGTCCGCATGGACATCGAGCGCCACGTGGTCAGCGTCAACGGCGAGCAGGTCTCGCTGCCGCTCAAGGAGTTCGAGCTCCTGGAAATGCTGCTGCGGAACTCGGGCCGCGTGCTGACCCGTGGGCAACTGATCGACCGCGTGTGGGGTTCGGACTACGTGGGTGACACCAAGACCCTGGATGTGCACGTCAAGCGCCTGCGCAGCAAGATCGAGCCGGACCCGTCCGCGCCACGGTACCTGGTTACGGTCCGCGGCCTGGGCTACAAGTTCGAGCCGTAACAGCTCCCGATAGCACAAAGGAAGGGTTCCGCTGAAGCGGAACCCTTCCTTTGTTATGTGGCTTGCGGCCCTTAGTGGCCGGCTGCTGCGGACTCGGTGGAAGTAGCCGTCGGAGTGGCTGTGGACGTCGCCGAGCCGCTGGGGCTTGCCGAACCGCTGGGGGTGGGCAGGTACTTCTGGTACTCGGGAAGCGTGCCGTCGACTACAGGAACGTTGACGGTGCTGGAGTCGGAACCACTGCGGATGGTTACCGGAGTCAGGCCACCGGGCTGGGTACCGGCGGAGCTGAGGATGGCGGCATCCGCCTGGTCGTTCAGGTAGGTTTCGGAACCTGCCTTGACCGGGATCTCGGTCTGGGAGCCGTTGGCGCCGCTGATGGTGAGCGTGGCGTCGGAGGTGCCCTGATTGAAGACGGCGCCGATGACGCGGCCCGGCTGGTTCTCGCCGGTGGCAACGATCAGGATGTTGCGGAGCTGCAGCTTGCCGAGGTCGGCCCTGACCCCGTCCGATGCCGAGTACTGGTGCGACGTCTGCTGGGCGTTGACGAAGCCGCAGCCGGTTACGGACAGAACGCCGACGCCGATCGCAGCGGCCGCCATAGCCAGCTTGCCGCGCTGGACAGTGTTCATCGCAGGAAAGCGCACGACACCTACTCCTCAAGAGTCATTGGAAAGTTTTCAGCCATAGCCTATCGGCAAACAGCCCGAAACGAGGATTCGGGAGGGCATTGTGGCGAGCTGCAGCGGGCCGGACCCGACACTCACTTTGATTGACTAATGCATCTTTCAGGGTTTTCGTCAAGGGGTGGTTTGTGACCCTCTGAGGCCTCATTCCCTTTATTTGCGCGGGTCCAGGGGCCGTCCGATGCCAGTCGTATGCCTTAATCGTGATAGACTAGTCTGCGGGAAAGGGGAAAGTCCACATGGTTTTTGAGGTCGGCGAGACAGTAGTTTACCCTCACCACGGTGCAGCGAAAATTGAGGAAATCAAGATGCGCACCATCAAGGGCGAAGAGAAGATGTATCTCAAGCTCAAGGTGGCTCAGGGTGATCTGACCATTGAAGTTCCAGCAGAGAACGTTGACCTTGTTGGGGTCCGGGACGTAGTGGGCAAGGACGGTTTGGAGCACGTATTTGACGTTCTCCGCGCCGAGTTCACGGAAGAGCCCACCAACTGGTCACGTCGTTACAAGGCAAACCTGGAGAAGCTTGCTTCGGGCGATGTCATCAAGGTGGCAGAGGTCGTTCGCGATCTTTGGCGTCGTGATCACGATCGCGGCCTTTCCGCAGGTGAGAAGCGCATGCTGGCCAAGGCGCGGCAGATTCTGATTTCAGAACTGGCCCTGGCTGAGAAGACAGACGAAGAGAAAGCAGCAAGCGTTCTCGACGAGGTCTTGGCTTCCTAAGAATTGATGCCCGGTGGTGCGAAAGCGCCGCCGGGTTTCTTTTTGCCACGAAGTACCCTTGTGATCATGACTCAACCTTCGAAGCGCTCGGTCACAGCCGTCATTGTTGTTGCGGCAGGTTCAGGAGAGCGCCTGGGCTACGGCATGCCCAAGGCCTTGGTGCCCTTGGGCGGTGAAGCCATCCTGATGCACGCCTTGCGCGGCGTGGTGGCGTCCGATGTTGCCCGGCAGATCTGCATTGCCGTGCCCAAGGGGGACACCGAACTCCGCGAACTGATTGCCGAATTCACGGTGGAACTGGTTGACGGTGGCCCCGAAGTCACAGTCGTCGACGGCGGTTCCACCCGGGCGGATTCCGTCCGGGCGGCATTGGCTGCTTTGGAGGACGGTACCGAATCCGTGCTGGTCCACGACGCCGCGCGTGCGCTCACTCCGGAACGGGTGTTCCAGCGGGTGGCCGACGCCCTGGCTTCCGGCGCCAAGGCCGTCATTCCTGCCATGCCCGTGGTGGACACCATCAAGACGGTGTCGCCCACGGACGATTCCGATTCGAAGATTGCTCCGGAAATCGTGACGGGAACAGCACCGCGCGAACAGCTCAGGGCCGTGCAGACTCCCCAGGGCTTTGAGGTGGCAACGCTGCAGCGCGCCCACGACGCCGCCGGACTGTTTGATGACAAGCAGTCCGCCGCCGTGACGGACGACGCGATGCTGGTTGAACTCCTGGGCATCCCGGTCCACGCAGTCCGCGGTGCCAGCCAGTCACTCAAGATCACCACGCCGCTGGACCTCATCATTGCCGAAGGCCTGTTGGAAGGTCCCTTGGGCATCCGTTGGGTGGAAGGCTGATGGCGGACGTGGCGCCCGTTCTTCCGCGTACCGGCATCGGCGTCGACGTGCACGCCTTCGCGCCGGCCGATGATCCGCAACCGCTCTGGCTCGGTGGCCTCTTCTGGGAGGGAGAACAAGGACTTTCCGGCCATTCCGACGGCGATTGCGTGGCCCACGCGGCGGCGGACGCACTCTTTTCTGCCTGCGGAATCGGTGATCTCGGCACGCACTTCGGCACGGACCGCCCCGAGTTCAAAGGCGCTTCCGGTGTGACGCTCCTCGGGGAGGCTGCCAGGATTGTCCGGGCAGCAGGCTTCGAAATCGGCAACGTGGCTGTGCAGTTCATCGCAAACCGGCCCAAGTTCGGCCCTCGCCGCGAGGAATCCCAAAGGGTGCTGAGTGAGGCCGCGGGTGCTCCTGTCAGCGTTACGGCTACCACCAGCGACGGACTCGGTTTCACGGGCCGCGGCGAAGGTATCTCGGCTGTCGCCACTGCCCTCGTGTATGCCGTCCCCGCCCCAACGAAAGCTCCGAAGAATGACTAAGCCGCGTACCGCCGTCGTACGTCTTTCGGCCGTAGCGGGCGCCCTGGCAGTTGCGCTGCTCCTGGGCGGGTGCGGCGGCACGCCCACCATGGACGTCAAGGCCAGCTGCGAGTTCCTGAACAACGATGCTTTCAAACCGGATGGCAACCAGCAGCAGCAATCGAAGCAGTTGGCGGCGCATTACCACGAGATCGCTGACAAGCTGGCGCCGGAGGTGGCCAACCCCATCAAGGAAATGGCCGCCATCATGGACAAAGCGGCAGCTTCCTCGCTCGGTGCCGCCACCCAGGAACAGCAACAACAGCTCAAGGTGCAGTTCAACAAGGTGGGGGAGTACTGCAAGTAGGCGGTTCATGGTTCGTCATCGGCTAATCTGGAGCGGTGACCCTGCGCTTTTATGACACCGCCTCCGCCGAAGTCCGCGACTTCGTTCCCCTCGAACCCGGCAAGGCCAGCGTGTACTACTGTGGGGCTACCGTCCAAGGGATGCCGCACGTGGGCCACGTCCGTTCCGCGATCGCCTTCGACCAGCTGACCCGCTGGCTGGAGTTCCGCGGACACAAAGTCACCGTGGTGCGCAACGTCACGGACATCGATGACAAGATCCTGGTGAAGTCGGCGCAGTCGTTCGAGCCGGACTGGTTCTCCGAACCCAGCGCCCGAATGGACGAGGAATGGTGGGCCCTTGCCTACCGTTACGAGCAGGAATTCGAAAAGGCCTACGAAACCCTCGGCGTGCAGCGGCCCACCTACGAGCCCCGCGCCACCGGCCACATTCCGGAAATGCACGCGCTCATCCAGCGCCTCATTGACCGCGGGCACGCGTACCCGGCGCTGGACGATTCCGGCGACGTTTATTTCGACGTGCGCTCGTGGAGCAAATACGGCTCGCTGACCCGCCAGAACATCGACGACATGCAGGGCGCTCCCGACGCCGACCCCCGGGGCAAGCGCGATCCCCGCGACTTCGCGCTGTGGAAGGGCTACAAGGAAGGCGAGCCCGCCACCGCTAAGTGGGATTCGCCGTGGGGCGCCGGTCGGCCTGGGTGGCACCTTGAGTGCTCCGCGATGGTTACCAAGTACCTCGGAAGCCGCTTTGACATCCATGGTGGGGGACTGGACCTCCGTTTCCCGCACCATGAGAACGAGATGGCCCAGTCACAGGCCGCCGGGGACGAGTTCGCGAATTTCTGGATGCACAACGGCATGGTCACCTACGAGGGCGAAAAGATGTCCAAGTCCATCGGGAACACCGTCAGCCCGGCCGAGATGCTGGAACTCGCTTCACCGCGCGTCGTCCGCTACTACCTGGGACAAGCCCACTACCGCTCGGTGTTGGATTACCGCCCCACCTCGCTGCAGGAAGCCGCTGCCGCCGTCGAACGCATTGACGGTTTCTTGCATAAGGCAGCCATCCGATTGGGCGATTTTGGCTTGGTCAGAGCTAATTGGTCTCCCGTGTCCGGGCTGGTGGAAGAATTCCAAGCTGCCATGGACGATGACCTAAATGTGCCCAAAGCACTTGGTGCCCTGCACCAAATTGTCCGTGCCGGAAATTCTGCACTAATGAGCGGTGATGACGTGACGGCCCATGCTGCGAGGTCGGCCGTTATAGACATAACAAATGTCCTTGGCCTGGACGCAGTCAAGCGTCCCGAGGCAGTGCAAGGCCGCGAACATGCAGCGCTCGACGTGCTGGTGGAGGCACAACTCGAAGCCCGCGCCGCAGCTCGTGCCGCGAAGGACTGGGCGGCGTCCGACGCCATTCGCGATACGCTCGCCGCGGCGGGCATCGTGGTCGAAGATGGTTCGGATGGTGCTACCTGGAGCCTGAAACGCGACTGACAACCGGGCACGTCCGCCGAATTGCACTGGGTCAGTAGACTTGATTCCAGACTCATTACAACATCAAGGATGGAATCCCATGGCCAACAACGGTAACCGGTCGGTCAAGAAGAAGAAGGGCCCCACCATCGGAACCGGTGGCCACGGCCGCAAGGCGCTCGAAGGCAAGGGCCCCACGCCCAAGGCGGAGGACCGTGTCTACCACAAGGCCCACAAAAACAAGCAGTTGGCCGAGCGTTCGGCCGCCAAGCGCGGTGCCACCAACCGTTCTGCGGGCACCCGCCGGAGCACCGGTCCCAAGGGACGTGCCACCGAGGAACTTGTCACGGGCCGCAACTCCGTGGTCGAGGCCCTGCGCGCCGGCATTCCCGCGAAGGCGCTGCACGTGGCCATCCGCATCGAAATGGATGACCGCGTCAAGGAATCGCTCAAGCTCGCAGCCGAACGCGGCATCCCGCTGCTCGAAGCCGGCAAGCCCGAGTTGGACCGCATGACCGAGGACGCCGTCCACCAGGGCCTTGTCCTGCAGATCCCGCCTTACGAGTACGGGGACGCTTACGAGCTCGCCGAGGAAACGATTGCCAAGTGGAAGAAGGGGCACATCGCGAATGCCCCCCTCTTCGTGGCCCTCGACGGTATCACCGACCCCCGCAACCTGGGTGCCATCATCCGTTCCGTTTCAGCGTTCAGCGGCCATGGCGTGATCGTTCCGGAGCGCCGCTCGGTGGGTGTCACGGCGTCAGCCTGGAAGACCAGCGCCGGCGCGGCTGTCCGCGTTCCCGTGGCACGTGCTTCCAACCTGAACAACGCCCTCAAGCAGTTCAAGAACATGGGCATCTACGTCCTGGGCCTCGATGGTGACGGCGACGTATCGCTGCCGGACCTCACCGTGGCCACCGAGCCGGTGTGCATCGTGGTGGGCTCCGAGGGCAAGGGCCTCAGCCGCCTTGTCCGCGAAAACTGCGACCAGATCGTCTCGATTCCGATCGACTCCGCCATGGAGTCGCTCAATGCATCCATGGCCGTCGGTATCTCGCTGTACGAAGTCTCGCGCCAGCGCGCTTCGTAATCCGTCAGTAAGGCGCCGCAAGCGCCATCCTCCGCGTGCACCTCCCCACCGTCCCCCTAGCCTCGCAAGCTCGGCCAGGGAACCCTGACGGCGTGGGCCCACTTCGTCGCTTTGACGCACGCTTCCGGTGGCCCTTGCGGCGCCTTTCGCGTATCCCTCTCTCACCTTTGGGTGTTTTTTGGCGAACGCTCTCTCACCGTTGGGCGCTTTTTGGCGAACGCTCTCTCACCTTTATCTCGGCCGCAGTGGCTGGTGAGAGAGGGTCCGGCCCAGGGGGCGGTTCGGTGAGAGAGCGTTCGGCCCAGGGGGCGGTTCGGTGAGAGAGCGTCGGGGGAGGGGCTAGAAGTCGCGGCGGTTGGCCAGGACCGGGAGCTTCTGACGGGCTTCATCCACCACCGCGGGATCGAGGTCTGCGAAGAGCAGGCCCGGCTCGCCTTCCAGGGCTTCCAGCACCTGGCCGAATGGACTCACGACGGCGGAGTACCCCACGCCCGTGGGTGCGGAACCTTTCGTTTCGATCCCCTGGGTGGCCGGATCGCCTTGGCCACAGGCCAGGACGAACGTGGTGGTGTCCACGGCCCGTGCCCTGGCCAGGAGTTGCCACTGCTCGGCCTTCCCCGGTCCTGATCCCCAGGAGGCGGAAACGATGTTCACTACGGCGCCGCGTTGGGCGTTGGCCGTGAACAAGGCCGGGAAACGGACGTCGTAGCAGGTGGCCAAGCCAAAGGTGAGACCACCGGCGTCGAATGTCACAGGGTCTGTACCCGCTTCAACGGTGTCCGACTCCGCGAATCCGAACGCATCGAAAAGGTGGATCTTGTCGTAGCTCGCTTCGACGCCCGGGCCTGTGGCCAGCAAGGTGTTTCGAACGCGGGGCTTGCCGGATTCCGAATCGGTGCCGGGCGTAAACATGCCGGCCACGATCACCAGATCGAGTTCAGCAGCGATTTCGCGGACACGGGTGGCCCACGGACCGTCGAGCGGTTCGGCGATATCCAGCAGGGAGTTCCCGAAAGCGCGCATCATGGCCTCGGGGAAGACCACCAACTGGGCACCGCCATCCTTCGCACGCCGCGCGTACTCCCCAAGGAGCCGCAGGTTGTCGGCAACATCCCGTCCGGTAATGACTTGGGCAAGTGCCACACGCACCATGGGAACCTCCAGTTCTGTCCGTTTTCAGTATGGCAAGCCGGTCAAGGAAAACGCCGTGTGTGTCGTCACATGGACCCCCAAAGAGGCACATACTTGGCGTGGAACTAAACTTGCAAGCAATGGTTATGCCTATCTTGGACACAGCAGCCACGCTGGACGCCTCGCGTCCCACGCCCCTCGGACTGAGCACCCCGCAGCCCGGGCCACTTGCTGCATTCACCGACTCCCACGTCAACGTTGCGGTCTTTGCGCCGGACCTGGAGCGCGTGGAGATTGCCTACCAGGCGCCCGGCGATGGCTGGCGCGTGCACACCCTCCCCAACACCGAGGACGGCGTGCACTTTGGCCTGGTGAGCGGCATGCCTCCAGGAACGCGGTACGGTTTCCGCGCGGCGCCGTCGGAGGGTGGACTGCCGTTGTCCGTCCCGTCGCTGGATTTCGACGACGACGGCGAGCAGTCGCTGCTGCTCGATCCCTACGGCCGCGCCGTGGACCAGCGGGGCGAGTTCCTGACCAGCGTGCACATGGCCACCGATTTCGATTGGGGCGATGATGCCGCCCCGCGCACTCCGATGCGGACATCGGTGATCTACGAAGCCCACGTCCGCGGCCAGAGCATGCTGCACCCGGACATCCCGGAACACCTCCGGGGTACCTACGCGGGCATGGCGCACCCGGTGATGATCCAGCACCTGACCGAGCTCGGCATCACCGCCGTCCAGTTGCTGCCCATCCATTTCCACCTGGACGAGGCACACCTGCAGGACCTGGGGCTCACCAACTACTGGGGCTACAACAGCGCTGCGTTCTTTGCACCGCATGCGGACTACGCCACTGAGGCAGCCCGGAACGCCGGCCCGCACGCGGTGCAGGACGAGCTCAAGGGCATGGTCAAGCTGCTCCACGCCGCCGGCATCGAGGTCATCCTGGACGTCGTGTACAACCACACGGCAGAGGCCGGACCCGACGGACCCGTCATCAGCTTCCGTGGCCTGGCGGAGAAGCGCTATTACCGCCACGATGCCCACGGACGGTACCTGGACACCACCGGTTGTGGAAACACCATGGACTTCAGTGATCCCGTGGTGGTGCAGCTGGCCGTGGACTCCTTGCGCTACTGGGTGGAGGCATTCCATGTGGACGGCTTCCGCTTCGACCTTGCAGTCACGCTTTGCCGCGACGCCGGCAACCAGTTCGACCCCCGGCACCCGTTTCTCCGGGCTCTTGCCGAGGATCCCGTGCTTTCCGACGTGAAGCTGATCGCGGAGCCATGGGATGTTGGCTATGGCGGCTGGCAGACGGGCCGTTTCCCGCAGGGCTGGTCCGACTGGAACGATCACTTCCGCGACGGTGTCCGGCAGTTCTGGTTGTCCGATCGCGCGTCGATCGAGGCCGGCGGACAGGGAAGTTCCGTCGCCGCCCTGGCTGAGATCATGGCGGGTTCCGAGGGCTTCTTCGCTCCCTCGGGCAGGTCACGTTTGGCGTCGGTCAACTTTGTCACCGCGCATGATGGCTTCACCCTCACTGACCTGGTGAGCTACGACCGGAAGCACAACGAGGCCAACGGCGAGCAAAACCGTGACGGACACGGGGACAACCGCAGCTACAACCATGGCTTCGAAGGACGGAGCGAGAACGAGTCGATCGTTGCCGCCCGCGCGCTGTCCATCCGCAACCTCATGGCCACCCTGCTGCTCTCCATCGGCGTACCCATGATCACCGCCGGCGATGAACTGGGCCGTACCCAGCAGGGCAACAACAACGCCTACTGCCAGGACAACCCCACTGCCTGGCTGGACTGGAGCCGCACCCACGAGGCAAACGCGATGTTCCAAACCACCCGGGAACTGGTCCGGCTCCGGAGGTGGTTCCTTCGGCAGCAGCCTGAAAGCTTCCCCGCCACAGCCAACGACGCCAGCCTGCAATGGTTCGACGATAAGGGCAAGCGGATGACCCCTGCCCGGTGGAACGATCCCAACGTCCGTTCCGTCCAACTCCTCATGGGGAACGAGACCAGCACCGTCCGCGGTTTGATCGCGGTGAACGGGAGCAACCAGGACGTCAAGATGGTGCTTCCGGAGATCCTCAGCGAAACCGGAATCGGCAAACGCATGTTCGAGCTCCGGTTCACCACCTCCGTGTTGCACGATCACCGCAAGGGTGCGCTGGTGGCGTCCGGCGAGCGGGATATCCTGCAAGCCAACACCATCAACATCTACCGCACCTGAGCGGCCGATCGGCACCCAAGGAAGTCCCCCACATGAAGCGGAGCAAACTGGCTGCATTCGCAGCTTTGGTGATTGCCGCCGTCGTGCTGGTGGTCGCGATGGTGAGCGGCCAGCAGGCCACGGCACCCAACGGCACAGAAACCACGACGCCGGCGCCTCCTGCCGCCGCCAGCGCACCGGTGAATCCTTCCGGGCTCCCTGCTGTCAACGCTTCGCAGTTGCCCAAGGAAGCGCGGCAGACTCTCGCGCTGATAGTGAAGGGCGGGCCGTATCCGTATGACCGGGATGGCGTGAACTTCGGCAACTTCGAAGGACTCCTTCCCAAGAAGTCCAGCGGTTTCTATCAGGAGTACACGGTTGCGACGCCCGGGGAATCGGACCGTGGCGCCCGCCGGATCATCGCAGGCAAGGACGGGGCCAAGTATTACACCCCGGACCACTATGAATCATTCAAGTTCATCGTCGAGGACAAGTAGGAGCCCATGAAGATCTACTCAGCAGACACCTGGACGCTTGAAGAACTGCAGGAACAGGTCTCAGACGCGGGACGCCGGACCATCCTGGTTCCGCCTGCCGCAAACAAGCAGGCGGTCCTTGAGGTCTTCGGCCAGGTCCTTGATTTCCCCGAGTACTACGGCGTGAACCTGGACGCCCTGAACGATTCGCTCCACGACTTCGCCGACTCGCTCTCCGACGACGGAGACGCCCCCGTGACCATGATCTGGCAGGTCCCGGCCGCCTACCGTACAGACCGCTCCTTCGCCGTGGTCTGCGAAATCCTCCAGGACGCCGAGCGATACGCGGGCCGTGACCTCGCAGTCATCGCAGTCTTCCAGCACTAAGCATCCGCCATACTGGTGCTGAAAGCGTGCGGTGAGGCAGGGAGGCCGAGGATCGGTCCGTTGGCTTTTGCAGTTTGGATCCGGCTTTAGTTTGCTGTCGGCATTAATTGCAGGTTTACTCGCGAAGGTCCTAATGGGTTGCCGGGACTTGGGTGAGGCTCGATTCTTCGGTCGGTGAAAAGTTAGAGACTAACTCGTCCTCTGTCGCGCCTTGATGGGGCTGCTACGTCGAAATACCAGTTTGTTCGGCCAGCAGTGGGCTCGTTCATCCCCTCCTGACCGGCCAGGCCAGGGCCGTGATGTCTTGGCGTCCTGAGGGCTTAAGTGGCGCTAGCTCGGCATTCGTGACGGCACAAATCGAATATTTCTTTAGTTATTCCATTTGTTTCTACATATCGATACTTTCTCTATGCTTCTTGAGATTTTTTTGTGCATAACCAGTGACAGAGCGGTATCTCCGCAGTAATCTGTTGGTGCGCCCCCGCCTCGTATTATTTGATATGTCGCATCCCCAAGCATCTTTCCCTGCTTCTAGTGAAGGGGAGGAAGTAGCGACATGCATTTAGTTTCTTGACAAAGTGCTGTTCAGTTAAAGGAAGTTTCGACTATCACTGAGGGGGACCAGGTGATGCATAAACGCGCATCCTCTATTCTCGATCCTGTCTGTCTGCGGTCGCGTCTCGATGTGGAGGTCAGGGAGTCCAGTTCCGCGTCTTATCGTGGTGTGGGTCGATGGAGGTATTTGTACAGCAAGGGTTTTCTTAAGAAGACTCGAAGGACCTTGTCGGTGGGCATGATCGCCCTGCTCCTGGCACTGCTGCCGGTTGGTAGTGCCAATGCTGCCACTCCGACTTTTGGCTACAGGTATACAACGGGAGTCGGCAACGTAACGGCCTGGTTAAACTATTCCTCGGGTGTAGGCAACTGGCAGTCATACATCACGAGTGCTGCGAACAACTGGATGTACCCGGGTTGGGACAACCCCGTCTACATTAGCTTCACCAGTAGCAACGTGGGGTCCAAGCTCGATTTTCATCAACACAACGATGCGTACTTTGGCGGTACTGGGAACGTCCTAGCCTGGACATCATTTTTCTCAAGCACCGGTGGGGTCGTCAACCCCTCATCATCTAATTGGACCTATGCGGAGATTCACATCAATAATGACGTATATAGTTCGCCCGGAATCAGCAACAATATGGCGCTGGGGACAACCATTCATGAAATGGGACACGCATTTGGTTTGGCTCATTACAATGGAAATCCCTTCAGCATTATGTGCCAAACGGCTTCTGGAAGAGTAGTTCAGAAGGTCACTGTAGTCGACAACGACGCAGTCAATATTCTGTATTAGAGATTGGGAGAACATATCATGTCGAAATCGCACAAAATTTCGCTTCTTCTCTTAGTCGCGACGATCCTGGCCGGCGTACCGTCCTGCGCGCCAAACCCTGATTCTGAGCAGCGCTCTGGCTCCGGTCAGCAGGCATCAGAATCATTAGTACACAGCTCCGCCGATGCCTATGCAGGCATCCCGCGGCAACAGATACAGCATGCGGGAACTGATGTGGACTTCCTGTGGGACCCGAAGGACCCCCTCTACGGGTTCAACAAGTACCCCTTGGTTGCCAGGGTGCAAATAGAGTCGATCGAGGGGGGCCGTACCTCCAGCCCGATGTCAGAGCAACCCGTTTTCCCGCAGACCTTCGGGAAAATGACCATTCGGGAAGTCTACAAAGGAGAACTGAATCCGGGCGCCCAGCTCGTATACTCGCGCGTTGGTGGGACGGTCACCTACGACGAATATTGGAACAGCCTCAACAAAGAACAACAAGACAAGATTCTGCAACTCAATGGTGGCCAGAAGCCGACTGACTCAAAGTATGTCCAAGCGAAGATCACGGACGATATTGATGTGGAGGTTGGCAAGGAATACGTCGCCCTCATGCTGCCCCAGGTGTCGAAGGATGGTAGCCATAGCGAATATGCCATCACGGGCTACCAGTACGGTCTGAGGGAGGTACAGGGATCCGGCCCGGAATCCATGATTCTCAATAACGAAACGGGCGCCTGGGAGAGTATCTCAACCATGGTCAAGGCACCAACACGGCATTAACGTCGCTGGCCCGCTGTTCCGTGGTTGCGCAACAACGGAACAGCGGGCCAGGAAAGTTTTTGCTACGCGTTCGCGATCAACCCAAGTTCAGCTTTCGATGCCAGCGCGGAGTGCTTCGGGAACACGCGGACGGTGTAGCCAAAGGAGCCGGACCGGTTGATGACCAGGGAGCCGTGGAACAGGTGCCGCCCGTTGCCGAGGTCCTCCTTGGCGTCCAGTTCGGCCACAACCACGTCGTCGAGTTCGTCGCTTTCCTCGGCGCGGCCAAAGGCTACCTCAACGGAGACGTCTTCCGGTGACAGGTCATTGAGCGCCACGTAGGCGTTGACCTGAAGGCTGTCACCCACCTGGGGCTCCTCGGACAAACCGACCGAGTCCACGTGTTCCACCACTACGCCGGGCCAGGCGCCGCGCACCTTGGATGTCCAGGCGGCGAGTTCCTTGGCTTCCTTGTGCGAGTCGGCGCTGGCGCGGCGTCCCGAAACGGCAGCCGGGCAGTACAGCAGGTTGACGTAGTCGTGCAGCATGCGTTCGGCGGACACGGCCGGGCCGAGGTGCGCCAGGGTGTGCTTGATCATGGACACCCAGTGCGTGGGGACCTTCTCCGTGCTGGATTCGGAAGGACCCGCGGCTCCGGCACCCTGGGAGACGGTGGTGCCGTAGAAGCGCGGTGCCACCTGGTTTTCGAGCAGTTCGTAAAGCGCTGCTGCTTCGATGTCGTCGCGTTCGTCGGCGGATGCCCCATTGTTGGCGGTGGGGATGGCCCAGCCGTTCTCGCCGTCGTACATTTCGTCCCACCAGCCGTCCAGGACGGACAGGTTGAGCGAGCCGTTGATGGCGGCCTTCATGCCGGATGTGCCGCAAGCCTCGAGCGGGCGCAGCGGGTTGTTGAGCCAGACGTCGCACCCGGGGAACAGGGTGCGTGCCATGGCAATGTCGTAGTTGGGCAGGAACACGATCCGGTGGCGCACCTCGGGGTCGTCGGTGAAGCGCACCAGGTCCTGGATCATCTTCTTGCCGGCGTCGTCCGCGGGGTGGGACTTACCGGCGATGACCAGCTGGATGGGATGCTTCGGGTCCAGCAGCAGGGCCTTAAGGCGGGCGGGGTCGCGGAGCATCAGGGTGAGCCGCTTGTAGGTGGGGACGCGACGGGCGAAGCCGATGGTCAGTACGTCAGGGTCCAGCACCTTTTCGGTCCAGCCAAGCTCGGCGTCAGCGGCGCCACGCTTCTTCCATGAGGCGCGCAGGCGTCGACGCACGTCCTCGATGAGCTGGACACGGAGTTCGCGGCGGAGCGCCCACACGTCCTCGTCGCTGACGTTGTAAGCCAGGTCCCAGCGGCCCAGGGCTTCGGCTTCGGCACCGAACTGGTGACGGGCCAGGGACGAGATCCGCGGGTCGACCCACGTGGGCACGTGCACGCCGTTGGTCACCGAGGTGATGGGTACCTCAGAGTGGTCGAATCCCGGCCAGAGGCCGGAGAACATTTCGCGCGACACCACGCCGTGGAGCTTGGCCACGCCGTTTGCGCGCTGCGCCAGGCGCAACCCCATCACCGCCATGTTGAAAACGGAAGGGTTGCCGCCGTCGTAATTCTCGCGGCCCAGCTCCAGGATCCGGTCCACGGGCACATCGGGCGCAAGCCCGGCCTCGAAGAAGTGCTTGATCTGCACTGCCTCGAAGCGGTCAATGCCGGCGGGAACGGGAGTGTGCGTGGTGAACACGGTGGAGGCACGGCCTGCGGCCAAGGCTTCTTCCCACGTGAGGGGATCGTTGGCGTCCGCCATGGCTTCCTGGATGCGTTCGATGCCAAGGAATCCTGCGTGGCCTTCGTTGGTGTGGAAGACCTCGGGTGCGGGGGTGCCGGTGAGCTCCTGGTAGACGCGCAGGGCCTTGACGCCGCCCATGCCGAGCAGGAGTTCCTGCTGGAGCCGGTGGTCGCCGCCACCGCCGTACAGGCGGTCGGTGATGCCGCGGGCGGCTTCGTCGTTGGAGGGCACGTTGGAGTCGAGCAGCAGCAGCGGAACCCGCCCAACGTCGGCACGCCACACGTGCGCGTGGAGTTCCCGGCCGTTGGGCAGCGGTAGGGAAATCTGGACCGGTTTGCCGGGTACGCCATCCTTGGCGGGGTGGCGGAGCAAGGTCAGGGGCAGGCCGTCGGGGTCGAGGACGGGGTAGGTTTCCTGCTGCCAGGCATCACGGGAAAGCGACTGTTTGAAGTAGCCGGCCTGGTAGAGCAGGCCGACGCCGATGAGCGGCACGCCGAGGTCGGACGCGGCCTTGAGGTGGTCGCCGGCGAGGATGCCGAGCCCGCCGGAGTACTGGGGGAGTACCTCGGTGATACCGAATTCGGGCGAGAAATAGGCGATGCACTTTGGCGCGTCCTCGCCCAGGCCCTGGTACCAGCGCGGTTCGCTCAGGTAGCGGTCCAGGTCGGCGGCGGCTTCCTGCACACGGTTCACAACGTCGCCGTTGGTGGCCAGCTCCTGCAGTTGCTCGCGGCTGATCGATCCAAGCAGCGCGATGGGGTCGTGCTGCGCGGACTCCCAGAGAGCCGGGTTGAGGCTCGCAAAAAGCTCCCTGGTGGGCCGGTGCCAGGACCAGCGCAGATTGGTAGCCAGACGGGCCAAAGGCCGGATGGACTCGGGGAGGACGGTACGGACTGTAAACCTTCGAATTGCCTTCACGAGCGCCACACTAACCGACTCACATGGCAGCCGGAACCGCTTTGGGTTTCTTTTAGGTAAAAGACATCTTGCGTCGAGAAGAAAGGTCGTGTGCTTAGCATTCTGTGATTTTTGTCGCTAACGTCGTGCTTGTGACGAATATCCAGCGAACCAGCACCGCTCTGAAATCCAAGACCAAAACGGACATCACCGACGGACTTCGTTTCGGCCGGTTCCCCATCACAGCCGTCCAGCCAGTGGTTGAGGGTGGCCGCTTCCCGGCCAAAGCCCTCCCCGGCGAGGACATCCAGGTGGCCGCCACGGTGTTCCGCGAAGGACACGACCAGCTGGGCGTCTCGGCAGTTCTCCTGGATCCGCGCGGCAAGGAACGCCAGCGGGTGCGTCTGGAACCGTCCCAACAGGAACAGTGGAAGGGCCGTGACCGCTGGGAAGGCCTGCTGACGCCCACGGCGGCGGGGCCTTGGACCTTCGTCATCGAGGCCTGGCACGACCGTTACGGTACGTGGCACCACAACGCCGAAGTGAAGGTGGCCGCAGGAATCGACGTTGAGTTGATGCTCGCCGAAGGTGCCGTGCTCCTGGCCGGGGCAGCAGATGACGACGCCGGCCGCAGCGCAGCTGACAAGCGCACCTTCCGCGCAGCTTCAGTGGCGCTGGCCGACACCACCAAATCTGCCGAAGAGCGGCTTGCTGCCGGTTTCAGCGCAGAGGTGCTGGCCGCCGTCGGGCGTGTCCCGATCCGTGAGCTGGTAACCGTCTCCGAGCGGTTCCCGCTGAAGGTTGAACGGGACCTCGCCGGCCGTGCCGCCTGGTATGAGTTCTTTCCGCGCTCCGAAGGCGCCGTCCTGGACCACGCCACGGGGGTGTGGACATCAGGCACCTTCCGCACTGCAGCCAAGCGCCTGGATGCCGTTGCGGAGATGGGTTTCGATGTCATCTACATGCCTCCGATCCACCCGATCGGATTCCAGCACCGCAAGGGCCGCAACAACACGCTGACCCCGGGACCGCAGGATCCCGGCTCGCCGTGGGCCATCGGTTCCAAGGACGGAGGCCACGACGCCATCCATCCGGAGCTGGGAACCTTCGAGGACTTTGACGCTTTCGTGGCCAGGGCCAATGACCTGGGCTTGGAAGTGGCCATGGACCTTGCGCTGCAGGCAGCCCCTGACCATCCCTGGGTCACCTCCAACCCGGAGTGGTTCACCACCCGCGTGGATGGCACCATCGCTTATGCGGAAAACCCGCCCAAGAAGTACCAGGACATTTACCCGCTGAATTTCGATAACGATCCTGCGGGAATTTCCAAGGAAATCCTGCGGGTGGTGCAGCTGTGGATCAGCCACGGCGTGAAGGTTTTCCGCGTGGATAATCCGCACACCAAGCCGGTGTGGTTCTGGGAATGGCTGATCGGGAAGATCAACAAGAAGAACCCCGAGGTGGTTTTCCTTGCCGAGGCCTTCACCCGCCCCGCGATGATGCATGCGCTTGGCCGCGCAGGCTTCCAGCAGTCCTACACCTACTTCACGTGGCGCAATACCAAGACCGAACTGGAGGAGTACTTCCACGAAGTCAGCCACGAGAGTGCGGCTTTCTTCCGGCCGAACTTCTTCGTGAACACGCCGGACATCCTCACGGAGTACCTGCAATTCGGCGGACCTGCGGCCTTCAAGGTCCGTGCCGCCCTCGCTTCGACCGCCAGCCCGCTCTGGGGCGTGTATGCAGGCTACGAGTTGTATGAGCACGTGGCCCGGCCGGGCGCCGAGGAGTACATCGACAACGAGAAGTTCGAGTACAAGGCCAGGGATTGGGACGGCGCTGCCGAGTCGGGACGCACCTTGGCTCCCTACATCACGCGGCTGAACACCATCCGCAAGGACCACCCGGCACTGGGGGACCTGCAGAACCTGACCCTGCACCGGAGTACGGATGACGCCACGATCGTGTACTCCAAGCACAAGACCCTCCCCGACGGCACCAAGGACACACTGATCATCGTGGTCAACGTGGATCCGCACAGCGCCCGTGAGAGCACAGTGTCCCTGGACCTCTCAGCGTTGCACCTGGACCCTGCGGACCTGGATGAGAATGGCCGCTACTGGGTTGACGACCTCATCAGCGGCCAGAGCTGGGCGTGGGGCGAGCACAATTACGTCCGCCTGGACGCCCACGTTGAGCCGGCCCATGTGCTCAGCATCCGGAGGCAGCCTTAAGTGAGTTTCTCTCCGCAAAACCCGAGCCAGTACTTCACTCCGAAGAACACCTTCGAGCTGAACGCTCCCGGTCTCCAGCATGATCCCCACTGGTACCGCAAGGCTGTGTTCTACGAAGTACTGGTCCGGGCCTTTGCGGATGCGAACGGCGACGGTTCGGGAGACTTCCAAGGCCTGATCGACAAACTGGACTACCTCCAGTGGTTGGGCGTTGACTGCCTCTGGCTGCCGCCGTTTTTCCATTCGCCCTTGCGTGATGGCGGTTACGACATTGCCGACTACACCTCGGTGCTGGACGAGTTCGGCACCATCAGCGACTTCAAGCGGCTCGTGGCAGAAGCCCACGCGCGCGGCGTGCGCGTGATCATCGACCTCCCGTTGAACCACACCTCGGACCAGCACCCGTGGTTCCAGGAATCACGGAAAGATCCCACGGGACCCTACGGCGATTTCTACGTCTGGAGCGATACGGACGAGAAGTACCAGGACGCACGCATCATCTTCGTGGACACGGAGGAATCCAACTGGACCTTCGATCCCATCCGGCGCCAGTTCTTCTGGCACCGCTTCTTCAGCCACCAACCTGACCTGAACTTCGAGAACCCCGCCGTGGTGGAGGCCCTGCACGACGTCATCCGGTTCTGGCTGGATCAGGGCATCGACGGTTTCCGGGCCGACGCCGTTCCATACCTGTTCGAGGAAGACGGCACCAACTGCGAAAACCTCCCCAAGACCCACGAGTTCCTCCAAGGGCTGCGCAGGATGGTGGACGCGAGCTACCCGGGCCGGGTGATCATCGCCGAAGCGAACCAGCCGCCGCACGAGGTAGTGGAATACTTCGGGACCGAGGATGCGCCGGAGTGCCACATGGCCTTCCACTTCCCCATCATGCCCCGCCTGTACTACGCGTTGAGGGACCAGAAGGCTGCGCCGATCATCGAAACGCTGCGCGATACACCTGGCATCCCCCGGGGTGCCCAGTGGGGAACGTTCCTGCGCAACCATGACGAGCTGACCCTGGAGATGGTGCCTGCGGACGAACGTGCGGCGATGCTCGGCTGGTACGCTCCCGACCCCCGCATGCGGGCGAACATCGGCATCCGACGGCGGCTGGCACCGCTGCTGGACAACTCACGGTCCGAGATCGAACTCATCAACGCCCTGCTGTTGTCCCTTCCCGGAAGCCCGTTCCTGTACTACGGGGACGAGATCGGGATGGGTGACAACATCTGGCTGGACGACCGGGATGCCGTGCGCACTCCGATGCAATGGAATCCGGACCGCAACGCAGGTTTCTCCAGTGCGGATCCCGGCAAGCTCTTCCTCCCCGTGATCCAGTCGCTCGTGTACAACTTCGGGATGGCGAACGTGGAGGCGCAGGCCGCGCACTCCGGTTCGCTGCTCCGGTGGACCCGGCAAATCCTCAGCGTCCGCAAGAACCACCCCGCGTTCGGCCTGGGCAACTTCCGCCACATCGAGGCCGACCACGAGGTGGTTCTTGCGTATGTCCGGGAACTTCCGCCGGGCAATGCCGAAGGCGAAACCGCAGAAACCATCCTGTGCGTCTTCAACCTTTCACAACATCCAGTGGCCGCCTCCCTGGACCTGCCTGAGTTTGTTGGCAGGGGATTCCGGGACATTTTCGGCGGTCAGCCCTTCCCCGCCGTGGGCGATAACGGCCAACTCAATGTCATGTTGGGAAGCCACAACTTCTACTGGTTGCGGCTGCGCTCTGCGTCTTCCAACCCATCGTCGCCCTTTACGCAGGCGATTCCCGTGGTGTCGACCAAAGGATGAGATGAGCAAGGGAACACTTAACCCCGCCATTGAAAGCCTTCTCCGGAACTGGCTGCCCACCAAACGCTGGTTCCCGGTGAAGAATCCCGACTTTGCGCTGGAGCGCGTCGGAGGCTTCCACCTCCCGGATCCGGGAGGGAGGCCGGCCTCGGAGGTCCTGCTGCTCGGAGTGACATACCGGACGTCCGACGGCGGTCCCCGGACCGACGTGGTGCAGGTCCCCTTGAGCTTCCGCAGCCAGCCCTTGGCCGAGGCGCCGGCCGCCCTGCTTGGCGAGGTAACGGACCCGGAGCATGGCCTGCAACTGGTCTACGATGCCGTCTTCGACGACGCCTTCATTGGGTCGTGGCTTGAACTCATGCGCGAAGGCGGCGCGGCAGGGGACGGCGCCGTCCGCGGTCACCTCGCGCGGGGACGGGTTGCCTTGCCTGGGCGCCCCACCTCCGTGAAGGTCCTCTCCAGCGAGCAGTCCAACACTTCCGTCATAGTGGACGACGGCGGATCGTCGGCGATCGTGAAGATCTTCCGTGTGTTGGCGGCCGGGAAGAACCCGGAAATCGAGCTGGGTGCGGCCCTCACCGCGGCTGGTACGAGCGAGGTGCCCGCCACGCTCGGTTGGATCACCGGCTCCTGGGACTCGGCGGGAAATCCATCAACGGGTGAGCTCACCGTTGCCCACGAGTTCCTGCACGGTGGCCAGGACGCGTGGCGTTTGGCGGTTGAGGCTGCTGCCTCCGGAACCGACTTCACGGCTGAAGCGCGCGGGCTGGGTGCTGCCACGGCAACAGTCCATGCGCGTCTCTCGGAAACCTTCGGTGCGATCGACGGCAGCGGCCAGGGAGCCCACATTGTCGCAACGCTCGCCCAGCGGGTCCGCCAGTCGTGGGCTGAGGCGGCTGCCGCCGTCGGGCCTTACGACCAGAACCTTGATGAGTTGCTGTCCGCCTTGGATGCCGGTGCCGTTGGCCAGTTGCAGCGCGTCCACGGCGACCTTCATCTCGGCCAGATCCTTTGGGTTCCAGCCGCCGAGGGAGAGCCGGGCAGGTGGGCCATCCTCGACTTCGAGGGCGAGCCCCTTCGCACCATCGAGGAACGTAACACTCCGGACCTGCCGCTGCGCGATGTGGTGGGAATGCTCCGTTCCTTTGACTACGCCGCGGGTGCCGCCGTCCGTGAAAATGCGGAGGCCACGGTGTCCGGATCCTGGGTGGAGGACTGCGCTGAAGCGTTCCTTGCCGGTTATGCCGAAGTCAACCCCGGAACCGTGGACCGCGGCTCGCCGCTCTTTGTGGCATTGTGGCTGGACAAGGCCTTATACGAGGTGGTTTACGAGCTGCGGAACCGGCCGGACTGGCTGTCCATTCCGGTCAACGCAGCACGGCACATCCTCGACAAAACGAGCCGCGGCAAGCACGCCGCGGCTACAGCGGAAGGTAATGACATGACTGGCTCTGCACGCACCGAACGGCCCCGGGTCCCCATGCCGGTGGACCCCGAGACCTTGGCCCGTGTGGCAGCCGGTGCCTACCATGCACCGCACTCCGTGCTCGGCGCGCACCTTGACGATCATGGCCACGTAACCATCCGCACGGTGAAGCACCTAGCCAAGTCCGTGACGGTGGTGACGGAAACCGGTCGCACGCCCATGGAGCACGAATCCAATGGCGTGTGGGTAGCGGTTTTGGAACCGCTTCAGGCCGGCCACGTGCCGGATTACCGCTTGGAAGTGGTGTACGACGCCGAAACGGTCACCATTGATGACCCTTACCACTACCTGCCCACGGTGGGTGAAGTGGACCTGCACCTCATCGGTGAGGGCCGGCACGAGCGGCTTTGGGACGTCCTGGGCGCGCACCTGCAGGACTACCGCACCTCGCTGGGGGACGTCTCCGGTGCTTCTTTTGCTGTGTGGGCGCCGAACGCACAGGCAGTCCGGGTCAAGGGCGACTTCAACGGCTGGGATGGCCGGAACCATGCCCTCCGGTCCTTGGGTTCGTCCGGTGTTTGGGAAGCCTTCATTCCCGGGGTTGTAGCAGGGGCGTGCTACAAATACGAGATCCTGACCCGCGCCGGCCACTGGGTGGAGAAGGCCGACCCCCTGGCGTTTGGCACGGAGGTGCCTCCACTGACAGCATCCCGGGTAGTTGACTCCAGCTACCGCTTCAAGGACTCGGAATGGATGGCGGCGCGTGCCCAGCGCGATCCGCACAACTCGCCCATGAGCGTCTACGAAGTCCACCTCGGCTCCTGGCGCCTCGGCCTTGGCTACAAGGAACTGGCCAAGGAACTCGTGGAATACGTGAAGTGGCTTGGCTTCACCCACGTGGAATTCATGCCCGTGGCCGAGCACCCCTTCGGCGGATCCTGGGGCTACCAGGTCACGTCCTACTTCGCGCCGACATCCAGGTTCGGGCACCCTGACGAGTTCCGGTTCCTGGTTGATTCACTCCACCAGGCGGGCATCGGCGTGCTCTTGGACTGGGTCCCCGCGCACTTCCCCAAGGACTCGTGGGCCCTGGCCCAATTCGATGGCGAGGCGCTGTACGAACACTCCGACCCGGCACTGGGGGAACACCCGGACTGGGGTACGTTGATCTTCGACTTCGGCCGGCGCGAGGTACGCAACTTCCTGGTGGCCAACGCCCTCTATTGGCTCGACGAATTCCACATCGACGGGCTGCGGGTGGATGCGGTTGCGTCCATGATCTACCTGGACTACTCCCGCGAGGAAGGCCAGTGGCGGCCCAACAAGTTTGGCGGCCGCGAAAACCTCGAGGCGATCTCCTTCATGCAGGAAGTCAACGCCACGGTCTACAAGACGCACCCCGGTGCAGTGACCATCGCCGAAGAGTCCACGGCCTTCCCGGGAGTCACGGCTCCCACCAGCCACGGGGGACTTGGGTTCGGACTCAAATGGAACATGGGTTGGATGCACGACACCCTGAAGTACATTTCCGAAGACCCGGTCAACCGCAAGTGGCACCACGGAACCATCACGTTCTCCCTGGTGTATGCGTTCTCGGAAAACTTCCTGCTGCCCATCAGCCATGACGAGGTTGTGCACGGCAAGGGCTCCATGCTCAGGAAGATGCCCGGCGACCGCTGGCAGCAGCTGGCCAACCTCCGCGCCTTCTTCGCATACCAGTGGGCCCACCCCGGCAAGCAGCTCATCTTCATGGGCACGGAATTCGGGCAGGAAGCAGAGTGGTCCGAGCAGCACGGGCTGGACTGGTTCCTTGCCGACATTCCTGCGCACCGCGGACTCCAGTTGCTGGTGAAGGACATCAATGCCGTCTACGCGGACACCCCGGCCCTGTACAGCCAGGACAACGACGCCGCCGGATTCCAATGGATCAATGGTGGAGACGCTGACAGGAATGTCCTGACCTTCGTGCGATACGACCGTGACGGCAAGGCGCTGGTTTGTGCCGTGAACTTCTCCGGCGGGCCGCACGAGGGGTACATCCTGGGGGTTCCGTCGGCAGGGGAGTGGAGGGAAGTGCTCAACACCGACGCCGAAGCCTATGGCGGTTCCGGTGTGGTGAACAGTGGGACGTTGAAGGCTGTCTCGCCCGGTACGGATGGCCAGCCGGCCGCGCTGACCGTAACACTTCCGCCGCTCGGCGCCTCGTGGTTCACGCTGGCTGACTAGTCGGCTTTGCCGGACAGGAGGGCCCGGTCTCCATGGGACCGGGCCCTCCTTCCTTGTGTTTCCGGGGTTTTCGCGGCCACCGAGGGAGCGGCCCTCCCTCGGTTTTGCGATCCGGGAAGAGTAGGCGTATAGTTAATACCCGCGCTGCTCCTCGAGCAGGGATCGCAAGCTGACAAGAAACCGCAAGGAAAAATCAAGTCAAGCTTGCCGATTTGACTCGGATGAAGTGCGCGGGTAAGTTTGGAAAGTTGCTCCGGAGCGATCTGGTGGCCTGTGTGGTTGCTGGTGGTGCTGGTTAGTGTCTGTTGTTTGAGAACTCAATAGTGTGCCAAGTTTGTT